>DEIO01000030.1 GCA_002352545.1 Patescibacteria group bacterium UBA2772
AGAGGGAAACGAGGAAGGGGCGCTGGTCATAAAATTCCAGTATTTGGTCTTTTAAATAGAGACAGTAAGGTTTATGTTAAAATTGTAAAAAATTGTTCTAAGGAGCAATTAATGCCTATTATTAAGCAAAAAATACTAGAAGGAAGTACTATTTATACAGATGGATGGGAATCATACGATGGTCTTATTCTAAATGGCTATAAACATTACAGGAACTATCATTCCAAAGGTGAATTTGCCAGAGGGAAGAATCATGTTAATGGGATAGAAAGTTTCTGGAGTTATACTAAAAGAAGATTGGCAAAATTTAATGGAATAAAAAAAGAAAGATTTCCAATCTTTCTAAAAGAATCTCAATGGAGATTTAATAATCGACGACAAGATATCTATATGTTATTATTAAAAGAGTTAAGAAATAAGCCCCTTTAATTTTAAGCTAAACTGGGCAAGACCCTAACATGTTACTATTAATTTAAGATGAAATTTCAATATTACACATATTTCATAAACTCTCTTGGTCAAAAATCTTTATTCGAGGATAAAAGAGACAAAAATGAAATATTAAAAGAAATACTAAAAGAAAAAATTGGGTACGTCTATCAAGGGACAGAATTTGCTTTTGTCCCAGTCTCTTGTTTTGAAAAAGAAAATTGCATATTAGGCAAGATCGGAAGAAAGTCTTTATTAAAGCGCAATCTTCCACCAGAAAAAGAATTTGAAAAAACAGAAGAAGAAAATTGGCCATATTGTTTTGTCGTATTTAACTTCAATCCAAATAATGGTGTGGGGCAAAATGTTATTTTTCAAGTAAATTCGAGTGTTTTCAGTAATCCTCAGAGTTTGCTGAGGAAATTTTCTGAAGAGATAAATACAAAATTATTTAATTATGATTTTGCTGTTTCCATAAATCCTAAAACTAAAAAAGAAGATTTCTGGAATATAGTCAAAAGGAATAAGGGAGAGATTGAAAAAGTATCATTAAGGTTTAACGCTCCAAATTTATTCAATTTAAAAAATTCATTAGAAGACGATTTGAAAGAAAGTTCCAATAACTATGCTGCTACAAAGATGTCTATTGACTTAGAAAATCCCAATGGTGGCGTAAAAATTTCAGATCAAGACGAATTTATAAAACAAAGTGCAGAATATTTAACAAGAGGTGGAGGAGAATATGAATTTAAACTAAAGGGAAAGAAAACAAAAATAAATAGTAAAAAGAATATTGTACAGAAAGAATTTGAGGAAATTACGGAAATGAATCTAGAATCTAATGATAAGGAGTTAATTCTTTCAGTTATCAAGTCTATAATAAAATGAGGATAATGGGGATTATATTTTCATCAATCATACTCGCAACACTAATAATTGTTGCTGATTTTTATATACCTGGAAATTTTTTAAATGATTTTTGTAAAAATGGTTTTATTGAAACATTTGCTACTCTTGTTGGTTTCAACTTTGCTTCGATTATATTTCTTATCGGACAATTAATGTCTATTGAGAATATTCCAGGCAAATCATATGATTTTTCAAAAACCAAAAAGGAGATTAAAGAGAATTCTTATTTTCTTTTTGCTCTGTTTATAGTTTCAATTATTTTTCTTATAGTAAGACCAGATATAAACAAAGATACTTCTTCTGTAATTAATAATAAATGGTATTACATAAACACGTTCTTTCTGTTGAATTTTTTTACACTCGGCCTTTTTGCCATTTTTGAAATTGTTCAAGCAATATTCAATATTAATTCTAGTTCTAAAAAGAAACAGGACTCCTCATCAAACTAGGTTCATAATCCTTTTCCTTAAAACTTTTATATCAAATTCTAGCCTTAGTGCCGTCAAGTCCATTGCATTCCCTTGACTGCAGGCTAGAATTTAACTCGTAGCGAACAAGAAAAAAAGATTAAGGAAAGAATTAGGATAAATCTGTTATCAAGAAAGTTCGAACTTCCTCCCATAACCCCAACACATATATTAAAACACTCTTTTGCGAGAGTGTTTTTTGTTAGACCAGCTAATGTTCTTTAAGTAATTTACTAAGTTTGCTATAATAGCGGTATATACTTATATTTAAAAAACCTCATGCAACAGAAGATTAACATACGATTAGTGGTTTCTATTGTGTTCATAGCTATAGCCTTTTCATCTTTAGCAGTTTACCTTTCTCTCCATCTCATCAATATAAAAAAGACTAACGTTCCCGCGACTCCCCAAAATTATCAATCAGCTATTGAAGACGACCACGCACAAGTTCAGCGAAACAATCAATCAAATGTTAATAATATCGGTGAACAAACTCGACCAAAAATAAACTGTGCATCAAAAATAAAACAGGAGGTCGATTGGATAGAGCCAACTGCTTACAAAAAAATTAGCGTAGCGAATGGAATTATAAATTTTTCCTTTCAAATCCCAATTGACTGGTTGTCAGAAACAAGACATTCAGGGGAGAAGGAACTCTCTATAGAAGAAATGAAAGATTTTTTGGGAACCGATTATAATAAAAATATAAACAAAGTGGATAATATACCTGACTATGCTGATTTGTCTCCATATATGCTAGAGCAGATGCCCGCTAATGAAATAGAGATTCGTTATGAAAGAAAGGATCGCCCCTTTCCCAATGCTTCAGTATCGGCTGGTGATCAAATAAATTACATTGATGCCTATGGGCCACAAATTGATTTTTACATACATGAAGACGTTGATAAGCTTCCAAATTTTCAAAATGGCATATACAAATTAAACAGAGAGGGTGATCAGTGGAAAAGAAGTACGGAGATGGTCAGCGGCCTTATTACTGACGTTGTAACTTTTTCAATGGATAGAGATGAATGCGGAAATGAAGTTTCGACTAAAGGTCGTAGTGGTGGAAAGACTTATTTTATCCGTCTTGAAAATAAAAAAGATATGTTAGTCATACAAAAACAATCAAGAGGAAGCTCACAATATGAAAAAGACTTTGTTGATCTTATAAAAACTTTGAAAATAAAATAGTATTACCTTTATTGTTTCGATATAGACATTAAGAAAGTTCGAACTTCGTCCCACAGCCCCAACTACGATAATAAAAAGCATCCATTAGGATGCTTTTTATTATGGGGAAGGAGGGATCCAAACTGGTAGCAATGAGGTAGAATATTTTTCAGCAGAAAATATTCTTAGCGAATGCCAATGGATGAGATAGTATTCAGTGCTACCCTGGACACGAAAGGGTCACTTTCAACCAAAACACAAGTACAAGATAGTATGCACGTTTTTCACCTTCCTCATATCTTAGAATGAAAAATCAGACCATCAACATTGGCAAGTCAAAGAAAAACATACAGACTCAGATCAGCGTGGAATTTTAGCAAAGGATATTAGAAACCCTTTTATGAACTCATTGCTTCCTGTGTTACAATGGAAACAATGTTTTTAAAAATTAAAATGAAAGAATGAATCGAAAAGTTAATGCAAAAGTTCTTGGTTTGTGTTTGATGATGTTTTTTGTTTCCGGTTGTTCAGAAGGAGGAGCTGTTGAAACAAAAAAAGAAAACCCCCAAGCTCTTGTGGAAAAAGTTGAAAAAGAGAATCTTGATAGCATCACACCAGAAGAAGCAGAGTTCAATGCAAGTGGAAGAGCAAAGGCCTATGATGATGAAACAATCAAAGAAATGGAAAGACAATATGCAGATCAAGAAGTTGCCGAGAGACAATTCTTTGAAGACAAAGATGCAGGCGTTTCTTTAAACTTTCCTCAGAATATTGCCCTAACACAAGATACAACAAAAAATAATCCGAATGTGATGCATCTCACAATGCAAGTTGAAAAACTTTCTGAAATTGACAGACCGGGATTTGACATTGATATTGCTAGAAAGAATATTGCAGCATTAGAGAAGGGAGAATTTGGAGAAGACCTTGATCAATCACTCGAAGCTTCCCAAAAAGTTAAATCTCTTGGAAAACTAAACGCTCAAGAATCACTTGTATTATCACGTTTTGAAGTTTGTGATGTTACATTTGAGAGAAAACTTGTTTTCTATCAAAATGATTACCAGATAACACTCACGTTAAATGGTCCACGAATAAACATCATCAATGAAATGAATAATTATTTCAAGATGGACGAAGACAATTGTGGAAACGAAAAAATCTGGGATTTCAATAAACAAACAAATTTCTACAAAAAATTACAAAACAATGAAGGTTCTCCTAAAGCACAAGAATGGTTCAATTTGTTTGATGAAATTATTGAAACAATTGAGTTGATTTAGAAGAAAAATAATTTTTCGAAAAAGGTTTGTGATAAATTCACTTCGAATAAACTTCAAAAAAACACCTGGTCTATAAACTAGGTGTTTTCGTATTTAAGTGACAGGAAAAGAATGAATTGAAATGTGCTCTACTAAAAAATCTAAATTTTTTAGAGTCATCTGTAGATACCTCTAAAGATGACTCTATTTGAGTAACATCAAAAGCTTAAACCCCTACGCTTATTTTTTGTCCTAATCAGCAACAAAGAATAAACTTCCTCCCAAAATAAATATCATACCGATTACACTCATACTAAAAATCGACCCTACTTTATTCTTCTTCAAAGAACTCTTTTTAGTTGAGAATTTTGATTTGTACTTGGGGATCTCACTCATTTTATTTTTCAAAATCACAGATTCATCTGAAATAGACTCCTCTATGTCAGACCCTTCGATTTCACCAATCTCTTGCCTTTCCTGAATACTCTCAAAAGGCTCCTTTATAACCTCTTCTTTTTTTATGACAACTTTTTTTGGTACAGATTTTTGCAAACCCAAAACACCAGTGGCACCACCGAAACTAAAACTCGCCTTTTCCTTTTTGAAATCTAAGGTAGCATAATTTGTACTTCCATTTTTCAAAGTAAAAACTTTTGTTTTAAATTTCTCTTTCCTATCCTTTGCTTTTAAATAATAAGAGTGCCCCGCCAAAGCATCGTCAAATATACCGCTCTTACCCCTCTCATTCTCAATAACCGCTCCCTTTGCCGTATAAAGATTAATAACAACATCTCTTTCCTATTTAAACAATCATAATATAAAATAGCACCTCCATTTGACACAACCCATTCCGAAGACCGATAGCCTTCAGCTCACCAAGCTCTCGCCGAAACACTGGTTGGTGATATAAACAAAAACAAAAAAACAACCACGCTTAAAATCACCTTATTCATAACAACACAAGAACATTAAAAAATTATTCACACTTAACATCATTTTAACACTCTCATTTTTTTATACAAAAAAACAGGATTATACTCGCTATGAGATAACCCTGTAATTGTCCATGTTAAGACTAGAAAATATACTTCCAAAACTTTTTCCACAAACTTTTTCTGTTTTTGTTGAAACCCAAGAAGATTGCTTTGGGAATCAATTGCTTGAAAAAGTTCGTCAAAAGCCAAATCGCAACAGCCAACACCAAAATCAACTGCACTAATGTGGCTGGACATTCAACAATGCCCCCGACAAGAATAAACACCAATGAAACCAATCCGATTCCTACAATCACTCTTACTAAGATTCTAACTAATCCTTTAGCTTTATTCATGCTGATTCCCCTTTTTCTGATTGTTCTGAAAGTAATATAAAGTACATTATCATAGTTTTATGATTTTTAATTATATCACTTTTTACTCTTTTTGTCAATATAAAAACACCTCCTTTGCTTGAGGTGTTTTTATGTAAGATATCCCTTACTTCAGTTTTATTTTCTCAAAATCAGCAATCTTCTCATTTTCAACAAAAACTTTTCCGCTTCTCAAAAGCTCCATCTTCCTCCTTGTTCTGTGAGCAAATCCACCCAAACTTCCATCATTCTTAACGACTCTATGACAAAGCAATGTTGGAGCAAAAGGATTCTTATTCATGGCGTTGCCAATCGCTCTTGCTGCACCAGGAAAACCAGCCAACGTTGCATATGTCACAACTTTTCCTCTTTGAACTTTAGTCAAACTTAAATAAACCTTTTTTTCAAAATTCGATAGCTTGGCACTATTTGTTGAAGATAAGTTTGACATCCTTTTTCAAAACTAATTCCTGATTATATTCACCATTAGCAGATTTAACATGAACTTTCACTGGAACATTTCCAACTCCTGATTGTTTTTGAATATAAAGCTTGTAGTCATCTTTATTAACCGTTTCAGGTAGTTCATATTTTATCACTGCCTTTGTTTGACGATTAATCAAAGTATGCACTATGAAACCAAAATATGTCTTGCCAAACTCTTCTTGGATATTTGGATAGCTGACCATGTGTCTTTCAAGAAGATTTGAACCTTTTGGAACATACATTCTTAGATATGAATGATAGTCGCTCGTTCTCCAATCACCAAATTTAGCTGTGTGAGTATACGTATATCTCAAAGTAGCAGTAGGTTTTTCCAATGTCAAATCAACATCATAATCAACATCACGTTTCATATAATAATCTGATTTCAGCGCACCCAAATTAGCATCAACCAACATCAAATAATCTCCGTCCCAAGTTGTATCCACAACACCTCCCCATTTAACTTCTCGAATCATTTGTTGAATAGATTGATCTTCAAAATTAATCATAACATTTTTATTCCTCAATTCATTCAAAGCAAGATCAACTGTCTTTTTGAAGTTCTCTGGTTGAAGAAGTTTATCCGCAACAACAGGTGCTAATTTTTTCATAACAGATTTTCTATTCTGCGTATCCAATGTTTCATCAAAGAGGTATTTCTTTTCTACAAACTCCTCTAATTTCAAAACCGCATCTTCGCTTGTATACGTTCCATAACCACCAAGATTGATTGGACCAGTTATTTCCAAAGCATTATTCAAGATAGAAGCATTTACAGAAATCACACCATCAAATTTACTATTACCACCAGATAGTCTATAAAAGTATTCTGCTTTTTCAATATTGGTTGGAAAATCTGCAGAAAAATTCGAGTCTCTAAATTTCCATTTTTTTATTTGCATCATTTTAGTGAAAGGATATGGTGGTCTAACCTTTGCAGATATACGCTGATCTAACAAATTTGCATCCTCAATAAAAAGACTAGTTAATTCACCATCTTTGACTTTCACAACAGCATACTGCCCCAAAAAACCTCCACCTGGTCTAAGTTCCATGTTGTTTTGCAACATCAAAAAATATCTTCTTTCAACACCATCTTTTTCAAAAACGGCTTTTACTAATTTATCTATTGTTTCAACTTCCTTTTTTGTATCTTGTTCAATTGGCAAAAACTGTATTATTTTTTCAAAAGTAGAAATTGTATTAACAATAACCGAAGTCTTATTGACATCTCCATTTTTCCATCTATAAGCAAATACACCCACACTAATCAACAATACTACAATCACTAACAAGAAAACTTTCTTTGTTTTTCTAAACCCCTTTTTTTGTTTACGCATATATTTCTAGATCCAAATTTTACATTTTAAAAGCAACACAACAATTTTAGCAAAACTAGCAGAATGTTGCAAAGAATTAAATCCATTTTATTTTCTTATAAATTCACTATATAAATTACACCGATTGGTGCCAACATCCACACCAGTTGAGCTTCATCTGAGCGAAAAATACTCATTGAAAAAGCAGAAAAAAATCCACCCAAAACAGCTCTTGAATACCAATCCATTACAATGCTTGTAACAAAACCAACAATAGTAATAGATACCAAGGAAATCTTGATCCATTCCGATATCATATTACTCCCACTAGCAACCTCACCAAAAAACTTTTTAAAGACAAAAAATAAAAGTAATAATAGAATAATCAGCACCCCAAAACGCATTGTTGAACCACTGAACCAATCAAAAAAAATCTTTGTCTCGATAGCATAAGCACAATAAACAGAAGCAATTAAAGACCCTAAATTCTGCTTCTTAAACAAAATAACTAAAAACAAACTGGCAACTATCAATGCAATCAGCACCCAAACGTCTCCAACATATTGCTTTGGGACACCTATATCTAAAAAGAAATCAAACATTCTCTATTTTATTTTATTTTATTTTGAACTCATCAATGACCTCCTGCTTCTTATTATACGTAACAAGGCTCATTTCTTTTTCAGTAAATTTGAGCTTTAGAAAAAGAAGATCCGCTTCTTTATCCATCATCCCTTTTTTGAAATCTATCGAAGAAGCATAGATTACACCGTTTTTTTCTCCATAAAAAAATTCATCTTTATCTCCAGAAACAACCACCTTTACTTTATATTGTTCAAATAATTTTTGGGCTTCAACTTGATCTTTTTCTTTTGCATCAAAGAAATTATCTCCGAAATCTGGCACTGAGTCATGTGACACTACTATTGTATCTACACCATCACTTTGCTTTAATTCTTTCTCTAGCCAATTCAACTTAACGCTAGATTCATCAGAAAAAAACTCTGGCTCTAGTAACAGAATTCTCTTCCCTTGATATTTAAAAGAATGTGCAAACAATAGATCTCTTGTTTTTATTTTCTCACCAAACAAAACTTCTCCCCATCCATTCACACAAACATCACCACAAGCAATATCACTCTCTCCAAATGAAATATTAAATTTATCACCGAAACTATTTGAAAGAGTTTTTTTGATATTTAAAATTCTGTCCACAGCATTGTCTTCATGTTTTTCAAATTTTATCAAATTGCCTGTAAAAATAGCAACACCAGGATTCTTGTTTGCAACTTCAATTAAGGTTGATTCAATTTCTTTGGATTGATCGTCTGAAGATTCCAATTCTCCTCCAATAAAAGTAATTGAATTTGTTTCATCATTTTCAACATCTTTCAAAGACTCTTTTCCTTCTTTTTTCTTTTCAACTGATTCAATTGGTTCTTCCACTTCTACATCTTGCTCTGTTATATCAACTCCATTAATCATTCCTAACTTGATATTTCCTGATAGAGCTTTTTTGTATTCAAGAACATTTCTATTACTAATAGCTAATTTGGTTTCACTTAATTTATTATTGTCATTACTTGAAAGACAAAAAACTCCACTTGCAAAACAAATTGATATCACAATGACTCCAAAAAATATTTTATTCAGTTTTTTTATTAAATCCATTTTCTTTTATTTTTCAAAACACAAACATAGCTATATTATACAATGCAATAGCAAAATATCAAAGCTATGAAAATAAGAAGTTTTTTGTTTTGGAAAATTGAAAGTGTCTCTTTTTTAAGCTATACTTCAAAGTGCCTAAAAAGTAATAAAATCCCATGAGTTGGGAAAATATTCCTCAACAAATCAATCCTGTTATATTCCAAATTGGAAACTTCAAAATACTCTGGTATTCAATTTCTTATATACTGGCTTTCGCAACTATTTATTTACTTCTCAAAAACAAAGTAGAAAAAAACAAAGAATTTGCAATCAAACTATTTAAAGACAAAAAACCTTTCGACAAAATTGAACTTCTTTTTGTTTTTTGTTTAATAGGACTTTTTATAGGTGCAAAGCTTGGATTTATACTTTTTTATAATCTTCCAGAATTCCTAGAAAATCCCCTCAGTTCAATCACACCTTTCACAAATGGAAAATTCACAGGTTTCTCTGGTTTGTCTTTTCACGGAGCCTTGATCGGTATAGTTGCTGCTGGATTATTATTTTGCAAAAAAGAAAAGTTATCTTTCATAAAACTGGCAAATTTTATAATTGTTACAATTCCTTTGGGATATTTCTGGGGAAGACTTGGGAATTTTGCAAATGGTGAGCTTTATGGAAGAATGACCAAAAATCCAATAGGTATGTGCTTTCCAAGAGCTGGGGACTGCATTATCGGAAACAGACATCCCTCTCAGCTATACGAAGCATTTGGAGAAGGCCTATTACTTTTTGTTTTATTAATCTACGTTAATAAAACGAAATTTGGTAAGAGAAACTTATTTTCCATTTGGTTAATCGCTTATGGATCAATTCGATTTTTAATAGAATTTTTCAGAGAACCAGATATTCATTTAGGGACAATCTTTTTGTTTTTTTCTACAGGCCAAATATTGTGTTTTTTTATGACAATGCTAGGATTTATATTAATTGTCTATCCTAAAAAAACTAAGACTAGGTTTTAATTATTGATCAATTTTTAATATGAAAATTTTAGCGATAGAAACATCTTGTGACGATACTTCCGTTGCTATAATGGATTGCGATGAAAAAAATTGGGCAATAAAAACACTATCCAATGTTGTCTCCTCTCAAATAGCAATACATACAAAATGGGGTGGAGTTGTTCCCAACTTAGCTGCCAGAGAACATCTAAAAAATCTAATTCCTGTTCTTAGCGAAGCCCTTGAGAAAAGCAATCAAACTATCAACGAAATAGATCTTATCGCTGTAACAGAGGGTCCTGGGCTAATCCCAGCTCTTCTTATCGGAACAAACGGAGCCAAGGCTCTTGCCTATACTAAAAACATAGCTCTTTTAGGAGTACACCATGTAGAGGGTCATTTATATGCAAATATTATAAACAACGATATTTCTCAGATGAAATTTCCAGTATTAGCGCTTACTGTTTCTGGTGGTCATACTCAAATAATTTTAATGAAAGATCATTTGAACTATGAAATAATTGGGCAAACACAAGATGATGCTGCAGGAGAAGCTTTTGATAAAGTTGCAAAAATGCTTCAACTTGGATATCCTGGTGGACCAATTGTTTCTGAATATGCTGCTAAGTTTGATGACGCTATTAACTCATTAAAAGACTCTGAATTAAAAGAAGAATTGACTTGTATTAAGTTTCCAAGACCAATGCTAGCAAGTGGAGACTTCAACTTTTCCTTCTCAGGACTCAAAACATCTGTTCTATATTTTATCAGAAAAATAGAACAGAAAAATTTAAGCAAAGAAATATTAGAGCTATATAAGATAGCAATTTGCTATGAATTCCAAAATGCAGCCGTTGATGTTCTGGCTAAAAAAATGAGCAAGGCTACTGAGAAACTTGAGCCCAAAACAGTCATAATGGCTGGTGGTGTTTCGGCGAATTCGACATTACAAAATTCTTTAAAAAATGAAATTAGCAAAAAATATCCATCTATCAATTTCATCAATCCAACAATTAAACTCTGTGGTGACAATGCTGCGATGATCGGTGCGGCAGCTTTTGTAAAATACCAAAAATTAAAAGAAGAGGGATCTTTAAAAACGCTCAAAGCAAACTGGAAAAAACTTGAAGCAAATTCAAATCTAAAATTAGAAAGTTACTAACTCAAAGATAAATAAAAAAAGACTACAAGTAGTCTTTTTTTATTTATCTCACAATACTATTTAAGTCCAGCTCTTTTCTTGATCTCTGCTTCCACAATTTCTCTATCACGACCATATTTATAACGAGATAGCTCCTTTAGTGCCTCTCTCATCTCCTTACTACCTTCTGTTGGAGGATATGTTTTCATGTCAAAAGCAGGTGTTGTTTTATTGTTCATTAACAACTTTGAAAAACATTGATAATTAGCAATATTAATAAGATCACTTGCATCAAATTCAGGAGCAAATTGTTTTTCTAAAAATTCAGCATCCTCAGAACCAACCCTGAATGAACAAAGAGAACCTACATTACCAAACACTGCTTTAGAAATTTCATCTGACAATTGTCCAATAAATTGATGTGCAATGATAAGAGCCAGTCGATATTTTCTGGCCTCAGCCAAAATTTGAGAAATTGAATCTGTTGTAAAATTTTGGAACTCATCTATATACAAATAGAAATCTTTTCTGTCCTTTTCTTCAATATCAACCCTAGAAAGTGCGGCCATAAGCAACTTACCAACAATAATCATTCCTAATAAATGACTGTTAATTTCTCCTATCTTACCCTTTGAAAGATTGACCAATAAAATTTTCTCTCCGTCCATAATTTCACGAAAATCAAAAGTACTCTTTTGTTGAGAAATAATTGGACGCATTATGTCATTTGAAATAAACGTTGTTAATTTCGAAGTGATATACGGTGCAATGTTCTCCAAAGAAGCATCTCCCCCAGCTTTTTCTGCTTCTTTTTCCCAAAAATCAATCACTGTTGCGTCTTTGCACTGTTTAATTTTTTGTTTTCTAAATTCAATATCTCTAAAGACTCTAGGGATCTCCATCAAAGTTGAGCCAAGATCAGGACTATCCATAACCAAAAGCATTGCATTTCTCATATATTGTTCAAACATTGGACCTCCTGTCGACTTAAGATCATATAACTTATCAAATATAGCCAATGTTTCATTAATCACAAAAGTCTTTTGTTCTGGTCGGTTAAGGTCATATTCCATGATATTCAATGAAAATGGTCTTTCTGTGTCAGAAGGATCAAAATAAATTACATCCTCTGCTCTTTCCTTAGGAATACACTCCAAGATGCGATCGATTAAATCCCCATGTGGATCAATAACACACATACCACTCTCAAGCGTATCTTGCTTAGCCATTTCTTCTATGAATGTAGATTTACCTGTACCAGTTTGACCAACGATATAAAGATGCCTTCTTCTATCATCATCGGAAAGTCGTAATTCTGTCTTTGAGCCTCTAAAATCACTAAAACCAACAGTCAACCCATCTTTTGGTATATCGGTTGGTGGTGGTGATGTTTTCGATTTTAACCAACTAATTTTTGGTGTTTCAGTTGTTGAAATTGGGAAATGAAAGATACTTGCTAACTCCTCTGTGTCCATAATCATTTTATGCCGATCTGAAAAATTTCTAAAAATATAATCGTATGCAATTTTATGTGCATTTTTAAGTTTATTCCTAATAGCAATAAACTTATTCAAATTAGTATCTTCAAATTGAACAAAAGCATTTTCAATTGAGCCTAGAATCATTTCGGCTCGCTCTTTGGTTGAAGCAGAAGCAACTAATCTCACATTAACCTCAAAGTGAGCCCTTTTGGCCTTTGCTTCCAGTCTTGTTATAACATCCTGTTCTTCAGGTGTTAATATAACAGGATTCTTGGGCCGTGCATCAATCCCTTGCTCTTGGGCAGATTTTTTCATAAGAGCTCCTGCCATCTCCGTTCCAATTCCTCTTGCAAGATTTCCTGCTCCAGAAGTTGATGCCGCACCAAGTCTTTGTCCTTGCTGCATATTTTGAGCAGTTCTAATGCCTCTTTCTTTGAATTTCTTACCAGACCTTCTTATAATAATTTGAATAGACGCACCCTCTTGCTCATCTTCAAGCTTAGATAATGCATTCGTAATATTTTGCAATGGATCTGATTCAAGACTTTTATATGTTCTAATCGGAAAAGAATCGTCTTTCTTAAGAGTTAATCTACTTGCCACAGTCACCCCATCTGGTCTGAAAATTGTATACTCTGGTACTTTTTCAATATGCGCTGAAGGAAAAAAACTATGAATTTGCTTCTCCACCACTTCTCTAAATCTTCTCGGCATTGAAACATAGAATTCAATATTTTCACCATTTGAAGGAACTGCTATCTCAAAAGTAATATGTGGATCTCCAAAAACTATTCTATGAAACAAATCTTTATGTTGTGGCAAATCAGATAAGGAGGCTAACAATTGCTCCATTTTTGCAATTTCCTCCTTTTCACCAGCACTTTTAGTATCAGTAGATTGACCATCTTGTGATTTAGATTTTACAACCCTAATAATATCAAGTGTTTGATTTAGAGACTGAGTTAAATGAGCTTTGAATATGAAATAAGTTTGCGCCAATAACCACAAACCAGAAACCAGCATGGCAAAACCACTTAAAATAGTTAACCAAAAAAACAAACTTTCCATTATTTTTTATTTAAAATTTATTTTTATTTTATTTTGAAACCGCCTCTATCTAATCTCTTCCAACAGTCCTTTCTTTACAAGTACATCTCTGACCTGATCCTCTATTAAATTATCGTGGACTCTATCTAAGATATAATTATTATCCATATGTTTAGCTACTTTAATCGCAAAATAAGGATCTTTTTTTGATGCCAAGTCAACAATTTTCATAATTTGATCCTCTGGGTTTTCTATTGAAGAAATGTCTTTGGCCTGAAATTTAACATAATCCTTTTGTTTTTCTTTTTCCTCTTTCTGACTTGCAACCTCTTTTGCTGTGC
The DNA here is from genome assembly GCA_002352545.1 of Patescibacteria group bacterium UBA2772. Lineage (GTDB taxonomy): Bacteria > Patescibacteriota > Minisyncoccia > Moranbacterales > DUUL01 > UBA2772. The sequence continues at coordinate 14,058 of DEIO01000030.1, forward strand.
TTGGCTGCGGTTTATCAGTTAATCTTTCATGTACTTTCTCAAGAGCATTCTCACTCTTTTGAACTTTTTCTTTGTTTCTTTTGATAAAATCCTCCATTCGAACCTTTTCCAAATCAGGATTATCACTGTTTTTATCAGCGCTCTTTAATTTTTCCACAAAACTCTCTGGATCGTTTTTTATTTCTGGATTTGCAATTTGCTCTTGTTGTGACATTTATTTTCCTTACTAAGTTATTATTCCTCTATTCTTCCTCCGTAGTATATTTATCTGTTGGATTATCTAAAAATTCAAGCATTTCCTTCTTATATTTACCTATCTCTCCTAAAACTAATTCCTCGACATTTGGAAGATTTTTTTGGAGAAATTCATCAATAATACTTGGGTTTTCACTGCTGGCATTAATAATATTGGCAAATTCTTCTTTTTTATCCTCTGGTAATTCGTCTACTATTTTTAAAACTATTCTTTGCTGAATTATTTCACTCATCTGAGCAAGCATTTCTTTTTTTTGATCCTGAGGAAGCTCATTAATTCCAAGTTCCTTAACTAAATCAATTTGAGCTACTTTTATACTTTCATTTAAAGACATTTGTTTATTTTTAAATATTTATTTTATTCTAGACCATCTTTCTTTGATTTCCAACAATCTGAACATTCTCAATCAACTTAGCCAATCCAGTTAATTGATTTTTAGTCAAAGAATTTCCTTTCTCCAAATAAGTAATGATGCTTGTTGATATATTCTTTTCTGAAAATCCTACTTCGTTATAGATATCATCAGCTACCTTTATTCCAACGCTATTTTCTTGATAAAATTGCTTTGCTTGGATATCTGTTGTTTTTACTTTATCAGCTGCGATTTGTACAGAAGCAAGAAACTTCTTTCCTTCTGTGTCAGCAAATAAAGCTCTTTCTTTGTCAGAAATACGATCTAAGAAATTGTCAGCTGTAACTTCTAAGCTACTAGAAGAATTTTCAGCTAAATTATTAGATTGCAATCCTTCGCTTGGAACGTTTTGAGCTGTCCCAAAAGCATTATCCATGTCTTCCATAGAATGTCCTACATGAAAACGTAGGTAATCATCTGCCTGCATCGAAAGTTCTGTTGCATTGGGATTCCAAGCACTCAACATATTAGAAATTTTCTGGAGCTCCTTAAATTCATCATAACTAACACCATCTAAAATGCTTTCTTGTTTTAGCTCTTTTATATTCACAAGCCCTTCTTTCGTTTTCCAAATTGAGGCAACATCTTCCTTGCTAGCTGGAACTTCTTCTAAAAGTTTAGCAACCGAAATATTTTTAACTGAATGCCAAATCTTTGAGTCTATTTCAATACCAGCATTCATAAGCTCATCATTCATACTAGCTTCCATCAACTCAATATCGATACTACTAGAGTTGTTTATCCCTTCCACATCAACTACCTTTGCTGGATCATCTAACTCGGCTAGTTCTTCTTCTGCCCGTGCTATGTCTTCAGCATACTTAGAACCAAAACTCTCAATGCTTTTTGGTTCCACAAAGTTTTTTATAATCAAACCATCTTGATCCAATTTAATTTCTTGACCAACCTTTAAATGCCTGAATCTCCAATCAATAAAATCATTAGCTTTCTGCTGGGACATACCTTTGGCTAAAAGCTCTTTAGACATATTTTTTTCAAAAGAAACCATGGTTTTAGCAGTCTCTCCCTGATCACCACCATAATGTTCAGCAACTTTTTCCCAAACATCCTCTCCTGGCTTCAGTTTTGTATCTAACACGCTTTCTATTGGTACCTCTTTTGGACCAACACCTCTCTCTGCTGAATCCTCTGCAACTTTAAGATTTTCAACGGGCTCTATTATTGGTTGGTCTGTTTCACCTAGTTGTCCTACTACTTCCTGTGATCCCGATGTTTCCACTTCTTTTCCAGGAACATTGTCTAGCTGTTCTGTCTCTAAAGTTTCCACATTTTTATCTACTGATGCAAAATCTCCTTTCAATGCATTTTCTAATGTAATCTTTTCTGGATCAGCAATTTCCGTATTTTCTAATTCCTTCAAAGCAATTCCCGCCATTCTTCCCATTCTTCCGGCCTCTCTTATATCAAAAAATCCCAATGTTGCTTTAGCATCTGGAGGCAAGTTTAAACCACTTCCTCTCCAAGCAACAACTGCATCTGCTTTGGTTCTAGGAAAATCTTGTAGCTGTTTCATCGTCATTCCTCGTAAAGCTCTCCATGCACCATCTTTTTCATTTATTTTTAACCCTTCTAACTTTTGACTCAATTCTTCAGAGGTCAATATTGTCGGCTCAAGACCTTCCATTTCAGTTTTTCTGCTTAAAACTGGACCCCTCTGGGCAGTTTCATTTCCTTGATCGAGAGATTCAGATTCCATGGTTGCTGTGGTTTCACTAACATCTCCAAACTCTGGCACCTGTCTCACTAAAGAAACTTTCTCTTCAATGTCTCCAAATTCTCTTGAGAATAAAATTCCCCCCTGTTCTTGCTTGGTTGATAACTCCATTGGCACCTCCTTACCACCAATTCTTGTTGGAATACCAGACTCCTGCATTACTTCAGTTTTCTCTGGATCAAATTCAATTCCCATTTTTTTTGCAAGCTCGCCAGCATGATCCATTATTTTTTGAGAATTTGCTAATCTAAAATCAGCTATTCTTTCAGCATCATCTCTTGAAAGAACAGCATCTCCAGATCCTGCCCTCATTTCTCTCGCGAAAAGAATATGCCTTTGTTGTTCTTCAGTAAATAACTCCATAGGAACTCTTTCTCCATCTATCACCGTAGGAATAAGGCCTTCTGATGTTATTTTCATATTATCACGATCAACTTCAATCCCCATTTTTTTCGCAATACCCTCTGCTAAATCAAGTTGGTGGTCAGTCTCAGCACGCATCATAAAACTCTTTTCTCCTCTTCTTAGTTTTTTCCTCCAAAGACTCTCTGCATCTTCATTAACAACACCTTCTCCACTAAAATGTTCTGCAAGAAATTTTTCATGAGCCTCTGGACCGAATCTAGTTTGAAATCTTTTGTACGCATCCGTATCCTGAAAACTTCTCTTTTCAAAGCGCAAACAAGACCTGGCAAAAGCTTGGTCTTCTGAGCCTATTTCTATATTTTTTTCAGCCTCAGCTTTATCCTTAGCTGTTTCCTCGTCACCTTCTAAATCAACAACATCTTTTGTTGCAGAACTAGCTTCTCTTTCCAAAACAAGACTCTTTTGTTGATCTTCCGTGAGCAATTCTATTGGAATTTTTTTACCATCTATTTCAATAGGAACATCATGATTCAAACCTCCTATTTTTACTTCAGTTCTGATACGATCAAAATCTATTCCCATTTCCTTAGCAATCCCACTAGCCAAATCAAACCTGTGTTCTATCTTAGCACTACCCATAAAAGCTTGCTCATCTGTCATTATTTTTTGTTGCCATAGTTGTTCAGCTTTCTCACTGTCAATCCCATCTCTACTAGTATACTTTTCAATAAACTCCTCATGTAGCTTCGGAGTAAATCTAGCTTGAAACTCCCTATAAACATCTGTATCCTGAAAACCTTTTTCTTCAAATCTAGAACATGCCTTAGTAAAAGATTGCTCTTCTGGGTCTATTTCTATATTTTCTTCAGCTACAATTCCAGGCTTGTCACTGTTTGTACCCCCTTCAGCACTTCTTGCTGCAAGAACTTTTGCTTGTTCTTCAGAAGTTAGCTCATTAAATGGAACTTTCTCTCCATTAACCTCAGTTACCACACCGTTCTTGAGCACCACTTTTGCATTGTTCGAACCTGCTTCTGAACTTAAATTAGATACATTCTTTTCAACATCTTGGATTGGATCATTGCCTACAAAAGTTGCATTGCCATTTGCCGAGTCATATTTAACTCCAAGTTTTCCCATTACCCTTTCTCCAATAGAGTGACCACTTGCATTAGTATCAAAATCAGCTGGATCAATGAATTCAAAGTCTGTAAAAGCTTTTACACCACCGCCTACAGCAAAACCAGTTATTCCAGCTGCTGCCATAGCTTTAATGTTGTCATTTCTTTCTACATTCATTTTCTTTTGCATCATAGACACAAGATCAATATTTTCCTTACCTTTTAGATATTTTCCTAACCTTCCCTTCTCCATTTTTTTAACTCTTTCAGTTCTAGAAGAAGAAAGCTTGTCCCTTGTTGATGCAAAAACCTTTGCACTAGCTGCACCACTGATCAATGACCTCACCAATCTAGCTGTTCCAGTTGAAGCGCCTGCTCCAATTGCCACACCAGCAGCGGCACCACCTGCCAAAGCACTTGTTGCGCCTAATGTACCAGCCAATGTAACTCCTATTGCAATTTTTTGTGCCTTTGAAAAATTGCTATATTTTTCGAATAGCTTCTTTACGATACTCTTGTCTTTTTCACTTAAAGCCTCTTTCTTTGCAAGATTTAAATCAAGCATCTTATTGTGCAAATCCTGCATAAGAGTTATTTTCTCTACAACCCTCTCACCATTTTCATCTAGTTTCTCACTATCAATAACCTTCTCTGTATACATATATTCATGCATAAGTTTCTTTCTTTCTTCTCTTTTCTTCCCAGTAATTTTTTCACCAATAGATTCATTAGCATAACTACTATTCTCTATTGCACCTCTACGCTTCTTGGTTGTAAGTTCTGCAAAATCGGAATGTGCATTTTTAAAACCTGCCTCAGCATCTTTCATTGACTGTTTTGCGTTAATAAGTTCTTTCATTGCCTCTGCATCATTACCGAAAGAAATCCCCATTTTAGCAAGATTTTTTTTAACAATATTCAATTTTGCTGCTTTTTTTTCGAAATTAACCTTTGTAGTTTTCCAGTTCTCAAAACTATCATTCATATTCTTCTGACTTAACTGATCAGGACTAAGTTCCTTTTTTTCAGGCTTATGTTCAATTTGACCTTGTTTATCTTTGATCTCTTCCCATCCTGCATCAATTATATCTAGATCACTATTGTCTATTCCTTTAGCTTTTACGATATCTTTACCCTGAGAATCAATATTTACCAATACACCTTCTACTTTTCCCCCTTCAACTGTTTTTTCCTGAGAAGTTTTAACACCTTCCTTAAATATCTCGCCGACTTCTAAGTCCTTTTCTAAATCCTCTGGTTGTTTGGCTATTTCTCCTAACTCCTTTGTTTCTACTTTTACATCTTTAACAGAAGAATCTTTGGTGAAATTTTCATTCTCCGGAACATACTCAGCTAAAGGAATCCTTGAATACACTCCTTTTTCATCTTTTTTAGCAAAAACATCAACTCCTTTAGCAGAAATCCAAAAACTTGCTGGGCTTTTCATTAACTGAATTTTTACTTGATTCTGTCTTCTCTGCTTTGAATATTTAAGCTTAGAAATAACAAATGGCCCTCCCTTCTGAGAATTTTCATAGACAAATTCCTTGGTTCTGCCAAATTTTTCGCGAAAATCTTCGTATTCAGCTTTCTTCATTTTTGGCTCCTCCTGAGGAGAAAAATTTTTTTCAGTGTACTTATCCGCTAATAAATTTTGTAATTCATCCGGAGAAACTTTTCGACTATCCTTATCTCCAGACTCTTTAATCTTAACATCCCATTCTGTATCACTCCTCCTATAATAATATGAAACAATTTCTAAACTGTCATTTCCGTCTTTTGTTTGATGTTTCGAACCAACCACCCCAAAAAGATCCATCAAACCATCAAGACTAATAATGTCCCCTTTTTGTTTTTCGAAATTTTTAAACTCCATTGAATCAACTTTCAAAGCTGTTCCATCACCAGCTAATTCATTTTCTTTAACGTTTAATTCTCCTTCAGCAATTTCATCATATTCCTTCATCAGTGCAAGAAAAGATGACAATTTTATTTGTTGTTCATCGATTCCATCCTCCCAATCAGAATCCAAGCTAATAACGTTCACGCCTTCTTCATCTTTCCTTGTTCCCTTTGGTAGAAAAATAACCTGCACCATATCATTGTTATATCCTACAACTTTCATTTGTCTCCCATCTTTCTTGTTAGCATAAACCTTTTCTGGATCGAGCTTCATAGACTCAAAAAATTCTTCACTAGGATCCTTATCACCAAACTCGCTCTTAACTTTTTCACTTTCAGGTGCAATTTTTATCGCATCTTTGTCCTCTAACTCTTGCTCGCTAACTGCTTCTGGTTCAGACTCAACAATATCATCCAAAACAGCTTCTTCTTTTTTTGTATCTAATGTTTCATCTTCATGCTCTTTTGCTTTCGAGGTGGAATCTTTTCCAGCCTTAGTCTCTACTTGATTGTCTTCCTCTAATTCCCCCATTCCAGCTTCTTCAACATCTTTTATAAAATCGTTTTCCACTAAACCAATTTCTTCTCCTTTGATTATCTTAACAAGTCTTCCATATCTCTTGCTCTCTAAAAAACTACAAATTTTATCTGTAACAGCTTCCTCATTATTTGAATCAAGTACTCCACTACGAACATCATTAGCCAAATCAATTGATAACTCAACTAAAATTTCTTTTAATTTTCCAGTTCGTTCTTCTCTGTTGTTTTCCGTATATTTCCTCAGATAGTCGTTTATAACCTCTGATGTAAATATTTTTTCAAAAGCACCTTTTAAGTCCACTTCATCAAATTTTTCACCTTTATCAATTTCTCTTGAATCCTTTAGTTGACCTCTTTGTTCTTCTTTGTTTTGCATAGATTTACCCAATAATCTTGCTTAGATATTTTATTTTTATTTTTATTCTTCAACACCAAACCAAACAATAAGCTTTTATTAACCCTTTTGTGTTGAAATTATAGTCAATTTATTTACCTATATTATACCATATAACATTTACAATACCAATTAAAGCAAATATAATGAAGGCAGACTAACAATCTTACAAAAACAAAAGTGCCTATTACAAAAAATAACTGTTCTGACCACAAAAAGAATCTGCTGAGTTCATTAAATAAAAATAAAAAATTAATTTTTTGGGTGATTATCATATTACTCTTATTTACTGGAACTTGGTTACGATTCTATAAATTAAATCAGCTTCCTTTTGGATTAAATAAAATTGAATCACATAATGCTATTAGAGCAATTGATTTTAGCGACGAAAATGAGTCATTTATCAAAAATAACTCCTTTACATATATTTCAGAACATTTAACTTTACTTAGTTTTGATTTTTTTGGCATCAATATTTTTGCACTAAGATTTATCAGTAGTATTTTAGGAACGTTGACTCTTCTTGGATTTATCTTTTTATTAAAAGAACTGAAATTTTCTAGAAGATTAATCCCTCTAGGAACTTTTTTTCTAGCATTTTCGTTCTGGCATATAAGCTTATCTAGAAATGGTCAGATTGATGCTCTGATTCCATTTTTAATTATTGTAATATCCACATTACTCCTACGTGGAATTAATAACAAAAAATATTTACAATTCTCAGTAGCAGGTATACTTCTTGGAACTAGTACCTGGCTTCATCATCTTGGAATCGTCATTTCTATTCCAATTATTTTTTCACTACTTTGCTTTATTACATTGAACAAAAAAAACTTTAGTACATTGCGATATAAATTTTTAATATTTATTTTATTAACATTATTTTTTTCAATACCTCTCTTTTTACAACTCAAACAAAATCCGGAATTATTAATAGAAACATACAAAACAAATTTGGGCATTGAAAAAACAAACTTATTAAATTTCCAAAGCATCATTACATGCATTAGTTCTGTTTTTTACACCGGAGATTTCAATCAAACAAATAATCCATTGAGATTACCTCTAATTCCTTTTGCTTGGTCGATATTGTTTATTTTAGGTCTTATTATTTCATTCAAGGAATTATTCGTTCTTTTTTTTAAAAGAAAATCTTTTATTCCAAAAAATATACTAGCGATACTTTTCTCTTTTTCAAATATTCTAGCAATGATTTTTCTGCTTCTACTAAGTAAAAATACTTTTTTGAGTTCAAAAAATCTAATATTAATAATTCCTTCTATTCTTGTCCTTTGCTTGATTCCTTTTGAGTATTTCTCTCAGGTGTATCAAAAATTAAAACTATCAAACAGGCTTTATATGAAAAAATGGAGATGGAAAATTATACAAGCTTCTCTTTTGGGAATATTGGTATCAATCTTAATTTCTGGCTTTTCTCAAATTCATCTTTATTTTCAAATTTGGCCCAACAGCAACGAAGCTAAAATCGTATTCCAAAAAAAAGAGCTGACCTTTGGAAAAATTATCAAAAGCATAGAAAGAAAAAAGAATAATTTCATAATCTTGCCCCAAAGTGTCATTGACTCCAAAAGAAATTCAATTGCTAATATAGATGCTATCAGGTTTATTGGTTTCCCTGAGATAAAACATTATCAATTCTTAAACCAAGAAGAAGGAACAAACCAAACACATTGTAAGGAATCTTTATTTGTTTTTTATGAAATAGATGATTTTATGCGCAAACAATTTCAAAAAAAATGTCCTGAAAATAAATTTCAAGAAATAAGTTCCTACAATGAGAAGGAAGTTTTTTGGACTATGAAAGAATAATACTTTATACTAAAATCACAAAGAGGGATTTAAATTAATTTTTTGAAATGACAACAACAGATCCAGGACAATTTAAAGTATGTATAATTGAAGACGAAGAAAATATTCGTGAATTATATAGAATCAAACTAGAAGGCGAACATTACCAAGTCTTTACTGCTAAAGACGGTTTAGAGGGCTTGGAATTGCTTAAAAAGGTCTCCCCTAACATTGCACTCATTGATTTGATGATGCCAAATATGACTGGCTATGAACTAATGGAAAAAATGAAAACAGACCCTCAATTGAGAAATATCCCTATCATAATTTTAACAAACTTTGATGATACAGAGTCAATAAATAAAACAAGTCACTTTAATGCTGAATTCTATCTAGTTAAAGCACAATATTCACCTATTGATGTTGCTCGCATCGTGAAAGAAGTTCTGGATTCAAAGCACGATTTCTTGATTTAACTAGAAATAATTTCTATCAATACAACTCTGCTAATTCGTAGCAGAGTTTTTATTTTAAAATAAAAACTCAAATAAAAAAACACTACCAACTGAATTTGGCAGTGTTTCTAAGTTTAATGTGAAAACACCCAGATCACATTAAATTCGACTATTCTGTTTTGCTGGAAGCTGGAAGCTCATTCCATTGATCCCATATAAAATTAAACTTAACGCCGCAGTCAAGGCATACAACCTGTGGACCACCTCGTGAATCTCCGTCTTGATCTTCTCTCTCCCAAATACCAGTCCTTCTAACAACTTCACAAGAACATTCTTTTGGACTTTTTCTAAACATATAGTATTGTACTAAAAAAATTATATTTTCAATACAACCCAAAACAAATAGTTTACTACATTGTAGCATACAAAAATAAAACCCCAAAATCGGAAAAGATATTTCTATATATCTATAGACATTAACTTTTTATTTATTTCTATATTTTAAATGTAGAAATTGAGTTAAATAAACGTTCCTTATCAAAATGGTTTTTGTTCAAAATCAGACACACTCAAACTTCTTTTTCTTTTTCTCTCAAGTAGAAAGTGACAATGTCACCTCCTCCGCTTTTTTTATTTCACTAAAGTTTTAAAGGGATACACCAAAATTGGCACATCCCTTTTGTAAATCTTTTATATCTGCATTATGTGTATTTATAACTTGCATCCACATTGAACTCCTCTATCTCCCACCCTTCGGAGTCCATAATTCTTCCATTAACAAAAGAAATCTTTTCTGATTTTCCAGAATGTGGGCTCTTGCAAAGCAACCCGCCTTCTACTATCTTTGCCTCAACTTTCCAAGTTAAGCTATTTTGTCCGACAAAACTATCTCCCACCTTAGCGTTTAAAAAAGTTTTCTGATCAATCACAATTACCTCCAAATACTAATGTTGCTAATAACACCTCAAAACAACTCAGTTTCATCTTAAATATAAAAACATCTTTTTGCAAACAAAATCATTCTATCGTCTTATTGGCATGCAAAGTTTCATCCCTTGAAAATCTTGTAATTCCTGCATTGGCAAATCCTCTCCCCAATCACAAGTTCGATCAACAACAAACATATCCCCATTTTCTTTTATCTTGGCAATATCAGTTATTCGATTATCATTTCCAACAACCACCCATTTACTAAAATCCTCCATTGGATCACTTCTGTGATAATATCTCACCCTTTCTTCTTTAAAATAATATCTAGCAGAGGTGTAACCAAATGGTCCGTCTGTAACAATAATAGCATTATTAAATGCATCATATTTATTCATAAAATCAGAAATCTGTGTCCATCCTCCTTGAAAATGAATTGGGACCAACAATAACGTAAGCACAGAATAGCTTCCTAGAGTGATCAACCAAGACCATCTTGACTCAAAAACCAAAGTTATCATTCCAGCAAAAAGTAAGTAAACTAAAACGGCTGAAGGCATGAAGTATCTTGAAACATACAACTTTAGATTAAAATGAGAAAGAATAATTAAAAATAAAAGTGTGCCCAAAGAAACAACAGTCAACACAAATACTTCTTTCTTCTGAGAACATTTCAACCAAATATACACAAACATTGCCACTATAAAAGTAAAGAATATCAACCCTGCGGAAGAACCATCAAATAATGCAATATCTTTGTATAAATTTATAAACTCTGTTGATTCGGGAACACCTCCACTACCCGGCTGATGTCCGAAAAAGAATATTTGTAATGTTTTAACTAGGTCACTAATGTGTGCTGGGGGAATCCACCCTAGATTCCCTTTTAACATGTGTGGTATGAAATATCTTAGCCAGGATAAAAAGAATATGACTATAATTCCAACTCCTATCCAAAAATTTTTGTGCCCAAAAACACAACTATACCATTTTTTTTCACTAAAAATATGCATGTAGAAAACATAACATACATAGAAAATGATAAAGAAGAATAAAGCTAGATAATGAGTTAGAAATGCTAAGCCACCAAAGATACCCCAAATAATCCAATCCTTTCTTTTATTATCCTGTAAAGCTTTTATAAAAAAGTAGACCGCCCAAAGAAAGAAAAAACCAAAAAGAGAATACATTCTGGCTTCCTGAGAATATTCAATTGCAAAAGGAGAAATAGCAGTGATAGCTGCAGCCAAAAGCCCTGCTCGCGTATTAAATAATTTCTTTCCGATCCAATAAATAGAGACTACTGTCAAAATACCAAAAATAAGGGAAAATGATCTAATTCCTTCTGGTGAATAATTAAACATCGCACTCCAAGGCTTAACAAGCCAATAATAAAGAGGTGGATGAACATCAGCAAAAATCATTTGATTCATTCCTCCCCATGATGCTTTCAGAAGAATCCCAGTAAATGCCTCATCATACCAAAAATCACGATTCCAAATAATTGGATTTAATCTCAAAACAATTGCTAATAAAGTAATCATTGTTAAAATAGCTGCCGGGAAAAATTTCTTCATTTTATTTTAGTTTAAATATCATTATTAGAACACTTTTACATTATACGCTAAAAATAAAGCTTTCCATATTTAGGATTTTTTATTTAATCTTTTTTCTCTTTTTCTTTTTATCATTGATCTCTCCTTTCTTAGATACACCCTTAACTTCAATGTCATCCTCTCTTTCTTTATAATCCCTAAACCTATAAACAACTTTCCCCTTAATCCTTAAATCTATATATTCCAGCTTACCTAAATCTTCATCCCTCAGTTTGATATCAAGCATCTTTTTAAGAACTTTTATCTGCACAGATATTGGTCTATCTGTTGAAAAATAAATTTTCCAACCAGTCTTTGTTTTAAATTGAAGTTCCCCAGACATAGAAGAAGGTGTAAAAAAGGATTTTTTGTCTATTTCTATATTAGCTAAACTAGAAAAATCATCTGCTAATTTTAATAAAATCTTTACTATTCTAGGAGAGACAACTTTACCGTATTTTTCCACACTTTTTTCACTCCCATCAAGAACAACAACTCTGTCTTCAAACTGATCTATTTGCTCTTTTTCGATTTCGTGAAATGCCTCTGACCTCTCATCAACCAACCAACAATTTTTATCACTACACCAAATAATAAAATCTTTCCTCTCTTCAATGTCAATAACTATCTCCTTTGGAAATTCTCTTTTTACATCAATCGTGCGAATTATATTAAACTCTTTTAATAGCTTTTCCTGGAAAACCTTTACTGGAAAAATCAATAAATTATTTTTAGGAACTTTATTGAAATATTTTTGGTTCATAATATCTTTTGCAAAAGACTGTATCTGTGAAGCATTTTTTACATCACCCACAATACGAACTCTATCAATTTTCATAACGCTAGAGAAAAAAATAGTCCAAAAAAATAAAACCCAAAAGGATATAAAAAGTACCCAAAAGGATATCTTTTTAAAAATATCTTTAAAATTTATCTTTTTTTTATTTTTAGTTTTTTTCCCCAAAGACATTTGAAAATATCAACTCTTATTTGTTCTTACACCTGACTTTTCTAATTCATACACAACTATTTTGGCTATAACCAGTGCATTTATATTATGAATTCCGTGTCTATTTGTCTCATGTGTTTCTATCCTTTTACCATATTTTAGAGAAAACTTCTGCCCTGCCTCTAACTGATCGATATTATAAATCACTGCGTCAGAAGACTTGTCCTTACCAAATAAAATCGTCTTTGCTTTATTAGAACCAGCTAAAGACTTGGTTCTAATATCATCCCCATTTAAAATCAATGTTCCATCTGATGGAACAGCTTTAGCTAACATTTTAAATTCATTCGCAATGTCATCCATAGTAGTATTTAAATCCGGAAAACTTCTATCAATATTTGTAACTACTGCAATTCTTGGCTTAACTAAAGATAACAGATATTTCATATCCCCAACACGATCCACGCCCATTTCTAAAACCAAAATTCTAGGAAACTTTCTAGCGAAAATAGAAATACAAGTCCCTGTTAATAAGACGTCAACCCACCTAAAAATAGACGAGAATCCCGAAGGCAAAAATAAAACTGCCAAAGGTAAACCTATTTCCGTATTGAAACTTTTTGGATTACCTCTTACATTCGGATCTCTTCCTAATTCATCCAAAATAGTCTCTTTAACAAAAGTTTTATTAGTTGTGCCTGCAACAGCAATCACAAAAGGCTTGTGTCTTATTAAAACAATTTTTATTAACAACTTTAAATATGCTTGTACTATAATTTTTAGAACTTTTTTCATATATTTTTAAAGTTATTTTAAGAAATACTTTTTATAAATTTCTCAATTCTCTTCATCGCCTTTTCTATATTTTCTCTTCTTCTTCCAAAACAAAATCTTAAATGCTCTTCACCTTTTTCACCAAAAGCAACACCTGGAACCAGGGCAACCTTAGCATTATTTAAAAGCTCAATTGCAAATCTCCAAGAAAGAGAACTCTTTTGATAATTTTTCAAATCACCAGATATTCCATTCTTTTTTTCATATTTTTCAAAAACTTTTATGAGTTTTTTTGTCATTTTTGGAAATGCAAAATAGGCAGAAGAAGGGTGTCGGTATTCAAACCAATCAGACAACTTATCTAGCTCTTTACACAAAAGATCTTTTCTTTCATTAAAAACTTTTTTATATTCCTTAATCTCGTCATCAGCCAACTCCAGAGCAGCCAAAGCCCCCCATTGCGATATTACTGGAGCACATGTAACTAAAGCATCGTGCACACCTAAAATCTTTTCAGCCAAAATCCTGTCTGTTGCTAAATATGCAACTCTCCAACCAGTCATAGCATACGACTTTGAAAAAGAAAAAATATAGATAAATCTTTTACGAAGAGCAGCAAATTGTGCCAAAGAAAAGAAATCTTCATTTGTATAAATAAAATCCTTATAAACCTCATCTGCGATGATATATAAATCATGAACCTGTGCAAGTTCCGCTAATTGCATTAATTGCTCACGAGAATAAACAGTCCCGGTGGGATTATTCGGGTTACAATACAAGATAACCTTTGTTTTAGGTGTTATCTTTTTCTTAAATTCCTCAATATCAAAAGACCATCCACCATCTTCATTTAATGGCACAAACACTGGAACTCCACGAGCAGTTTTAATTGCTGACTGATAGGAAGTGTACGTTGGATCAGGAATCAAAACCTCGTCTCCTGGTTCTATTAGGGCTAGAAAACTAGCAGTAATGGCTTCAATTGAACCAGCAGTCACAATGATTTCTTTTTCAAAATCATAATAAATATTTCTTTTCGCCAAACTATATTCAATAGCTTCTCGCAGTTCTAAGATTCCTGGCGTCAATGAATATCTTGCAACCTTACCCTCTTTTATTGCTTCTATTGCTTTGTCTTTAATACACAAAGGTGTATCAAAACTAGGTATTCCTTGTGCCAAAGAAATGACTCCTGAAATTTTAGAACTCCTAATTTCCATCTCCTTGATAGGAGAAATCTTTATTCTTTCTTCCACTAAAAAGTTTTACTCTTTATATTAAACATACTTCTTTGTTTTTCATATCATCTTGTAACATAAATTATAACAAAAAATTAATTTTTGTCCATTTCTTAGGTGAGAAAAGAAGTTTACGACAAAATTGTTTATACTTGACACATTCATAATTTAATGATATAATATATCCATAATAGAGCTACATTAATCAGAAACCCGAAAGAAAAGGAGTCAGAAATGACAAGAACAAACTCTAGAAAAAGTACCTCAAAAAAAGCCTTCTATCTAATTATTTTAACTTTAATTGCCTTGATTGGTGTATTGGGATATCTATCCACCAAAAAACATTCAATTCAAGAAATGAGTGTTTATAAAGCAAATATCGATAAGAATATTGGGGGGCTCATCGTCATGGCAAAAAACGGCTACATCAATATGCCTAATGGCATTCACAAAGCAGTCAAAAAAGCCGGGAAAGACAAAATTGTTTACGGAACAATTCTCCGTGGCTCGTGTACTACCTATTTCACAGAAACAGGAACTACTGACTATCTCAAAGCACACCCAAAAGACATAGTTTGGAAGACACATGCTGGACAAGGAGAAGTCACTCTTTGGATTTTTCTTGAAAAAGGGACGATTCCTGATATAAAATTCCTTCAACTCACTGAAGATTGAAATTGAGTTAATGAACTCACCTGGGTCGCTAGTAATTTACTAGCGACCTTTTGCTTTGGATTACTATTGACAAACCTCCTTATTGATGATATAATTAGATAAATTTAGCAACATCATCAAAGACCACAAGGGAGAGCATAATGAGAGATCGGGAAGTAATCAGAATCGGAAAAAATGGTACGCTAGAAAGAGTAAGCCTACGAAAAGAACAAAGAATAAAATCTTTAAAGCTTTTATTCGGCATACTTACTGCTATTTTAGGAGCTTTTCTCCTTATTTACGCAGGTTTCATTCAAATTTCGAATATGGGAGCTAAGATAACCAATGATAGCATGCCCATGGACCCTGTAATTCCATTTTTTGTATCAGGAATATTAGTGTTAGCCATTGGAATAAAAATGGTCCCAGCGTCAAGCAAACGAAATCACTACAGAAAATAACTGTATAAAAGGCGCTTCACATATCATGTGAAGCGCCTTAAAACTTTTATAAATAAACTAGTCAAATTTCAAAACACCTCCAATTAGTTTATCTAAAAATTCTGAAAATTCCATACCTGCAACATATGCAGATTGAGGAGCAAGCGAAGTTGCTGTCATTCCTGGAATTGTATTAATTTCTAAAAAATATATTTCATCCTTTTGATTATCCCAAATAAAATCAGCTCTGGCCAAATCCTTACAACCGATCGCCTTGAAGATTCTAATAGATTGTTCCTGAAGAGTATCTCTAATGCCATCTAAAATTTCAGCAGGACAAATCTCATCAGATGCACCAGCTACATATTTTGCTTCATAATCGAACCAATCAGAATTTTTTGGAATTATTTCAATAACTGGCAATGCCTTAGGTTCTTGATTCCCAATCACCGGAACTGTCAGTTCCCTCCCCTTTATATATTGTTCAAACATAACCACGTTGTCATGCTCGAAAGCTTTTTTCGCTCCAGCGTCTAACTCACTTTCATCTTTAGCAATTGACATTCCGACAGATGACCCTAATTCAATTGGTTTAATCACAATAGGAAATCCCAATTCTAGAAGTTCTTTTTTTCTAATTTCAAATTCCCCTTTCTCAAGAGTCAATGCATCAGCAACTCTAATTCCAGCATCTTTGGCAATTATCTTAGCCTTATCCTTATGCATAGCAAGCGCACTAGCCAAGCACCCAGAAAAAACATATGGAACACCTATCATATCCAACATTCCTTGAAGTTTTCCATCCTCTCCAAATGGACCATGTAAGGCCGGAAAAACTACATCAAACTTTCCAGCAAATGCATCTTTTGAAAACTTTTCTAGTTCCATTTCTGGATCATAACAAAAAATCTCATACTTATCCTTATCCAATGCATCGAATATTTGCTTTCCTGTTTTCAATGAAACCTCTCGTTCCCCTGAAATTCCACCCGCCAATAAAGCTAGTTTTATTTTATCCATTTTTGTTGTTTATTTCATTATTGCACTATCCAAAAACCTTAAAACTGTTTTATATTCATCATAAATCATTTCTCTCCCCTCTGGTATAACCTTTTTCCAACTTCTCTCTAATTTCTCTTTTAACCAAATTGCACCAGATACTGTTTTTTCACCTCTTATGCCAAAAGTCAAAAACATCATATCAACAAACTCTGTGATATGTGCCATTGCATCGGCTGAAGCTAATATTTTCTCTTCTATTGTCTTTCTTTCAACAGACACACTTCCTCGATGAGCATATATACACGCTTGAATTTTTTCTGTCTTATTAACTGGATAACTCATTTTTTCAAGCATTTCCCCAGCCAATCTAGCTCCATGTATGTGATGATTTTTAATAAAATTTTTGTCCAAAACAGACGCATAATCATGCAAAAGAGCCGCCAACTCTAGAGTCTCTAGATCAGCTTCTAATTTTTTTCCTAAAACTAAACTGTGCTTAACAACAGAAAGAATATGAAATTTCCAAACAGAGGATCCGCATTGATTAGTATCCAAAAAACAGACTCTTCTTACTTCAGTTTCCACTGCTTTTTTTATTTTTTGATAATCATACCTTTTTTCCATTCGTTGTTTTTCAATTTATATTCAAGCTTCTATTTCTTATTTTCAATCTTACAAATTCCATTTGGCATAAATTTGCGCAAAACTTCCGGGATTACAACTGAACCATCTTTTTGTTGAAAATTTTCTAAAATTGCAATGATAAATCTTGGAGATGGAATAGCTGTATTATTAAGCATAAACACATTTTTCTTATCTCCCTTTGCATTTTTATATTTAACATTTAGCCTCTTTGATTGCCAGTCCAAGAAATTTGAAGCGCTCCCAGTTTCACCATATCCATTTCTTGATGGCATCCAAACTTCCATATCAAACATTCGATATTTACCTGCGCTCATGTCTCCCGTACAAATTTCTAAGACACGAAATGGTAGTCCCATGTCTCTATGGAGTCCTTTTGAAATTTCAAGCATTTCTCTGTGTAATTTTTCAGCTTTTTCAACATTTGCTTCACAAAGACAAACTTGCTCCACTTTCATAAATTCGTGCACTCTGTAGAGACCCTTTGTATCCTTTCCATACGAACCAATTTCACTTCTGTAGCAAGGTGAGAATCCACACATTTTCTTCGGCAATTCACTTACATTCAAAGTTTCATTTGAGTGGTACGCTAACAAAGAAGGCTCTGCTGTTCCGATTAGGAACTTATTCTCTTTATTTGAGTTTCCATCAGCCTCTATATCCTTATTTTCAATTTTATAAATTTCATCTTCATCTTCATTGAATTTCTTTCCAGCGAAATAACCGCTTCCGAAAAGAACATTCTCCTTAACAAGAGTTGGTGGAATCATTGGCATAAAACCTTTCTGCACCAACTTTTCCAAAGCATACATCATTAGCGCCATTTGCAAACCAGCACCTTCATTTTTCATATAATAACCTCTGTAGCCAGAGACTTTCACACCTCTTTCAAAATCAATGATATCCAGGTCTTTTCCTAATTGGATGTGATCCTTTGGTTTAAAATCAAATTTAGTAGGCTCTCCTTCTTTTTCAATTTCAACATTCTCATTTTCATCTTTCCCAACTGGCACATCACTCGCAGTAATAGTTGGAACCCTAACCATAATTTCATCATACTTAATGTTGATTTTTTTCAATTCCTCTTCAAATTCTGCAATATCAGTTTTTATCTTTTTACCATCTGATATTTGTTTATCAGATGGACGCTTACCTTTTGCAGACTTAGCAAGTTCATTTCTTTTAGATCTTAGCTGATCCAATTGAGTCATTAAATCTCTCCTACTTTTATCAATCAATAATAGTTTATCGAGATCTAATTTGATATTTTTATTTTTTGCAGCTTCGGCAATTTCTTTTACATTCTCTCTAATGAATTTTATATCCAACATTAATTTAAATTTATAATAATAGTTTTTATAATTTTTGTTTATAGTGTCTCGCTAATATTTACTTAGCATAGTCTTTTTTGAGCCACTTTAAAATAAACCCCCAAGGGGGATGATAATGTTGCTAAAATTTTTTTAAGAAAATTCTTTACTTTCATATTGCATTTATCTTTTCATATTTCAATATAAATATCAAGAGTTTTCACCAAAGTATTCCGCATTCTTTTCACTCAAATTCAGATATTATCGGCTAGATTTAATTACAGCCACACCCAAGAATTGCCCCTAAAGAAATATGCACGTGATCACCTTCATATAATATAAATGGATCAGCTCCATGAAGACTTTGTCCACAAGCTTTAGCTGCCTCTGTAATAAGAGCTGAATATTCCTCTGCGCCATAATCAACAGCAACGGATCTACCAGCACAATTTGTGCCACCATAATGACAAGAATTTTGTGTATGTGCACAAGGAGGTTTGGCATACGTAGCTCCACTACAAAAGCCTATTCCAGCCGAATCTGAAATTGAACTTATTCTTCTGGCAGCAGAGTGTGAATCCGGAATTTGTGTATTAACACAATTCATAAAAGCAGATAAAGAAGGATCTGCATCAACTACCTGTGCGGCTATACCAGGATCAAAAACTCCCCCCGTGGTTCCACCACCTAAAGGAGGGACTGCACCCACTCCATAAACTGCACCAGCTACACCTCCAGCTCCAGCAACAATAGTATCAAAAGCACTTTCAGTACTACAAGTAAACTC
>DEIO01000028.1 GCA_002352545.1 Patescibacteria group bacterium UBA2772
CTAACTCATTTAGTATCGACAAAAATGATGAATGTTACGATCTGATACGTAATAGTTATTCAATTTCTAGATCATATTTATTAAGTAAACCAGACAGTTCTGATTGTGAAAATTTTGCTTTTTTCATTCGGTTCAACTCTGGATCTATGTCAAAGTTGATAGATGTTCTAAAATCTGTTTTTTCTAAAATGGTGTTTTCAAATTTAGACGCATTTAATTCACAGTTGTCAAATATCACATTCGTTAAGTCTGATTTAGAAAACTCAACCTCGTGGATTTTACAGCCTTTAAATGTGCTGTTTTTTAACCTCAGTTTATAAAAATTTGAAAAATTAAGTATGCAATCATTAAAGCTGAGAGCTAATAAAAAAGGATTGCATTCATCAAAACGTATTCCTAAAAGTTTACAAGATTTGAAACTTATTTCTTTGAAAGCCGTATCTTTTATTTTGCTCAATGATAAATCACATTGCTCAAATGAGCTGTCGATAAACTGAACTCCTGAAAGATGTGTCTTTGAAAAATTACAATTGATAAATGTACAGTTGTCGTATTCTCCTTTTGGTAGCTGATCTTTGGAGAAATCACGATTTATATATTCTTGATCGGATATAAATTCTAAATCCATAGTTGCTTAAATACTAATTTGGCGATCAATTTGCTGATCTAGAGAAATAAAAGTTTCTGTTCGAGAAACACCTTTAATACCTTGAATTTGATGATTTAAAACTTGCATTAAATGCTCGTTATCCTTACAGAGTAGTTTTATGAAAATAGCATAATTGCCAGTAGTATAGTGACTTTCAATCACCTCAGGAATATCTTTGAGTTTTTTAATTGCTTCGTTATATTTGCTAGATGTATCCAAAAAGATTCCAACAAACGCCATTGTTTTATATCCAAGTACTTTTGGATTAATAACAAATTTTGATCCTTTTAGCAAGCCCGAAGCTTCAAGTTTTCTAAGTCGTTGGTGAATGGCAGCGCCTGAAATACCAACCTCACGTGCAATACCTAAGATTGGGGCACGTGCATTTTCCATTAAATGTTTTAGGATTGTTTTGTCAATACCATCAATATGTAAGCTTTTATCTCGCATTCTAATACAATTAGAAGGTAAAGATATAAAAAAAGGCAAGAATTAACTTGCCTTTATATTATTCATCTTCCATACTGAAAGATTCCATCAGTTTGGTTGTATATTTTCCTGAAACAAAATCAGGATGATCCATGAGTTTTAAATGAAAAGGAATGGTTGTTTTAACACCTTCTACCGTAAATTCTTCTAAAGCACGCTTCATTTTACAAATAGCATCCTTACGAGTATCAGCAGTTACAATAAGTTTTGCAATCATCGAATCATAGTTTGGAGGGATCGTGTAGCCTGCATATACGTGCGTATCTACTCGAACTCCATGTCCACCAGGCATATGTAATGTTTTGATTACACCTGGGCTTGGTCTAAAATCATGATAAGGATCTTCTGCATTAATACGACATTCAATTGCATGCATTTTTGGAAAATAATTCTTTCCCTGAATCGGTATTCCAGCAGCTACTTTTATTTGTTCATGAATTAAATCGTAGTTTACAATGACTTGTTCCGTAATTGGATGTTCTACTTGAATACGCGTATTCATTTCCATAAAATAGTAGTTTCTGTTTTTATCTACTAAAAACTCTACTGTTCCTGCGCCTTCATATTTTATAAATTCAGCGGCTAAAACCGCGGCTGCTCCCATTTTTTTACGTAAAGCAGCTGTCATAAAAGGAGAAGGAGCTTCTTCAACCAGTTTTTGGTGACGTCTCTGTACGGAACAATCTCTTTCAGATAAATGACAAGCTTTCCCTGTTGAATCTCCAACTATTTGTATTTCAATATGTCTCGGGTCTTCGATGAGTTTTTCCATATACATATCATCATTGGCAAAAGCTGCTTTTGATTCCATTCGGGCTCCATCCCATGCATCTTTTAAGTCTTCTGCACTCCAAACTGCGCGCATTCCTTTTCCACCACCTCCAGCTGTTGCTTTTAGCATGACAGGATAGCCAATTTCTAGTGCTGTTTTTTCTGCTTCCTCAAATGTAGGTATGATACCCTTAGAACCTGGTACTGTTGGAACTCCAGCTTCTATCATGGTGGCAATTGCAGATGCTTTATCTCCCATCTTAGAAATCATTTCAGCTGAAGCACCAATAAATTTAATTCCATGTTCTTCACATAGTTTTGAGAATTTGGCATTTTCTGCTAGAAACCCGTAACCCGGATGAATTGCATCAGCATTCGTAATTTCTGCCGCAGCAATGATGCTTGACATTTTTAGATAGGATTCACTACTTGCTGGCGGTCCAATGCAGACGGCTTCATCAGCATATTTTACATGTAGGCTTTCTTTATCGGCTGTTGAATAGACGGCAACAGATTTTACACCAATCTCTTTACAAGTCCGAATGATTCGCAGCGCAATTTCACCACGGTTAGCTATTAATATTTTTTTAAACATAGTTCTTTACTTAAGAATTAATAATTGAGAATTCTCAAAAGGAGGATTCTTTATAAAACTAATTAGTAGTCAACTATGAAGGATCTACTAAGAATAAGGGTTGACCAAATTCTACTGGGCTAGAATCTTCGACCAAAATTTTCACTATTTTACCACTCACTTCAGATTCAATCTCGTTAAATAGTTTCATGGCTTCAACTATACAAACGATAGAATCTTCAGTTACTTCATCTCCAACATTTACAAAAACGGGTTTATCAGGTGATGGTTTACGATAAAATGTACCAATGATAGGCGAAGTAATTGTCAAATAATTGCTGGTATTTTCAGTAGCGATATCATCTTTAGCATTTGCTGCTTCAACAGTAGTAGCTTCTGCTACTTGAGGACTAACTGCAGTTGTTTGAGCTGGCATGGCAGGTTGCATAATCATTTTTTCTTTAGCACCTGAACGAATGCTAATCTTAATGTCTTTCATCTCTAGTTTTACCTCATTGACGCCTGATTTAGCAACAAATTTAATGAGACTTTGTATTTCTTTTAAATCCATAATACGGGTTTTAGGTTCATTATTATTTTGTATTATATGCCCAAGTAAGGTAAATGGCTCCCCAAGAAAAACCACCACCAAATGCGGCAAATATTATTTTATCTCCTTTTTTTAGTTCTTTTTCATAATCATTTAAAAGCAATGGAAGTGTCGCAGATGTCGTGTTGCCATATTTTTCAATATTAATCATCACTTGACTTTCATCTAGGTTGACACGTCTAGCAGTTGCATCGATAATTCTTTTATTGGCTTGATGTGCTGCTAACCAATCTACATTTTCTTTGGTCAGTTGATTTCTTTCTAGAATTTTTTCAGTGACTTCAGCCATTTTAGAGACGGCATATTTAAAGACTGTTTTTCCATCTTGAAAAACAAAGTGTTTTTTGTTTTTTACCGTTTTTGCAGAAGCGGGTAATTGAGATCCTCCTGCGGCAACTTGTAAAAATTCTCTGCCCATTCCATCGGTTTGTAGTACTTCGTCTTGAAGCCCATACCCATCTGAGTTAGGCTCAAAAAGGACAGCACCTGCACCATCACCAAAAATTATACAAGTAGCACGATCGGTATAATCAATCATAGAGGAATTCTTATCAGAACCGATAAGAAGTACTTTTTTGTATTTTCCAGTTTCGATATAACTGGATGCAGTTGACATGGCAAATAAGAAGCTAGAACAAGCTGAGATTAAATCAAAAGAAAACGCGTTAGTAGCTCCAATTTCCGTTGCTGTATATGCTGAGGTTGAAGCGGCTTGCATATCGGGCGTTGCAGTCGCAACGATTACAAGATCTATTTCTTCTGGATTTATATTTGATTTTTCAAGTAAATTTTTTGCGGCTCTAATGGCCATAAAGGAGCTGCCTTTTCCTTCTCCTTTTAAAATTCTACGCTCCTTGATACCCGTTCTTGATACGATCCATTCATCA
>DEIO01000013.1 GCA_002352545.1 Patescibacteria group bacterium UBA2772
TGCTCCCGGGGTCGGATTCGAACCGACGACCAATTGATTAACAGTCAACTGCGCTACCACTGCGCCACCCGGGAATGATCACAAACTGAAAAATTACCAGAATAGGTAACAAACTCAATTATATACGTTTTTTTTGATTTTGCAAGACTTTGTTTGAACTTGATTTTTATTCACGGGAAATCTATACTCAAGATATTGAAAAACATTTAGAATAAGCATTTTATTATGAAAAAAGAGCTACAAAACTTGATTTTTGAGATTGCTCAAAAAATATTTGAAAATCTTAAATTAGAAAAAGAGGAAATTGAAATTGCCTATCCATCAAAAAAATTTGGAGACTATAGTTCTAATATCTCGATGAAACTAGCCAGTAGATTAAAGAGATCGCCTGTTGAAATTGCTAGGGAAATTAAAGAAGAGCTAGAAAAAGAGGCAAGTGATGATTTTGAGAAAATTGAGGTTGCAGGGCCTGGTTTTTTGAATTTCAAGATGGCTGCAAAGTATTTTGCAAAAGTATTATTGAATGCAGAAAAGAATAAAGAAACTTTTGGTCTTAGTAAAATAGGTGAAGGTAAGAAGGTGATGATTGAATTTGGACAGCCAAACACGCACAAGGCATTTCATGTAGGACATTTAAAGAGTGCAATAAGTGGACTCTCTTTGGTTCGTCTATATGAAGCTATAGGATACAAGGTTATCAAGGTGAATTACTACGGTGATGTTGGTATGCATGTTGCCAAGGCGACTTGGGGGGTTAAGGATCTAGGCTTTCCAGAAGAAATTGAAATTTGGAATGCACATGAGAAAATGAAATGGATTAATACGGCATATGTGCATGGAGCAAAAAAGTTTGGGGAAGACAAAGACGTGGAAGCATCTATTCGAAAGCTTAATATCGAAATTTACAATAAAAGTGGAGAAGATTTTGAGTTATATGAAAAAATAAAAAACTGGAGTTTAGAACATCTTGATTTGGTATTTAAAAAACTAGGAGTTGAATATGATAAACAATATCCAGAAAGTGAAGTTTTCGCTGAAGGAATAAAAGTTGTTGAGGCTCATCAGGATGATCTTTTCATAAAGAGTGATGGAGCTTGGATTTATGAAGGGAAGAAAGACGGTTTAACTAATTGGGTATTTTTGACCGGAGAAGGGAACGCAACTTATTCAGCAAAAGATCTTGCATTAGGTCTTCGTAAGTTTAAAGAGTTCAACCCAGATCTTTCTATTATCACAACTTCAATTGAGCAAATTGATTATTTTAGAGCAGTGATACATTGCTTAGAAACTATTAATCCAGATATAAAAGATCGCTATGTCCATGTTCCATTTGGTTGGTTGCTTGTTAATGGAAAAAAGACTAGTTCTCGAAAAGGCGTGGAAGCAACGGGGATGGAAGTGATTGATCAGGCAGAAAAATTAGCAAAAGAAAAAATTTCAGAGAGAGCAACACTTGAGGGAAATGAAAAGGAAGTAATTGAAAAAGTTGCACTAGCTGGTTTGAAGTTTTTAATCCTTTCGCATGAATTTCATAATAATATCAATTATGATCCAGATGATTTCATTAAACTCGAAGGTTTTTCGGGTCCGTTTGTTTTATATTCTTCTGTAAGAGCGAAGTCAATATTGAGCAAGTTGGATCAAAAAGATCTAACGAAAAATGACTTGCAAAATGTCCAGTTAAAAGAAGAAGAGGTTATATTGATAAAAAAGTTGATGCAATTTCCAGAATTATTACTAGAAGCTGCGAATAAAAGAGCTCCTCATTTATTATGTAGATATTTATATGAACTTTCAAAGAATTTCAATCTTTTTTATGATAAATGTTCAATCAAAAATGAGAAAGATGAAGAAATTAGGGCTTTTAGAGCATTGTTGGTTGGTTTTGTAGTTGGAGTTTTTGAAAAAGGTCTAAGAGGACTTGGAATTGATGTTCCAGAAAAAATGTAATCTTTTTGTGATTATCTAAGTTTAGTCTAAATTTTCTATTTTATTTAAAAAGTCTTTTTCAGCAGTGACAAGTTTTTTACTGTCAAAGCTAATTTTGATAATATTCTCTGTTGATTCAACATCATATTCTTTAGCAATTTGTTTTGCCTTAGATTTGTCTACAAAGTATAGTTGAGCAGAGGTTTCTCCACTTTTTTCGTTGTAAAAAATTGCAAAAACTTGACCCTCAAAGAAATTTTTCTGAATTTCTTCTAGGATATAAGGGATATCTTTGTGGTTTGCACCAGATTCCCCAAAGTCGTCTGAATCAATAAGTGCCCAAGCCATCTTGAGTTCATCATCCCACTCCAAGTGAGCCATTACGCGACCCCAAAGTTTTAAAAATGAGAAGGATTTTGTTTTATATAGATATCTGATAACCGTTGATTGATTTGCTTTATACTTCATTAATCTTGCTGCTGTTATCATAGCCCTTGGAGTAGTAGTTGCCATCTGGAAACTTTCAGTTGCTGAGATAATTCCAGTTAGAAGTGCTTGAGCAATTTCTTGATCGATTTTTGTTTCGTCATGTTCAATGATAAGTCCGGTACAAATTTCTGAAATTGAAGATGCAGTTACATCTATTACATTTGCTTGTCCATAATTTTCGTTTGAACTTTTGTTATCAATGTTCAGTTTTGGAACTTCAAAAAAAAGATCTGTATTCTCATGATAAATTTCCTGTAAGGATTCAAGGGAAGGTGTTCCAAGTGTTATAAGTAAATCATATTTGAAGTCTGCTGGCATAAAAGAGAAGTCTCTTGGGTCAATAGAACCTTTCTCTGGTGTGACACGAACTTCAAAATGTTCCCCCATGTTTTCACTATGAACATTTAGGATTTTGTTATATTTTGTCTTAAACATTAATACAAAATCTCTTGAGCCATTCAAGTTTTTAAGTATTTTTTCTGGTTTTTTTAAAAAAGATAATTTTTCAGGAAATGTATCATTATAGAAAAAATAACTTTTTTTATTATGTTTTTCTAGATATTTAGCTAACGCAAAAGCTGAAGAGAGAATATCATCGGTTGGTTTCTGAGGGATGATCAAAAGAATCTCCTGGGATTTTTTTATTAATGGGATTGCTTCATTAGCACTGACTGGCATATTTTTATTGAATTTTGTTATTTAAGAGAATCTTTTTTATTTGATAGTCTATTAGAATATCACAGAGTTCTGCTGTAGTACAATATTGACATGCAAAGATTTTCGTTGTGCCTTGGGATAATGGTATTTTAAAGCATTGACAAATTTAGTATTTTAGTGTATAATGTGGCTAGGTGGTTGGCACCTTATGTTTATTAGTTTTTTCAAAATTTACTCTATTGAAAGAGGTAAAAAAATGAAAAACATCAGCAAAGTAGCAAGACTTTTGACCATTATTTCTTTGACCATTATTCTTATGAGCGGTTGTGCAAGGATGGGACCTGATGGTTCCAGACAACGTAGCAACACAGGATGGGGGGCTGGAATAGGAGCTGGAACCGGAGCTATTCTTGGACAGGTTATCGGTGAAAATACTGAAAGTACATTGATTGGTGGTGGACTAGGAGCACTTTTCGGGGGAATCTTAGGTAATCGAGTTGGGGCCTATATGGATTCTCAACAACGTGAACTTGAAAAGATTGCAGTGCAGAGTGATCTACTTTCTCTTCGGAGAACTGAAGATGTTTTGCATGCAACTTTTCGTGGCAGGACCATGTTTGCCTATGATTCAGCAACTTTGTTGCCCGGAGCCTCTGTGGAAATTCAGCGTGTAGCCAGAATTTTGGCTCAGTTTAACCAGACAATGGTAATGGTGGCTGGTCATACAGATACTCAAGGCGATGCTGCTTATAACATGGGATTGTCGGAAGCGAGAGCTAATGCTGTTAAGACGGTTTTAATTCAGTATGGAGCTCATCCTGCAAGGATTCAAACTATTGGATATGGTGAATCGCAGCCTATCTCTAGCAATCATGCTATGAATAGGCGTGTAGAACTGATTCTTACGCCAATCACGAAGTAGCTTGAGTGCTATAAAACAAGAACATTAGCTCTAAATTAGGGCAAAATTAACCTCGGAAGATTTATCTTCCGAGGTTTTTGTATATAAGGTAAATTGTTTCCTTGACAAAAACATTGAAATGATGTATAATACAATCAAAATTTAGTGAAATATTTATTTACACAAACCGATAGAAAAAGGGGAATCAGCATGAAAAAAGCAATGAATATTATCGTAAGATTTGTAGTATTGGCAATGGTACTTTCATGTGTATCTTGCGCATCAAGCGGAGGGCATGAAAAATATCGTGGGCATGAAAATTCGCCTTTTACTCAGTTCGACACTCATAATGTCAATCCTAATGCGGCAATGAACATGAATCCTGCACAGTTTGACGAGTATATGAGAAAGCTCAATGCCATGCAAAGCTATAAAGATCGAATGAATAAGACCAATGCTGGCTCAGCTGCATCCGAATCAATGTGGGTTGCTCCTACAAAAAACGGGAACGGCGGCGGTTTTATCGGAGATGTTTTCAAAACCTTTAATGATACTGTAAGCGGTATCGTAACCGATTTTGGAAGAGAAACCCGGAGAAGCATTCGGGAATCAATAAGGAAATAGAATAAAGTTCACTAAGATGTGCTGAAACCGGAACGCTCAATGAGTTTGTTCCGGTTTTTCTTTAGTGTAAAAAGCAAAGCGAAAAAAGACGTTAATTTGATAAAAGTCAATAAAATTAGTACAATATAAATAATAAGGTAAGTAAGGACAACCTTTTACCACAAAAGGAAGGAAGCAATGAGGAACATAACCGTAGTGATGATTTTGACGGCAATTATAATGGTTTATTTGGTGGACACCGCAAAAGCCAATGATTTTGGTGATATACTATCCTCTACTCTTGGTGTTGCAGTTTATGGGTAAATTGAGGGTAAAAAAACCAAGTCTATTCTGAGAGGTATTGGAACTGGTGCGGCTGGTCAAGTAGTTGTGATATTCTTCAAGAATCTGAATGGTGGATTTGCTAATGGAATATGTAATAACAGTGGCCTACAATATTACAGTGAACAGAGTCGTTCTGGTAGACAAACGCGTACTACGCACACTATAAACACTACTGAAAATTGGCAGAATAATCAGTTTTCAGGAGCGACACGAAGAGAAACCTATAATCGAACTACTAATTGGTAATTCAAAAAAAGTTGTGTAAAAGAATCAGACTGGGATGTTACAATGTAATATTCCCAGTCTTTTTTTGTCTCAAAAGAGATTTTCGTTAAAATGTGAAAAATATGTTATAATTATACTGTGGATAAAGTGTTTAGAAACAGGAAAAATTGACTAAAAAACATAAGTAAGGTGATTGCTCATTATTGTTGTTAAAAACAGCTAACTTTGCTTGTTTGTATTTAGGAGTGTTATAAAACAAAAATGAATAAAGACATTGCCCAGTATCGGCGCATAGTTACAAAAATAAACAAACTTGAAACAAAATTCGAAACCCTAAAGGGCAAGGATTTCGCGGCTAAAACATCGCTTTTGAAGATGAGAGTTGAGTCAGGGGAAGAGTTGGCATTGCTTTTGCCAGAGGCTTTTGCCTTGGTTCGTGAAATCGCACGTAAAAAAATTGGTCTTTGGGCTCATAATGTTCAACTTCAAGGTGCAATTGCTGCTAGTGAAGGGAAAATTGTCGAAATGAAGACAGGAGAAGGTAAGACATTATCTATTATTTTTCCAGCATTTTTAAACGCACTTAGTGGTAAAGGCGTTCATATTGTTACGGCTAATGACTACTTAGCACAGAGAGATGCTGATTTGATGAGTGAAGTTTTTATGGCTCTAGGTATGAGCGTTGGTGTTGTAACAAGCACAACTGATGAGTTAGAAAGGCGAATCTCTTATGGTGCAGATATTACATATGTCACAAATAATGAGGTAGGATTCGATTTCTTGAAAGATAACATGCTTTCTGATGAAAAAGATAGGAGACAGAGAAATCTTAATTTTGCAATTGTGGATGAAGCTGACAGTGTTCTTATTGATGGAGCACAGACACCGCTTGTAATTTCTGATTCACCAAAGACAAATAGGGACGATAAAGATATTTTTGAAGATTTAAATAAGCATATTCAAGATCTCAAAAAGAATCTTGATTATAAGGTAAACGAAAAGGAGCGTACAGTCTCTTTGACAATTCCTGGGATTAAAAAGTTAGAAAAAGTTTTAAATATAGACAATCTATACACACATAATAAAATTGACTATATATATTTTATACAATGCCTTTTGAAAGCTCATGTTCTTTTCAAGAGAGATAAAGACTATGTAGTTGATGAGAATAAAGTTGTTATCGTCGATGAGTTTACTGGTAGACTTATGCCACATCATCGCTATTTTCAGGGAGTACATCAAGCAATTGAGGCAAAAGAAAGTATTCCGATTCAGCAAGAGAATAGAACTTTGGCATCGATTACTTTCCAACATCTATTCAAAAAATACAAAGGAATGACTGGATTCACTGGAACAGCAAAGTCTTCCGAAAAAGAATTTTTGATGATATACGAGAAAGATGTTGTAGAAATCCCAACTAATAAAAAAATTGTACGAGAAGATAAAAAGGATCGTTTTTTTCTTTCGTGGGAGGATAAACTTTCTTATCTATCTTGGACAATGCAAGAACAATATTTTAAAAAAGGAGCCGCTCTTATTGGGACATGTTCAGTTGAGAAGTCTCACAGAACATATTTGGCCTTGCTTGAAAAAAATATACCTAGTAGTGTTTTGAATGCAAAACATACAAGAAGAGAAGCGGAGATTATTTCGGAAGCGGGCCAACCACAAGCTGTTACTGTTGCAACTAATATGGCTGGAAGAGGTACTGATATCGAACTTAATGAGAGTGTTAAAGATCTAGGAGGACTTACTGTTGTTGGTATGGAAAGACATAATGCAAGAAGAATTGATGGTCAATTGATAGGGCGTGCGGGTCGTCAAGGTGATCCTGGTACTACTCAATTTTTCATTTCAGCAGAGGATGAAATTTTCAAAGATTCTCTTAGAGATGAATATATTTTGCAATTAAAAAAGAACTTGGATTACACTGAAGGTGTTGAAGACCAAGTATTGCAAAAGTTTGTAGATAAAGCTCAAAAGAGAATGGAAGGTATTTTCTTTGATCAGAGGGTTGTTGGGTATGAATTTGATAAAGTGATGGAGGCTCAACGCAATTCTTTTTATAAGCATAGGGAAAGGATTGTGACAGATCAAGATCTTAGGGAAGAAACATTAGATTTAGTAAGGAAACAGTTATTTTTGCAGTCTACGAAAGATTGTAAGATTGAAAAAGCTTCTTTTGGGTCGATGGATGTGGAAAAAATTATTTCAAAATTAAACAATATTATCGGTAATAAGTGGTTCAGAATTAAGATAGACAATGGAAGGCAATATCCAATTGGTATATTAAGGAAGCTTATTTATGATAGCGCAGAATCTTATTATTGTGATTTTGAATACTATGTTACTTTAGAAAAGACCAGGAAAGTTGAAAAAATTGTAACACTAAAAGTGCTGGACCTTCTTTGGGTTGAGCATTTGAAAAACGTTGAAGAGATTCAGGAAGCAGCTCTTATAAATTCAATTGGTAAATCAGATTTTTTTGAAAACTATAAAATTCAAATGACAAAAGCTTATCGCAAAATGTTGATTGGAGCACCAAAAATTATCTGTTTTACTTTGTTTAGAACAATAAATGAGATGTTTAAAAAGGAAGGAGTTTTTAATAGTAGAGTTAAGAATAGATGAAACAAAAAACAAGGAAAATACTTTCTAGAATAGGGGCAGCTTTTATGTTAGGCATGAGTTTGTTTAATTTTGGGGCAATTTGGACAAGACAACAGCTTAGTCAGGCGCCAAAAAGGACAAAAAACATACGGCAAAAAGAGCAAATAAAAACGGAAAGTGACGAAGAAGAAATTGCTACAATAGCAGAAAAACACGCTGAGGACGTCATTAGTTCCGAACAAATAAAACAGATGGATGTTTTAGAAGAACAAGAAGCTCAACAACAACTAAACACTGAAAATGGCACTGTCTTTCAAAAAACAATACGTTATGTTGCAGTAACTGTTTGGACTGTTACTTTGGGACTTATCTTTTCATCAGTTTTATTAGACTACCCAATATCTTTTGGTAAAGGAATTCTATCTGTTATGCCGGGTGCTCAAAAAAATGCAAAAATTATATTAGAACCAGCTAGTAGTTTTTTTCAAAAAAATGAGTCTATTAAAATTAATGTTTTATTGCAAGCAAAGGGTGGTGATATTAAAGATGTAGATTTAGCTATTAAGTTTGATCCAAAATTTTTGGAGTTCGAGAGTTCTAAGCAAGAAAAAGATGTTTTTCGTTTGATTGATACAGAAAGAATTGATGATAATATTGGTTTAGCAAAAATTTCTTTTAGTGAAACTATTGGCGACAGGGATTTTACAAAAAAGGAGAAGATTGCAGAACTTAGTTTTTTAGCCAAGTCAGATGTTGGTAATAGAGAAGTTTCTGTTTTGCAAAATGAGTCGAATGTTATTGTGGAGGTGATACAGGATGAAGACAAAAAACTTGTGAATGTTTTAGGTGAAACTAGAAAGGCTAATTTTTCAGTATTAAGTGAGTTTGGCAAAGAAATTAGGTGTGGAAAACTAATATTAAATGAAGATGAGAATTTGACTAGAAAGGTTTGGGGAAATATTTTAATTGAAACAAAGTTGCCCAAAGATGCCTTGATTTGGCAAGAAGTTGGAAATGATAGGTATTTTATATGTGGTGTTGATTCACAAAGCAGAGTTGCAATTTTGGTTAAAGGCAAGAGCGAATTAAAGAAATCTGATATGTTTGTAAATAAGAAGCGGTTGGTCGGATATGAGAATTTGAAGTGGCAAGAGGGAGATTTTTTCTTAAGTTCGAATATATTTAATCTTAGAAAAGACATTTCTTCAAGTTCAGAAATAAACAATGTATTAATACATTTTAATGGAAGTTTAAGTTGGCCCAAAAAAGGATTGGCTAATTTTCAGTTTTAAAAAATAAAAAGCGGTTAAAATAGATGAAAGATTTTTATACAATTTATAATATGGAAGCAGATGATTTTGCTGCACCCTTGTCGCCAAAAAAACCAACTTGGATTATTTGGCTTAAAATCATAGTTGTTTTTTTTGTGATTACTATAGTTGTCTTTTTGATTTCAAATTATCAATCAATTAAGAAAAAAGTTTTGGACCGAAGTCAGGGTTTGGAAGTTTTAGAGATTAAAGATGAAGATTTGGACGGAATTGATGATGAGTGGGAAAAAAAAAATGGACTTGAAAGCAGGAATCAAAAAGATGCTACAGAAGATTTGGATGGTGATTCATTAAATAATCGTAGAGAATTTTATTTTGGAACTAATCCAAGAAAAGCTGATTCAGATAAGGACGGATTTTTTGAT
Organism: Patescibacteria group bacterium UBA2772; assembly: GCA_002352545.1. Taxonomy (GTDB): domain Bacteria; phylum Patescibacteriota; class Minisyncoccia; order Moranbacterales; family DUUL01; genus UBA2772. The sequence goes on from DEIO01000013.1 coordinate 9,456, forward strand.
AATGAAGAAATTGTAAAAGGATTTAATCCTTTTGGTGTTGGAAGGGTTGATTCTGATAAAGACGGGATTTATGATTGGTGGGAGAATCTTTTCGGTCTAAATAAAAAAGATCCTAATGATGCAAAAAAAGATTTCGATGCAGATGAATTGAATAATTTAGATGAGTTTAAATATAGAACACATCCAAAAGTTTCTGACTCTGACAGAGATGGGATACCAGACGGTATAGAAGTTAAAAATAAAAGCAATCCAGCTGGTACAGGAGAAATTAAAGATGCTTTATGGTTTAAGATGCCTGATGATTTGGATCGAGATGGGCTTGAGATAGCACATGAAGTATTTTTTGGGACTGATCAGTCAAAAAGTGACTCTGATTCCGATGGAGTAAATGATTTAGAAGAGCTTTTGAAAGGAAGCAATCCTAAAGGGGATGGTAAAATTTCTGTTCAAGTAAAAATACCATCAATTGATGTTGATTTGCCAGTTGCTTGGATGGATGACAAAAGTAAAGAATCCTTTTTGAAGGGTATGGGACAAGGAGCTATTTTGTATCCAGATACAGCATTCCCTGCGACTCGTGGCAATAGCTATATTTTTGGTTCTAGCGGAAGTTATAAGTATGAAGGGAAAGTTATTCCTGGTGAATTTGAGCGACTTTCTGAATTAAAATTAGAGGACCCAATAATCATAACTGTAGATTTCGGTGGTGGGGATATAAAGAGAATTATTTATAAAGTTGGATTTACAGAAGAGGTCTCACCCAATGATTTACGAATAGCCCGTGATTATGAAGGGCATGAATTGACTTTAGGCACAACATGGCCACCTGGAGCTGATAGAAAGATTTTTATGGTAAAAGCTTTAATAGACAACCCTAGATTTCGCTAAATGATAATTGTTAATAAATAAAAACAGAAAATGGGACTTTTAAAAGATCTTAAAAAAGATAGCCTTGAGTTAGGTGTTCCGATTTGGAAATTACCAGATGTAGTTTTGGTGATGATGGCATGTATGAATATTGCGGTTATGATTGTTACATATTTTGTTGCAACAAGATATGATAATGATCCAGGCAAAATCATCGTTTTGGTTGCTATCGAGGCAATTATAATTATGATAATAGGAAATGTACTTTCAGAGTCTGCTAAGCAAATTGTTGAAACTAATAAATTAAAAAAAGAATTTATTCAAATTATTTCTCATCAAATGAGATCTCCTTTAACAACAATGAAATGGCAACTTGAATTATTGAAGAATAAGTCGAGTAATTTGACAGAAAAACAATTTTTACAGGTTGATAGAATCTATGAAGAGAATGAACGGTTGACCAATATGATTGCTGATATATTGAATATGTCTAGAATAGATAAGCGTTCAGAACATTTAATTTATGCGGATATTATTTTAGAAAATTCTGTGAACGATTGTATTAGTATGCTAGCTGGTTTTGCAAAATTTAAGCAGATAACAATTGATTTTAAGAATAGCTCAAAGGAGCATAAGATTCTAGTTGATAACGAAAAAATGAAAATAGCTATAGTTAATGTTATAGAGAATGCTATTAGTTATAGTAAGAAAGGTAATATGATAAAAATTTCCATACAACCAGATGGTGATTTTGTCGCGCTTAAGATTAAGGATCAGGGAATTGGAATTAAAGAGGGTGAACAGATCATAATTTTTAATAAGTTTTATCGTGGAGAGGGTGGAAAAAAAGCTCAACCAGAAGGAACTGGACTTGGACTTTTTATGTCACGAAAAGTAATTGAACAGATGGGTGGAAGTATTACATTGAAGTCTAAAGTGGACAAAGGGACAGAATTTACTTTAAGATTTTTGAAGTCAAAGAAAAAAAGAAAATAGTGTGTTATAATGAATGAAAAATAACCTAATAACTTTTAGTTTATAAATGATGGAAGTCAAAAGAATAAAAAAAATCCTCATAGTCGAAGATGAGAAAAATATGAGAGAGTCTTTAAAAGAGGCTTTTGAGGAGGGACATTTTGAAGTATTGACTGAGGAAGATGGTGAGAATGTTATTGATATAGTGAAAGAAAAGGAGCCAGATATTATTTTGTTGGATATAATTTTGCCTAAAAAAGATGGTTTTGAAGTCTTAAGTGAGTTAAAGGGTGATGTAAATACAAGAAATGTACCAGTTATTTTGTCTACTAATTTAAGTGATCCATCAGACATTCAAAAAGCTTTGGATCTTGGAGCTACGACCTATTTAGTTAAATCAAACTACAGCTTAGAAGATATAGTAAAAAAGATTAAAGGTGCAATGTAGTTGATGGATCTTTAAAACAAAAAAGAAATAAAATCAGAAAATGAAAGTTGATGCAAAACAATTAAAGGAATTTTTGGTTGATGCAGATTTAGTTGAGGAAAAAACTATAAATGATGCAATGAAACTTGCAGCTGAAACCAAAAGGCCCTTAAGTGATATTTTACTCAAACAGAAAGTCGTAACAGAAGAAAACTTGCGCAAGATGTATGCTTATATCCTGGGTATACCTTTTGTTGATATTGAAAAAGAAATCATACCAAAAGAAATTTTACAATTAGTCCCAGAGCCGATTGCTCGAAAAAATAATATAGTTGCCTTTCAGAAACATGGAAAAGAGCTCAGAGTTGCGATGTTAAATCCTGATGATATTCAAACAATTGATTTTTTGAAAAAAAAGACTGGTCTTAAAATTTTGCCATGTTTTACTTCACAGACTGGTATTTTCGCAGCGTTGAGACAATATGAGAGAAGTTTGAAGGCTGAATTCGGTGATATTATTAGTGATGAGAAAAAAGAAGATGCTGTGGCTGATGAGGAAAGTCTAGAAAAGATTGCGCAAGACTTACCTATAATTAAAATTGTAGATACTCTTTTGAAGCATGCTATATTGCAATTGGCTTCAGATATTCATATTGAACCAGATGAAAAAGAAGTTCATATACGTTATCGAATTGATGGTGTATTACAGGAAACAATGACATTGCCGAAACAAGTTCTTTCAGGAATTGTTGCGAGAATTAAGGTTTTAGCAAATTTGAAGTTGGATGAACATAGGATACCACAGGATGGACGTTTTAAGATTGAAGATGACTCTAAGAAGATTTCTTTCCGTGTGTCTATTTTGCCAGTTTTTGATGGAGAGAAAATTGTGATGCGTGTATTAAATGAATCTGCTAAAGGACTCACTCTTGAAGGTATGGGTTTCTGGGGTTTATCTTTGGAAAGAATTCATGCAGCGATTAAGCGTCCGAATGGGATGGTCTTGGTGACTGGGCCTACAGGAAGTGGAAAAACAACAACTCTATACACGGTTATGGATATCTTAAACACATCAGAAGTTAATGTTTCTACAATCGAGGACCCTATCGAATATAGAATGCCTAGAATTAATCAAACACAAGTAAAGGCAAAAGTTGGAATGACTTTTGCAAGTGGATTGCGAGCACTTTTGAGACAAGATCCGGATATAATTATGGTTGGGGAAATTCGTGATTCAGAAACTATGCAGATTGCTATGAATGCTGCAATGACTGGGCATTTAGTGCTTTCAACACTACATACCAATTCTGCTGCTGCAACGATATCTAGAATGGCAGACATGAAAGCAGAAGCATTTTTAGTTGCCTCTACGGTCAATGTTATTTTAGCTCAACGATTAGTGCGAAAGATTTGTCCTAATTGTAAAAAGGAAGTGAAGATTAGCGCGAAACAATTAAAGAGAATAAAAGATAGTTTGGATTTTAGTATTATTACAAAAGCAGTCCAAAAAAGTGACGATGTAGAATTAAAAGTTTTGCAAGATGTTAAGGGTTTGGAGCAAGCAGTTTTTTATAAAGGAGAAGGTTGTGATAAGTGTGGAGGAGAAGGATATAAGGGACGAGTTGGTATTTATGAGGTAATGGAGGTCTCGGAGAGTATACAAAGACTAATTAGTTCTAATGCTACTGCCACTGAGATTGATAAACTGGCTAGAAAAGAGGGAATGTTTTCAATGTTTGAAGATGGTCTAATAAAAGCAATGACGGGAGTTACTACATTAGAAGAGATTTTAAGGGTGACGGAGGAATAATTTAATAGTTTGAGAAAAGTTAGAGATGCCTACTTTTAGTTATGAGGCAAAAAATAAAGATGGTCAGATGGAAACAGGAGAATCTGCTTTTTCTACCAAAGGAGAACTTGTTGATGATTTGAGAAAAAGAGGTTTTTGGCCAGTTTCAATTGATGAATTAGAACGTAAGAAGTCAAAATCTTCTTCTTTTTCTAGTTTCAGAAAAGTTTCTCTAAAGAGTCGTATGATTTTTTGTAGACATCTTGCAGTTATGATTGGGTCAGGATTATCTCTTTCAAAAGCACTTACGATTTTATCATCACAAGAAAGAAATAAAACCTTCCGTAGTGTTATCGAGAAAATTGCCATAGATGTAAAACAGGGGGTTACATTTGCGGATGCGATGCAAAAGTATCCAAAAGTTTTTGACTCTGTTTTTGTTTCAATGGTTAGAATGGGTGAGGTAAGTGGTAATTTGGAAAATATTTTAGTGTTACTTTCTGATCAGTTAGAAAAAGACCATAAACTAGTTTCAAAAGTTAGAGGAGCGATGATTTATCCCGCAATTATTATTGTTGTTATGATTGTTATCGGTTTTTTAATGATGACATTTGTAATCCCAAAAATCACAGTTATTTTCAAGGAATTTGATGCAGAGCTCCCTTTTTTAACTAAAATTGTAATAAGTGTTAGTGATTTTATGGCTGCAAATTCTTTGATTACAATATTTTCGATTGTTATTTCAATTTTATCAATAAGAGCTTTTTACAAGACTCTTAGTGGTAAGAAATTTTTTCATAAGATTTTTTTAAAGGCACCAGTTTTAGGAGGTGTTGTTACAAAGGTTAACAGTGCTAGATTTTCAAGAATTTTAAGTTCGTTGTTAGATAGTGGAACTTCCTTGGTGGAGGCTTTAAATATAACCTCGGATACTTTGGGAAATTATTATTATAAAAAAGCTTGTTCAGAGTCTGCGCAGAAAGTTCAAAAAGGAATCGAGCTTTCAGGTATATTAAAGGAAGGATATCAAAACGTTTTCCCATATTTAGTTATACAGATGATTGAAGTTGGCGAAGAGACCGGAAAAACACCTGAAATTTTGAAAAAATTAGCGTATTTTTACGAAGAAGAAGTTGATCAAGTTACTAAAAACCTTTCCTCGATAATAGAGCCAGTTTTAATGGTGGTTATTGGTGCTGTTGTAGGATTATTTGCAATTGCTATTATTTCACCAATCTATTCGGTGATGTCAAATATTTAAAATGCTGAAAAATAAAATCAAAAATCAAGAAGGAACAACTTTAATTGAGATTGTTGTAGGAATTGCAATAATTGGGATTGTTGCAATAAGTATGTATATGGCTTTGTTTAACGTGACTAAGTTGATGGGTAACGCTAAACAAAAAATTGGAGCAGTTGCGTTAGCAAATGAGCAGATGGAAATTATTCGTAACTTGGAATATGACCAAGTAGGGACTCAAGGATGGGTTCCGAGTGGTCCCATAGTTCAAACTCAAACAGTTTCAAGAAATGATTTTACATACTCGATTGATACAACAATTGAGTATGTTGATGATTCATTTGATGGGGTTGGTGTTGCTGATTCGGTGGAAACTGATTATAAACAAGCTCAGATAACAGTTTCATGGACACTAGGAGGAGACACAAGAGAAGTTATTTTTATCTCGAAATTTATACCAGAAGGACTGGAAACAAATATTGGAGGAGGAACTCTTAGTGTTAATATTATAGATGCAGCCGTACAACCAATAGAAGGTGTAATGGTGAAAATTGATAGTGTAACGGATACCCCAGCGATTCATGGTTCTGCAAACACGGCAGCGGACGGTAACATGCGTTTACCTGGTTTACCTCAACAAGAGTATCGGATCACTGTAACAAAAGGAGACTACGCAACAGTGCAAACGTACCCAGCCCCTCCATCTTCGTCATTTAATCCGGTCAACAGTAATCTGTTTGTTGCAGATGGAGGTGTTGTAATAAAAACATTAACAATGAATAAGTCAGCTGACTTATTACTAAAAGCAAAAAATATTGCTGATGACGACGGCATAGACAATATTAATATCGAAATCAGTGGTGGTCCAGTGATAGGAACTACACCAGAAACACTTACTATCGAAGAAGATAAAACGACTGATTCCTCAGGAGAAGTAGATCTCGATGATATAAATCCAGGTGATTATAATATTGTAAATTTGGCAACGCTAGGTGATGCAACTTATGAGTATATTGGTGTGGATAATGTCTTCCCTTTGCATTTGAATTCAGATGATGATAAAGAAGTTAATTTTATTTTCGCTAAAAAGAATGTGGATTCATTGCTTATTGTTGTAAAAAACAATGTAACCAATGAATTAATTGAAGGTGCTCAAGTCAAAGTTTCTAATTCTTCTGGATTTGAACAAACCATTAATACATCTGTTGATGGTAGGGTCTATTTTCCAGCAAAAGAAGATCCTCCTGTTGTAATGAGTGCTGAGGAATATGATATTGAGGTGAATGCAACTGGTTTTACTGATTTTTCAGGAACGAAAGATATCAGTAATTTAGTTAAATACGACGTTTTGATGATTCCATAACTATATTGTTTATGAAAAAAATTATACAAAACAAGCAGGGAATGTCTATCGTTGAGCTGATTGTGGCTACTTCTATTTTGGTTATTCTAATGGGAGTTTTATCATTGGTTATGATTAGAGCATTTTATGTAAACCGTTTTATTATTGAACAGGGAATGAATGTGGCCGAAGTTCAGAAAACAATAAGGTCTTTTACTGCTAAATTAAGAGAGGCTAAACAGTCTGATAGTGGGGCTTATCTGATTAAGTCAGCAGAGGACGAAGAATTGATATTTTATGCCAACATTGATGATGACAGTGTAACGGAGAGACTTCACTATTTTATTGAGGACAATAAATTAAAATTAGGTATTGCCGATTCAGTAGGTTTTCCAGTCGATTATCCTGTAAATGATGAAAGCGTGAGAATTGTTGGTAATGGTATCGTTAACAATGCTTCACAGCCTATTTTTCAGTATTACAATCGTGATTATCTTACTGATACAACGAATAATCCACTCTCAACTCCAATTGATCCAGTTGATATAGGGATGGTAAAGATTGATTTGTATGTTAATGTGAATGCTATTCAAGTTCCAGATTCTACTCATATGGAGACTTTTGTGCGGCCAAGGAATGTTAAAAATGAATAATTAATAGAAGAAATTTAGATAAATATTAAATTTAGATAAATCTTCGCAGGAGAGATTTTGAAAAGCATGAGATGTCTTTAAATAGGCGTATTTAAGGTTTGACTTTTTGTTAAAAATAAAGTATAATGTATGAGATATTGATATAGCGTTTTGTTCAAATAACAAGAAATGAATATGACAAAAAAAGAAGTGGAAAAGAGTGAAAAAAATAAAGAACAGGAAAGTGAAGTAGAAAAAGTTGTAGCAGTAAATGGAGATAAACAAGAGAAGAAGATATACTTTTTCTTTGAAATAGTTAAAATTGTACTGATGGCTTTTTTGATTATTTTTCCAATCAGGACATTTATTTTTCAACCTTTTTTTGTAAAAGGTGCTTCTATGGAGCCAAATTTTTTCAATGGTGAGTATTTGATTGTTAATGAGCTTGGCTATAAAAAAACAGTAGTTGCTGCTGGAGAAAAAGAGTTTTTTACTGTAGAACCATTTAAGGATATAAAGCGTGGTACCCCCGTTGTTTTTAGATATCCTAGAAATCCTGAGGAATTTTTTATTAAAAGAATCGTGGGTTTGCCAAATGAAAGAATTGTGATTGAGAATAAAAAGATTAAAATTTATAACGAAGAGCATCCAGAGGGTTTTTTATTAGACGAAAAGGAGTATATTCCAAATCATTTTGAAACAAGAGGTGAAGAAGATTTTGTTTTGGAAAATGAGCAATATGTTGTTTTAGGAGATAATCGTTCGCATAGTAGTGATTCCAGGAATTGGGGGATTCTTTCAAGGGATTATATCGTGGGAAAGGTTTTATTACGAGCTTGGCCATTAGATAGGTTTAAGTTGTATTAATTTTTGATATTTTAGTTATGCCCAAAGTTGACAAAAAAGCAGAAGAGGAAGAAGAAGCAGAGAAGAAAAGAAAAGCTAAAAGAGCAAAAACATTTCAAACTGTTCGTGGAATGAGGGATATATTGCCAAAAGATCAACCATATTGGCAGAGACTGAGAAAAGTAGTAGAGAAAATCGCTTTGGATTATAACTACGAAAGAATTGATATGCCAGTTTTGGAGTCTCGGGAAATGTTTGAGCGTGGAACTGGAAAAACTACAGATATTGTTGAGAAGGAAATGTTCAAGTTTAAAACAAAAGGTGGAGATGACGTTTGTTTGAGACCAGAGGGTACGCCGTCAGTTATGCGAGCTTATCTGCAACATGGAATGCAGTCTAAGCAGAAACCAGTGAAGCTTTTTTATTCAGGACCAATGTATCGTTATGACAGACCACAGGAGGGAAGATATAGAGAATTTTTCCAATTTGGTTTTGAAGCAATTGGTGAACAAGAAGCTATTTTAGATGCACAGCTTATTCAACTTGCTTATAGAGTTTTTCAAACTGTGGGACTTAAAAATATTGCACTGCAGCTTAATAGTATTGGTTGCAAAGAATGTAGACTTAAATACAACAAACTTTTAGTGAGCTATTTGAATAATAGGAAGGCAGCACTTTGTATGGATTGTAAGAAAAGATTAAAAAAAAATCCTTTAAGAATTTTGGATTGTAAAGAAGAAAAATGTGCGCAAGTTGTTTTTCAAGCACCGCAGACAGTTGATCAGCTTTGTGATGATTGTAAGAATCACTTTACGATGTTGCTAGAATCTCTAGATGAAATAGATATCCCTTATACAATTAATCCTAGGTTAGTTAGAGGGTTGGATTATTATTCTAAGACAGTATTTGAATTTTTTCCAGAAAGTAGTGAAGAAGAGACACAAGGAGCTCTTGGTGGTGGTGGACGATATGACTATTTAGCTGAGAGTCTAGGAGGACCAGAAACTCCAGGAGTTGGTTTCGCTTGTGGAATGGATCGAGTTGTCTTGGAGATGGCAAGACAAAATACAAAGTCATATGTAATACCAGTTGCTAAAGTATATCTAGTTCAGTTGGGAGATTTGGCTAAAAAGAAGAGTCTAAAAATCTTTGATGAGCTTGAGAGAGCAGGAATTATGGTGGCAGAAAGTTTTGGAAAAAAGAATTTGAAATCGCAACTGAGACTAGCTAATCAAAAAGGTGTAAGTATAGTTCTTATTCTTGGACAAAGAGAAGCTCTTGACGAAACTATTATATTGAAAGATATGGAAAGTGGTTCTCAGGAAGTTGTTACTTTTCAAAAAGTCGTTGATGATGTTAAGAAGAGGCTTAAGAAAAGTGCAGACATTGCTGCAAATAAAGCAAAAAAGGAAAAAGATGCTCAAAAAAAGTTAAAAGCTTTAAATAAATAAATGATTCTATGGAAGATTGTATATTTTGTAAAATAGCTAATCAAGAGATCCAAACAGACTTTCTTTACGAAGATGAATTGGTTGTTGCTTTTGAGGATTCTGCTCCCATAGCACCTGTTCATATATTACTTATCACAAAAGAACACATTGAGAGTATTGCACACTTGCCAAAAGATGAAAAAGGTGAAATAATATCAGGACGCTTAGTAACTGTTGCACAGGAGCTAGCGGAAAAACTTGGTATTTCCAAGAAAGGGTATAAGCTATTATTTAGAGTTGGAGAGCATGGTGGACAAGAAGTGCCACATATTCATTTGCATCTAATTGGTGGTGCCAAGTTTAATGAAGATATCAGACCGTATTAATTATAATACGGATGTTTATATGTTTGATGAATTTACGAAATGATGAAAATATTTAAAGATTCAAAGAAAGGAGGTTTCCTATGGTAGAAGTAGAACGAAGAGGCAAAGAGACATCAGAAGGTCTTATCAGAAGATTTACACGTCAGCTTCAACAAAGCAAAGTTCTTCCTCAAGCGAGAAAGAACAGATTTTTCACTAAAAAGAAAACTAGAGTTCAACTAAGAGATGATGCTATGTACAAGCAAAAAGTGAAAAAAGAAGTTGATAAATATAAGAAGATGGGTATTTTTGATGATGAAAAACTTAAGGATATCAAAAAGCGAATTGGAGCTTAATAATTCCTAATACGTAGATAAATGAGTTTACGAGAAGAGATTATAAATGATTTTAAAGCTGCTTTTAAAGGGAGAAGAGTTTTAGAAAAAGGAGTTCTTTCACTTTTGCAATCAGAAATTAAAAACTGTGAAATTGAAGTTGGAAAACGTGAAAAAGGTTTAGATGATAATGAGATTGTTAAACTTGTACAGAAGGCTATAAAACAAAGAAAAGACTCTGCTTCTCAATACGCTGAGGCTAATAGGCCTGAGCTAGTTGAAAATGAAATAGCTGAAATTGATGTTCTTGAGAAATATTTGCCAAAGCAAGCAAGTGACAAGGAGATTGAAGAAGAAGTAAAAAAAGTCATCGAAAATGTTAGTGCTAAGAATACGAGCGATTTTGGTAAGGTTATGGGTGCAGCAATGAGTGTGCTCCAGGGGAAAACTGATGGTGGTAGAGTTCGTGATATTGTTCAGAAGTTATTAGCTTAAAGTGTATAAATGAATATTATAGAAATTAATAATCCGTTGGATAAAAATGTTTCTGATTCATTTATTAAAGAAACTCTTTTAGAAGGAATTTCTCAACTTAAAAAAGAAGGGACTATCGAAGATAATTTGCAATTTGAATTAAGCATTGCTTTAGTCGACAAAGAATCGATTAAGCGCTATAATTCAGAATATAGAAAAGCAAACAAATTTACCGATGTCCTTTCTTTTTGCTATGATAGAACAGAGAATGAAATTAACGGTGAGATGTTACTTTGTTCCGATGTTATTGAAGAATATGCAAAAGAGGACCAACTGGATGTTATGGATGAATTTAGAAAGAATCTAATTCATAGTTTGCTTCATATTATTGGATTTGAACACGGAGATGAAATGTTTGATTTACAGGGTAAATTACTTGAGGAGATAAAGGCTAAAAAGAATAAAAATGAAAATTAGAAAACTCTTTCACAGTTTTGGGCACGCTATTGCTGGTTTTAAGTTCGCTTTGAGAAAGGAGCAAAATTTTAGAATAGAAGTTTTAGCAGCACTATTAGTTATAGGAGCTATGTTATTGGTTAAGGTTGATGCTTGGGAGGCTATTGTGTTAGTAATTATGATTTTCGGTGTTTTGGTTTTGGAAGTGTTGAATACTTCACTGGAGCAGTTAGTTAATATGCTAAAGCCACGAGTTCATCCAAAAGCTAGAGTTCTAAAGGATCTTATGGCAACGGCAGTGTTTCTTGCTGCAATTGCTTCTGCTGTTATCGGAATATTGGTTTTTTGGCCGTATGTTTTCTGATATATTTTTTACAAAACCTGAAGTTCAAGAGAAAAAGGCAATATCGCTAGATATATGTTTTTTTATTTTTCATAATTCAATAATTACCTAAGAAATATGCAAAAAATTTCTTTAAGTAAGAAAATTGGGACAACGAGTTTGCTAGTAAGTGGAATTTGTTTTTTTGTAGTCTTATTTTGTTTTGCTCAAACTAATGAATTTTTTTCAGAAAATTTCATCGATACTGGTTCAGAAGACATAGAAATTGAGAATGGGAATGACAAGGAAATTAGCAATACTAATGAAAAAAAATCGGAAACAAAAATTTTAGAAGACGATTTGCCTAAGCAGAAAAATGATAGTGACGAAGAGAATGTTGAAAAAAGGGAAGAAAAACAATTGATAGAGAATGAAGTTAAAGAAGAATCCAAAATGAGTAGTAGCAAATCAAATGCTTTAAAAGAAGAGAGTTTGTTATTGGGAAGCGAAAAAAATCATGGTATCAATAAGACTGTGCTAGAAGAAATAGTAAAAAAAGAAATTATTAATGAAGCTTCAACTGTTTTTGAAAGTAATCCAAAGAGTATGCCAGAGGAGTTGAAGAGTGAGGTGATTAAAAATAAAGAAATTATTAAAGCTGAGCCAGTAAGTGAAATACAAAAAATCGTTATTAACGAGGTTGTGATTGGAGACGAAACTAGCTCTAAGAATGATTTTATAGAGTTATATAACTTTTCGCAAAAGAAGATTGATTTAGATAGATTTTCTTTAAAGAAAAAAACAAAAGGTGGGACTAAGAGTAATATCGTAAGTTCAAAAAAGTTTTTTGGTAAAATTGGTCCAGGAGACTTTTTCGTTATCAAGAACAAAAATTATATTGGTGAAATAAAAAGCGATTTAGAATTTTCTGGCACCTCTTATTCTATTGCTAAGGATAATAGAATTTATCTTTATAATGGAGAGGAACAGCTTGTTGATTTTGTTTATTGGGGGGATTGCTTGAAAGATTGTGAGGAGAATTTGATTAAAATTGACTTAAATTCAAGTGAAAGTCTTTCAAGAAAAATTTTCTTAGAAAAAGGTAGTGATGACAATTTTGAGATTACCAGTTTTATGACACCTGGAAGTAAGAACATTTTTTCAAGTAAAATTCAGTATTCCAAAAAAGTATATTTTAATGAAGTATTGGCCAATCCAATAGGCGAGGACAAAGGAAATGAGTTTATTGAAATTATAAATAATGATATTGTGGGAATTGATTTTGAAAATTGGGCTTTTAGAAATGGTGCCGGTAAGGTTTTTAGAATAAAAAATCTTTATATTGAGAAAAATTCCTTTGGTGTTGTCAGAATAGAAAATTCTAGACTTGTCTTACGTAATTCCAATGAGGAATTATTCTTATTAGATCCAAACGGTAGTATTGTAGATAGAGTTACAATTGGAGGTTCTTCGCCGTCAGGAGTGTCTTTTGGAAAAGGAGTTGATGGTTTGTGGAGTTGGAATAGGGTTGTGACAATGGGTGAATCCAATAAGCTAAACACTTTGCCGAGTATTAAATTGAAAAAAAGTAAGAAAATTTATAGAGATATTTATGCAGAGTTTGATGTTTCTAAGAGTGTTGATAAGGATGGGGATAAGCTTAAATTTGTTTGGGATTTTGGAGATCAGCATAAAAGTTATCTTGCAAAAACTAAACATTTGTACAAGAAAAAAGGAAGTTTTTTTGTGACAGTAAGGGTGTCAGATGGGTATGGAAGTGTTTCTAAAACTTTTAAGGTAAAAGTTGAGTCATTTCCGCGTAAAAAAATAGAAATTATTGGAATTACGCCAAATCCCAAGGGCAGGGACAGGAATCATGAGACAATCGAAATATACAATAAATCATCTAAGGAACTCAATCTAATAGATTTTTATATAGCAACCGGAAGAAAATATAGTTCTTTAGTGAGGCATCGTATTAGAAAGAAGTTTAAGATAAGCGCAGGAAAAAGTAGAATTATTAGCAACGATAAAATATGTTCTTTTTCTCTGTTGAACACTAATGGGAAGATTGTATTGCTATACCCTGATGGTAAAAGTGCGTTTAAACTTGGTTATGATAAAGATAAAATCAGAGACGATGAAAGCTATAAAAGAATAGAAGGGGTTTGGAGTTGGTTTGGTGGCAAAAAAAATGAAAAAATCTATGAGGTTAGTAAGATGGATACTTCCGATAACAAGAGGATTGAGGCAGAAGAAAAAAATCTTATTGTTCTAATGAGAAATACTTTTTATAATGATGTGCAAAAAATGTGCGAGACTTTTTTGAAAGTAAAGATTGAAAACTGGAAGAATCTAGAAAATGATAGTCAGAAAGTTCTATTCAAAAAATATCTGAAGAGGGATAGTTTTAAAATTTCTTTCAAGAAAAGTGAGTAATTAGGTTAATTCTATTAGGAGGACACCTTTAATTAGTAGCTAAATAACTTGACTTATTTCTAAAATAGTGTAGAATTTAATTCAGAAAAGATGAATATTTCTTCTTATTCTTAAAATAATTATTAATCACAACATAAGCAATATAAGCATATGTGATAATGTGCTTTTTATTTTGTTGTTTATGTTATCTAACGTTGTATGAGTAAAAAAGATTCAGACATCGCAAATGAAGTTGACGGTGTCTTAGAGACAAAAAAAGTCTCTGAAGAAAAAGTCGAAGGAGAAGATAAATCTCTGATGGCTCAACTTTTGCGTGAAAATCCAATTAAGACTCCAATTGAAGGTGAAAAAATGGAAGGTCGTGTAATCGGAATGGATTCAAAAGCTGTGTATTTGGATTTAGAAATGTTTGGTACAGGAATCGTTTATGGAAAAGAAATCAGAGACGGTTTTGGAGCAAATAGAAAAAAACTAGGGAACGGAGATACTGTTACTGCGGTTATCTTAGACCTTGAAAATGAAGACGGTTATGTTGAACTTTCTGTTCGTGAAGCTGTCCTCGAAGAGGCTTGGAAGGATTTACTTGATAAGAAAGATTCTAGAGATCCAGTTGTTACAAAGATTATTGACGCAAATAAAGGTGGTCTTATGCTTGAAGTTAATGGTGTTACAGGATTTATGCCTGTGAGTCAGTTGACTTCAGAACATTATCCAAGAGTTGAAGACGGTGATAAGAATAAGATTCTTGAAATCTTGAAGACTTACATTGGAACTGAAATGGCAGTTTGTATTTTGGATGCTGATAAAGAAGAAGAGAAACTTATTGTTTCAGAGAAAGAAGCAAACAGGGACAAAGAAAAAACTGCTATCTCAGAACTTAAGGTTGGTGATATCATTGAAGGTGAAGCGAGTGGCGTTGTTGATTTTGGTGCGTTTATCAAATTCTTTCCTCCTTCAAAATCTAGTGATGCAAATGAAGAAGACAAACTTGAAGGACTTGTTCATATCTCACAACTTGATTGGCAACTCATTGAAGATCCTAGAAAGATTATCAAAGTCGGAGATAAGGTTAGGGCGAAGATTATTTCAATTGATGATACAAGGATTTCTTTGTCAGTAAGAGAATTAAAGAAGGATCCTTGGGCTAATGTTAATGAGAAATTTAATGTTGGAGATGTTGTGACTGGAAAAGTTCACAGAATCAATCACTTTGGTGCATTTGTATATCTTGATGCTGATATACATGGTCTAGCTCATGTTTCAGGTTTCAATGATTACCCAAGAAAGGGAATTGATGAGATTGTGAAAAATGGTGAAGATTATATGTGGCAGATTATGTCAATGGAAGCTAAATCTCATAGGATGGGATTGAAGTTTGTTGGAGAAGTTGGCAAAGTTGAAGCAAGGAAATCTGAAGACAAAACTGAGAAGGTAGAAAAGAAAGAAGAAAAGTAATCTGTTATTCTTGGAGTCATTCCTTATTTTTTGGGAATGGCTCTTTTTTTCTAGATTTGTTAAAATCTAAGTTAAAAGAAATAATTTTTAGATTTATTTATGCAAGTAATTGATAAAAAAAGAAGAGTTCTTATTATTGCTGGTCCAACTGGTGTTGGTGAGAGCACTGTTACAAAAAAAACAATTGAAGAATTTCCTATTTTTAAAAGGCTTGTTACTGCTACTACTAGGGCGCCAAGATTGAACGAACAAAAAAAGATAGACTATTATTTTTTTGATAAAGAAAACTTCCAAAAGCAAATTGAAAATGGGAATATTATTGAATATACATATATTGAGAGTAGAGATACCTATTATGGAAGTTATCGGCCAGATTTAAATGATAAGATCAAAAATGGTTTCAATGTTATTGTTAATACGGATCTTGTGGGAGCGAAGTATTATAAGGAAAAGTATAATGCGACTACTATTTTTATCTTACCCGAGTCATTGGATAGTTTGAGGAGAAGACATCTTGATCGTGATCCAAATGTTGGAGTAGAAGAGTTAGAAAAAAGGATGGGTGATGCGCAAAAAGAAATAGACCAAGAAGCGGATTTTTATGATCATCAGATTGTTAATGAATACGGAAAATTAGAAGAAACAATGAATAAAGTTTTTGATATTTTAAGAAAGGAAAATTATTTATTGGAAGAGTAGGTAACATGTTCAATGTAACTAAATGAATTCGTTTGTAAAAAAAATTCAGAATTTTATATTTCACAACAAACTTTTTTCGCGAGGCGAAAGAATTTTAATTGGAGTTTCTGGAGGACCTGATTCAATTTTTTTGAGTAGGGTTCTTTTGGAATTAAGAGAGAAACAAAACTGGGAACTAGGACTTTTGCATGTAAATTATGGTCTTAGAGGTGAGGATTCTTTAAAGGATGAAATGTTTGTTCGTGAATTTGCTAAGATACATGGTTTAGAAGTTGAGGTGATTAAATTTGATTCAACTTTTTTACAAAAATCTAATCAGGAAGCCAATTTAAGAGATTTTCGTTATATGCATTTTGAGAAATTTGCAAAAAAGGAAGGTTTTGATAAAATCGCATTAGCACATAATATTGATGATCAAGCAGAAACCTTTTTGATGAATGTGTTTAGAGGTTCTGGAACGAAAGGACTTGCAGCAATGAGCCCTTTGCGGGGGAATATCGCGCGCCCAATTCTAGCTATTTCTAAAAAAGAAATTTTAAAGTATTTAGAGGAAATAGGTCAAGATTTCAGAGTTGATAGTTCTAATTTAGAAAATTTGTTTTTTAGGAATCGTATCAGGAATGAATTAATTCCAATTTTAAATCAGTATAGTCCTAGAATAAAAGAGAGGATTTTTCAATTGTCGATTAATTTGCAAGATGAGGGTGTAGTTGTTGAAGAAATTGTTGAAAAGAAGTACAATGACATAGTACAAAATAGCGAGAAAGAATATATAGTATTAATGACTGATTTGCTTGAGCTTTCGGTTGGAATGAAGAAACTATTGTTTCGAAAGATTGTCAAAGAAATTAAGGGTGATCTAATAAACATCACCTCAAACAATTTTTTTGAATTTAATAAAATCTTAGAAAGCAAAAAGTCTAAGCAACAAGAATGTTTAATTGGCGAAATAAAAATTATTCGTCGATCTAGTCAAGTAATATTTTCAAAGATATAACCAATTTCTTTTGAGTAATTAAGTTAGATAATAAACAAAATAATAAGTTAAAGTAAACATAAAAATGAAAAATAAGATTAAGATGAATAAATACGGGAAGAATCTCTTGATATTTATCGTAACCTTTTTTGTTATTGCAGGTCTTTTTTCTTTATATTCAACTGATGTTGAAAAAGTTGAGAAGATTTCTTTTAGTCAACTTGTTTCACAGATTAATGGTGAAAAGATAAAAGAAATTGAAGTTGAAGGAGAGAAAGTCAAAATTGAAATGAGCGATGGCAAGAAAGAGATCACACAAAAAGAAGGAGGAGCTGCGCTTTTGGAGTCACTTACAAATTTTGGAGTTGAGCAGGAAAAATTACGTAAGGTTAATATAGTAGTTAATGATACAAGTGGTTCACAATTTTGGTTAACAGTGATACTACCGTTTTTGTTACCGTTTCTAATGATAGCTTTCTTTATTTGGTTTTTAATGAAACAAGCTCAAAAAGGAAATTCACAAGCTATGGGGTTTGGTTCGAGTAAAGCCAGGATGCTTATACCTACAAAAGATGGAAAAAATAGAATAACTTTTGATGATGTTGCTGGTGCAAAAGAAGCAAAAGAAGAATTGCATGAAATAGTTGAATTTTTGCAAAATCCTAAGAAATTTTTAAAGTTAGGTGCTAAGATCCCAAAGGGTGCTTTATTACTAGGTTCTCCAGGAACAGGAAAAACGTTAATGGCTAAGGCTGTTGCAGGCGAAGCAGGTGTTCCCTTTTTCTCTATTTCTGGAAGTGAATTTGTGGAGATGTTTGTGGGTGTAGGTGCTTCAAGAGTGAGAGATCTTTTCAAACAAGCAAAGAAGAATGCCCCTGCAATTGTTTTTATTGATGAAGTAGATGCTGTTGGAAGGCATAGAGGAGCTGGTGTTGGTGGTGGTAATGATGAGAGAGAACAAACTTTGAATCAAATCTTAGTTGAGATGGATGGTTTTGATACAAATACAAATGTAATTATAATTGCTGCAACTAATCGTCCAGATGTTCTTGACCCAGCACTTCTTCGACCAGGAAGATTTGATAGAAGAATTACAATTGATAAGCCAGACATGGAAGACAGATTCGCAATTTTGAAAATCCATGCTATAGGAAAACCTTTTGATAAAGGTATAAATCTTGAGCAGATTGCTCAGAGAACACCTGGATTTTCAGGTGCAGATTTAGCCAATCTTATGAATGAGGCTGCAATTTTAGCTGCTAGAAGAGATAAGACAAAAATTGGTATTGATGAGTTGAGTGAGTCAATTGAGAAAGTTATTTTAGGACCTGAAAGAAAGAGCCACATTCTTTCTGTCGAAGAGAAAAAAATAACAGCGTATCACGAGGCAGGACACGCGCTAGCAGCCAAGACACTTCCTAATGGAGATAGTGTTCAAAAAGTTTCAATTATATCCAGAGGACACGCTGCTGGTTATACGCTAAATGTTCCTAAAGAAGATAAGTCATTGCAATTCAAGTCTTATTATTTAGATCAAATTTCTGTTTTATTAGCAGGATATGTTGTTGAAGAGATGATGTTCGGTGAAGTAACAACAGGAGCTTCAAATGACTTAGAGAGAGCTACTGCAATTGCTCGGAAACTTGTTACAAAATTTGGAATGAGCAATTTAGGTCCAATGACATTTGGAAAAACTGAGGAAATGGTTTTTCTAGGAAAGGAGATGCATGAGGAACGAAATTATTCAGAGCAAACTGCTCAAGAAATTGACTTGCAAGCTAGAAAGTTTATTCATGATGCATATGCTTCTACTAAAGATATGATGCTTGAGAATAAAGCTATATTGAAAAAAGTAGCAGAAGAATTGGTTCTTAGAGAAACTCTTGAGAAGGATGATTTTGACAAACTTATGAATGGCAAAGAATTGAAGAAATTTGTGCCAGTTTATGAGAAGGAAAAAGAAGTTACTAAAAAGGACATTTAAAAGGATAAAAGCAAAAATAATTACGAAGAAAACAACACGGAAAAGTCTTCTAAAAAGGAAGATAAGGCAGAGGGGAAATAGATATTTTTTATCAAATTTAAAGTAGATGAAAATTAAAAAAACGCTAGTAATCTTATTTGCATTAGTTGTTATAACCCTTTCTTTTGTGATATATAAATTGTTTATTGAAGAAGCGTCTACTCCCAAGGAGGATTTTAACCAAAAGATGCAGGAGATAAACAATCAAGATTGGCAACAAACAGGAGAATTCAACGAAGAAGAAGATAATGGTATTACTTTTGAACTTTCTTTAATCGATAGTTGTGACAGTGGCGAATGGGTTGATGCAGGACGAGAAGTTTCTGTCCGTGAAATGAAAGAATTCTCCGGAGTAGTGACCTCTGCTGATGAAACTGAGCAGAACAAATACATGTTTGAGAATGGTTATAATTTGATTTTCCCAAGAGTGGAATTTGGTGAATTTCTTGATGACAGAAGTGTTATTGTGAAGGCTATTCTTGATGGTGATAACCTAGAGGTATATCAGGTTAAGTGTATAGAAGCTACACAAAGAGGGGAAGTTCTAGAAAAAGAAGTTATAAATGAGGAAACTAAGTCATTCGAACAAAAAGCAATGATTCATATTAACGATTCAATTGCTTCACTCACTAAGAAAAAAGGAGACTGGGAAGTTATTAGTTATCTATGGCCCAATAAAGACTATGTCTATGTTGAGTTTTCAGCAATTGGAAGCGATGAAGAAGTTTTAATTGGAGAGGTTTTAGAAAGTGATGAAGTTGACTCATTTTTACTTTTGTTAAAAATAACTAAAGTTGAGTCTGACATAAATACTGAAGAAATTGGCTTATTAAAGCTTGATGAAGACGATGAATGGATCGCAGAAAGAGGAGAAGATCTGTTTGATGACGTTGATGAGGGAAGGCTTTTTGATTTTGATTCTGATTTAGGTAAATGGGTCAAAATAAATTAGAGCTTAATTAGCACTTTAAAAACCCTTGATTTCTTTTGGGAATAGTATACAATTATATTGTTTTGAAATTGTTTAAAAAGTTTGACAGAAGTTTTTAAAAATAACCATTAATATTTTCTAGCTACCTATTGTTGCTATTTTTTTAGTTTACCGAGTGTAGCTTTGAAGAGAAAAATGAAAAAGACTATTATCGGTCTAGTAGGGGAAACTGGTAGCGGTAAAGATACTGTTGCTGAATATTTAAGGGATAACTATAACGCTAAGCTAATGCGTTTTTCTGATCCATTGAAAGACACTTTGTCTATATATTTTGACAAATTATCAAAGGATGATCAAGCTTGGCTATATGAAGTTTTCAGAGAGAGGTTTGGTGATGATGTTTTATCAAAAGCCATTCAAAAGCGAGTTGAAGATATTGATGCTGAATTGGTTATTATCAATGGACTCAGAATGCCAAGTGATTATGATTTTATGCAAAGATTTCCTGATTCAAAAGTTTTGTATGTAACAGTGCCTTCTAAGTTAAGATGGAAGAGAGTTACAGGAAGAGGAGAAAAAACTGATGACGACATTTCTTTTGAAGCGTTTCAGGAATTGGACACAAGAAGTACAGAAGTTCATATTCCAGAGATTGGTTCAAAAGCAGATTGGAGAATTAACAATACACAGGATTTGGAATATCTATTGCTTGAAGCTGATAAGATTATGCAAGAGGTTGATATCAAAAGGAAATAGAGGAATTTACAAAAGAAGACTGGGTCTAGGCCTGGTCTTCTTTTTATAAATTCACTTTTTTTGTTATACTCAAAGTAATAAATAATAGTATGTTTTATATGAAAAACCTGCAGGAGGAAATAGTGGCGTTGCTGGTTGATGACAAGAACTTCTCTGCTGAGGAGCAAAAATACTCATAGACTTTCTTGATAGTATGGTCTCTCTAATGTATTACAAGTGTTAGTGAAAGAACTAAAGGAAAAACAGCAAGATTGGTTATGGCTTAAGGCGAGGATAATTTTTGTTGGGAAAATGAAAACTAGTAAAAAGTTTTCTGAGCAGGTAAGAAAACAGTTACAGAACAGATCATTAAAATGAGTAATGAAGAATTTAAAGTTTTTATAGATAGTTTTGAAAATGTGATTAATGAAACAGATCTAAAAACTAAGACAAAAAAACTTTCAGAAAAACAAAGAAAGCTTCATGAAAAAATATTAGCATTATTAAATGATGTTTTGGAACAGGTGCTTATTTGCAAATCAAAGGTTCAGGAAAAGAAAGATAAAATAAAAGTTGCCAATATTATACAAAAGATCAACTCTCTAAAGTTTTAAGATATATGCTTAATGAAAAAATAACCAATGAACCGAGAGAGGCAGATTTTAGAGAGCAAAGTAATTTGGAACAACTAGACACAGAGTTTAAGAGAAAAAAGGAGCTATTAAATATCTATTAAGGGAGTTTAAGTAGAGATACTTTCGTTAAACGATGTAGAGGAAGGTGTCGAAAAAATGAATCAAGAGTACAAGAAGAGTTTACAAAAGAAGTTGGAACTTCTGGAGCATTAGGAATACTAAGAGAGAAATTTAAGGGGAGCAAATTGTTGCAAGCTGGTCTTTTAGCCTCTAAATTATATGTTCTGCAAGCTACTGTTCCAGAGATAGGAATAGCTGGTGTAAAAGAAGTAATACTTATGGAAAAGGTTATAGATGGAGTAATGACTAATAAGGCTACTGAAGAACTAGTTAAGCGTTTTGGAGATACATCCTCATCAGAAGCTGTTTCAAGTGAGGTCATCGAGGATATGAAGGGAATTATTGGAGATGAAAATTCTATTGTGAATGAGATGGGCGAAGATGTTGAAGTGACTGGAAAATCAAAAGAAGCAGCCGAGATAGATTTGAGCCAAATAGATGAAATTATTGAAGATGATGGACCTGTTGATTTAGAGGAAACTTCTCAGAAATTTATGCAACATGAAGAAGACAAAGAAGTTGAATCCATAACAACTAAACCAGAGAGTTCTTCCGAGATTAATGAAGTCAGTAATGAACACTTGGGATATAAGGAGAAAAGAGATGAACATGCAGAATCTTTGAGGAATCAGTTTATTGATCATGTAGCGAGTGAAGAATATCTCGACAAACTAACACTTGAATTTGATGGTGACATCGAAAAAGCTGAAGAGGAGCAAGACAACAGAATAGATCAGATGAATTCAGTGGAGATTGATGTTAATAGCGATCCTGAGACTTGGTCTCAAGAACTGAGAGATCAGGGAGTTGAAGGCTATTATGATACAGCTGAGCACAAGATATTCGTATCGAAGGCTCATCCAAATAGTTTATTATCAGAGAGAACGATTCATGAACTTGCTCATTCTAGTACGAGAGGACCTTTTCTCGTTACAGAGAATGCTAAAGAAAAATTGACCGAGGCATTTGAATCTCCAAATGATAGCGAGTTTGATTCGGAGTATGGAGAGAAAACATCATATGGTTTGGCAGATGAATATTTATCAGAGCCAACAGAGATGCTTGCTAGAAAACAACAACTTGATTTAGAAATGGAATCATTGGGAATCAAAAAATACGGAGAGAAGTTTACTCAAGAACATTACAAAAAAGTTATGGATATGTATAAAGAAGGAGCTTTTACTGGTGATGCAAATATATTTATAGAGACAATAAAAAAGGATCCAAAAACTTTTGAGAAAATTTTTAATGAGATAGCAAAGAATGAAGATGATAGTGCAAAATCTCAGAATATAGTATAAGTTAAAAGGGTAGCCCATAAATTTTCAATATATTTTAAAGTGAAATCTAATAAAGAAAAGAGGGGGGGTGATAGTGTTTGTAAATTTGATGCTGAAAAAGAATTTGGTTCTAAGCAAGTTTCTAGTTATAATGAACTAGAAAAGGTTGTGAAGTATTGCAAGGAATTGGGACTTAGGATTGTTTTAACACAGGGCAGTTGGGATCTATTGCACATCGGACATGCTCGTTATATGGCGAAAGCAAAGGAACATGGAGATGTTCTAATAGTGGGAGTTGACTCTGATGCAAAGGTGAGGAGAAGAAAAGGACCTGATCGACCAGTTGTTCCAGAAGGTGAGAGGATGGAAATGATAGAACACTTAAAAAGTGTGGATCTAGTCGTTTTGAAGGAGGTTGAAGCACTAAAATGGAAGTTGATAAAAATTGTTCGTCCGGATACGCTTATTGCAACAGCTGAAACTTATACACCAGAAAAACTTTTGAATGTGAAGAAACTTTGTAAAGAAGTTGTAGTTCTAGATCCACAGGCAACCACCTCAACTAGTGCAAAAATTAGAAGACTTCAAATTACGACTGCTAACAAGATTGAAAATTCTTTAAGACCAAAGCTAATTGAAACAATTGAAGAAGTTCTGAGAGAGATAAAGGGAGTCAGTGGTGATGAACATGAGTATAAGAAATAGACCTAAGATTGATAGATGAAAAAAATAATTATTGCGTATGTTCCAGTTTTACATGAAGGATATCGGAGATTTTTTCAAGAGCATGCAAAAGATTCTGAATTATGGATTTTTGGGAAAGAAATAATTGAAAAATTTGATTACCTTTACAAAGAGGTAAGGGCTCTTGATTCGAAGTCGGTGGTCTCCTCGGTTGAAACTTGGGGAATCTTTCAAAGTGTTAATATCTTGGATTTAGCAGAAATTACTAAACTACAAAAAGAAGAAGACATTCAAATAATTGCTCCTAAGGAGGATGTAACGGAGAGTTTAATAGAGGAATATTTTTTAAATAAAAAAATTGTTTGGGATGATATTTTTTTACGCTGGGACAAGCATAACTATACTAGCGAAGTAAAAGTTTCGCCAGATATGAAGATTTCCCAAAAAGAGTTTGATAACAAGATGATGAATATTGCTATAGACGAGGCAGAAAAAAGTTCTGACTGGTGGAGGAGGGTCGGTGCTATAATTATAAAGGATGGGAAAGTTATCATCACTGAGCATAATCGACATGTGCCATCAGCACACACACCTTATGTGAACGGAGATCCTCGTAATGCTGCTCACAAGGGGGTTAACTTAGAGCTTTCAACTGTTTTACATGCAGAGGCTGGTGCAGTCGCTAAAGCTGCTAAAAAAGGAATTTCATTAGAAGGCGCTGAAATATATGTTACAACATTTCCTTGTCCTCCTTGTGCAAAACAAATAGCATACTCAGGGATAAAGAAAGTATATTACAGTAGTGGATATGGAGTCTTGGATGGTGAGAGTATTCTAAAGGAAAGTGGAGTGGAAATTATTTTTGTGAAAGCAGACACTACACCCAAAAAAGGTTTAGGAGATACTAGCTATCAAAAAATAAAAAAATAATCTAGGAAAGTTTAAAGCTCTAACCGATGGTTTTCGGTTAGAGCTTTTTTTAGATTTATTGTTAATTTCAACCCTTTTAATCTTTGATTTTTTTGATTAAATAATTTCTTTGATCCTTCTTTTTCTGCGAGCTTCTTCTGCAGGTGAACGGTCTTTGCAAAAAGTTGCTTTGCAAATTGGTTCACCCGTCTTTGAATTTGCTAGGAAGATTGCGCGAGATGGTCCTGATAAATCTGGCTCCATGATTTCACAATAAACATGACCGGGAGAACCTCCATGAAATCTGGAATCTCCAAAGCGGATCACAATTCCACCTTCCTTCATGTTTTTTGTAGTTGCTTGGAGAATTGTACCAAGATGAATCCAATTATTATCATCAAGCTTAGTGATATCATCAAAGGTTTCTTTGTTGGCAATAACAATATGTTTCTTGTGAAAAGGCAAAGGAGTGCAAACATTCGCTGCACGCCAACGGTCATTTACAAGGAGCAATTTTGTTTTGTTGTCTTTGAGTTTGCAAATAGGGCAATTGCATTGTTCATGGAATCTGCGCAACAAATCAAGCTGTTGGATTGTATCTTTCGAAGGTACTTGAATGTGTGCATGCAAGTGGCGTATGGTGGAAGCATTGAAATCTGAATGTCCAAATCTCATCGCAAAACCACCACCTTGGATATCAAATTTACAAACTGTCCAATTGAGCAGTTCACCTAAGTTTGCCCAGTCTCTTTCCTCCACATCTTCTATGTCATTGGTGTGTGATTCAAATATAATCACAAAATGATGGTCATGATTCTTGTAAGGAAAATCATTTTTTTCAAAATCCAGTTACCAAATCTTTTGATAAGGGGATTTTTCCAATTCTCAGTTTGAGGTTTGCAAAAAGGGCACATTCCTTGGCCCACGGTTTGTTTCATGCTCTTTGCTTGTTCTAGAGTTCTTGCGCGATCGCCAATTGTGCTAATTGTGGAAAGATCTTCTAGTAACTTTGAGTTTTGTTTCAAGTTATCCTCCTTTGAACTATTTTAAAATCAGTGAAAGTCTTAATATTACTTCCTTCGGGTTCTATGATAAAACGAACTATGACTTTTTAATATAGGATATTTTTGCATTTTTGTCAATAAAAAACACCTAGCAATCAAAAAGCTAGATGTTTTTTAGTTCGAAATTCTGTGACTAAGTTTGTTTCATGTAACCAACCTTTTTTTTCATTTTCACAGCGTCTTTATCAGTCCCTTTAGTATTGCCAATGATGAGGTGTGCGTGGAAATGATCAACGCTTCCGCCTGTATAAGCCGAGTCTCCAAATCGAATCAAAATTGAACCACCTTTGATATGGTATTCTTTTGTTGCCCAATTAATAAGTTCAAACATTTGTCCCATGTGTGAAGAAGGAATCTCACTAGCCATTGTTACATGTTTATCCTTGTAGACGGTTATTAAGTGAATATGGGTTCCTTTATAGGGACTCATATTTTCAGTTAAGAACCAATGTTCGTTTTCTTTCAGAATTGGTTTTGGATGATATTTGGTGAAATTTTCTTTGCAAAAAGGGCATACTCCATCTTGAGCGATTTCTTCCATCAACTCAATTTGTTCTTTAGTTCGAGCATGATTGAAATCCATCTGAGATCTTTTTTCTTCTTCTTTATACTTTGACATAACTAAAATCTTTGTAGTTTATTATCAACACTAAATCATAACAGGGATTCCTTTGATCCCGGGGTGTGGATCGTAATCAGAGAGTTCAAAGTCTTCGTGTCCAAAATCGAAAATATTTGTTTTTTCAGTGTTTATTTTCATTGTTGGGAATCTCCGAGGTTCTCTTTCTAATATTTTCTCAACTGCCGTTATCTGATCAAGATAGATATGCGCATCTGAAATGGTGTGAACATATTCATAGGCTTGTGTGCCAGTTGCTTGTGCTAACATCATTGCTAGTGCAGCGTATTGAACCATATTAGAAGGAACTCCAATTGGGACATCGCCAGAACGTTGAATCATGTTTAGGTATAATTTTCCTTCAATGATTCTGATATTTAACCATCCATGACAAGGGCAGACAACCACTTGTTGGTTTTTTCCTTTACCACGTCCAGTATACTGTGGAATCCAAGGAGAAATGAAATGTGTTCGCAGTCCAGGTGCTTCTTTGATTTGCTCTACAATGTGTTGAAATTGGTTGAACGTTTCCCCTTCGGCAGTTGGGAAGTTATGAAAGGCTGCTCCGTATGAACCAGGTCCAAGATCCCCAGTCTCAAGACCTCTCTTTGAACATTTTTTTTCTGTACACCAATTTTTCCACCAATAAACTCCAAATTTTTCTAGTTCCTCTACTGTTCTGGCTCCGTTCATGAATGCACAAATTTCAGCAATTGCTTGACGCCAAATTGTCACAGGAAGCCGAGACATCTTTGGGTTTAGATTTCTGTCAGTTAGCATTGGAAATCCGTTTTCCAAACGAAAGCGCATTGGTTTTGGTCCAATTAGTGTTATTGCATCAACATTTGCTCCAATTTTATTAGCACTAAGATTCGCTCGTGTTCCATCTTCAAGAATTTCTTTCAGTAGATTTCTATACTGTTCATCTGGTGTTCGCTCATCAAACGGTTTCATTGAAACAATGTCTTCGAATTTCGGCATTTGTTTTTTTGTTTTAAAAAATTAGGGGGATTCTTATTATATAATATTTGGAGTGGTGATTCAAATTTGGAGTTTTAAGAGAATTTAAAAATCAGGACTTGGCCCGAAATATTTTTT
>DEIO01000027.1 GCA_002352545.1 Patescibacteria group bacterium UBA2772
TCTGCTAAAGTAAGCAAGACCCAAGCATAATATAGATTTTAAGTGTTAAAGAATTTCTATATCGAATTCTTTTAAAATTTTTGCTGTTTCAAAAAGTGAGAGACCGATGGCGCTCAGATAGTCACCTTCGACTTTCTTAATCAATGTAGCACCAAGTTCTTGTATTGCAAAGGCACCAGCCTTATCAAGTGGTTCACCTGTTTTGATGTAGTTATCTATTTCAGAAACAGAAAGTTTTCTAATATAAATTTTAGTGGTTGTTGCTTTTGAAACTATTTTTTTGTTTTGGTGACAAGTGATTGTGATACCAGAGATGATTTCAACAACGTTTCCACTGATTTTTTTGAGCATTTCTTTTGCAATTTGGGGTGTTCTGGGTTTTCCAAGGAGTTCATTTTTTAAAACAACGAAAGTGTCGGCTCCAATAACTATGTGGTGAGGATATTTTCTCGCAACTTCTTGGGCCTTACCATGCGAAAGAAACTTTACTAACTTTTCTGGTGGCATGTCCAATGTCATGTCTTCCTCAAAGGAGCTTTTTATTGTTTTGAAGGGGATTTTTAATTTCGAAAATATTTCTTTTCGGCGTGGTGATTTTGATGCTAGAATCATTTCTTTCATATTTGTTAATTTATGTCCCAGTTAATTTCTCCCAAGTTTTTTGATGCAAGAAATTTATTTGTTTTGCTAAAATGTCTACATCCAAGAAATCCTCTATGTGCTGACAGGGGAGAGGGATGTGGTGCTTTTAGAATTAGATGTTTTTTCTCATCTATTAAATCTGACTTTTTATGTGCATAGGCACCCCACAAGAGAAAAACTAAATTATCTCTTTTGTTGGAAAGCAATTTTATTGCGCTGTCTGTAAATTTTTCCCATCCCTTGTTCTGATGTGATCCAGCAATGTGGGCTTCCACTGTGAGAGTTGCATTTAATAACAATATCCCTTGTTTTGACCACGAATTAAGGTTTCCAGAAGTGGGCATCTCAATCCCAATGTCTTGAGCAATTTCTTTGTATATATTAACTAAAGAAGGTGGAGCTTTGATATTTTTTGGCACAGAAAAACAAAGTCCATGAGCTTGCCCGTCTCCATGGTATGGATCTTGCCCGATAATTATTACACGTACCATGTCAAAAGGGCATTGGTTAAATGCTCGGAAAATGTTTTTGGGATGTGGGAATATTGTTTTCTGTGTATATTGTGATTTTACAAAAGTTGTTAGTTTTTGAAAATATTCTTTTGAAAATTCATCAGATAAAATATTTTTCCAAGATTTTTCTAATTTAATATTCATTTGATTGTTGCTATGTCTTTTGTAACTATTATACTAACATCTAAAAAAGGTTTAGAGAAATAAAAGAGAAAAATATTTTTTGTTTCAAAATAGAAACGGAAAAGCTTTTGTTTTTAAGAAACAACGACAAGCTGTTTAAATGTAAATGTATAAAAGTTAAAAACACTAAACACCAGATATTATGTCCAGTGTCTAGTGTTTTATTTAGGTTTTGAAAACAATTTAGGGGACTTTTAAGATGGCTGTTGTCTAGATATGTTCTCAGTTAGTTGCGTCATTTTTATATATCCAGCTTCTGTTATATTGTTCATGAAATTTTTCACCTTAACTGAGCTATGAATATTTTGTCCTGCACTGAATATTTTGTAAGTTTTTTTAAATTCATCAAATGATAGCAATTGGCTATTTTAAAAAGCTTATTCCTTGAAGTTTCTAAATGTTTTAATTGTATTACCATTATTTTGAATAATCCAATATTCAGCACCAATTCCTCTGAGGCCTCTTTGCTGACCATTTCTTCCCTCGCTTTTTTTGTTGAGTATTTCCTCAGCTTCATTGAAATTTATAAAAGTATTTTTTATTGCTTTAGAATTGTTCAATAAATCAGGAATGATTTTATCTGATGTCTCCTTTAATTTAGTGACTGTTGATGTTAACACATCTCTCTTGAATTCCTTTTGGAAGATCTAAAACATAAGCTACAAAAGAGGTAAATTCATTAATTGGTATAGATAAAGATTATCGTCAAATTGCTTAAGTTTAGCTAAATTTTCTTCTGTAAGGTATGTAGCAAGGGATTTTAATCGATAAATTGAAGAGTCTTTCTAAGAGAAAGTAACATGATCATTTTGAGCTAATAATTTCATTTGGTCTAATGAAATTTTCTCAATACTAGATGATTCGAGGGTATCACTTGTAAGTTTTAAATTGGTT
Organism: Patescibacteria group bacterium UBA2772; assembly: GCA_002352545.1. Classification (GTDB taxonomy): domain Bacteria; phylum Patescibacteriota; class Minisyncoccia; order Moranbacterales; family DUUL01; genus UBA2772. The sequence continues at coordinate 2,232 of DEIO01000027.1, forward strand.
TAACCCAGTAGGATAAGTTTTTCAATAAGTTTCTCATCATTTATAATTTCAGTAAATGAGCTTTGGTCTATGCTGTCTTCGTGTTTAATTCGTTTTAGAATTTTAAGTGAGACCTCTTTTTCTTCTAAGTGTATAGCTTCTTCTGTGATTTTAATAAGCCCTTTTAAATCTGATAGACAAGTAGGTTTTTTTGTATCATTGCTTTTAAGACCACTAAACTATTCTCATTTAAGGGAAATGTAGGTTTGACAAATGTGGTATGACCATTTTCTTGTTCTGGTAGTTCTTTTTTGAAATCATTGACATGCTGAAATTCTGTATTATCAAGCAAGAAATTGATTACAGCAATTCCAGTAATATTTCTCTTTTTTTCTGCTAGTAATTCCGAAAACATAGTGTTCACATTGAACTCACCGAGCGCTTCTTTTAATTCCTTAGCCATATCCAAGAAATCTGATTCAAGGTTTGTGAATTTATCTAAAAGCTCTTGTTTAATTGAAAGCATATTCTCTTTTAGATTATCAATCTCTTTGGCAAAAGAATCTCTTTGTCGAAGAAAGGTCAGTTGAAGATAACATATTTGTTATGGAATCTTCGATTTCTAAAAGAATATTAGCTAATTTGTTTTTTAAGTGTTGTACTAAAATTTCAGTGTTTTCGGATAATTCCTCCTTTGGGATGATTTCGTTTTTTTAGCTAGTAACTCTTTTATTTCCCCATCTTCAATAGTAATATTAATTTTTTTACTAAAGCATCTTTTCTTGTTTCTAACAACTCAATTTTTTGGATAAACTCTTTGAGGGATTTTGATTGTTTTTCCATTTTAATAAAGCGTATTTTCCAACTATAGTGTTAGTATAACATAATCAATTATTTCTAATTAAAGATATTCGAAAATTGATATGTATTATGTTAGAATTAAAATAGAAAGTTTTTAATTTTTAAAAACAAAAAATATGAGAAATTATTCAAAAGTTGGAGGAAAAAAAGGGAAACCTGGTTACAGGACGCCAAAGTCCTTTTTTCATAAATTTGTAAAGATAACTAATCAAGCATCGAGGCAACAAATGTATGCTAAGCTGAAAAGTTATTTTGCAAAGAAAGCTAAATAATAGATAGGAATAAAAGAAATTTGTTTTGGGTTATTTGGGGTAACCTAAGGTCTTTGATTTGGTCAATAATGCAATCTAGGGGTTGTTTTTTTATAGATTTAGCTAAGATAAGAAGGTAGTTGAGGGATAAAATGGTTCATTGAACTATTTTATCTTTAATTATAAATGAGTCCTTTTAAAATAATTTAATGATTATAAATAGACAGCAAATGGAGGTAGATGTGACAAACTGGTAAGTGTTATTTTTTTGAACAGGAGTTTTATCTATAGGAGGTATTCTATGAAAGGTGTAGAGATCGAATATGCTAATGTTTGTGTTAATGCCCTTTTTGGCTCTTACAGACAACTTCTTCAGATGACATGTGAAGAGGCTTTGTCAAAAACTAGATATGGCAAAGGTGATACAAAAGGTTTCGACGCTAGTGTTGAAAGCGGTATCAAGCGATGCTTATCCCAGTTTAATGGCGAGGAAATTGTTCTTATTACGGAAGAAACAGATGATGTTACTTCCAGAGTTTGGCCAATTGATCCCAACCCAAAACAGCAGCCGAAAATGTTTTTTTCGGATCCGGTTGATCGCTCTAAATATCTTGAGCAAATAATCATCTTGATGGCAAAGAAAGTTGTTTCTGAGGGTAACGACAAGAGTCTCGAAGACAGAAAAAATATGAAAGTCTCTAAGTTGTTGCTAAGGGATGATATTGTTGAACTTTGGGATAAACATATTGATGCGCCGGCTTCTATTACAGGGACTACTTCTGCGATTACCTATGTTAATCGGGGGAGGGTGATTTTTTCTATTATCCTCAACTTTATCACCAGAGACATCTATGTTGCCTGTGATATCGGTATCGCGAAGATAAAAATCGACAAGGATTTCAAGAATATTCCGCTCAAGGACCCTCTGGAATATATCATGAAAGAGGGAAATAGAGTTACTTTCCCATTTTCCATGGAAAGGTCTGTCACTGATGATGATCTGAATAATTTCGTCACTTTTCTTGGCAAAGATATGTATAAAGAAATTTTTGTGGAGAGCCGAATTGTTCCTGGTAATTATGAAAAATTTATCCACCATGATCACCCCGGAGGACCGTCCAGGGTTTTGTATTTCTCTGATTTGCAACCCAAAGAAAGCCCAATCGGCTTTGTTCTGGCAAATGGTGAGAAAATTGGGGAATGGATGCACTGGTTGCCGTTTGTGAAATTTGCAAAAAACTCAAATGGAAATCATGCCTTAAAGATCTATGAAGTTTCCTTGAAGTGTTCTCTTTTTAAAGATGATATCCTGGTTTCAACCCCGCCTGCCTACAGCATTTTTAATTGTAGGGACGAAAAAGATTACATCGACATAAGTATCATGAAAAGTCATGGCCGCCCAAGTCGTTTTCGTTCCATGTTGGTTGTTGTTTCTTGGGACAATCCTAGAATTGGTCCTTTGATGGATCGTTTCGAATATCGTGATGTTGGGCGTTGTCTATAATAAAAAGAGGTGATAATCTATAATCATTAGCAAGCAGATGCCAATTTGGTGTCTGCTTGTTTTTCGTTATATAAATTTGTAATAGTAATAATTTTGAAATGAAAAAAGGCTGTTTTGTTGTTACAAAAAATAGCCTTTTTTTGGTTTCTATTTCTTAACACAACACCGCTGGTAGCATCACACAATCAGGCGCTCCATGAACCATGCGATCTGGTCTGCCTGTGATGTCGAGTCCTATAAGTCCATCGACACTAAATTGTGCAATGATGCGGAGATAATAATTTTGGAAAGTTTCACCTTTACCGTTGAAGACTTTGAGAGGAAGACTTGTCTGGGGTACATGTTGTTGTAGGACCCAGGAAGGTCTTTTTTTCTTTTTCTCTTGAGTAAAACGCTTGAGAAAAGCCTCTTCGTTCAGGTCAGAAAAGAGAACACCTTTCATTCCAGATGATTGTCCAGCTTTTAGGACAAACTTTTTGTCGATTTCAAGCATCTTGATGTCGTGGTTCTTTGACATCAACTTGGTGAGCGGAATGAATCCATTGACCCCATTTTGTTCTCTGAGATAGGGCAAAAGCAGTTTTGAACCCAGATATGCCTTGGGCGGGAAAAACAATTTTAAGGTGTTGTTTTTGTATCCTTCTAACAAGGCGGTTTTAAGAGCCTTGTTATCCAAGCTTTCTGGAATCATAAACAGTGATCCATTTGTTTCGTTGTTGAGCATTTCGATAAATCCACTGACGTCTGAGCATCCATTTTCTCGAATGAGAGTCATTTCGACATTGAAATTGAGAAGTGCTTTTTGCAGGATTCTAAATGATGGTTCGTAATATCTTTCGTGTTCTGATACAAGGTAGAAAATCTTTCCATTAGAGTTAAATTTTTTTAACAAATTTGCCAAATAACTTGTAGTTTGGCAGGTTTTGTTTTGATCTGGGTCAAGAGAAGCAATGCTGTCTAGGAGCGCATTAAATCCAAGTCCTCTTGGATTGTATGCGTCTACCTCAACAACAAAATAATTACCTTCTGAGTCTTGAACCATGTCAACTTTGATCATTGGAGGGATTTCCCCATCAGATGTTTCACTGGGCACTAACAGTTTCTTGCTTCCACGAGTCGCAATGCCAAAGAATTCTTGATCCTGGCGGGTGAGTGGAGTATCTTCTGCAAGAATATGAATCTTCTTGGCAACTGAGTCAAGAGAAGAAAAAATCGCTTTGCTGATTTTTTCAAGTTCTGCTTGTTGTTTTTTGCTAACAAGATATCCACAAGGTGAAAGTACAAATTCATTTCTTTTTTCAAGAAAAGGCGTTCCCCAATAACCGATTTGTTTGAGGTGATTTTCCAGTTGTGTTTTTGAAATTTTTAAGGTACAAAATTGATTGCTAAGCATGACTGCCTCCTTTTAGTTTATCAAGCTTTGATGCCTTATTGCATCCTGCCAGTGGGTTCCGGACGCCACTGGTAGGATACGATAATGCTTAGTTGATGATCGGAAGGATATCGATTAGTTGTTTAACAGTATGCTTGGGAATTTCCATTTTCTCTTTTGGTTTAAAGAAACTGAATTTTCCACTTGCAAGCCAAATTGTTTCAGCTCCGATTATATTTCCTATGCGTATTTCTGCAGGAAGATAATCCCCAACTACAAATGTTTGATCTGGTTTGTATTTTTCAACTAAACCTTTGAATAGTGTAGTTGTTTTTTCTTCTACGAAGTGTATTTCCTCGAATAATTCATCTAGTCCATTTTCTCGCAATGCTTTCGCTCGGCTATCCTCTTTTTGGGAAATCAAAATGATGACAGATTTTTTTTCTTTCAATTTTTCAAGAACTAGCCTAGCGTCTTTGAAAAAAGTTTTTGTCTCTGGGTCAAAGATTGTTCTATTGAAATCTATTATTGTTAGAATTTTTTTCATTGAATTGTTTATTGTAAATTAAAAAACCGCTTCCCATTCTCATGAAAGAAGGCGGTGCGTGTCTCGAAACTATTTGACGACTACTTTAACGCAAGGCAAAAACTTCCACTCATGAGAGGATTAGTTCGATGCCATCGATATAAATTTTTCTGCGTTAAATTTTTCATATGCTGTTAATTTAGCATATTTATTTTTTGTGTCAAGTTTGAATATTTTGTAATAGCATAAGGTAACGAGATTTTTTGTTTGACAATACCCATTTTATGTCCTATAGTTGCATGTTATCAATTGTTTGGTGGCAGGCGTATTTTTGAAAAATCAGAAAATCAATTTTCACTCTATTGGAGGGGGTTATTTCTCATGAAGAAAAGAGTCGTTATTGAAAAAGAAATATTGGAAGATGAGAGCCAGTCTGTTGGTCGTAAAGTAGGAACCGCGATCACTCTTTTGGCAATTTATTTGCTTGTAACAGGTGGTTTTATGGCATTGATTTACTATACCAAGCCATGGGCTTGGTCAATTTGGCAAGCAATTGGAATGAGATGATTCAAAATAGGAGGAATACTCCAAGATGCCCTATGCATATTATGTGTAGGGTGTTTTTTGTAAGCTCAGTGTTTATTTTTCCCAAATAAAACACTCACATGGTTTTTTGTGCAAAATTTCTTTTTGTTCCTCGATAGTATTGATAAAAACATCTTGTTTCTTAGTGTCTTTTGCTAAGTTTTTATCGAGAGGAGACTTGTGGTTGTAGCCTCGTTTTGTCATTTCTTTTACAAGCATTTCGTGTCTAGCGTGTAGTGCACTCAATTTTCCAACCCATCTTTTTGTTTCTGGATGATTAGAATAACCACCTGTGTCACCATGTTTTGTTAGAATATTCCAAAGACCATGGAGTTTTCTATGTTCACCAAGTAGATGTTTTCTGCAAAGATCTTTTGCGTTGATATCCCAAATTCTCATGTAAGTGTGGTTATTATTAGGTCAGGACAAAAAAATACTAACATTACAAAGGAGCGATTCTCTGATAAGTGTTTTTATTTGTCGAGGTATGTTATTGACAGTTGAAGCACTGTTGCGAATAATCCCCATAAAAGATATGGAATGTTTATATAGACAATCCATTTCAATTCTGGCGCATTTTGCCAGATAGCAATGAATGCCCAGATAAGAGTGCCAACCACAAGCAATATATCAAATGATGCTAGTAGGTTATTTTTGAGACTAAACTGGATTGGCGTGAAGGCGAAATTAAATATAAGATTGAGGATAAAAGGTAAAGTGATTATCCAAGGAATCTCTTTCGTGAAAGCCTCGTAAAAGACTGTGCCAAAGGAAACTGCAATAATCGCATATAGAACTGTCCACACTGGACCAAATAGCCATGACGGAGGTGACCAAGATGGTTTGATGAGCTGGGCATACCATTCTTGAGTAGACATAATATTTTTTTAATTAGTTATCTTCTTAATAATACCATTTAGAGTTTTGAAAGGACAAGTTTTTATTATTGGATAATATATATCCGTAAATTCTAAAGCAAGAAACAAAAAGGCTTCTAATAAATTTTATTAGAAGCCTTTTTCGCTTTGTTGAGCGGTGGTTTTATTTTTCAAAAAGAAGCCTTCTGTTGCCCCGAATATTTTGAGAGAACTTTGGGTCACGAGAGTTGATGGTAGTTAAAATCTCATTGTCTTCTTCCCAATCGAAAGGAAGAATGATGATATCAATGGCCCTGTCATCAAGAGAGCTTATGATTTTTTCGACTAGGGAGCCTGAAATATTGAAAAGTTCTTGTACGATTTCCCATCTTTTGATGGACGGAGAATAATATTCCCAATACATGGAAAATGGGTCATAGGGTTGGCCAAAAATAGTAAATGCCTGATCTTGACATGACCGACCGTATTTTTTAGAAATCTCTCGATCTATTTCAAAAAGCAAGTCGAGATCACGAGGGTTAGAGAAAGTCTCTCTTTCATTTTCAAGGTGATGAGCAAAGCTTCCAAATAGGAAAGCTTTTTGTTTGTTGGAAAAGTTACTTGTGATTAATTCGGCAATTTCTTTGATTTGTTCAAGGTCCATGATTAATCCTCCTGTTTTGGTTGGGTTTGAAATAACTACCTAGTAATGTTTGAGTTTAGCTTATCTTAGGAGGAGAATCAAGTGTTTGTGTTTGTTTAGGGGGAAGGAGGAGTGAAATTAGAATATACTAAGGCGAGAATTTACTAAAACCTTTCTTAGAAGAAATAAGGGATTGTCTTTTTGTTGTTAAGTGAAAATAGAGACATCTATAGATGTCTCTAAAAATATTTAGGTGTTGTTTATCCTTATTTCAAGGGGTTCTTGGGGAGGGGGAGAGGAGAAGAGAGGTTGGGAGTTTATTGAGTGTTGATATCCTGTTTAGGGACTAGGGATAAAATCCTTTTCAAAGTTTACTGGATATTTAAAATCTTCATTTTCTATTTCAACCGTTGTATTAAATTCCACTTCAGCGACTTCTTTGATAAATTGTCACGATCCTTCTGGGTCATTTCTAAAACCCTCACCATCAAGAAGATAAATAAAACCTTCCTCATTTTTCATATGTGCTCCATTTTCTGGTGTATGAATTGTTAGTTCTAGGGGAGTTTCTTTGTTAATGAAATCAGGATATTCTAATTCCACATTTCTATTGGAGTAGATTGATTTTAGTATCGCAATCGCTGACTTATTGGAAGCAAAAATTTTTCCTTGATTCGATTTTAATTTGCCCTCGGATATTTCATGAATTGATCCATGAAGAAGCTTCCCGTGTTTTTGACAAATATAGTCCAGAAAGTTTTCAGTTGTAATCCCTTTTTCTTTTAGCTCAGCCAGTGCTTCTAGCGAAATTCTCTTATTTTCTGATTCTGCCGCTTCAACGTTTTTTGTATAAAAATTACCCATTTCCAATTCTTTTTCTCGCTTGTCTAGATTTTCTAGATCATTCTCCTTGAGAGATGGAGATGGAGTCTCGTGTTGATTTCTTCCAAAATTAAATTTTTCCATATTTTTTCTAAGGATTTATTATTTCTTATTTTAACACTTGTAGTTCTATCTCTGCAAATATAAAACAAAAAAACACCCCTAAAATAAGGATGTTTTTCATGTGCGGAGAGGGAGGGATGAAGTTGGAACTTTGTTGAAAGTCAGTTATTTATAGATTTTTTTCCAAGATTTCATAATGCTTTGGATCTGATTCGCGGACTATTTCTAGTAAAGTTTCTATAGCTTCCTTGCTTTCACTTTTATCTTTATGTTCAATTGTGCTAGTAGGATCAGAATTATGAGAAAACTCATTTAGTAACTTGTAGGTTTTTTCATAAGCTACTTTGCTTATTTTTTCATTTTTACTGTTTATTTCTTTCACAATTGCATCTAATTTACTTTTTTGATCCCTAGAGTCTGGAATTTTAAAGTCTGCAAAAATATCAAAAAATCTTCTTGCGACGTTGCTAATTGTATAAAAGTCTGCATAGCTTAAATCAATTTCTTTGAACTCTTTTAATAAACTAAATAAAAAGTGATACTCGGACTTATAGTTTCTTAATGTTTTATCGAGTTTAACAATTTTTGCTTTGCGTACATCGGTTTCAGTGAAATTCTCTACCATGAAAAATTCACAAGGTGATGATTTTTCGGTTTTATTATTTTCTCTTGCTTTTGCATTGCTTTTTTTTACACGATTATTTTTACTAACAAACCATTCTTTTGTTAAATTTAAAAGCTGAAAATTATGAGTAGAAATAAAAAGTTGCCCAGCTTCTTTAAAGTGGTGTTTTATTAGCGAGAAAGAATGATAGATAAAATTTGAATCAAAACTAGAAATAGGATCATCAATAAAGATAATTCCATCTTTAATCTCAAACTCTTTTTCTTCAACTTTCACAATAAAATATGAAAAAGCAATTGCGGTTTTTTCACCCTCGCTTAAATTTTTTGCTGGTTTTCTGTCTCTTTTAATTGTATATCCTTTATTATCTCCGTCTAATCCAAGTTCTATTTCTTTTCTGCCAAAAAATTCTTTCAAATGTTTATTGATAGCAATAATCGCTTTTCCAATATTTGAAGTTTGTTTTTCAAGTTCGGCAATGTCGGTATCGTTTTTATTAATCGCTTCAAGTGCTTCTTTTTCGTTTTTCAATGCTTCTTTTAGATTTGTTCCCATTTTTTTGTAATCCTGCTTAGCCAAAGCGGTTGCGATTGAGTTCAATTCAAGTTTCTCGCGAGCGCTTGAAACTTCGTTTGCGTGATTTTTTGCCTTTCCATTATGCTCATTGATTATTTTGTTCAATTCTGAAATTAAGCCGTTGTAAGAAGATAAAAAATCGTCTGGCTGTATTGGACTTGAGGCAATCGCAAGCGGATTATTATGTTTTTCTTGAAGTGCTTTTATCGCGTCGTTAATCCAAGTATTTATTTTCTTAATACATCCGTTAAGTTCCTTTGCCTTATTTGTATATTTGTCTTTTAGGTCAGGATAAAGATTATCATTTTTTGTTGCAATCTCTAATCGTTTTATTTTCAAAATTTCACTTTTCAGGCTTGTGATTGCGCTTTGCAAGTCCTCATAGTCTTTGCTGAAATGTTTTGAGAGTATAGCCAAAAAGTCATTTTCAAGTGGTTTTTGGCAAAATAAACATTTCCCTTTTTCTTCTTTTATTTTTTGTAAATCAAAACCTTGCTTCACCCAGTTATTCAAAACTTGGTCATCTTTTAATCTGTCGAGCGTTTCCGAAGCAACTTTTTTGCCAAGCAAATTCTCAATTTTCTCAAAAATATTTTGGAAACTATCAATAATTTCGTTATCAAAATCAAAATCAAAAGAAAAGTTATATTCTGACAATACAGTTTGCGTTTTGCCCGCTTCGCTTTTACTTATTGCCTCGTACTTTTTCCTATCTTCGTCAGATAATGTCTTGTCGGCAAAATTATCAACGCCGATAGTGTTGATTTTGTTTTCTGCTTTTATTTTGTTGTACGACTTGTCAAAAAGAATGTTCGCAATTTCTCGACCCAAGCCAGTTAAAAATGTCTTTTTCGTTTCATCTTTTGTTGACTTATCTTTTTTTGCCTGTTCGTATGTTTTACCAAGAGTGATTTTATCCAGCTTTAATTGCTCAAGTCGTTTTTTGCTCTCAATATCTTCTTCGCTTACATAAATAATTGGATTGCATGAATCAGAAAGATCGAAAGAAATGTTTTCATCAATAAAGTCTTGATTGAATACTTTTATCGGCAAAACATTGATAGCAACATCTGTATTTTTTACAGTAGTATTATCATCAGTTTTTATTTCAAACTCACCATTTTCAGGATATTGCTTGAATCCATCTTTGTCATCGGTGCATTTTTTCTCGCAACTCTCAAAAACGCGGGAAATGGTCGTTTTTCCGCTTCTATTCCAACCATAAATCAGATTAAATTTTTTGAATTCAGGAAGATTTTTTTTCCATGAATAATCATGAAATATGCCAAAGTTCTTAAGTCTTGAGATTTTTTTTATCATATAGTTAAACAATTATATTTAAAGTGTTAGCAGTTATTTTTTAGTATAGTCCGTGTTTATTCTTTATACAAATGGAGGGTAATCTCTCAATTCTTCTTATTAGTCGAGTTGTAAGTTCCTGTATGCGGTCAAGGTGGAGACTTCGTACTACCTTGAGGGCAGAAAGGAATTTACTAGAATCTTTTCTTAGAAGAAATAAGGGATTGTCTTTTTGTTGTTAAGTGAAAATAGTGACATCTATAGATGTCACTATAGATGTCTCTAAAAATATTTAGGTGTTGTTTATCCTTATTTCAAGGGGTTTTTGGGGAAGTGTAGAGAGTAGGTTGCTCTTAGGGTTGGTGTGAGGTTGGTGATGATATCGACTTCGATTATTAACCGAGTTTTAATTTTAGCGAGTCCTCTCGCGTCGCCCTTGGAGCTCCTTGTCCTGAGTAGCGCTGAATGCTCGCTAGCTCGCATCCATCGGCATTCTCTACGATTATTTTCTGCTAAAAATAATCTACCTCATTGCTACTCGTTCGAATCCCTCCCTTCCCGCAGTTTGTCAAAATCATTCAAATTAGGCTCATTAGCTATGACTTGAAACTCTGGTTTGAAGCTTACCTTAGCCAATTGTTGATTTTGAATAGTGACGTTCCAAAGTAGATTTTGGAGCGTTTTTCTTTTTTCTTTTTCATTTGCTTTTAAAAATACTTTTTGCCCTTTACTAGCACTTAAAAAGACTTTTTTTGTCTGTTCCAAAGTAGAAAAGTCTTTAGCTAATTTTTTCTTAATTTCGACAATTTGAATATTTAGATCTGCTTCATCTTTTTGAAAAATAGCTTCTTTTTGCTTGTAAATATCCTCTGAAATAGTTTCTGCACATAATAGGTCTAAAAGTCTTTCTCTTCTCTTCTGAATTAAGTTTGACTCCTTTGTGAGTGTCTCTAGCGTTTCTTCTTTGTAGTTTCTTTTGTGCTCAGTTTTTTCTTTGGCTGCTAAGTACATAATCTCGACCGATTCAGAACTAAGATTTAATTTATTTAATGAATCAGCTAGTATCTTTTCAATTTTTTCACTTCGTAAATACTTCTTGTGTTCTTCACATTCACCCTTTCCATTAGTGCAGTAGTAATAAGTGTAACCTTTTTTCTTAGTAGCAGTTAAAAGACATCCACATTTTTCACAATGTAACATGCCTCTAAAAGGGAAAAAATGTCTTTGCTTCTTGCTGTGACTTTTTCCTGCTAAGGCTAATTGGACTTTATCAAAAAGCTCTTTTGAAATTATCGGTTCATGTTTACCCTGATAATAGTTTCCCTTCATACGTGTTACCCCATAATAAAATGGGTTAGAAAGAATTTTATGAAGTTTACTTTTATGATATTTATAATCAGCTCTTGAACGAAAACCCTCATCAAAAAGTATATTAGCAATAGTTTTTAAACTATAATTTCCCTTTGAATATAACTCAAAAGCTTTTACGAGATATTTAGCCTTCTCTTTATCGATTACAATTTTTTTAGGTTCATTTAAGTAACCAATTGGGGCATAATTTGGCCAAGCTCCTTCATCTAGTCTTGATTTAAGCCCTCTTTTAACATCTTTACTTAAATCTATGCTATATTGGCTTGATGTTCCTGTTTCTACAGAAAAAATAACAGCATGATCCTCTGGCGAATAAATCCTGTCAGAGGTTTTTATTTTTGCTATAACTCCAGTTTGTAAAAGCCATTGCAATTTTCCACCGTCTAAAGGATTTCTTGTTAATCTATTCAATTTCCAAGTTATAATCCCAATTTCTTTTTGAGACTCTATGAATTTCAACATTTCATTAAAAACTTTTCTTCCTGGATCTTTTGCGGACTTAGATTCAAAGAATGTTTTAACGACTTCAAGATTTTCTTTTTTGGCTAATTTTTTTGCAAAATTAAGCTGATCATCAATTGATTGAACTTGTCTATCTTCGCCCTCTGATGATTTTCTAGCATAAATTACGTATTTCATAGATTTTTTGTTACGGTTTCCAATAATAGCCAACTTTAAAGATAAAATCAATTAGAGATATTTCTTAAACTTGTATGTCTTATATTCAATCATCCCACGATATTCATTTTCAAACTCACTTTCTCTGATAAGTTCCAAATTGTCCTTTCCGTCTTTCAAGAAGTTAATGGCATTTTCTCCAGTAACTTCAACTGGTTTTTTTAAGTCTCTAGAATGAAAATATTTCTTTTTCCCAAACATTCGCTTATCACACATTTCTTTTTGGAGATACTTTGAAAGATACGCTCCGATATTTCTTATCCTATCGATTCTTTCAATGAAAACAAAACCATGTCCCCAAATTTCTAACAACTCTTTTTGTCTAACATAACGAAGATTACAAAGTAAATGATAATGAACTGCACCGTCTTTTTCTTTGGCTTTTCCATGATAATCAACATCTTTTTGATACTCTGCAATAGCAAAATAACGAAACTCAGGAAAACGGTCTTTCATTCTCTGAGTGAATAAATTGAAACATTTGTTGGACTCTACAACATCAGTCATCTTTGAAGTCAATGTAAGAAACTTATTTAAATCAAGATTTGAGTTCACAATTCTTCTAATTTGAGTTCTAGCACGATTGACGGAAAAGTTTGTTTTTTCTTTCTGCTCACTTCTGATTATTTCTCTTTTAACAACTTTTCTTTCTCTGCGTTTGTATCCCTTAAGAATGGGCATACCTTTGTAATGGTAATGCTCCAAATTTTCACCAGACAACACAATTTTGTCATTATATGCTTCTATCATAAATCCTTAGATGTGTGCTTATAGTCAAGTAAAGTAATAGAGCGACGCGGTTTTGCCTCCGGCAAATTCCGCTCTTGCTCTATTTCACTGAAACTAAGATATAAGGCACTGTATGAATTAAGAAATTCATCAGCAGTCTCATCTGAAACAACCAAAAAACAATCTTTTTCAAGATGTCTTTGTAATCTCTCTCTTAATTTTTGACTAAATTTGTAAGCCACAAAAAAACACTACTTATTA
>DEIO01000021.1 GCA_002352545.1 Patescibacteria group bacterium UBA2772
AAGCTAAACTGGGCAAGACCCTTAACAAATATGTCGCTATGCTTGCCAGTAGTCAAACGAACATGTGGTGCTTTGATATTTTTCTTTCCCGGATGATGCCAAAAAGCATTACAGCATTTAAAAATATACTCTAGCTCCTCCTTGTCAAGAATACGCCAGAGTTCTTCAGCCTTAATAGCACAAACAGCTCGTACTTCCATTCCCAACAATAATTCTTTTGAAATCATTGGTTTCTCCTCTTTCTTTGTTAAATAAAATAATATTTTCAAAAAACTACCAATTCACAATGAATCAGTGGTTAATCATACCAATTCAAAGTCACAAATTCAAGTACCTTATTTTTCAAAATAAAAAACTATCATAACCAAACTTGATTACAATAGTTTCAATATGCGTACTTTAATAAAAATTCTATTTATCTTTCATAGAAAATAGTATTTTCCATATTCTGATCGAGTTCATTAAGAATTTCATCTTTACTTCTCAATAAAGAATCTGATTCGCTATCTTCAATAATCGCCCTTACTTCCATTTTTTTCTCATTCTTCTCAACTAAAGCTTTCTCCTTGTTTTCAAGTTCCATTTTAGCCTTCGCTGCAAATTTATTAGAAAGCTCATTTTTCTTACTATACCTCACAAACGCCACACTAGAAGCAGCAGCAGTGGCAACTAGTAGCCAAATCATTAGAATGGCTATTATTTTATTCTTCATTTTTATTTTTTATTTATCTTTTCGTTCTTTGTTAAAACTTTCTCTAAGCTAACCCTAAATGTATTTTTATAAAAATCCATTAATGAGGCTTTCTTCTCTTTGGCCCTAACAAAAACTTCTTCTATTCTACCAGGATTTGGACCTTTTTTGTTTGCATATAAAGAAACGCTTTTCAAATATCCTTCGTAAATCACCTCTATTTCATTAACTTTCACTTTAAAAGCTTCTGCGTACTCTCTTACTCTTTCAGTCTCTGACTCATCTAAATCTAATTGCTCAATTGTATTAGCAATTAAATTATTAACAATCTTGAATCTTGTTTGATTTCTCTCAAGTGAAAATTTTGCTCTATCGACTTCCTTTTCGACCTCTTCATAACTCAAAATTCCCGATTTTTCACTTTTATTGCCATCTTCCGTTTCGTCTCCTACTGTCATTGCATTTGCCATTGAAAAAGGCAAGAAAATCGTAAAGACAAAAACCAAAAACAAGCAACTCTTTTCGAAACCTCCCAAATAATCAATTTTTCTTTTCATTTTAATTTCCTTTTAGAGAATATTATCTATTAGCAATTTAAGTTTACCATATAAAACAAAAAAGTTTAATAAAAAATAGCTATATTTTAAATTCAATAATAAACAAAGTCCCTTCTTTAAGTGAGCTTTTTACATTCATATGGCCAAAAAAGTTCCCCATCACATCTCTACTAGAAAAAAATGGATTGAAAATTTCTTTAATTAAATGTGGTTCCATCCCTTCACCCCTATCCTGCACTATAATTCTAGCATTATTGCCAATTTTCTCTATCTTTACTCTCACAATTCTTCCAGAATCTGTTTTTTCTTCATTTTTTTTGGATACGAATTAATAGCGTTTAAGACTAAATTAGTAATAGCTTGATTAACTTTCACTGGACTATTACACACTTCTATTTCATCCTTTTTATCAAAAATCAATTTAATACTACTCTTACAAGCATTGTATTTCATAACCTCTATGACATTTTCAATCTCACTTGCTAAAGAAAATTTCTCTCCTCGCTCTGTTTTCTGTAATTGCTTCCAAACAATTTCAAGGAACTCTTCTAGCTTTTTCTTATTACAAAAAACTCCCTGTAAATCTTCCTTAATATTTCCAACTCGTTTTTTTATTTATATCTTCTAGATTTTCCAGATTCAAAAACAATACAGCTAAATGATTCATTATATCATGAAAAAAACCTGATGATAATTTAACGAACTCAGCAAAACGATATAGCTGACTCATTTTTTCAATTTGCATCCTTCGAATATCTTCTGTTCTTTCTTGTACTCTAATCTCCAATAGATCCATTTCTTGTTTCAATTTTTTCTCAGAAGCTCTAGCTCTTCTTAGCGAATTAGTAATTTATAAGTTAGACAACCATGTCAAAACTGCGATTATTCCAAATGTACCGCTATACTTAAGAACATCAATAACTCTTATATCTAAACTTTTCCAATAAATCGATAAACTGATAACGCCTTCAACTTTTAGATTAGCAAATACAAAAATAGTTAAAAAGATTATAATTAAAATAAATATTGTTACTATTGTTTCGGTTAAAATGTTCGCGATTACAATAAACAAAGCATAAGAAATCAAAACCTGAGATACATCAAATCCCCAATGATACATGACATGTGTTATCCAAAAAAAACAAAAGCATTAAAATCCCAATAGTGACAATGTTGAAAGATCTCCTTCTTAATAAAACATAGAGCCCAAAAAAAAGTAATCATTCCAAGCATGACTTCCCCAAGCAATTCCTTATGCAAAAAACTAGAGTTTTCAGTTAATAAAATATCGACAAAGGCAATAATCATGATAAAAACAGAAAGAAAAATAACCAACAACAAGACTATGTTTAATATAAATTCTCTTCTATTACAATCCTTAATAAGCTTTTTCGACTTGATTAATCTTTCATAAAAAAACGAGCATCTTTTATAAAAAAGTTCTCCCATAAATTATTTTCTTTTTTTCGAAAATGGAAACGCTAATTTTAAACTCCTACTAACCAATACTATTCAAGATATTCTGAAAAAATAACATTCTTAGAAAACACGAAGAAATTGATTAATCTTTATTAAAAAAATTCAATCCAATTTATTTCTAAAATAACCCTATCATTCTGTTATTGCAATAGATTATTATTTACAGTCACTTTTTCAAACATAATCCTATCTTTCAGCAAATCATATCTCAAACAATACTCTTTTATTCAAATAAATAACAAAAAATCATTATGACTATTAATGTATCTTCATAAATACTCTCAAGATAATTCCAGCCATACCATCAAAAAGATATTTGATCTTCATTTTAGTACTATCATTCTAACCCAATAAGCGTCTGACTTGAATATATTTTACTCCAATTCTTTTAGCAAAAACAACATCTATGCAAATTTAATCCTCTATCACAAAAAATTTTTATTTGAAATATCTCCCATTTCATTTGATACACTTCTTCAAGGTTTTCTATAGACTGAATTAGCATATTCCAATCCTGTATTTTTAGAAATATTTTCCAATCTTTGTTGATTCTTGTTGTTAGACAATAAAAAAACTTAGTTTTTATTTCTCAACTCTCCTATCTTCTTCAAAACTTTTTCTTCAACCAAATCAACCCTACCAGATGCACTAGTTCCATCAATATCCAAAAACACAATACGTCCCCTGATTTGAGAAAAATCAATCTCGAAAAAATTTTTCATTGTTTAATTTACTAAGCTTTTAGCATGTCCTATATTATAGCGCAAAACAAAAGAAATACCTACTTTGTAAAAAAATTTTATAGAATATGTTGTTATAGAATAAAAATAAAAAATAGAAAACAAGCTTTAATAAAAACCCTCTTTAAAATGATTTCATCCCTAGCAACTTTCAAGTTGCTAACAAAAAAATCTATTAATCATGTCGGGTGCTGACCTGATATTCCATGAAACTGGTCATCTTATTTTAATGTCTTTTAGTGAAACAGTTCATTTTATTGGTGGAACAATAGGCCAGTTATTTTTTCCTATTTTATTTTTTAAGAAAAAAAGAATTTTTCTCTGGCATGATTATACTATAGTGGTTAGACAAAAACTTAATCAATATTGTAATATACATGTCAGATTCAAGATCTCAAATAATCCCTCTTCTAGAAGATTCTGACAGCACACATGATTAGTGGTTTCTCTTCAAAAAATACAATCCACTACAATACAACAAACTACTTGGTAATTTCTTTTGGCAACTAGGAACCATCCTAATGTTTGGATCAATCTTCATTGCCTTTTCTATCACTTATAAAAAATTATTCTTAAATAATTAATGGGTTTCAACGATCCTTGCCAAAACCTATTAATCCTGCTACAATAAGGGCATAATTAATTGAATAAAGCTTTCCTGCTCGAAGTTGAACATTATTTTATTCACTGGTTGTATAGCAACGCTACGACAGGACGGTAACAATGTTTATGTCTTTATCGACAAATCAAAAAACTAAGGTCACTAAAACTTTCAAGAGACATGAGAAAGATTCTGGTTCTGCAGAATATCAAATTGCTCTATTTACAGAAAAAATCAAACAGCTTGTGGATCATTTAAAAACTAATCCCAAAGATAAACATTCTAGAAGAGGTTTATTAGGAATGGTTTCTCAAAGAAAAAAGTTGATGAAATATCTTAAAAGCACAAATGAAAAAATTTACGCTAAAGTTATCAAAAAACTAAACCTAAAAGGCTAATCAAGCCTTTTTTGGTTTGCTCTTAAAAATCACATAAGCACTTTCAGGTAAACCTCTTATATAATTTTGCAAATACTTCCAATAATATAAAAGATAATACTATCAACTTAAACAGATGGCTAAATTCAAAGAACAAAGAATTGGTGTACTCGTAGATATACAGAACATGTATTATAGCGCCAGAGTTATACACAAGAAAAAAACAAATTTCAAGAACATACTAGAAGCCGCGGTATCTGACAGAAAACTCATACGTGCAATCGGATATGGAATCTCTACCGAAGAAAAAACTGAAGAAAAGTTTTTTGAATCATTAGAAAAATATGGATTTGAAGTAAAATCAAAAGATCTTCAAATTTTTAAAGGTGGGATGAAAAAAGGCGACTGGGATGTTGGAATTGCAATTGACGCAATTAAACTAGCAAAGAATCTAGATGTTATAGTACTTGTTAGCGGTGACGGTGATTATATTCCGCTCGTAAAATATTTACAATATAATTTTGGGGTACGTGTCGAAGTTATGGCCTTCATTGAAAGCTGTTCGTCAAAATTAATTGATGAAGCAGACGATTTTATAAATCTTAGTGAAGGAACAAAATTCTTTGTGCGTGAACCAAGAAAAAAAGGTACATCCACCAAAAAGGTAATTGGGAAAATTAAACCAACAGCGCCAACTTCAAAAAGAACCGTAAGAATGCTGTAAATAAGACCACTATTTACAAAATGAAATAAAACTGCTACATTCTTTTAGGTAACAACACTTATTATCTTTGTTGTTTTCTAGGAGAGATGGCAGAGTGGTCGAATGCATCAGTCTTGAAAACTGAAGTACTTTCACGAGTACCGAGGGTTCGAATCCCTCTCTCTCCGCATCCTTTATTGGATTGCACAAAAAATAGAAATTAGCCGGAGTGGTGAAATTGGTATACACGCTTGCCTTAGGAGCAAGTGGGAGTAATCCCATGGAGGTTCGAGTCCTCTCTCCGGCACAAATTCAAACAGCTTAAAATCTGTTTTTTGTTTTTTAAAATTGAATTTGACTCAAATAATAATAGTTTACATTATAATTTATAATTCATACTAAAGATTAACTTGTACTCCTGAAACTAAATATGTAGAGTTTATTTTCTCAATTGGATTCTATTTTTTAGTATAAAACCTTTTTTTGAAGAAGGTTTTAAATGGTTACACTTTTATTCAAAGAAAAACATTCCAAAAACAAAGTACAGGCAAAAGCGATTTTTTTGCCCAAGAAAAAAATATTCTTCGCGAGGTATGTTCTAGAAAATATTAATTCTCTGACAGAATCACTTTTTGCCACCCCTGGCAACGTTATAAAAAAGTCGAGTCTTTTTAGACAAAACAACTCTTTAGAGAACGAGAGATATGAATTTCTTACAGCGTAAAATGCGCAACACCTCGCTCCAAGACATATCATCTTTGTATTGGGGTGTTTTTTTAATTGAAGAAAATTACAGCTTAAGCTATTGTTAAGATAACCTTAATATACAAACATGACACAAGAAATCATCAAAGAAACATTCACACCAAATCAACAATCTGGTATTCGTATCGACAAATTATTAGCTGAGAACTTCGCTAATGTACCAAGAGAAAACTTTAAAAAAGCTATTAAAAATGGTGACGTTTTAGTTAATGGAAAAAAGATAAAACCAAATTATGTTACTGGTGAACATGATAAGATAGAAATTAATATTATTTTTGAAAAAAAAATAATTACAGCATTGCCAGATTCTTCAGTCGAAATTAATGTTATCTATCAACATCCAGATTTTTTGATCATTGAGAAACCTTCAAGAATATCGGCTCACCCATCTGACAAAGAAAGGTTAGGAACCTTGGCGAATGGCCTCTTGTCAAAATTTCCACAAACTAAAAATGTTGGTGAAAATCCATTGCGCCCTGGAAGCGTCCATCGACTAGATAAATACACTTCCGGGATTCTAATTGTGCCACTCACTCAACCCTCTTTTGATTTTTTCAAACTCCTGTTTAAAAACAGACAAATATCCAAGAAGTATACTGCTGTATGCTGGGGCATACCAGACAAAGAAGAAGGTATCATTGAATCTTTTATTGGTAGATCCCATTCAAATCCATTAAAACAAGCAACAAGCAAAAACAGTAACAAGGTGGGTAATGCTAAAAAAGCTATTACTGAATACAGACTTCTAAAAAAATCCTCGGACGAGACAAAGAGTTTAATTTTAGCGACATTGAAAACAGGACGAAAACATCAGATTAGAGTACATTTACAATCCATAGGCAATCCTGTTGTTGGAGACAAAATGTATCAACCAGAAAAATTAAAAATTGCTAACCAAGATTTTACAAGATTTCTCTTGCATGCAAGTAATTTAAGTTTTACCTATTCTGATGGCAAAAAATATCAATTTGAATCACCCCTACCAAAACAATTTACAAAATTTTTCTAAAGATAAATAAAAGTAGGACGATTTTATTTTTTTCAACAAGCCTCTCTATGTTGTTTTTCCATTCTTCCGTAGCTTTTTTAAAGCCGACACAAACACCAAAAATCTTCAACTCCTTTTTGTCTGTAAAATAAACCTTTAAAATTGGCAGGAATTTCGTTTTTAAATTATGAAATCTTTTTATTTCAACCTTTTCTATATCCTCAATCAATATAATAAAATTCTTCCTTAGTATCCAACGAGAAAAAACTCCTAGTTAGTAAGCTTTAAGGTCCCATTTCCCCTCAAAACTGCCGGATTTGAATGTTTTTTCCCATTTTCATCCACACTCTCAAATCCAAAAAAATTAGTTCTCTTTTCCTCTTTCAATAATGCATTATTTTTCATATTTTTGCTTTATTTCATAGTTTACTCTAATATTTACATGTGTAACTTGGTAAAAAAAAGCGTCTTAAACTTTAAGCACTTGACCAAATCTAAAAAATAGGCTATGTTTAAAAAAGCTTTTTAGAAAGCTTTTTTAAGACTTTACAGCTTTTCTATATGGATCAGAAAGTTATTGATTTCAACAAATCACAACAAACAAAACAATTACCAGACTTAAAAGTTGGTGATATTGTTCGTGTTCACAGAAAGATTACAGAGGGGGACAAAGAAAGAGTTCAGATTTTCAAGGGACTTATTATTTCAATCAAAGGAAGACAGAGCTCTTCTCCAACAATTACTGTTAGAAGAGAGTCACAAAAAATTGGCGTGGAAATGACCTTTCCAATTTATATGCCAACAGTGGTAAAAATCGAAATTCTTCGACGGAGCAAAGTTAGACGTTCAAAAATTTATTACATGAGAGAATTATCCGGAAAAGCTGCAAAAATGAAAGCAATCGATGTTACAGCAGAGGAAAAATTAGCCATGGAAGAAATGAACAAAAAACCAGAGAAGAAGGAAGAGAAATAGATTGATTTTTGATTTTTTGAACATTACAAAATAAAACTTAGGATATTGCCCTGCAATAAAAGAATATGTTATTTTTCCGAAGCTTTGCCATTAAGACAAACTTTGGAAAAATAAAGCCCCGATGGTGGAACTGGTATACACACACGGTTGAGGGCCGTGGCGCATTACGCGCATGAGAGTTCAAATCTCTTTCGGGGCACACCGTTTTCTTTTTTCAAAAAATAGTGTTATAAAATATAGTAGCTTCATAAACTTGGATGCTTAGCTCAGTTGGTTAGAGCACTTCGTTTACACCGAAGGGGTCAGGAGTTCGAATCTCTTAGCATCCACATTTAAAAACTAGAAAATAAAGTCAAAAAATGCTATTTTAGATTAGTAACGTTTAAATACATCTTTTATGCCAACTAACGAAGCTAGAAAAAAATCAAAAAACATCTTTGGTTATTACCTCTTTTATGGATGTTTTTTAAAGCGTTCTCTTTATCTTCGGCTCTAAGATAACAGTCGGCTGTGTCAATGGATTTTGTTCAATGTGTCCAGAAATAACTTTCCATCCACTCATTTTTTGGATCTTAATAATAATTGAAAGAATTATTATTAAATTTTGGTTTAAAAAAACTACTAAAATTAAGTTTCCGGATTTAACTAGCGATTGAGATAGATTTCTCTTATTTCCGCTTATTCTATTCTTTTCTTTTGTTATAATACTCAATTTAATTTTTCATTTCTTCATTGCCTAAAAAGTACTTTCTGTATTAAATAAAAAGGTGGCTCTTGAAAGAGTCACCTTTTTATTACCTTATTCACATTAAAAACTATTCTTCTCGAACTTTCCTTCTCACTTCCATATGTCTTTCTTGCAAAACATCGAAAAGTTTACTTTCATCAATCAAAAGATGTTTTCTTGAACGGATTACAAACTTTCCTCCAATCATCACATCACGAGCAACACGACCACTATGCGTTATGATATTTCCGATAAGAGAAAAAGGATTATTTGAATCAAACGGGATAAAACCACGGTCTTTTAATTTCCAAAAAGCCAAGTCTGCTTTATAGCCAGGTAAAATTCTTCCATGCCTTGGCATATCAAGAATTTTAGCACCATTGATGGTCATCATTTTAAACAACGAACCAAATTTAATCGTCTTGATATAGAGATGTGTCGTTCTCGCTCTGTAAGCCTCTGTTAGGATATCTAATCGACTTTTTGAAACAACACTATCAGTTCCAAGTGCAATGTTCTTAAAAGCTCCCTTATCATAATAACTCCAATATGGGAAAACTCCACTTTTATGAATACGATTAGACGTTGGCAAATGAACAATTCCAACTCCTGCATTAGAAACTCGCCCTATTTCTTCTTCTCTCAAATGAATTGCATGAGAAATAATGGTATTTTTATTTAAAAGTCCATAGTGTTCCAAAACTTCAACCTCCCTCATTTTATGATTCTTTAGTGTCTCCTCTATCACCTTTTCACTTTCTGACATATGACAAGTAAAAAGTAGATTATGTTTTTCAACTAACTCACGTACACTGCTCAAAACTTCAGGACTAGCCTTATACAAATAATGCACTGCCATTGCCAAACGTGAATGGGATCCTTTTTTTTCTTTTAAGAGTTTTTCGATTAAAGCAGGTGAATTCTCAGGAGAAACATGAGAAGCGACGCTAATTCCATTAATTACATTCTGTGCTGTTAATTTAGCTGCCTCTTCGATGGGATCAAAACAGTTATAATGACTGAATGTAGTAGTAACGCCAAATTTCTGTTGTTCAGTCAAATCACCTACTGTACTAAGTGCTAAATCATCCTCATCCATCTTAGATTCCCATTTTGGCAATTTAGCTAATGTTTTATCAATGTTATCCCCCTCATCCAAATCCATTGAACTTCTAAGAAGATACATTGGTGGATGTGCATGCGCATTAATAAAACCTGGGGTAATTACTGTTCCACCTCTTTTCCCAGCGTCATAAACCAAATCAAATTCATCTGGATTGAATTTCTCTGCTGATTCAACAGCCTTAATAATATCATTTTCAATCACAATTGAGTGATTTGAAAAATACCTTAGTTTATCAGTCTCATCACATGTAAAAAAATAGGGTATATTGTGAATCAGAATTGTTTTGTATTCAGCTTTATTCACACGATAACGACCATGCTTATCGTTTTTGTTTTCTTCTATCCTTTTTTTCTCTTTTTTAATTCTACCAAAAATTTCTGACATAAGTTTGTATTATTATTTCAAGTGCTTTCTTAGTATTCACACATACCATTAAACCAACATTCTCCCTATTCCCATTCAGTTGTTCCTGGGGGTTTATTGGTTATATCAAAGAATATATATCCTATCTTCTTCGTAGATTCTATTTTATTGACTATTTCTTCCAAAATATCTCTTTGCATCTTGTAAAAATGCAACGTCATAAAATCACGAGTGTTAATTGGCCTCAAAACAACTGATTCTTTGCCAACTTTATTATAAACTGGAATCAAAACAACAGGAAACTGATCAATCTCTGAATAAATTCCTTTTTCTCTCATCGTATCTGAAACTATTTGGTCAATTTCTCTTAAAAGCTCTATTCTGTTTTCTGATAAAAAAACTGGGTTCTGAGAATTATAAAAGCTCGGAGTTTTTTCATGCTTATTCAAAAGCAATACAACTCTATTCACATCCTTATTTGAATTTGTAACCGAAGAAGAAATTTCCACTAACTTTTCCCATTCATTCTCTCCCCAGATGGCCAATGGATGTGCATATGTTCTATTATCACCTTGAACACCAACTGATTTTATAGGCAATGTTGCTAACTCAATTGAAATATTTTTTTTATCACAAAAAATCTTGAGATTATAATCGATACTGCATAATTTAATTTGGTCATCACTTTTTCCATCAGAACATAGACATCTTATCGCAAGACCAGGACCAGGAAATGGATGCCTATCAACAAGTTTAGCTGGCAAATCAAGCAATCTTCCTAACTTTCTAACTTCATCTTTATACAGATCCACCAAAGGCTCTATTATTAAACCCTCTTCAATCATCTTGGTGATTACATCAACTCGATTGTGATGTGTTTTTATTGTATTTGAATTTTTTGTATCACCCGATTCAATTGTATCTGGATATATAGTCCCTTGACCTAAAAGCCATTGATCGGAATCAAATTCCATCTTTTTAGCCACGATATCCTTTGTATCTAAAAAAGCTTTACCAATTATTGCTCTTTTTTCTTCTGGTTCATAAATATTTTCGAGTCTCTCATAAAATAACTTACTTGCATTCATTATTTCCAAATTGTCAAAACCAAGATTCTTGAATCTTTTTACAATTCTTTCCGATTCATTCTTTCTCATAAAACCAGTATCTATATATAGACCCTTAACTCGCTTTGATCCAAAAATTTTTGTCAATAATGCAAATGCAACATTTGAATCAACTCCTCCACTAACCAAAATAAAAACTTTCTTTTCCCCGACCTGTTTTTTGATTTTCTGAATCAATTCATCCTTAAAATCTTCTACGTTCCAATCTTGTGAAGCCTTACATATCCCAACTACAAAATTTTTGATCATTATCTCCCCTTCTTTCGAATGTGCAACTTCTGGATGAAATTGAAGCCCAAATATTTTTTCTTTCTCGTTGGCCATAGCAGTTACATTACAATCTTCTGTTTTTGCAATAATATCAAAACCATCTGGAACGCTTACAACTGAATCACTATGACTCATCCAAACTTGAGTTTCCTTTGGAACATCCTCAAATAAACTACTCTTTTTAAGAATATTCAATTTAGCCATTCCATATTCTCCAACTTTTCCTGTTTCAACAACACCTCCCAATTTGTGAGCTAAAAACTGATGCCCATAACAAATGCCTAAGATTGGAACTTTCATTCCCAAAATATCATTTCCCACACACAGTCCTTTTTGATCAAAAACGGACTGTGGACCACCAGACAAAATCATACCTTCGACATTATCCCCTAACTCATCAACGGAAACATTGTGCTGATAAATTTTTGCTAATATTCCCAGTTCGCGGATAGTTCTAGCAATAAGATGAGTATATTGCGAACCAAAATCCAAAATTGCAATGTGTTTCATGTTTTTATTGATAAAAAATAAAATCTCCAGTATAATTTAACTATATTTTACTATTATAGCTTTTAAGTCCTTATGCCTCAAATAAGGCTGTTTATAGATAAAACTTAATTCTATTATTAAAACTGGATTTATGCAAGAAGCACTTACGTATGATGATATTCTGCTTACCCCAAGATATTCAGAAATTCTTCCAGCAGATGCAAATTTAGACACTAAATTTTCTAGAAATGTTCCATTGAAGACACCTATTGTAAGTTCTCCAATGGACACAGTCACAGAACATAGAATGGCAATTGCAATAGCACTTGAAGGAGGCTTAGGTATTATTCACAAAAATCTTACACCTGAGCAACAAGCACAAGAAGTGCTGCTTGTAAAAAGATTTGAAAATGGTTTTATTATTGATCCAATTACAATTTCTTCTGAAGCAACTATCGATGAAATTCATCAAATAGAGCAAGACAAGGGTTATAAAAAAATTCCTGTTGTAGATGAAGCTGGTGTTTTGGTCGGTATTATGACTGAATTCTACTATTCCTGGCCACACGACCAAGGGAAAATAGTCAAAAATGTAATGAAACCAGCAAGCGAATTAACTGTTGCTGCAGAAGGAATTTCATTATCTGAAGCAAATACTCTTATTCGGAAAGAAAAACTGTCCGTACTTTGCGTAGTCGGAGAAGATAGAAGATTGAAATCTATTGTTACTAGAAAAGACATTGAAAAAAATAAAAAATATCCAAACGCAAACAAAACCACTGACAAAAGACTTTTTGTTGGAGCTGCAATCGGAGTTGGAAAAGATGCACTAAAAAGAGCAGAGTTACTTGCAAAAGCCGGTGTAGATGTAATTGTGGTTGATACTGCACATGGACATTCCAAGGGAGTTATGGACATGGTAAAAACTCTAAAAAACAATCCTTTAACAAAAAATGTTGATGTAGTTGCAGGAAATGTTGCAACAGAAAATGCTGTAAAAGACCTTATCGATGCAGGCGCTGATGGAGTAAAAATTGGAATTGGACCTGGCTCAATTTGCACAACTAGAGTTGTGGCTGGAATTGGAGTCCCTCAAATCACGGCCATCCTAGAAGGTGTTAAGGGCAAAGGTGAAAACAAGGATATTGCTATAATTGCAGATGGTGGAATCAAATTATCAGGCGATATTACAAAAGCACTAGCAATGGGAGCTCAATGTGTAATGCTTGGGGGACTTCTTGCTGGAGCCGAAGAATCACCAGGGGAAACATTATTCATTGGAGGAAGAATGTTCAAATCATACAGAGGAATGGGCTCTTTGAGTGCTATGGAAAAAGGATCTAAGGACAGATATGGACAGGAAGACGTAAAAGACACTCAAAAATTTGTTCCAGAAGGAATTGAAGGAAGAACAGCCTATAGAGGACCTATAGATAAAACTCTTTACCAATTAATTGGCGGTTTAAGAGCAGGAATGGGATATCTAGGAGCTGCAACAATTGAAAAATTAGCATTAAGAGCAAAACCAGTAAAAATAACTGCTGCTGGTTATATCGAGAGTCACCCACATGATGTAATCATCACAGAGGATGCCCCAAACTATCGAAGAAAATAGTTGAAAATACCACAAAAAACGAGCAACTTGGTTGCTTGTTTTTTTATCTAAATCTATACCAAATTAAAAATTTTACCTATATAGAGCACGTAGAAAAGAAGTAGGAAATAACCTTCCCAACGAGTAACTTCTTTATCCTGAGTAACAAATAAAACTACAAATGTCGTCATTATCATAACGGGTAGACCAAACGTAACAATACTACTTGAAACAAGCAATGTTCCAAATAACCCTGTTATCCCCATAACACCAAGTGCATTAAAAATATTTGAACCTAGAATATTTCCAACCGCAATTTCAGCCTTTCCCTTTTTAGCAGCCGTTAAACTAACCACAAGCTCAGGCAATGATGTACCAAATGCAATAATAGAAGCAGCAATAATTTCAGCACCTATATTAAAAATTTCTGAAATCTTAACTGCTGAATAAATTGTGTACTTAGCACTAAGAAAAATAAATAGACTACTTACAAACAATATCAAGACTTCTTTCGCTGGAAATTTCTTCGTCCAATGCAATTCTTCTTTTAGATATTTCTCCAGCTCCTTCCCTTCTTTCTTAGCCTTTTCTCCTCTCTTCTCTGAAGACACAATTCTAACAAAATAAATCACAATACCAACTAAACAAAGAACGGCTTCCCAAAATGTAAATTCCCCATCATAAATTGTTATTGCCAAAATAAAAGTAGAACTTATAAGAAGAGGCAAATCAACATTAATAATTTCATATTCAAGCTTCATCTTCCTTCCAACCACTGCAGTCAGCCCTAATACTAAACAAATATTTGTAATATTTGAACCAATGACATTACCAGAAACCATCTCCGAAGTTCCTGAAAAAAGAGCAAATAAAGAAGATATGAGCTCAGGCAAAGATGTCCCTAGCGCTACTATTGTGATTCCTATTAAGAACGGGGGTAATTTAAAAAACAATCCGATTTCCTCCGCAGCATCAGTGAAAGAATCAGATGCCTTAATCAATACCATCAAACTCACAACAAACACAGCCACCCAAAACAACATCTCAAAACTCATACATTGTATTTTATTTATTAACTACTGAACTTTTAACACCAACAGCCATTCCTAATTCTAAAAAATATCCTCTTGTTGGAAGCTCTTTTTCTTCAATTTCAATTTTATTCCCACTAATCTCCTTTACCCACCAAAGCCAAATATCTTGAATCCAAAGTGAAAAAATTGTTTTAGCAAACAAAAATAACATGGTCAGTAGAATCATACCAGCTGAACTGAATAACAACCATTCCGTAAAAGAACTTTCATAGAGAATAAACCATACATTAACAATACTACCCCAAAAAGGCAACACTGCAGTAACTAATAACAAAAAAACTGTTCCCTGCAAAACCCCTATTAAGAAAAATACCGAAAAAAGCTTTACTACTTCAAATATATTTCTAGAAATCAACTTAAATGCTAAGTTTATTGATTTTGAAATTTCCAACTTCGCTAAAACCGTATATATTATAGCAATTTGCAAAAGATAATTCATAAAAACCGTAAAAACAAAGAAAAAAAGCAAAAGTGTAATAAAAAGAAAAATTGCCCCAGCTTGATTTTCAGTCAAAATCATAATAAAAACTGGAATTAACATTATCAAAAATACGATTAGAATAAACATTCCTATAAAAAAATCTAAAATCAAAATATTTTTATAGTTTTTCTTTCCTAATTTCCAAATTTTTCTACAATTCACTTTTTTCCTATTCTTTGGGTTCTGTAAACAAAAAAGTACTTGGATAACGCCTGAACGAGCGATTGCAGAAACAAACCACAAAAAAAACCAAAAAAACAAAGCTGTCACAAACAGAAAAATTAATGAAGCAATATTTTCTATTATAAAAACTTCCCAGCTACTTATTTGATCTGGTTTTAGTTTGGTTATTTGTTCCTCGATATTAAAACCAATTCCAATCGAACCAGGCAAAAACATGCCCCAAAACCACAAAAATTTGTTCTCCCAAATTCTGCGAAAACTTATTTTGAACTTTTCATAATAGACATCCAGTGTTGGTTTTTTCGGATCTGGAATCAAGTTTTCAAAAACTTCATTTCTTCGTACCATTTTATTTTTGTTTTTATTTCTCCCTTTTTGGAAGCTGTTCTTCATTATACTACACTTCCTATATAAATAAAATCATGCTAAATAAAAATATATTGTTGCAAACCACCCTAAGTTAAAGTATTATATAAAAAGAAATTAACTCTTATTTTTATAGACATGCACAAACAACCAATTGTTTTTTCTGGCGTCCAACCTTCTGGCAATCTTCATTTAGGAAACTATCTTGGAGCGATTAAAAACTGGGAAAAATTACAAGAAGGTTACCATTCCTTTTTTTGTGTTGTCGATCTTCATGCAATAACTATCCCTCAAGAACCAAGTGAGTTGCGTAAAAAAATACTTGAAACTGCTAAAATATACTTAGCTGCAGGAATTGATCCTGCTAAATCAACCATATTCGTACAATCCACAGTTTCTGCACATGCAGAGCTCGCATGGCTACTGAATACAATCACTCCAAATGCTGAGTTGACCAAAATGACTCAATTTAAACAAAAATCTGGAGTGGATTTTAAAGAATTGGAAAACTATCTTATAAAGAATGTAAAAGCAGAGATTTTAAATATAGAAGAATTGACGAAAGAATCACTAAAAGACAATATAATAAAACTCACTCTTACACAATTTAAAAAATTCAAAGAACAGTTCAACTCTGTTGGTGTTGGTCTCTATGACTACCCTATTTTGATGGCAGCTGATATTCTTTTGTACGACACGGACATTGTCCCTGTCGGAGAAGACCAAACTCAACATATTGAACTAACCAGAAAATTGGCAAAAAAATTCAACAAACATTTTGGTGAAACTTTCAAAATACCAAAATCATATATCCAGCAAGAAGGGATGCGCATCATGGGGCTCGATGATCCTTCCAGTAAAATGTCAAAATCAGCTCCTTCAAAGTTCAACAGAATCGACCTACTTGATTCTCCAAAAAAAATCAAAGAAAAAATCAAAAAAGCTGTCACTGACAGCGAAAATTCAATTGAATACAAAAATGAAAGACCAGCACTTAAAAATCTCATCAATATTTTTGCACTAACTTCAGGCAAAACGCCAAAGGAAGTTGTGAAACATTTTGAAGATAAAGGATTCAAAGAATTCAAAGAAGAACTTGCTCAAGCGATTATCGATTTTTTAGTTCCTTTTCAAGAAAGATATCACTCAATTTCAGATAAACATGTACAAAAAATTCTAGAAGAAGGAGCCATAAAAGCCAGTTTAGTAGCTCAAGAAAAACTTTCTGAAGTAAAAGAAAAAATGGGGCTACAAAAATAAAATCTAAAAAAACAAAATGTCCTCAATTATTGGACATAGTGCAATGGCTCTATTTATTCAACAGACAAGGCACAAAAAATAGTGTAAAAATGATTCTACTCTCTTTGTTGTGTGGCTTTTTTCCTGACTTTGATGTGATTGGTCTTGCTCACAACATTCCATATGAAAGCTTATTTGGACACAGAGATTTTTCTCATTCTTTCTTTTTTGCTTTTGTATTAGCTTTTTTGTAACCTTTGGTTTCTTTCCAAAATTAAAAATAAGATCTCGCGAATTTTCTAAATTGTTTTTAACATTTTTCCTGATAACAATCTCTCATCCAATTTTAGACGCAATGACAAATGGTGGATATGGAATAGCATTTCTGGCGCCATTTAGTGATACTCGCTTCTTTCTTCCCTTCAGACCAATTCCTGTTTCCATGTTAGGTGTCAACAACGTGCTTTCAGAACAATCTATCCATGCTTTTTGCTTTGAATTCTTTTTCATGTTGATACCGTCGCTCCTTTACGCTTATTTCTTGCATATATACAGAAAAAATAAAATCCTAGACTATCCTAAAATCTTACAACAAGGCATATGTATTGTTTTTGCCATATAAAAAACTGTACGAAAGGAAAACCTTTCGTACAGTTTTTATGATCATTTAATTTGTCGGGGCACCGAGAATCGAACTCGGGCTAAACGCTCCCAAAGCGCTCGTGCTACCATTACACCACGCCCCGATAATATTTTGTAAAACAATCCTATAATACAATCTTTACTTGCAGAAGTCAATTTCCCTCCACCAACGCTATTTACCCATTCTGAAACATCATTTCAGAAAACCATTTTGAATTTTAACTTTTTTAAGTTTGGCTTTTATGTTATAATTCGATTGTTATAAATAAAAAATGAAAATGAAAGATAAAAAAGTCAAAGAAGTTATTAAGAGTGAAGTTAAAAAATCTTGTATTGCTACCCGGCTAACATTTGTTGTTGTATTAGTTGTGATTTTAATTTTGGTTGTTGCTGGGAGTGGTTTTTATACTATGGCTTTGAAAAAAGGATTTGAGAGAGAAAACATCAAGATAGCAAAAAAAATTGAAACAAAAGAGAAAAATTTCGAAGAATGTGAAGAAAAAAGAAATACTGTAGAAAAAGAATTGGATAAATTGAAGCTTTCTACCGAAAAAAAAGACTCTCTTGAGTTAGAAAAACTTGAACGTCTAGTTTTAGATGAAATGGAAAATGCAACGTGGGAAGAATATATGACAGATGATGGAATTTCTTTTAAACTTCCTTCGTATGTTCCCTTTAAAAAAAACAGCTCTTCGATAAATACGCCTGATTATCTACACTCAACTGATTATCCTGTAATTTTAACTTTAGATAAATTCAATAATTCTTTTGAAAAATGTCTTTTGAAAGAAGATGAGAGCGTTTGTAAATTAACTCATTGTGGACTATCTCCTAAAGAATACTCTCAAGAATTTAAAAATGTTTTTGAAAACATTAGTAGTGACATAGCTTATGATAAAAATGAAAAAGAAACTTGCTTAACCAGCAATAGTATTTCTTGTCCTAAACTACTTTCTATAGATAAAATGGCCTGTGGAAATCAACGTAATTTCCTAAGTCTTAAAACATTCAAGGACCCTACTGGAAATTCTATTCTAAGAATCTTTACCAGTAATAATTTAGCCACCGATCCTGATGGTTATTTTTATCATGCATTTAAATTAATCAAAGAAAAAAAAATATCTTTCAAAATGCCTCTTCCTTATTCTTCTGTAAATTTTCAAAATTGGTTAACAACCAAATATAGAAAAATTGGGAATTATGATAATTTTTTAAAGATATTTGATGAAAACTCTTCCGAACCTATTATTCGTAAACAAATTCAAGACTATAATAAAATTATAGAATCGATTGAAGTTAAATAAAAAATTTATACTTTCATAAAAATAAAACTGGGATTTGCAATTTAGCAAATCCCAGTTTTTGAAACCTCCTCTCTTAATTAGTAGAGTTCCAATCTTTAGAATAAATATAGAAATAATTTACATTATAATTACTATTTCCAATTCCACCTTTATTTAAGTAATGTACATTTCCAGTCCAAGGATCAATAATTCTGTAAGTATTAGCTGTTGGTGTGGTTGGTATCTCTGCATCCTCGCCCTCTGCCACTTTTCCAATAATCACGACATAATGAGAACTATTAACACGGGCAATGACAGGTTCTCCATTCAAAAGAGCTACTTCTAATGCGCTTGTTCCTGTAGCATTCCAATAATATCTAACACTCTGAGACATGTTATCAGGTAAAATCATATCATCCCAAGTCAAAAGACATCCACCGGAATAATTTGCAATTTCTGGTTTCTGAAATTTTAAATTCAATTTTCCAGGATCTGTATCTTCTCCAAAAAAAGTATACACCATTGCAAAAGAACTTATTCCACAACCACTTGAATCACGTTGAGTCGGTGTTTCACCCGAGACGCAACTGCCGAAATCAGTTGAGCAAGTTCCCAAGGAATCACAAGAACAAGAGCCTAACTGATCGCAAGCCCAATCCTCATCATTCTGACTAAACTGAGGAACTTTAACAAATGTCGGCACCCAAGTTTCGTCATCATCAGCGATAGTAATAGTGGTTGGATTTTCATAAATAGGGTCTCCGCCATTAGACCAACTTCTGAACATGTATCCATTCTGGGAATCAGCATAGGCCACTAAACTAATCTCCGTTCCACTTGAAAAATTTCCTGAACAGATACTTGCTCCGTCACCACAGCTAATAACAGTTGATTCATCACTGACCAACTCTCCTTTAACATATTTACCATGTTCCCCAACTGTGACATTGAGAGTCGGTAGTCTTTCAAAAACTGCCGCCCATGTCAT
>DEIO01000007.1 GCA_002352545.1 Patescibacteria group bacterium UBA2772
AATGGGTAAAATAAGATAAAAATGCAGAATTTTGAAATAAATGGTGGTAAAAAACTTCGTGGAAAGATAGAGGTGAATGGTTCTAAGAACGCAATTGTTGCAATCTTAGCAGCTTCTGTTTTAAACAAAGGAATAACAATATTGAAAAATGTTCCTCAAATTGAAGAAGTAAATCGTTGGATTGAAGTTTTGGAAAGTATTGGAATGAAAATTCAAAGAGACAAAAAGACGATTACTCTTGAGGCTCCAGAAAAAATAGATATCAAGAATATAGATAAAGTTTCTGCCGAAAGGACAAGGAGTGTTATTATGCTTATGAGTTCTCTTGCTGGAAAATTTAGGAAATATTCTATTCCACAAGCTGGTGGTTGTAAGCTAGGTGCTAGAACAGTAAAGCCACATCTTTTTGTGCTGGAAAATTTTGGTGTAAAAATCAAAGTAAAAGAGAATTGTTTTGATGTTGATGCTAGTGGGTTTGGAAAATCAGAAAAAGTTGTACTTTATGAGTCTGGCGACACAGTAACAGAATCTGCACTTATGGCGGCTGCACAAATTCCAGAAAAAACTATAATTAAGATGGCAACTTCTAATTATATGGTGCAAGATCTTTGTTTTTTCTTGGAAAAGTTGGGTGTAAGAATAAAAGGAATTGGAGGAACAACGCTTGAAGTTGAGGGTTTAAAAGTAATAGACAAAGATATTACTTATGAAATTAGTGAAGATCCAATTGAGGCAATGTTCTTTATCTCACTTGCTATTACAACAAAGAGTAAGTTGTTGATAGAAAGATGCCCAATCGAATTTTTGGAATTGGAGCTTTTGAAATTGGAAAAAATGGGTCAAAAATATGGAATTAAAGATAATTACAAAGCAAGAAACAAAAAAACTGATTTAGTTGATATTGAAATTATTCCTTCAAAGTTAGTAGCTCTAGAGGAAAAATTGCACGGGTTGCCATTTCCTGGACTTAATATGGATAATTTACCATTTTTTGTTCCTATTGCGATGGTTGCAAAGGGTAAAACATTAATACATGACTGGGTCTATGAGAATAGGGCAATCTATTTCACAGAACTTAGTAGATTGGGTGGTAATGTTACATTACTTGATCCACATAGAGTTTATGTTGAAGGACCAACTATAATAAGAAATGCAGAAATGATGTCGCCACCAGCGCTTCGTCCAGCTGCTATTATTTTAGTTGCAATGCTTGCAGCTAAAGGCAAATCTATTTTGAGGGATGTTTATTCTATCAATCGTGGATATGGAAATCTTGAGGAAAGATTGCAGAGTATCGGTGCTGATATCAAGAGTGTAAAATAGAAAAATGAAAGAATATTATAAAGCAATTGCAGATTTTCATAAAAAATTTGAAATGAAAGGTACAAATAATGAAGAGATGACCTTTCGTTTAAATTTAATGACTGAAGAGCTAGGGGAACTTGCTCAGGCTGTGACAAAGGGAAAGGGCAAGAAAGCTATCGTGGAGGAAAATATAGATTTATTGAATTTGATAATTGGAAATTTTGTAAGTCTGGAAATCTCCTCAGAAGAAATTAAAAAGGCTTTTTGGGAGAAACACAAGAAGCTGATGAGCAGAGAAAAAAAATTAGTTAATGGAAAAAACTTTAGAATTTCTGAATTTAAATAAATAACAAGGGAACAAATGAAAATCGGAAAAGACTTTATTGGAATAGGTGGTGGAGCTTTGATTTTTAACAAAAAAAAAGAAATACTTCTTTTGAAAAGAGGTAGTGAGTCTAAAAATGAAGTAGGAATGTGGTCGAAGCCAGGAGGCGAGATTGATTTTGGGGAGATGACCAAAGAAGCTGTTATGAGAGAAGTTTTGGAGGAAACAAATTTGAATATAAAAATTTGGGGTTTATTGCCTCACACCGATCATATCATTAAAAATGATAAACAGCACTGGGTAGCGCTTAATTATCTCAGCAACGCGGTTACGGAAAATTTTAAAAACAAAGAACCTGGAAAATGCTTTGAAATGAAATGGTTTAATTTAGATGAATTGCCAGAACATCTTGCGCAAACTACAAAAGAGGCAGTTGAAAATTACTTGAAAGGTAGGTATATTAAGATTTAGAGTTATTGAAAGGATTTATATATTTTTATTATAATTTAGTGTATGTTTTCTAAACGAATTGGGATTGATCTTGGAACTGCTAATACATTGGTGTTTGTGCCAAAAAAGGGGATTGTTGTTAATGAATCCTCTGTTGTTGCAGTGACAATGGATGATAATAGAGTGATTGCAGTCGGAAATGAAGCGAAGGAGATGATTGGTAGAACCCCAGATATTATTACAGCCTACCGTCCTTTGAAGAACGGTGTTATTGCAGATTATCGTGTTACAGAAGCAATGCTCAGATATTTTGTTGGGAAAGTTAGCCCTAAGATTAGATTTTCAAAACCAGATGTAATGGTTTCTATTCCAGCAGGCGTTACTTCAACAGAGAGACGTGCTGTTGTTGAAGCTACGATTAAGGCTGGTGCTAAAAATGCTTTTATAGTCAAAGAGCCAGTTTTGGCTGCTATTGGAGCTGGGATTCCAATTAACAGCGCTAGTGGGAATATGATTATTGATATTGGTGGAGGAACTTCGGAGGTGGCTGTTATTTCTTTGGGTGGAATCGTGTCAGCTTGTAGTGCTAGGGTTGGAGGTGATCGAATTGATAGTGCGATTGCTCAATATATAAAAAAGAAACATGGACTAGCGATTGGTGAAAGAACTGCTGAAGAAGTTAAAATTGAAATTGGCAGTGCTCTTCCACAGGTAAAAGAAGAATATGTTGAGGTAAGAGGGCGAGATCTTATGGGTGGCTTACCTAAGACAATTAGAATTTCAACTAATGAAATCACTGAAGCAATTCAAGATGAATTGAGAGAAATT
>DEIO01000011.1:0-11711 GCA_002352545.1 Patescibacteria group bacterium UBA2772
AAGCTAAACTGGGCAAGACCCAAACTTATTTTTCAAAATAAAAAATGGATATTCGAGAAAAAGTTTTGTTAAAAAAATACTCAACATATAATATCGGTGGAGAAACTGAATTCTTTTGTTTGTTGGAAAAACAAAAAGATATTGTTGACGCTGTTGATTTTTCTAAAAGAAATAAGCTTGATATTTTTTTCTTGGGAGGTGGTAGTAATATATTATTTTCAGATAGTATGTTTAATGGACTTGTAGCTAAGATAAATAATGATGAAATTGAAATTCTCAAAGAAACTGATAAAAATATTAAAATTAAATGTGGTGCAGGCGTCTTGTTGAGTAAACTCTCTGCTTTTTGTGTGCAACATGGTTTAGGTGGTTTTGAATGGTCTACTGGTATTCCAGGGACTATAGGTGGTGCTATTAGGGGCAATGCAGGTGCCTTCAAAGGTGAGATGAAAGAGCATGTCTTAAAAGTTTGGGTTATTGATATGAAGGATCAAGATTTGGGTATTCAAGAGTTGGATAAAGAAGAATGTTCTTTCGATTATAGATATAGTATTTTTAAAGAGAATGAAAATTTGTTAGTGTGGGAAGTAGAAATGCAATTTGAAAAATCTGATATAGCTGGAATAAAAAGCAAGATGAAAGAAATAGTTCAAAAAAGAAAAGGGAGTCAACCATTAATGGAAAAATATCCATCAGCTGGTTGTGTATTTAAAAACCCCACCGTTTCTGATAAAGTTATTAAAAGTTTTGAGTCAGACCAAGAAACAGAAAGTAGGGATGGAAAAGTTCCGGCTGGCTGGTTAATTGATAGATGTGATTTAAAAGGAGAGCAGATTGGTGGTGCAATGGTAAGCAGAGAACAAGCTAATTTTATTGTGAATACAGGAGAAGCTACAAGTGAAGATGTTATAATATTAATGAGTCTTGTTAAGATGAAGGTTCGAAATCAATTCAAGGTTCAGCTTGAAGAAGAAGTGAAAATTTTGTTATAATTAAAATGTCTTTAAATGAAAAAAATGTTTTTAAATGAAAAAAGCAAAAAACTTACAGATTTAAAGATTCAAAAGCCTTAAAAGGGGCTTTTATTGTTTAAAAGTTGTAATAATTAAGAAAAAGAAAAATGGAAATCAAGTATTTAGCTGGTGCAAACAAACTCAATGAAATGGAAAAAGCATATATTGAGAAAAAAGCTCATAAGACAAAAAAATTATTAAGAGAATTCGAAAAAGGATTATTGAGAGCTGAATTCGAGATTGAGCAAGACAAAAGTAGTTTTTGGAGAATTATGATGAGTGCTGTTGTTCCTGGAAAAGTTTTTCGAGTTGAAAAAAGAGATAAGGATATGCGTAGAGCAATAGACAGTGCCGATGAGGCTCTTTTGAAAAAAATCAGAAGAAGCAAAGAAAAAGTTAGAGATAATTTAAGAAGAGGAAAAATCGCAGAAACCATTGTTAGCGAATCAGTTTAAGTTTTGAATAAAAAAATCAAAGATATATAAGGACTAATTAGATTTTTTCGCTATAGATAAAGCAGTGGATCAAAGGAATTTTCCACTGTTTTTATTTTATCTGAAAAACAGTATAATGAAACGGCTATGAAAAAACTTCTCAAAAAACATTTTGGACACGAAAACTTTCGTTCAGTGCAGAAACCTGTAATTGAAAGCTTTCTTTCTGGTTGTGATACGGTTGTTGTGATGCCAACAGGGGGTGGTAAATCTCTTTGTTTTCAGCTACCAGCATTGATGCGTAGGGGTATAACAATTGTTATCTCACCTCTGATTTCATTGATGAAAGATCAAGTTGATGCACTTACTGCGAATGGGATTTCTGCTACTATGCTTAATTCTACTGTTGAAGTCGGTGAGTTGCAAAAGAGAATGCTTGATGCAAAAAAAGGAAAATATAAACTTATATATCTTGCGCCAGAAAGGTTAGTAAATGATTATGTGCAGGATTGGCTTGGGAAGATTGATATTGGGGCGTTAGCTATTGATGAAGCTCATTGTATTTCTCAGTGGGGACATGATTTTAGGCCTGATTATCGGAATTTGAAATTATTTCGTAAACGTTTTTCTGATATTCCAATTATTGCGCTTACTGCCTCTGCTACCCAGAAAGTGAGAAATGATATTGTAAAAGAACTAGAACTGCAAGAGCATAAAGTCTTTTTGTCAGATTTTTATCGTGAAAATTTGCATTTAAGAGTGATGTCAAAGGTTGGCGCAGATGAAAAAATTATAGCTCTTATAAACAAGCATCGGAATGAATCAGTGATAATTTATTGTTTTTCACGCAAAGAAACTGAGCAATTGACTAAATTGCTTAAAAATAGAGGTGTTAACGCGGGTTGTTATCACGCTGGAATGTCTTTAGAAAAAAGAGATGCAACACAAGAAGCTTTCGTACATGACGAGATTAATGTAGTGGTAGCAACTATAGCTTTTGGAATGGGAATTGATAAACTAGATGTCAGATTGGTTATTCACAAGACTTTTCCTAAAACAATCGAAGGTTATTATCAAGAAATTGGACGTGCCGGACGTGATGGGCTCCCTAGTGAATGTGTCATGTTATATTCTGCTGGTGATAAAATAAAATTAGATTTTTTCTTAAATCAAATGGAGAAAGAGCGTCGAGTTGGTGAAGAGAAAAAAATTCGTGAGGTTATGCAATTTGCAGAATCTCGTAGTTGTCGTTGGCAATGGATTACAAAGTATTTCGGACAAACCAATTTATTTGAATGTGGAACATGTGACTCCTGCTTAGGACAAAAGAACCAAGAAGATGCAACTGAGATTGTACAGAAAATTCTTTCTGCAGTTTTGCGGACAGGAAATGTTTTTGGTAAGGGATATGTTATAAAAATATTGCGTGGATCTAGGGACAAAACAGTTAGAATGCGAAGGCATCAGAATCTCTCAGTTTGGGGTATAGCAAAAGAATATTCAGTAACAGAACTCGCTGAATTTTTTGCACATATAGTGGAAAGAGGCTTGTTGGTGAGGAATGGTGGAGAGTATGAAACATTTAGTGTTTCTCAAAAAGGGATTATATTTCTTAATAAAAAAGAAAAAATTGAGTTACCAAAAATTCAAAAAGAGGATACTTTGAAAAAAAGGCAATTACAAAAAAGAGAGGATAACAAAGATTTTGATGAAGAAATTTTTGCCAAATTGCGAATTTTACGTAAAGAAATTGCAGATAAAAAAAGAGTGCCAGCTTTTGTTATTTTTGGTGATGTTGCTTTAAGAGAAATGGCGCAACAACTTCCAGTGACAAGGGATGAATTTGCAAATATTCCTGGAGTAGGTGCTCAAAAATTGGAAAGATATGGAGAGCAATTTACCGACTTTATTATAAAGTTGAAACAAGAAAAAAATAAGATAAAAAAGAAGAACATAATTTCTGCTGTTAAACAGGAAAGAATTGATGTAGTACAAGAATTAATTCAACAGAAAAATAATTTAGAGGAAATTTCTAAAAAAATAAAATTTTCAAAAAATACAGTCATTCAATACATAGAGGAGATTTTAGTAGAAAACAAAAGATTGGAAATTGACTATCTTCTGCCACCAAGGAATGTGCAGAAAGAAATTAAAAAAGCTATTGAAAAATGTGGCAACGAAAAATTGAAACCGATATTTGAAGAGTGCGAGGGAAGATATTCTTATGAAGAAGTTCGTTTGGTCAGAATTATTGTGATTAGTAAAATCTAGGACCTATTTCATTATAATTAAGAAACTGGTACAAATTTAAACATGGTTTTTATTTCCTAGCGCACTAGACTTTACGAGAAATCAAGTCTAAAATAATAAAGTGTGGATTATTTGAGTTAGAAAAAATAAGAAACGATATAAATTATGAAACTTTTAGACAAAATTTTTGGAAATGCTCAGCAACGAGAGCTGAAAAGAATAGGATTGATTATAGAAAAAATTAATGCTTTAGATGAAGAAACTAAAAAACTTTCAGATAAAGCGTTACAAGCTAAAACGGAAGAGTTTAAAAAACTTATTAAAAATAAAGAAAAAACAATCGACGATCTTTTGCCGGAAGCTTTTGCTGTTGCAAGAGAGGCTGCATATAGAGTTATTGGTGAAAGGCCATATGATTCGCAGCTTACAGGTGGAGTTGTTCTACATGAAGGTAAGATTACTGAAATGAAAACCGGTGAAGGTAAGACATTAACAG
This sequence comes from Patescibacteria group bacterium UBA2772, assembly GCA_002352545.1. Classification (GTDB taxonomy): domain Bacteria; phylum Patescibacteriota; class Minisyncoccia; order Moranbacterales; family DUUL01; genus UBA2772. The sequence goes on from DEIO01000011.1 coordinate 4,194, forward strand.
CAACTTTGCCAGTTTACCTAAATGCTCTTTCTGGAAAAGGAGTGCATGTCATTACTGTAAATGATTATCTTTCTAAACGTGATGCTAATTGGATGGGTAGTGTTTATAATTTTTTAGGACTATCCACTGCTTGTATTAATAATCAAGCTTCGTATGTTTATGCGCCTAATAAACTTGATGGAGATGAAGTAAGCATTGAGGAGGAGAATTTAATTGAGGTTCCAAGAAGCGAAGCATATGAAGCAGATGTTTTGTATGGTACAAACAATGAGTTTGGTTTTGATTATTTACGTGATAATATGGCGCAAAACAAAACTCAAATGGCACAAAGAGATTTGAACTTTGCAATCGTTGATGAGGTAGATTCAATATTGATTGATGAAGCAAGAACTCCCCTTATCATTTCTGCTCCAGATAGTGAATCAACTGAAATGTATGGACAATTTGCTATGTTAGTTCCAAGGTTGAAGGAGAATGAAGATTACAATATAGATGAAAAGTTAAAGAGCGTAATGCTTACTTCCGAAGGAATTGAAAAAATGGAAAAATGGCTTGGAATTGGAAATATCTATGAAACAAATAAAGTTTCTTATGTGCATCATTTAGAACAAGCTTTGAAAGCAAATGTTCTTTTCCAATTAGACAAAGAGTATGTTATTAAGGATGGTGAAATTGTAATTGTTGATGAATTTACGGGGCGTTTAATGCCTGGAAGAAGGTATTCTGAAGGATTGCATCAAGCTATTGAAGCTAAGGAAAAAGTGAAAGTGCAAAGAGAATCACGAACATTAGCAACTATTACCTTCCAGAATTATTTTAGAATGTATTCTAAGTTAGCCGGAATGACTGGTACAGCGATTACGTCAGCGGAGGAATTTGATAAAGTCTACAAACTAGAAGTAGTTGAAATTCCAACGAATAAACCTCTAGCGAGAGTTGATCGTAAGGATGTTGTGTATAAAACTGAAGAGGGCAAATTTCAGGCTATTGTTGAGACAGTAATCGAGAGCAATAAAAAAGGAATACCTGTTTTAGTGGGAACAATTGCTATCGAGAAATCTGAATATTTAGCTGCTATTTTAAAGAAAAGAGGCATTGACAGGGAGGTTTTGAATGCTAAAAACCATGAAGGTGAGGCTAGGATCATTGCAAATGCAGGTCAAAAAGGAGCTGTAACAATTGCAACCAATATGGCTGGACGTGGAACTGATATTAAACTAGGTAAAGGAGTTAAGGAAGTGGGAGGGCTTTTTATTATAGGAACAGAAAGACATGAAGCAAGGAGAATAGACAATCAGTTACGTGGACGTGCTGGGCGACAAGGAGATCCCGGAATAACACAGTTTTTTGTTTCTTTGGATGATGAACTCTTGAGAAGGTTTGGTGGCGATAAAATGAAAAGTATAATGGATAGACTAGGCCTTCCAGAGGATCAGCCTATTGAAAATAAAATAATCTCTCGTTCAATTGAATCAGCTCAAGGAAAAATTGAAGGGTTTAACTTTGATATTCGCCAAAGAGTTTTGGAATATGATGATGTTATGAACAAACAGAGAGAAACAATATACAAGAGACGAAAAGACATATTAGGCAAAAAAAGTGTTAAAGATGAAATATTGCAAATGTTTTCAGATGAGATGGATGCTATTGTGGCAGTACACACTGATTCTGATGATGAAAATCAATGGAATATGGAGGAGATTGCTGAAGAGTTGAGTACTATTGTTGATGGAGAAGTTACTAAATTACACAAAAATCTTTTAAATGTAAAAAGTTCTAAGGATTTTGCGCACAGTGCAGAAAAAAAAAGTGCAATTATCGAGACTCTTACAGACTATTTGAAGAGAGGATACGCAGAAAAGGAGAGAGAGTTAGGTGTCGAACAAATGCGTGTGATTGAAAAAGGTCTTTATCTTAGAACAATCGATAGTTTTTGGATGGATCACTTAGAGCAGATGGACTTTGTAAGGGAAGGAATTGGTCTTCAGGGCTATGGACAAAGAGATCCACTGGTAATGTACAAAAAAGAAACTTTTGGGATGTTTCAGACACTTTTGTCGACAATCAATCATACAATTATCAAGGCTATTTTTAGAATGTATCCAGTTTCGCATAGTAGTGTGATGACGAATGAGCAACAAGGACTTCAAATGAAATACAACAACACTAAGGAGGCGAATGTTTCCTTAGTTAATGACAATAAGGAAAGAAGTGATAAAAAATCAACGAAGAGTAGTCCAATTATTAATAAAAAGGAAGTTAGTCGGAATGCACCTTGTCCTTGTGGAAGTGGGAAAAAATATAAGAAGTGTTGCGGAAAATAGAGCTTGGTAATAAATTCATCACAAAGAGTTGAATTTAAAAAGAGATAATAAAAAAATATATATTTTTGGAAAACATCCTTTCAAGGTTGCTCTTTTTGTTTTTTCTGCGGCTGTTTTTTTGGCTTTTCTATGCATAAACCTTGCTTTGTTGATCGGTACCTCGTATAGTAGCGGAAATTTTTTTATAGAGAGCATAAAGATAATACAGTTTTGTTTGTTAGTTTTTTTAGCTGTTATTGCAATAATATATAGAAATAAATATTGTACTTTGTTGTTTGTTACGATTGCCTTTGTTTTACAAATCATCCTAATTTGTTATTTCTTGATAGCAAAGAAGTCTTTGGACTTCATGTTTTTCTCTTTAAATAAGAGTAACTTAGTTGATGTTTTTATGCCTTATATGGGGGGCATTTTATTAATTTTTTTAGTGGCTAGTTTTATCGCATATTTTTTTCTTAAATCCGCTTTCTTTTTTAGAGGTAGGAAATCTCTTTTTATTTTTATTATTTTAACATTTATTTTTATCCTTCCTTCTTTTAGGGATGAAATATATCTTAATGAGACTTTTAAATTTTTTAAGAGTTTTTTGAATCAAGATGAAATTATAGATATTTATCAAATTCACTACAAAGAATTAGTGGACAAATCAATATTGGATAAAAAATTACTTGCTAGCAGAATGGAGGGAGTTGAAAAAAAGGAAGGTGCAAAATATTTAGAAAACATTATTTTCTTGCAAATAGAAAGCTTGAACGGAAGATTGATGTCATCAGAGGTTACTCCAAATTTTTATAAAATTGCTGAAAATGGCACCAACTTTACTAACTTTTACGCTAATGGCGTACAAACAATTTTGGGACAAGAAAACCTTCTTTGTTCGCTGCCCTCATCTTTTTATGGTAATTTAAATTCAATAGGCAACGATAAAAAAGTTCTGTGTTTGCCAGAATTTTTTAACAAGTTAGGATATAGAACATCATTTTTTAAAACGTATGATTTGGAATTTACAAACACAGGTAAGTTCATGCGCAATATTGGTTTTGCAGAGACACACATGGAAGATATAATGCAAGAAGATGATCCCAAATATCACTGGGGGTATAAAGAAGATATTTTTTATCAAAGAGCTTTTTCTTTTATCGATAAAAATTATGAGAAAAAAAACAATTTTTTATTTTTAGAGGTCGGGCCTACTAATCACTGGCCTTTTAAAACTCCAGCAGATTATTTAAAAGAAGTTCCGCATCAAAAGCCAGGAAACCAAAAAGAAAGACTTGAAAATACAATGTTTTTACAGGATAAATATCTAGGAATTGCCTGGAATGAGATTAATAAAACATTTCCCGAAAAGAACTACACCGTTGTTATTGTTGGCGACCATAGTTGGCCATCCGGTGAACATCCAGGAAACGAATTTTGTGGAAGCGGATCATTTGAAGAGAACTTTAAAACAGGACTTACAATTATATTTGGTGATAAAGATGTTGATAAGGGGCGTATTGTTTCTAGCAGAACGAGCCATATGGATCTCTTACCTAGTTTTATGGATCTTTTTGATGTTAAGCTCTCAGAAAATGATTTTAGGAAGTCTTTTTTTGAAGAAAAGTTTCTAGAAAAAAAGACAATCTTGATACAACCATTTTCAGAGAGATATTTGGTTTTTATTGATGAGCGGAATAGAAAGCACATATATAATAGCAAAGAAAGAAGTTGGACAATGTTTGATTTAAACAAAGACTCAAAAGAAGAAAAATCAGCTGAATTAATTAAGGGGAAGGATAACTCTTTTGAGTTTATGCAAAATTTTATGCCGCTTGTTGGTGATGAGCGTATAATTATGCATGCATTGGGTGGGGTTGGAAGATTTGATTATACTAACTCAAAGGAGGCTTTTTATGCTGGTTTAGCAAAAAAGCGGACATTTTTTGAGATAGATGTAAACGTTTCTAGTGATAACCAAGTTGTACTTTCTCATGCTAATGTTGTAAATCAAACAAAGAAAGAATTTATGGACAGTAAAATTAGGGGTGGCTTTACTCCAATTGAATTAGAATCTATCTTAAATGAAATGCAAAAAAATAAGTCGCTAATTTTGATTACAGATGTAAAAGGAAAAAACTACAACAAAGTTGCCAGTGTTTTGTTTAAGGAGATAGCTAAGCAAGATAAAGATGTAATTTCTAGAATTATTCCAGAGATTTACGATGAATCAACTTTTTATTTAACAAAAGAGAGATTTGGTTTTAATAAAATGATTTATACTTTATATAAAGACAATAAGAGTGATAAAGAAGTCATTGAGTTTGTGAAAAAAAATCGAAGGCATATCCCAATAGTAGTGATGAGTAAATTCAGGTTCAATAAAACATTAAATAACAAGCTTAGAGAAATGGGAGTGAAAACTTTTGTGCACACATTAAATGATAAGAAAGAAATTTTTAAATTTCGTAAGGCTGGCATATATGGAATCTTTACAGATAATTATTAAAGTTTTTCTTTCTCGTATTTACTTTTACTATGAATATTTAGGAAAAACATTGATTTAAAAATTTATTTATATCTTGTGTAAAGACTTTAGTTAGTGTTTATTGAGAATAGTTGTCAAAGAAAAAAAGATCGTTCAGGGCAAATGCTTGACAATATTCTTTAAGGTGCTATATTTGATTCTGAAGTCACGTGAAAGACATTTGTCAGCGGTTTTTGAAAAGTTAGATAACAGAACTAAAACTACACTATAAATGACGCATATCAATTTAGTTGATAAGCAAAATTTAAAAAGCGGTTAAAATAAACTTTATTAGTTTCTTTTTTAAACCACACGAGAGGCGGTTTTTGTTTTGTTTAATAAATGTTCACTTAAATTTAGATAAAGGGTTTACCAATAGGGGAAGAGCAACGGGTCGTCGCGTTGGTGGCACTCGGAAACATGCTCCCTCTGTTGGTGAATCTTTTGTTCAAGAAGCTCCTTGGAGCGAAGAATGGACTTAAGAGATTAGATACCTTGACAACTGAATATAATAGTAAAATATAACGAAGAAATTTTCTTTGTTATATTCACAGGTAGTATATAAATATCTTTTAGATATTTATGAATACTAAAACAAGTAAGTAATTATATACAATACATATTGTATAAATATAGCAATTTTATCGAACAACAAGTGAACTTAGAAAGAAAATAACATAAATTTACAAGAATTTATTTTTGTTATTTGTTAGTCATAAAGTAGGTTGCAATACAACATGGCATATGATGAATGCCTTGGCTGAAGCGAGCGAAGAAGGACGCGATAGTCTGCGAAAAGCCTCGGGGAGCTGGCAAATAAGCTTTGATCCGTGGATATCCGAATGCGGCAACGCGATAGAGTAAACCTCTATCAGGCCTATTCTTTTAGAATAGGTTGGTAAACCCGTCGAACTGAAACATCTAAGTAGGCGGAGGAAAAGAAAACAAAAGTGATTCCCTAAGTAGCGGCGAGCGAACGGGGAATAGTCTAAACCAATCTTCGGGTTGGGGTTGCGAGGTAGATACGCCTATTTAATTAGGGCAAATTAATTTATTTTTAGTCGAACAACTTTGGAAAGAGAGATCATAGAGGGTAACAATCCCGTAGACGAAAAGAATGAATATTTGTAGTAACTATTCTCAAGTAGGGCGGGACTGGAGAAATCCTGTCTGAATCAGGGAGCACTATACTTCCAAGACTAAATATAGCTTCAGACCGATAGTGAACTAGTACCGTGAGGGAAAGGTGAAAAGAACCCCGAAAGGGGAGTGAAATAGATACTGAAATCATATGCTTACAAAGAGTCAGAGCGCTATTTATAGCGTCATGGCGTGCTTTTTGTAGAACGAACCAACGAGTTACTTTATGTGGCAAGCCTAAGCAGTACTGCTGCGGAGGCGTAGTGAAAGCGAGGCTTAACCGCCGACTTAGTCGCATATAGTAGACCCGAAACCAGGCGAGCTATACTTGAGCAGGGTGAACACTGGGTAAAACTAGTGGGAGGCCCGAACCCACGCGTCGTTCAACTCGCGGGGATGACTTGAGTATAGAGGAGAAATTCCAATCGAGCCTGGAGATAGCTGGTTCTTCCCGAAATAGCTCTAGGGCTAGCGTTGTAAAACTATCCATGGGAGGTAGAGCTACTGAAAGAGGAGTTGTGGCTTTGGTCAAGACTCTTCTATCAAACTCCGAATGCCCATGCGAATTATTACAGCAGTCAGACTTACGGGGCTAAGCTCGTAGGTCAAGAGGAAAACAGTCCAGATCGCAATATAAGGTCCCCAAGTCTATGCTAAGTGGGAAAGGAAGTGGAATTACCAAGACAGCTAGGAGGTTGGCTTAGAAGCAGCNNAAAGAGTGCGTAACAGCTCACTGGTCAAGTGATCTTGCGCGGAAAATGTAACGGGGCTAAGCATAGCACCGAAGATGCGAATTTGATGTAAATTTATTTACATCATTTGGTAGGGAAGCGTTCTGTTTGCAGTGAAGCTAAAGGCGCGAGCCATAGTGGAGCGGACAGAAGTGAGAATGTTGGTATGAGTAACCGCAATGTGAGTTAAATTCTTACACACCGAAAGTCTAAGGTTTCCTGGGCAATGATAATCATCCCAGGGTTAGTCGGTCCTAAGGCGAGTCCCGGTTTCGATCGGGGGTAGTCGATGGACAACAGGTTAATATTCCTGTACTACTATATTATTTGATGGAGTGACGCATTCTTGTAGTCCTTGCCGGTTATTGGATTCTGGTAGGGGTATTGAGGGTGTCAGATAGGTAAATCCGTTTGACATTAAACCCAATGGTACAACTGGAAGCTAGTTTACGCTAGTGAACAGGGGCGAGCAGAGTGCCAGGAAAAACTTCTAAAATTAGTAATATAGTATCCGTACCGCAAACCGACACAGGTAGACAGGGCGAGTAGCCCAAGGTGAACGGGAGAACCCTTGTTAAGGAACTCGGCAAAATAGCGACCGTAACTTCGGGATAAGGTCTGCCGATGCCACTTAGGTGGTGTTGGTCGCAGCTAAAGATGTCTGGCGACTGTTTATCAAAAACACAGCTCTCTGCTAACCCGTAAGGGGATGTATAGGGGGTGACTCCTGACCAGTGCCGGAACGTTAAGGAGAAAAGTGCAAGCTGATCTCTGAAGCGCCGGTGAACGTCAGCGATAACTATAATCGTTCTAAGGT
>DEIO01000011.1:11814-12333 GCA_002352545.1 Patescibacteria group bacterium UBA2772
AGCTTTACTACAGCTTGGCATTGAATTTGAGATTATGCTGCCGAGTATAGGTGGGAGACTTTGAAGCGCTAATTCAGGTTAGCGTGGAGTCGCCAATGGAATACCACTCTGTATACTTTTGAATTCTAACCTTGGTCTGTTATTTGGACTTTTTTCAAGGATAGCAAGCAATTAAGTTAGTAGGTTTTCACAACAACAATATTACTATTTTTATAGGAATTTTTCATGGATATTTGTTATTATTCAGGAATATTTTCTTATAAGAGTATGCTTAATTGCATGCTGATTCACAACATAAGATCGAAAAAAGAGTCTAAATACCAGACCGGGGACAGTGCCTGGTGGGTAGTTTGACTGGGGCGGTCACCTCCTAAAAGGTAACGGAGGTGCTCACAAAGGTTGGCTAGCTCCGGATGGAAATCGGAGCGATAGGACAAGACCATAAGCCAGCTTTACTGTAAGACGGATATGTCGCACAGTTACGAAAGTAGGATCTAGTGAACCGACCGTGGCATATAG
>DEIO01000019.1:0-3033 GCA_002352545.1 Patescibacteria group bacterium UBA2772
GGTTCGAATCCCTCCCTCTCCGCCTTCGGTCCGCTGAAGCGAACCTTCGGCGTGACACAGTCCGCCTGTAAGTTTGCGAAAGCATAGTAATTATATATACTATGTTTACAGTCTAAAATGTAAAAATGGTTATTACATTGGTTGCACGAACGATTTAAGAGAGAGAATAAAGAGACATAAAAAGGGCTATGTAACTGCCACCAAATCTAGATTACCAATTAATCTAGATTTTTATGTTGCTTTTGGAAACAAAACCAAAGCTTTTAATTTTGAAAAATATCTGAAATTTGGCTCCGGTAGAGCTTTTATAAAAAAACACTTCTACTTAGCGAGAACTTGGCGCTACCCTGCGTCGCTTATGAGCGATGCGAGAGAATCCGCTGAAAATAAAACTCAATTGATTATCAAAGTTATAAACATCAATCTTACACCAACCCTAAGCACAGCCTAGTCTCTATTCTCCCTCAAACACCCCTTAAAATAAGGACAAGCGACATCTAAATATTTATAGAGGTATCTATAGTGACCTCTATAGATGTCACTATTTTTGTTAAAGATAATTTTTTGTTTTTTAAAAGATGATTTGTTAATTTGGAACTTTTAATGGTATCCTGTTACTAAAAGTGGATTTGAAAGTTTTAATTACCATTTCAGAAAGAGGTTTGTATTAGCCTCCTTTTTTATTTTTTATTTGTGGATTATAATTGAAAGTAATAGAAGACAAGAAAGGTAGGATAAGATTTTAAAATAAATACAAAATGAAATTAACTCCAAAAATTCAAAAAGCAATCGATAAATCTGCTAAACTTCATAACAAGCAGATGAGGAAAACAGGAAAACTTCCGTACATTGTTCATCCATATAGTGTGGGGGCAATTTTGTCTAACTATACTGATGATGAAGACGTTATTATTGCTGGTTTTATGCATGATGTCTTGGAAGATGTTGAAGGATATAATGTTAGTGACCTGAGAAGAGATTTTGGCAATAAAGTTACAAACATTGTTTTGTATGTAAGTGAAGACAAAAGACCTTCTGATACTGAAGAGATGGCAAGGAGAACCTGGAAGGCTAGGAAAATTAAGTATATAAATGCTCTTAAAAATACCACCAATCAAAATATTCTGATGGTTGCTTGCGCTGATAAGGTTCATAACTTACAAGCTTTTTCAGAAGTATATGAAGAAGAGGGCGAAGATATGTGGAAAACATTCAATGCTCCAAAACCGAAAGCAATAAGTACTATGTGGTTTCATAATGAATTACTTACTGTTTTTAAAAAGAATCTGAAAAACAGAATTGTTGAGGAGTACGAGGAAATAATTGCAATGGCTACTGATAGGTTTGGTGAATAGATTGATTTTAGTTGAATAAAATGAGAAAAAATAATTTAAAGACTGGGAGGCCGAGAGGTTTTTGGAAAAATTTCTGGGGTTTATTTGATAATTACTCTTTTTTAATAAAGAAGGGTTTTGTGCTAATTTTATTTATTGAATTCGTACATCTCTTGGATCCTTTGTTGTTGAAAATTATAGTTGATAAACTTACAAATTTTGATAATAGTGATATTTTGTGGATTGTTGGTGCTGTAGTCGGACTTTTTGTTTTCAGACGTTTTTCGAGTATTTTAAACTTTGTGAAAGACAAATTATTTTTTCGAATTATTACTTCTGCTGAACGTGAATTTATGGTAAATGCTCAAAGCAAAATGGTTTTGTTGTCTTTGGCTTATCATGAAAGAGAGGACACTGGAAATAAGATAATTAAAATTGATAAAGGGGTACAGAAAATCATTCAACTATTTGAAAGTATCTATTGGGAAGTAGCGCCAGTAGTGATTAAACTTGTTATTGTATGTGGAATTTTATTTTGGACTGATTTTAGATTGGGCTTTTCTTTTATTTTATTTGCTCCAGCGTTTATCTTGCTTTCAGTTAGGGTTAATCAAATTATCAGACCAATGCGTAAGAAAAGATATAAGCGTTATGAAGACGCAGCTGGTTTGATGACACAATCTATTATTAATATCAACACGGTTAAGTCATTTGTGCGTGAAAAATGGGAAGTTTCACAAGCTACGAAAATTAGAAATGAAATTAAGAAATTAGGATTATTTGAGTGGGGTAAGATTTTGCGTTCAGGATTATTGCGTTTATTGATAAGTGATTTAGGGAAGTCATCGATAATTCTGATTGGAGTTTTTTTGGTTTCCAGAGGAGAGATGACTACTGGAACTTTGATTTTTATTTTTATGATTTCAAATGAAGCTTACAATCATCTTTATAGACTTTCAAGGTTTTACGACCAAACAGAGGAAGGTGTTGTTGCTGTTGAGCGTTATCTAAAACTATTAAAGGAGGTTCCAGAAATAAAGAATAAGAAAAATGGTTTGAAACCAAAAAGTATTTTAGGAGAAATCGACTTTGAAGGTGTTGATTTTGCATATCAAGAGGCTAAGAATCAAGCACTAAGAAGTGTTTCTGCTAAAATTGTACCAGGGACCATAAACGCATTAGTGGGTCCGTCAGGAGGAGGGAAAACTACTTTTGCAAGAATGATCTATAGACATTATGATCCACAAAAAGGAGTTGTTAAAATTGACGGAGTTAACTTGCAAGATTTGGATTTATATCATTTCAGAAAGTTCATTTCCATAGTTCCACAAGAGGTTGAAATTTTTAGTACTGATATTAAAAGCAATATTTCTTACGCAAATCCTGATGCAAGTTTTGCTGAAATCAAGAAAGCTGCAAAAATTGCGAATGCAGAGGAATTTATTAGTAAATTATCTGAGGGCTATAAAACTAAAGTTGGGGAAAGAGGGATTAAGTTATCTGGTGGACAAAGACAACGAATTGGAATTGCCAGAGCAATCCTAGCAGATCCTAAAATTTTAATATTTGATGAAGCAACTAGTAGTCTTGATTCTCAGAGTGAAAAGTTAATTCAAGAGTCTATGGATAAAGTTAGTAAGGGTAGGACTGTGATAATTATAGCGCATAGACTGAGCACTATTAGAAAAGCTGACAAAAT
>DEIO01000019.1:3157-12989 GCA_002352545.1 Patescibacteria group bacterium UBA2772
TACAAAGGCACCGCTGAGATCAGTTGATCTCAGCGGTGCTAATAGCGGTATCGGTGTCTGTTTGTTTCATCAGCGCAAATCAATCCTTTGTGGCGGTTTGGTGTCTGTGAAATAAGGGGCACCATTTTGCCATCCTATTTCTCGACCAGGGTTTTGTTGTTTCAATCTTCCAACAACCTTCTTTTTTCTACCTGTAGTGATTTGCTTTTCTGATCTAGCGACTCTTTCTGTGTTTTGCGACATGTTTCCTCCATCTGGTTTAGATTGAAAAAATTGTACTGCCAACTACTCTAATTTTATGCATAAAATTGATTTAAAATCAAATCGTAATAGATTTAATGGTTAATTATCGGAAAAGCTAGTTTGATATTTGAATGAAATCGGTGTATTATTGTATCACTGTTTGGTATTTAAATAATACAAAATACAAAATACACAATAATATGGTAAAAGGGGAAAGATAAAAATTCTTTTATTAGAAGGAGTTCATGAAAATGCTGTTAAATATTTTAATTCAAGAGGATATAAAAATATTGAATATCATAAAAAAGTTTTGAATGAAAAAGAACTTATTGAAAAAATTAAAGATGTTTATTTGATTGGAATTCGTTCAAGGACTCAGTTGACGGAAAGAGTGCTTAAGGCAGTAAAAAAATTAATTGCCGTTGGTAATTTTTGTATTGGAACAAATCAAGTTGATTTGACTGTGTCTAAGAAACTAGGAATTCCAGTTTTTAATGCACTATATTCGAATATTAGAAGTGTTGCGGAGTTAGTTATTGCGGAGTCTATTATGATGATGCGTGGTATTCCAGAAAAAAATAGCGCATCATAATGGTGGATGGTTGAAGAATTCTGAAAACTTCTTTGAAATAAGAGGAAAATCCATTGGAATAGTGTGATATGGACACATTGGATCACAGGTCTCAGTTTTGGCTGAGTCTGTGGGTATGAAAGTGTATTATTATGATGTTGAAAATAAATTCTCCATTGGTAATGCTCAAATGTGCGACTCCCTAACTGAACTTTTGGGAATTTCTGATATTGTAACATTGCATGTTCCAGGAACTGATATTACAAAGGAGACAATTGGAAAAGATGAAATTTCTGCTATGAAAAAAAGGTTCTTATTTGATAAATGTATCTCGTGGCAATGTTGTTGTGATTGATCAGCTCAAGAAGGCTTTGGAAAAAAAGAACATACTTGGTGCTGTAATTGATGTTTTTCTTCTTGAGCCAGCTTCGAAGGATAATGAATTTGTCTCTGAATTAAGGGGATTTTACAATGTACTGATGACACATCATATTGGTGGAAGTACTCAAGAAGCTCAGCAAAATATTTCAATTGAAGTAGCTGAAAAATTAGCAAAGTACAGTGACATAGGAACAACAGTGAGTACTGTTAATTTTTCTTAGGTTCAACTTCCTCCCAAGAGACAACGATGTAGATTTTTGCATATACATAAAAATGTTCTTGGTGTTATGGAAAATATAAACAAAGTTTTTTCAAATAATAAACTCAACGTAGCAAGTCAATATTTACAGACCGATTCAGATGTTGGTTATGTTGTGATGGGGGGGGTGATACAAAAGAAATATCCTTCTCACTTTTAAATGAATTAAATTCAATTCCAAATACGATTAGAGCCAGAAAATTACACTAATACAAGAATTGTAAATTATGATTACATTTAACGTTGGACAATCAAGAATCACCAAGGAATTAAAGAATGATATAAAAGAAGCTGTAGATGAAAATATTCTAGAGATTTTTCATCGTTCAGATGAATTTACAGAAATTTCAAAAACAGCTGTTTTGCGAATGAAAGAATTTCTTAATATTTCTCAAGAATACGGAATTATTTTTACATCTTCTGCTACAGAGTCAATGCAACTAGTTATTCAAAATTGTTGCAGAAAAACGATTTATTTCTGCTAGTAAAGATCTGAGTTTTTTTGTTAAAGATGTCAAAAATAGATCGGAAACAGTTTTTTGTCTAAAAGCAAAAAAGGAAATAATTAAAATGCTCCATGTAGAGTGTCGTAAGAAAGGTTATTTATTGGGAAAGGGCTATGGTGATTTGAAGTACGAAACAATTAGAATTTCTAATCTTCCATCAATTTCTGTTAACAGATTAGATGAACTTTTGGGTTGTATTGATAGTGTTTTGAGCTGATGATGTTGATAATTTTTTTTGTTTAGTGTATTTTACAAGTGATAAGCAAGCAAAAAGGCCTTATATATGGATGCAAAAGAAAAAATAAAAGAGAGTCTTCCGGTTGCAGAATTGGTAGGTGAATATGTAAAATTAGACAAGGCAGGTGTTAATTATAAAGCACTATGTCCTTTTCACAATGAAAAAACACCTTCTTTTATTGTAAATGTTGAACGAAACTTTTGGTATTGTTTTGGGTGTCAAAGAGGTGGTGATATCTTTTCTTTTTTGATGGAAATCGAAGGTTTGGAATTTCGTGAGGCCATGATTAGGCTGGCAGAGAAAACTAATGTTGAATTGCCCAAATTTCAGAGTAAGTCAAATATCGAATATCGAAGTAAAAAACAAAAAGCTGCTGAAATATTAGAGATATCAGCAAGTGTTTATACTAAATATCTAAAACATCCCCAAAACGGTAAATTAATTAGAGAATATCTCACTTCTCGGAAAATAGGAAATGAACTAATTTCTGATTTTAGGATTGGTTATGCGCCAAAAGATTGGCGTTGGATGATAAACTATCTAAGAAGCAAGGGATATTCTACTGTGGAAGTTGCAGAAGCTGGTTTGTCAGTATCAAATGCAGGAGGAGAGGATTATGATAGATTCCGTGACAGAGTTATGTTTCCAGTTATTAGTGAAGTAGGTTCTGTTGTCGGATATTCTGCTCGAGTGGCTCCAGGTGGTGATGAAAAGAATGCTAAATATATAAATACTCCGCAGTCTATTGTTTATGACAAGAGTAAAGTTTTGTATGGTCTTTATCAAAGCAAGAGAGCTATCAGGAAAGAGGACTCAGTTATTGTCGTAGAAGGAAACGTTGATGTGGTGGCGTCTCATTATGCTGGGGTCAAAAACGTAGTTGCTATTTCAGGAACGGCACTTTCAGTTGAGCAGGTTAGACTATTAAAGAGATATACGCAAAACATAAAACTGTGTCTTGATTCAGATGAAGCTGGGCAAAAAGCTACAGAAAGAAGCATACAGACTTGTTTGCAGGAATCTATGGAAGTGGAAGTTATTCTTTTGCCAGAAGGAATGAAGGATATCGGTGATTTGGTTATGGACAATGCTGCGGTTTGGACTGAGTTGTCGAAAAAAACTGTTCCTGTTATGCAATATTTCTTTAAGAATATCTTTGCAAAAAATGATGTCAATGATATTCGTGGTAAAAAGAATATAGCTAAAGAATTACTGAATATAATAAAAGATATAGCAGATCCAATTGAACAAAGTTATTGGTTGAAAAAATTATCTCTAAAAATAGACATAGAAGAAGAAGTATTGACTAATGTTTTGGAAAAGGTTAGTCTAAAAAAAGAAACTGTTGTTTCTGCGAAGAATGAGCAGTTGCAACAGGAAAATAAGGCTGTAAAAGAGCCTGAAAAATCAAGAAAAACCATCCTGGAAGAGAGGCTTCTGGGTCTGTTTGCTTTATTTCCTCATGAACTTTCCTTAGAGGCTGCAAATTTAAATCTTAGTTTATTGGACGAAAAAAACAGGTTGATATTTGAAAGTATTTTAAAGTGGGATATTGGAGAGGAGTTGAGTCAGGAAATAAACAAATTGATATTGTGTATTAAATATAGCCATGACAAAGTTCAGGGTTTTATTGAAAATGAAATTAATCCAAAGAGTGAATGGTTAAATGTTAGTATTAATTTAGAAATAGAGTCAATTGATAAGCAGCTAAATCTGATTAAGAGGGATATTCAAAAGGCAGAGGAACTGGAGGATGATGCTGGTGCTGAGATTCTGCAACAAGAGTGGGCAAAATTAGCTAAAAGAAAGCAGGAATTGAAAAGTTTCTAAAATGGGGATTTTGTGTTTAAGAATATGTTTAAAAAGAATATTTTTTATATTCTGTATTTACTTTTAACTTCCATAGTAGTATGACGAAAAGTGTCAAAGATGCTGGAAAAACAGCAAAAAAAACAAAGAAGGTTGTAAAGAGAGTTCCTAGATCAGCCAAGGAAAGAAAGGCAATGGAAGCTAAAAGGGCTCCTTTGAAAAAGTTACCTCAGAAGATGAAAAATGATAATAAAAACCTTAGTGAAGCCGATATCCTTATTGAGAGAGGTCGTCAAAGAGGTTTTATCACGGAAGATGAAATTTTGCACTCAATGGGAAGTGTGGAAGAAAATCTTGAAGAATTGGAGGTTATATATGATAAGCTCGAAGATCTTGGGATTAAACTAGTTACATCAGAGGATGTAATTAAATCTGAAATTGAGCGTGAGACTGAAGTTAATGCAAAAAACAAGAAAAAGAAAGCTGAGGCCAAGCAGCGACAAATGACTCAGAGTAACTCATCTGATTCAGTTCAGATGTATCTAAGAGAGATTGGTAGAGTTCATCTATTGAGCGCCGAAGAGGAAGTCTCTTTAGCAAAAAGAATTGAAAAGAACGATCAATCAGCCAAGAAGAGACTTACGGAAGCAAATCTAAGATTGGTTGTTTCAATAGCTAAAAAATACGTTGGGAGAAGTCATAATCTTTCCTTTCTGGATCTTATTCAAGAAGGAAATATAGGACTTTTTCGTGCTGTGGAAAAATTTGATTACAGAAGAGGATATAAATTTTCTACTTATGCAACTTGGTGGATTCGTCAAGCAATTACACGTGCAATCGCTGATCAGTCAAGAACTATTAGAATCCCAGTGCATATGGTTGAAACTATAAATAAATATATTCAAGTTGTGAGAAGATTGGTTCAAGAGCTTGGAAGAGAGCCTTTGCCGGAGGAAATTGCGACTGAAATGGATGTTGAAGTTGATAAGGTTCGACATATCATGAAGATATCTCAAGATACAGTTTCGCTGGAGTCTTCAGTTGGAGATGGTGACAACGAAAGTGTTCTCGGTGATTTTATTGAAGATACAGAGTCAATTATGCCGCACCATGAGGCCGCTAGAACTTTACTCAAGAATCATATAGGGGAGGTTTTAGAATATTTAACTCCAAGAGAGCAAAAGATTTTACAAATTCGTTTTGGTTTAGAGGATGGAGTGACTCATACACTAGAAGAAGTTGGCCAAGAATTTGGTGTGACTCGTGAAAGAATTCGTCAAATTGAAGCAAAATCATTGGAGAAAATTAGGGAACAGAAAGGAATTCAAAAACTACGTGACTATTAGGATTCATTTTTTAGAAAAAAATTGATAGCTTTTTATGTTTAGTTTCTCGAAATTTTTTAGTTTGGGGAGATTTTTTAGTTGTTATTTTTTTGGTAACATTTAGCTTTTAAAATACCTTAACCAAAGTTTGTTTTGGGTTGAAAAATAATTTTATTGTATTAGAAAAAAGTGTTGCTCAGAAAATAAAAAAATGTTACACTAGGCCTAAGTTAAAGATACCAATTTTTTGTATGGCATTTCAAAAAAAACACAAGGAAAACAAAAAGTTTTTCAACGGAGCATTTCGTTCCATTGTTGAGATTTTTGTTATTTTTTTTATATTGATTTTTGGAATATCTTTTACAGAAAATTTTTATAATCGATATCAAGAGAGTAATAGTGATTTAATGGAGCCAGGAGCTAGTTATGCAAGACCATCAACACTCAAAGCTGTTGTTTTGGGAGAAGAGACTGAAGCGAAAGACTTTGAAGAGCCAATCTTTAAGAGTGAAAATTATCAAATCAAACAGGTCACATTTGGCGGAGATGTAACAATTCCGCTTGATGATTCGCAAAATAGAAATTTAGAGATAGAGGATGTTTCGAGTGAACTTTTAACAACGAGAGATCAAGAGGATGTTAAGCTTGTTGTTTCTTGGAAAACAAACAAGCCAGCCACTTCAATTTTAGATTATGGGAAAGATTTAAATAATTCAAAAGAGACAATAAAAGAGGACAACTATGGGTTTACGCACAGTGCTGTACTATCAAGTTTAGACTATTCCTCGGCATATTCTTATCGAATAAAAATTGAGGATAGATGGGTTAATGAGATTGATTCTAAAGAATTTGCATTTTATACAGGTGCACCAAAAGTTTCTTTAGTAGACCTGTTATTCGGAGCATTTTCAGATGTATTTAGTTGGGCAATTAAGAAATAAGGGCTGATAAAGTATATATATAAACATTAAATGAAACAAATATGAAAAAATAACGACAGAGAAAATAAAGCCAAAATGCCATACACGTTTTATAACTTTCTGAAGTTTATACAAAAAATAGGAATAAGTGAAAATATTAAAAAATAAAAACAATCTATTCTCATTCATTACTTACTCAGCGTTTATCGTTGTGGTTGTTTTGTGTTCCTTATTTTCATTAAAGTCTCTTGCGATAGCCCAGACAAATGCAAATGTGGATGTCTCGGCATATCTTCTTAATGCAAATAATGAAGCTATTCCAAATGGTGAATATGAAATTCGGTTTGCACTTTACATGACAAATAGGGCGTTACCCGACTCTTATCCGTCAGAAACAGATACACGCGTTTGGGAAGAAACTCAAACAGTAGTGATTTATAATGGTCTTTTGAAAGCTTATCTGGGGGAAGAAAATCCATTGCCAGTTGGTCTTGATTTTGCTGGTACTCAATATTTTCTAGGTATCAGAGTCGGTAAGGACAGTGAAATGGTTCCAAGAAAGAGAATCGCATCAGTACCACTTGCTAGAAATTCAATTAGATCGCTTACTTCTAATAACGCAGTAACATTAAATGGAGCTGTAGCTGGAAATGCTGCAGGGAACATTGTTGCGCTTGGGTCAGATGGAAAAATTGATTCCAATCTATTTTCAGCTAACGAAACTGATATTAGTGGTTTAGTTGATGACAATGATGATCGTTTACATGATCAAAACACTGATACCGGAACAGATAGCAAGATATTCACACTAGGAGACGGTGCTGGAATCAGTGGAAACTTTGATTTTACGATTTCTGCGAGTACGGGACAGCCAACATTGAGATATAATACTACAACTACAACTTGGCAGTTATCAAACAATGGTTCTAGCTTTAGTGACATTAGCACGAGTAAAACTGCTTCAGGAAGCTTCTTGTCGCTATCTGGTGGAACAATGACTGGTGATGTCGTATTCTCACCAATGCAAACTTTTGATACTACATCTTTAAATGGTGTTGTGAATCTTGCGCATGGTGGAACTGGTTTAACGACTAGCGATTATATGAGCAGTAATTTGATCTATTATGATAGTGGTAATAGTCTTTCTTCCTTGCCAATTGGGTCTCATGGACAGGTTTTACAGTCTTTTAATGGAGCACTAACTTGGAGAGATGAGACAGCTGGAATGTCACATAATTTACTTTCTTTATCTCATCCTGATACAGTTTCAGCTTCTCCTTTGAGCGGTGATATAATTGTTGGGCAGTCATTTACAGGGGGAGTAATAAGATGGCAAAGATTCCCTATTGGAAATGCTGGGCAAATGTTAGCTACTTTAGATGGAATAAATCTTTCTTGGAATGATACAACTACCATTACGGAAGTTGGAACATTAACTTCTGGTATTTGGAATGCTGGACTAATTGATGATATTTATGTTTCAAATAATCTCACAATCAATGCTGGGAATATAACAAATTCAAATTTAACACTAAGTCAATCACTTTCACCAACGCCTCTTGCGGAAGGTTTGGTTCAGTGGGATACAGACAATGATAGACTTGTAATTGGAACTGGTGCTGGGCAAGCAATTTTTTATCCAGGTCCTGGTGCTGGAGGAATAGGTGGTGTAGGGAATGCAGGAGAAATAACTTATTGGCAAGATGCAACGACTCTTGCTGGAGAATCTAATTTATCTGTGATAAGAGGTGGAACGGGTAGAGGAGCTCTAGATTCTAATGGTGTGCTATATGGAAATGGAACCTCAGTAGTTGGAGTAACTGCAGCTGGAACGGAAGCCCAAGTTTTAACAGCTAATTCTTCAGGAATTCCAATTTTTGTTTCAGTGAGTGGAGATATAAATATTGCAGCGAATGGAGTAGCAACAATTCAATCAGATTCAGTTACTCTTGGAACCGATACGGTTGGTGGTTATATAAGATCACTGTCTAATGGGAATGGTTTAGTTGTCTCTAGTGGTGGACTTGAGAGTGTTGATGCCTCATATGATTTAGGCTCATTAACCTCTGACTGGAACCAAACAGGAGCTTTTGATATAGTACTTTCTGATGCTTCAAGTGAACTTAGGATAATGGAAGCCTCGGGTTCTACTTTCTATGGAACACTTGATGTGGGAGATTTAACAGCTGACAGAACTTATACTTTGCCAGATCAAAGTGGGACACTTGCTCTTTCTGGTGATATCCATAGTCCAGTCACTTTAGTAGGACAAAGTTATTTGTCATTAAGCGCCCAGGAAATAACTGCTGGGCAAATTAATCTTACTTCAAATGTTACTGGAACTTTACCAGTTACAAATGGTGGAATTGGAATAACATCGATAACTTCTAACGGAATCTTATATGGAAATGGTTCTGGCGCTGTTGGTGTAACATCTGCTGGAACCTCGGGGCAACTAGTAGTAGCAAATGCTTCTGGTGTACCAACATTTGTTTCAATGAGTGGAGATGTTTTATTGTCCGCTGCTGGTGTTGCTTCTTTGCAGTCTGATACTGTTACTGGTGTCGAGATTGTGGACAGTTCAATCGGAGAAGTTGAGTTAAACATTACAAATGTACCAACTGAAAATTATATTTTGAAATATGTAGGATCTGACCTTACATGGGTACCTGAATCTGGCGGAAGTGGTGCTTCTAAATGGACAGATATGGGGGTTTACACATATTTATCTCACACAGGAGACGATCTATTAGTCGGAGGTAGCGTGATTGATCAGGCCTCATTTTTCTTTAATAGTTCTGAGTCAACAATAGCCTTTGAGGGAGCTACAGGAGACGCATATGAAACTACTTTGGAAGTGGATGATCCAACAGCGGATAGAAGGATTGTTTTTCCGGACGAAAGTGGAACTGTTATATTGGACACTGATTCACAACTACATGATGCAGCAACACTAACAGGACAAAATTATCTTTCATTAACGAATCAACAAATAACTGCGAATCAAATTAATCTTACTTCGCATGTTATTGGTACACTACCAGTAGTAAATGGTGGTACTGGTGTAACAATTTTTGCTGCCAATAGATTTTTGATTGGAAATGGTTCTGGAGCAGTACAATCGTTGGCTGCTGGTACTAGTGGACAAGTTATGTTAACTAATGCTTCTGGTGTACCAACATTTATTTCAATGACAGGTGAAGTTACAATGGATAGTCTTGGAGTTACTACAATTCAAAGTGATTCAGTTGCTCTCGGAACAGATACAACAGGAAATTATGTACAAGCACTAACAAATGGAAATGGAATAGCTGGAGCAAATGGAGGAAGCGAATCAGCTAGTTTAACCTTAGCTCTAGGAAATCTTTCATCTGACTGGAATCAAGCAGGAGCTTTTGACATAGTGCTTTCAGATGCTTCAAGTGAACTTAGAATAATGGAAGAGGTTGGTGCAACTTTCTATGGAACTATAGATGTTGGAGATTTAACAGCTGATAGAGTTATTACCTTACCAAATCAAAGTGGAACAGTAGCATTAACTTCTGATCTTCATAGCGCAGTAACACTAACAGGTCAAAGC
>DEIO01000003.1 GCA_002352545.1 Patescibacteria group bacterium UBA2772
GCTCCCCACGCTTTCGTGCCTCAGCGTCAAATAAAGCCCAGTTAGCTGCCTTCGCCTTTGGTGTTCCCCATAATATCAACGCATTTCACTGCTACACTATGAGTTCCGCTAACCTCTACTTATTTCTAGATATAACGTTTCAAGTGCGGCCGCAGAGTTAAGCTCTGCGATTTAACACCTGACTATTATATCCGCCTACACACCCTTTACGCCCAATAAATCCGGATAACGCTCGGAGTCTACGTATTACCGCTGCTGCTGGCACGTAGTTAGCAACTCCTTATTCATAAGGTACAGTCATTTACATTCTTCCCTTATAAAAGCGGTTTACAACCCGAAGGCCTTCATCCCGCACGCGGCGTCGCTCGATCACACTTTCGTGCATTGTCGAATATTCTCGACTGCAGCCACCCGTAGGTGTTTGGCCAGTGTCTCAGTGCCAATGTTGGGGGTCACGCTCTCACGCCCCCTACCCGTCATAGCCTTGGTGAGCCATTACCTCACCAACTAGCTGATAGGACATAGGCCGATCTCAAAGCGATAAATCTTTACTCCGAAGAGACTATCAAGTATTATTCCAGATTTCTCTGGGTTATCCTTGACTTTGAGGTACGTTCCTATGTATTACTAACCCGTTCGCCGAGGGTCTAAACCCTCTCGACTTGCATGCCTTATCCACGCCGCCAGCGTTCATCCTGAGCCAGGATCAAACTCTCATTTAAAAATATTAAAGTAAAACTTCTTTATTTTAGAAATAGCTCGGAATAGTGAAAAATAAATTTTTCACTTAGTTTTGGACTAATCACAAAAAATTGTGATAAGTTTGTTTTGCTTGTCTTGTCTATGTTTATTTACTGTATTAGTAAATAAACACTATAATAACATAAAATAAATTGTCAAAGTTCACGATTGCTTTTAATTAGCTTTCAAAAAAACAACCGATTTCAACTCTACTCTATAGAACTGAAATCGAACGTCTTTGTCTTTATATTCATTGCGCTCTGCGCTGTCTTGTTTTCAATTGATGAGTTGCGTCTGTATAGATAATTATTATCACAAATTTCGCTACTTGTCAAACCTTTCTCTAAACTTTTCAAGTCTTCTTTTCGTGACCTTTTTCCTTACCACAATTACGAGACTAACAAATAATAAAATAATTGTCAAGCTTTTCTGTTTTTTTTATTAACCATTGGAATATACCAGTTTAAGTTAATTTTAAAAAACAATAAAAGAGCCAAATAAAGCACACTATATACTTTATTTGATATCCAAAATCTTATACTGTACTACTTTTCTGTTTGGTAGAACTACTTCAAAATTTTCATCCTTCTCTTTCCCCAAAAAAGCTTTCCCGATTGGTGATTCATTTGAAATCTTTCCACTCAAAGGATCTGCTTCATTCGAACCTACAATATGAAAAAACATTTTCTTTCCTCCAGTTTCAACTTCAATCTCCGAATCGATACCGACTTTGTCTTTGTTATTGTTGGGACTAACAACCTCTGATGTTCTAATAATATTCTCCAGCTGGATAATCCTACCTTCATTTTCTCTTTGTTGCCTTTTTGCCTCTGTGTATTCAGCGTTTTCACTCAAGTCTCCCTGCTCTTTAGCCTCCTTAATAGCTTCAGCAATTTCACGCCTTGTAACTTTTTTTCGTTCTTCCAATTCAGCAATTGCTTTTGCAAGTCCTTCTTGTGTTATATATTTCATAGATTTCTTTGATTATAGTTACACTTTTTTTATTCTTTTTAAAATAAACAGAGATTTTAAAGCCTCTCAAAAGATATTATTATTCAATAAATACAAGCCAAATTATACATTAACCCAAAACTAAAGTCAACAAGAGCCTCACTTGTTTGAGGCTCTTGTTGATTACGTAGTTTTTATATAGCCAAAGGGATAGAATTCCCAATCCCTTCTCGTTCAACAGCTCGGTCTACTTGTTTTTTCATTTCCTCAATTGTGCTTGAATTGGTGATTGTATAATCCGCCACTGCAATTGGTCCTCCCTTTGCAGTATTCTCAATCTCAGTCCAATCCCTTTTTTCAAACTCCTCAAAAGTCTTAAGTGGCCTGATTGGTCTATTTTGCAAACGAGAAAAACGAAGTGCAGGAGAAGAATATACAGCAATAACTCTTAGTAAATCACCAAATTCTCTTCTAAGAATTTTATATTCATCCCAGCTATACAAACTTTCAATCAAAACAACATTGTTTCCTTCCTGTGCGTGTTTGATCTTGTCCAAAGATCTCAATGCGCAAACACCCATGCCCTCCTCAGATCTCAAACGTTCTCTAGTCAATCTTTCATTATCAGGTGTAACTTCAAGTTCCTCATTTTTCATTTCTTCAAAAATAACATCTCCGAAATAGATATTTGGCCACCGATACTTATTTTGCAAATAATCAATCATTTCAGACTTTCCACTCCCAGCCATTCCAACTATTGCAATAATTCTTTTTGGTTGATTCTCCATAATATTGTTTAATTATTTTTTATCTTTCTTGTCTATGCTAAAGAGACTATCAAAAGTTTTTTCAATTCGTTGTAAATAGTATAAGCCAATTCCACTCAAAATACCAGTAGGTTTTTTACTCACTTTATCTCTAAGTTCTTGCTTAGCAACAGTCATCTCCTCAATTTTCTTATTTTTATAAACTTTATGTTTTTGCATAGCCTCTTCCCAGGCTTGCATAAAGATTCCTTTGTTCATTTTATTAGATATAAAAATTTTATACTATTAGAATTTAATAAATGCTAAGTTCTGTTGCAACAATCACATCCATTTTTTGAAGACACATTGGAAAGCTTTGCTCTGAACCATTTTTGAAAACCTCAGAATGTGAAAAATCAGTTCCTAAAACAGTTATCTCACTACCAATATCAATTCTTTTAATAATACTTTTTCCGATTAAATCATTGGCTAGTAAAATTGCAACTGAAAACTTAACATTCTCCATATATTTAACATCTGCTATTAACTATTAAAAAATTTTCATATCCTGGTCTGTTGTGATTTTCATTTCACCCTCTTTGAAATTCTTGAAACCTTTCACCGCAGAAATATCGCTTTTTGGAATAACGGTAAAATTTATAACATAGTCATCTTCTGGAACTACTTCATGTTTGCTTTCGTCAATTGAAAAATTATTTAACTCACAAACAATTAATTTTTCTTTCTTGAGTTTGTCTTTTTTCTTCAACTTATAAATATAGTAATTTCTTCACCGTCTGCTGAGATAATTGAGTCCAATCTTCCGCTAGAATTCTTTGAAACACTTCCACAACCAACGAGCAAGAAACTCAATAGCAACAAACTTCCAATCTTTAAAAGATTCGTATTTATAAATTTTAAATTTAAGCTTACTTACACTAAAATTTACCTGTACTCCCAAAGGCATTCTTTCCTCTAACTGTTTGTTTTTCAAAATCTTCAACTTCTTCAATTTCAGGTTGCTCTATTCTTTGAAAAACAACTTGAGCTATTTTTTGATATTTTTCTATTTTATATTCTTGCATGCCTAAATTAATAAGACCTATAAACCATTCTCCTAGGTAATTGCTATCAAAAACACCTCCTAACATCTTCAATCCCTGTTTATGAGATAGTCCACTTTTATCCCAGATAAGTCCTGCATAACCCGAAGGCAACTTAATTGCGATTCCTGTTCTACAAGAAATTCTTTCTCCTGGTTTTATTAAAATATCCTCATTTGAAAAAAGATCCATTGCAACATCCCCATCGAGAGCAAACTTTGGAACCTTAGCATTTTTTCTCAATTTTTTTATCTGAATTTTCATAGAAATTATTTTTAAAACTTTTTAGTCCCAACTCGATCAAGCCCTTCAAACTGAATTTTATCATCAAAAAAAACTTCAATTACTCTATACTTTCCGCGAGTCCAAATACCATCTTCTTTCAAAAAATGAGTAGCCTCAATAATTTGAATACTAGCCCTTGGACGAGAAAGTACTTCTTCTCCTCTTGTTTCAATCAGTGGTATCTCGCCAACTAACCAATAATTACGTTGGTCTTTTTTCAAAAAATCATATATTTTGCCTGCTTGTAATTTCTTCGGGATACACTCTTCTCTTTCACGCTTACCACTTTCAAAATGTGAGATATCACGCAAAGCAAGATCTGGATTAAACTCAACTTTAATTTCCATATTAATTCTCTATTTTATTATACATCGCTTAGCATTAAACACTTTGATTATAGCGCATAATGATTTAACTACAAAACTAGTACTAACGAACTAACTCATAATAAATATAGCCAATCCCATTATCAATTCCCGCGTCTTTATTCACAACAGTCTTGAAATCACAATAATCTGGGAAAAATGTATCCGCCTTCGGAGAATCATCAACTACTGTTATGTATAACTTATCTGCAAAAGGAAGTGCTAGATTATAGATTGTCCCTCCACCAATAATAAAGATTTCTTCTTCGCTTTCTTT
This sequence comes from Patescibacteria group bacterium UBA2772, assembly GCA_002352545.1. Classification (GTDB taxonomy): domain Bacteria; phylum Patescibacteriota; class Minisyncoccia; order Moranbacterales; family DUUL01; genus UBA2772. Next base: position 4,469 of record DEIO01000003.1, read on the forward strand.
GTATTCTTCAAGAAGACCTTCTAATGAATTTTTAACCTCACAACCTTCTGCCTTATAGGCATCGTTCAAGGAAACAACTATATTTTCTCTTCTTGGAAGAGCTGTGCCGATTGATTCAAATGTTCTATCCCCCATCACAACTTTATGATCTATCGTAATTTTTTTGAATCTCTGCATATCCTTTGGCAACGCCCAAAGCAATCTATTCTTATAACCGATCTCCCTATTTTTCCCCACAACTACAATAATTGAAATCATTCTTTTTGTTTTAGTTTAACGTCTAATAAAAATCTATCCTCTATAATAATATCATATTCCAAAGATAGCAAAAAACATCCTTTTGTTGAAATATTATTTTTGAATTTAAACTTTTTTAAGTTTAGCTTTTATGTTACGATTTAATTGTTATATTTAAAAAACAAAAATGAAAAATAAAGAAATAAAAAGAGTTGTAAAAAAGCAAGTTAGAAGTTCTTCTTGTAAGTTTGCAAATAAAATTTTGTGGATTGGATCTTCTTTGATTATCGCACTAACAATTATTTGTAGTGCTGTTTGTATTAATGATGTAAAAAGAAACTCCGCAAAACAAAAGAATTTTTTGTTAAAAGAAAATTCTAAATTAAAACAGGATTTGGAAGTGGCCAAAAAAGACACAAGCGTATGTAAGAGTAGTATTCCTGGATGGAGAAAAGATTTCTTTGAAATAGACTCAGCCATGGCAACGGATAATTGGTCCTATTTTGAAAGTGGGATCTTTACAGAAAAGATGTCGTTTTCAATGGAATATCCAAGCGAGTGGCAACTAACCAGAAGTGGCTCTTTTTTTAAGACATCTAACAAAAAAACTAAAGTAACAGCAATACCTCGAAATGTAATAAATTTAAAACAAGGTCAAAAATGCTTTGACAAACAATCTCTCAACGAATTTGAGTACTTAGATGAAAACGGAAAAAAACAAACTAGTTTAATCAAGGAAGAGAGAAAGGTTTTGGGAGAATGGAATGTGGCATTGAGGATTCAAAAACAAAAGATTCTCAATAACAGCTTTTTTACATACCTTGCGAATTATTGTCTAGAAAAAAATAATAAAGCTATTCTCTTAACATTCATTTCTGATAATAATAATGACTTTGACACTGAATTATACGAGAAAATTCTCTCAACAATAAAACATAGAAAATAGTCCTACAACATCAAAAGGCTTCACTAGAAATTTTCTAGTGAAGCCTTTTAGGGTTTGAGATTTTAATTTGGCCTAACAACCTTCCACTCTTGAACACTTCTTATACCTGCTCCAAAGCTAGCTTTGCAAATCCTCCCTGGGAAGCACACATTCGAATCAAGAACAATGTCATTGTTTCTATCAAAAATAATCCCGTAATGACCATAGTCGATAGCTATATTAATAGGCTGAATAAAGATATCACCTTTCTTAACATAATCAGAAAGATCTTCATTACCAGTCCGTGATACCTGATTTGTATCAGGATCATAAAAATAATCATCTGAATCACAAGCATCACCAAAGGCGCCCTCATATTGACTGTGATAAATCAAATCACCTTCTCCTATCCCCAGAATGTAATCATAATCAGCTACACAATCAGAATTATCATCATCCCATTCTGACCAGTTATTATAAATAGTTGTGTCATCCCTTAGAAAACTTTTCCCTAAGATTCTATTAACAAAAAAGTTAACTAGGGCCTTACACTGCCTTTCACGAATAATACCATTTTGATCAGGGATACTGTTACCATAATTTGTCGTGCTAACGGTATTTAGTGATGAATATAATTCTGGATACAATGCTTTACTTTCATATCCTCGCAGGCCCAAAAAGTATTAACATTCCCAATTTGATTGCTGCAATTAGCAACGACAAAGGATGTGCTAAAAAGACAGAAAAAAACTACGAAAACTACTGTTATACGCTTTTTCAATTTTCATTCTCCTTTTTTTTGATATAAATTTCAGTTTTACACAATCTCAATCAACAGACTTCAAGCCATCTCAATCACCACCTTTCATTTCTATGATTAATAAATAAACCTCTAAACTTTTAAGGTACTAAAAAAACAACTAACCTCTTCATGTTTTGAGAAGAAAATTAGATTGTCCTTTTTTATTACATAATTATTTATACAATACTCCCACTATACAAAAAAAATATTTCGGGCCAAGTCCT
>DEIO01000026.1 GCA_002352545.1 Patescibacteria group bacterium UBA2772
TAAGCTAAACTGGGCAAGACCCTACATTATTACTCCAATGAATAATCCAAAAAATAGATTCTTCAAAATATCACAAATTTTATATTTCTCTTTCTCAACTAATAGCTACCTAATAAATATACCCCTTAATAACTCTACTCTTAGCTGAAAGTGTTCTAGAACTTTCAATCCAAGTCCCTTTGTAATTCATCTCCCTTATTGTCACATTATTACCTTTTACCTTTGTTACGATTCCAACGTGTCCATACCAACTTTCACTTGTTACAATAATAGCTCCTTTCTTAGGTTTTTTACCAGTTTTAGCACCATATGCACGTGAATTATAAAGCCAGGTACCAGCGTTTCCTCCCCATGGAACATATTTAGACTGTGCAACATACCAGGTACACTGCCCTCCTGGGAAACTATGACCACCTTTTGGATTTTTATTGATAATTGAAGGTCCTCTTTGTGTAGAACCAGAATTATAATAATTCCTTTGAGTTAACAAACTTCTTGGCGTCACCACAGGTCTTGGATCATCTTTTTGTCCATCAGGAATCATAAGCTCATCTCCTTCTTTCAATCGACCATCAGCCGGTAGTTCATTAAATGCAATAATTTTTTCTTTCTCAGATTCGTATTCCTTAGCAATTTTATCAATATTATCGCCCTTCTTAACAATGTGTTTCACACCTGTCATAGGTAGGATAAATATTTTATCGCCAGGCATAATCAAATCTGGATCATCAATATCATTAGCCCATAAAATTGTATTTTCTGTAACCTTAAAATCCTTTGCAATAGAACCAACAGTATCTCCACTTCTAACTTGATAAACAGCAACGTCAGCACCTTGATCTAAAAGCTCCTTTGTATCTGGAGTCGTAGCAGTCAAAACTTGATATTGAATTTGGTTTTGGTTTAACTTACCTTCTTTACTCAAAAGCTCAGAAATTGACTTGTCATCCTTGATTTCTTCTACTGCTGCAGCCACAGGAACCATTGCTGTTTCATTTTTATATATATTATTCTTAACTCTTCTTTTAATTATTTCTTCATTTGACTCCTCTTTTTGAAAAAAACCTGAAACAAAGCCAGTCTCATTTGAACTGTTTTCATTTTTGTTCAAGTTTCCGACAACAACCAAACTTGAAACCAGAGCTACAACTATAACAGCCGAATGACTTCTAAAAAAATCCAACAAAACTCTTGTTTTGTTGCTTTTGATAAAATCCAATAACTGTTTTTCTTTTTGTTTTAAAAAAGGAATAACTTCTTTTGAAAGTTTTTTGAAAGTCATTCCCCCTTTATTTTCTCGTCCTATATTACTGAAAGCCTCTTTATGAAATGTTGAAATGCAACGTTTAATGGCTTTATGTCCTTGATAATTGCACATTTATAGGAAATTAACTAGTAAAAGCTATCTCCATCAATCTGCAATCCACATTGATTATATTCAACATTATTGTACTTAAAGTATTTATTTTGTCAATAGTCAATTACATTTTATACTTTTTAGTGTAAAATGTAAATATAATAAACATTGCTATACAAATGAGAAAACTCCATATACTTCTTACGGATTATTTAGAATATTTAGAAGTTGATAAAAATAGATCAAAAAAAACACTTGAAAATTATCACCGATATCTTCTCAAATTTTTATCCTGGGGAAAAATCGAAAACCCTGCAGAAATCACAGAACAGCTTGTACATAAATTCAGAGTGCACCTAAATCAAATTGAGAATGAAAAACATCTCTCTCTAAATAGAAAGACCCAAAATTATTATATAATAGCTCTTAGGGGTTTCCTTAAATATCTTTCCAAAAGAAATATAAACTCACTAGCTCCAGAAAAGATAGAATTAGGAAAAACCAATGCTCGTACAATTGATTTTTTAACAACCAAAGAGATAGAAAGATTAATCAAAATAACAGAAGGCACGTCTTTTGCCAAAGCACGAAACCGGGCTATTATGCTTCTCTTATTTTCTTCTGGACTGAGAATCTCAGAACTTACAAGTCTGAATAGGAATCATATAGACCTTAAAAGAAAAGAGTTTTCTATAATCGGAAAGGGCTCCAAAATCCGCATCGTTTTTATATCAGACAACGCCAAGGGAGCTTTGGAATATTATTTAAACAAACGTAAGGATCTTGATAAAGCACTTTTTGTAAGGCAACCTAAGAAAAATGACAACTCTAGTCTCAGAATCACACCCCGGAGTATTCAGCGCATTGTCGCTCAATGTGCAAAAGAAGCTGGTATTTTAAAAAAAGTTACACCACATGTCTTAAGACATAGTTTTGCTACTAATTTACTGCAAAACGGTGCTGACATCCGTAGTGTACAAGCACTCTTAGGTCACAGCTCTATAAACACTACTCAAATATACACACATGTAACCGATAAAGGATTAAAAGATGTTTACAATAAATTTTATAAAAAGAAAGGAGTGTAAATTTAGTTGATTTGACTTTCGCCCCTAAAAGTAACATCCTTTATTAAATTGCAGAAAGCAATTGTGGTACCTTGTTAATAGAACTCAAAAACTACGAATCTGCTTTATCTTCTGTCCCTCATCTCTCGAGCAATTTATGTTTTAATTTCTTGAACTCCTGACCTATTCAGTCTTGCTCAGAATGTACCATCAACAAAGGGAGGTGCTTTATGTTTTGCACTTCATTTATTGATCCCTTCGGGATCATACACTTTTGACAAAAAAGTATAACAGAAGCGGTGAAGCTCACGAATGATTGGGTTTCTTTCAACATCAATCTTTCACAAAGCTCAGTTTTAATGATTGATACATTGATTGAGCGTAGGAAAAATTCACTCCAGAAACAGAACTATTTTTTTTCCAGATATCAAATGGGGAAGATCTTAGATGGCAAGGACTCAAAATATCCTTGTAACTACAATTTGACAAAAATTATTCCTTCTAAGGAGGTGAACTTTCAAAAACAACACCGACGCCCTGTGCTGATTTGTCCACCATATACCAAAAAACCAGATATTGAAATCATTGCAGAAACCAATCAAGCTAGCGTGGCTTGGGATTTAGGATATGAAGTTTATTACCTACCTTTTAACCATAAACCTGTTATTGGCCAAGAAATAGCCGACACAGTAAGAACGCTTTGAGGTTACATAAAGTATTTACACAAACTACATCCTCATCCTGATGGCCCTATTGTCAGGCTGGATGGCATGCTCTCCTTGCTAAACTACACGATACTGAATTTGAAATACACTTTGATGCCCATTGCATCTCCAATATCATATTGGAGCGGTGCACCAGATGATGATTCTCTTCTTCGCTTTAGTGGTGCCCTACTTGGAGGTGCCTGGACTGCAGCGTTCCTTTCTGATCTTCTTGGTGGCGAAATATTTGACGGAGCTAATCTGTCACTCAATTTCGACGCACTTCATAGTGAAGGAAACTTCTTCCTAGGTCGCTGGCTCAGAACTTTTCTGAACATTGACACAGAAAGAGAAGGTTTCTTGGAAATGGAACGTTGGATGACAAATTTTTGTCAATTATCAAAACCTTCTTTCCTTCGGATTTTGGAAAATCTATTCATTGGAAACAAACTAGAACAAGGAGGAATTGAATTAACTGGAAAACAACTAGATATGAAAGATCATGGAAATCTTTTGATTCTTATGAATTCCGCAGGTGACAATATTGCTACTGTTTGACAGTGTCAATCTTGGATTCCAATAGAATGGGGAGATATTGAGAACCTAAAAGCAAACAACAAAACAATTGCAATCGTTACACATCCAACCACTGGACATCTCGGTATATTCTTCAGCGGAAAAGTTGCAAAGATATGGTATGGGGCAATTCTCAAAAACATGGATCAACTCGAAAAACTTCCACCTAGACTATTCAAAGCAACTCCAAAGGAAGATGGCTTCTTGCTCACTGAAGAGATATCGTTTGAAGAAATTCCCAAGCCAAACCAACAAGGCAATGACGTACTGAAAAAAGCAGCTGTGGACTCTAAGAAAAACCTGCATTTTTACGGAAAGACTTTTAGTCCTTTTGTGAAAGCATTTTCGCCTTGGACAAAAGACCTGCTCTTTCATTTTCATCCGTATTGTTTACAAAGATACCCCTTCTTATTTTCTGAAGTTAATCCCTTTTTTGGTCTGATTAAATTCTGGGCTAATACTGTACGTCAAAACAGGAATCCTATATCGGGGGAATCGTCTAATCTCTTTAGCCAACTATTCTACTGGACTACTGCCAACACCTCCCGTACACTCAAAATCATTCACGATATTAAGGTATCAGGAACTAGAGAATCTGTATGTACAAAGTATGCCTAAAGTTTTCTCGTTGTTTTAATTCTATTTTTCATAAAGGCGGTATTAATTTAATACGTATCGCCTTTTTCCTACTATTTTATTTCTATCTAAAAAATTAAAACAGCCTTTTGAGCTGTTTTAATGACATAGTGGACAATGGGGGATTCGAACCTCCGACCTCATGCGTGTCGAGCATGTGCTCTAACCAACTGAGCTAATTGTCCTTTTTACATTTATGGACTCTTACATCTTACTCATATTAAAAACTTTTTTCAAGTATCTACTTTCAAGATAGTTCTTTTATATTTTACATTACGCCCCCAAGATGTTATCTTTAATGATAGATTTTGATAATTTTAAGATGCATAAATGTTTTCTGAAAACCAAGCTTTCGTTATTTATACTTTATGTTTTGTAACTTTTATTCTTTTGATTTGGAATATATCACAACAATTCACACTTTCTACCTTTAAAAAAAACCAAAAAGTTCTTTTTAAAGGCAATAAAGTTAAAAATCTAGAAGAAATTATATTAGAGAATCAACAAGCTTCGTCTTCTGCAGATAAGGACATTTCTGATCTATACCAAATCACAACTAAGATACACGAATTGGCGCATTTGGGTCTGCATAAAATTGGAATGATCAGATTCAACCCATTTCGAGATATTGGTGGTGACCAAAGCTTCTCAATTGCTCTTCTGGATGGTAAAAACAATGGTTTAATTCTTTCTTCAATATATTCTAGAGATGGCGTACGTGTATACACAAAATCGATTCAACAAGGAATTTCCGAGAAACATCCTTTAACTGAAGAAGAAAAGAGAGCAATTGAAATTGCCTCTTTAACAAAATTTGCAGAAACAAAAAAAATAGGAAGTTTTTTAACTCCAAACAGTTGACTATTACCATATTTACTGCTATAAAAGAACATTGCACTAGATGTTGCGATTTTCATATTATAACAACATAACTAAACTCAAACTTAATGCCTACAACAACAAAAAATCAAAAAAAAGTTAAAATTCCTCTTCAAATAACTGTTGGAGATCTTGCAAAGCGACTTGAAATAAGTGCCACTGAAATTATCAAAAATTTGATAAAAAATGGTGTTATGGCTTCTATCAATGAAACTATAGATTATGAAACAGCTGCACTAATCACAGAAGAACTTGGCTTCAAAACAGAAGTTGAAGATGTTGTGATCAATGATGAAATTCTTACAGTTGAAAAGCTGGGAGAGATTCTAAAATTGGAGAATGAGAATTCGGAAAAATTAACAGAAAGAGCTCCTATTGTTACGATTCTAGGACATGTTGATCATGGGAAAACCACTCTTTTAGACACATTAAGAAAAACACATGTAGCAGAAAAAGAATCTGGTGGAATAACTCAACACATAAGTGCGTATCAAGCAATCAAGAAGGATAAGCTTATCACTTTCATTGACACTCCTGGGCATGAAGCGTTTGCAGCAATGAGACAACGTGGTGCCGGAATAGCTGATATTGCTATCTTAGTTGTTGCAGCCGATGATGGGGTTAAGCCTCAGACTAAAGAGGTTGCTAAATTTTTAACTGAAAATAAAATACCAACAATTGTTGCTGTTAATAAAATTGATAAACCAGACGCAAATATAGGAAAAGTGAAGCAAGAATTAGCAGAAGTAGGTATTCTAGTTGAAGGTTATGGTGGAGACATTCCTCTTAATGAAATTTCAGCCAAAGAAAGCATCGGACTAGATGAACTACTGGAAACAATTCTTTTAGTCTCAGAAGTTCAATCTTTCAAAGCTAATGAAAATAGAGGTGCGCTAGGTGTTGTCTTAGAAGCTCATAAAGACCCTCAGAAAGGCGCGGTTGCAACGGTTCTTATTAAAACAGGGACTCTTAAGATCGGACAAGATATCACAATTGGAGGAATCAATGGACGAGTAAGAAAAATTGAAGATTATTCAGGCAAATCAATTAAATCGGCTTCTCCTTCTATGCCAGTTACCCTAATTGGTCTACCAGACGTTCCAAATAGTAGTGACGTTTTACAAGTACAAGATAAACAACTTGATAGACGTAAAAAGAAATTACTAGCCAGACAAAGCTATACCGTTGCTAGAGGTGCTGTAGCAAGTAATTCTCAAGATCTCATCAGAAATATTGATGCGGCTCTAATGAAAAAATTCTCAATTGTCATCAAAAGTGACGTAAAAGGTACCTTGGAGGCTATAATACAAATACTTAAAACTATCCCTTCAAATGAAGTTACGTTGGACATACTATACGCTGGAGTTGGTCCAATTACAGAAACTGATGTCCAGTCTGCTCAAACAGGTAGTGCAGCAATTTATGGATTTAATGTTTCACCCACCTCAATTGCAAACAGGTTTGCTGAAGACAGTAAGGTCCCAATAAAGTCATACAATGTTATTTATGAACTCGTAGAAGATGTAAAGGAGCAAATGTCAGAACTTCTAGATCCAGAAATAAAAAGGGTTGACCTTGGAAGACTAAAGGTTTTAGCTGTTTTCAAAAATTTGAAAAAGGGAATGGTTGTTGGCGGAAAAGTTATGAACGGCAAATTAATAAAAGGTAATTTCCTAGAAATCCTACGGAACAAAGAAATAGAGGGAACTGGAAATTTAATTCAGTTACAGCAGAATAAACAAGATGTTGCTGAAGTAAAGGAAGGTTTAGAATGTGGAATTACATTTGAAGGAAAAGAGAGAATTTTTCCAGGAGATACGATTCTATGTTATAAAGAAGAACAAATTAAGAGAAAATTATAATAGCTTATGTCAGAAAGAATAGAAAAAATCAACGATTTCATCAGGGACAAAGTCTCTGAAATAATTCAAAGGGAACTCTCCTTGAAAAAAAGTGTTTTTGTTTCGATTATCAAGGTCACTACTACAATAGACCTTGAAAGTGCTAAAATAATGGTTAGTGTTTTTCCTGAAAAAGAAAGGGATTACGCTATGAAAACACTACAAAAAGAGATTTATCGAATTCAGGGAGCACTGAATAAAACACTACAAATTCGATGTATACCTAAAATCGAATTTACTTTAGACAAAACTCAAGAAAAGGTTGAAAAACTAGAATCCGTCTTTAAACAAATAAAAGAGGAGAGGTAAACAAGAAAAGTGATGTCTTTCATTGAAGAGTTTAGAAAACTAGCAGCTATCCTAGAAAATGCACAAAACATTCTTCTTACGATACACCCAAGACCAGATGCTGATGCACTAGGTTCTGCTTTTGCTCTAAATAGTTATATAGAAAAAACCTTTCCTGCTAAAAAAGTTACTATTTATACTGTAGACCAACCAGGAAAACAACTAGCACAACTTTTTAAAGAATATTCTGTTGTTAATAAATTTTCTTACCAAGATTTTGATTCTTTTATTTTTTTAGATCGTGGATCTATTTTTTATGAACTTGGATTTAACAAATTTCTATTAAAACCACAGTTTCTGAATAAAATTGCCAACATAGACCATCACAATAAAGGAGCTTTGATACCAGATGCTTTGAATATAGTAAACTCTAAATCCTCTGCTACTTGCGAAATAGTTTATGACTTTTTTAAACAAATTTCCTTTAAACTAGACTTTAAAACTGCACAATTTCTCTTAAATGGGATATTTGCAGACACTGGCGGATTTAGACACAGCAACACCTCACCAAAAACATTAGAAACTGCGAGCGATTTAATGCGCAAAGGAGCTTCTATTACGAAGGTAAACCGAGTTTTATTTGCAAATAAATCATTGGATACATTGAAATTATGGGGAGTTGCATTAGAAAGAGCACAATTAAACAAAAATACTGGGATGGCAGTGTCTTTTATTACTAAAAAAGACTTGGAAAAATGTCATGCAACAATTCATGACTTAGGAGGAATTTCCGAAATGCTCAACACCATTTCTGGAAGCAAATTTTCCTTAGTTCTCTCGGAAAGACCAAATAATAAGGTTAAAGCCAGCTTACGTTCTGATGAACATAAAAAAATTGATGTTTCGGAAATAGCTAGAGAATTTAAGGGTGGTGGACATAAACTTTCTAGTGGATTTGAAATAGAAGGTAAATTAAAAAAACTTGCTGGCTCCTGGATAATTGAATAAAAAAATAATATGTCTAAAATTGGTACTCACGTTTCAATTGCAAAAGGAATAGAATTGGCTCCCGAAAGAGCAGCTATTTTAAACTGTGAATTTTTCCAACTATTCTCAAAATCGCCAAGAGGTGGTAATGCTAAAGAAATAACACTCGAAGTAGCAAGGAAATTTATCCTGGCATGCAAAGAAAACGACTTTAAACCATGGAAATCAAACGTTATTCATTCAGCTTATTTTATTAACTTAGCAAGTAAAAATAACCGTATTTTCTATGGATCTATAAGTTCCTTAAAAAAAGAGTTGGAAATTGCAAATCTTTTACAAATTCCTTTTGTAGTTACTCATATCGGTAGTGCAAAAGACCTTGATGGTGACGAAAAAAGAGAAGACTCTTATCTTAAGGTTGAAAAAGGATTAGAAAAGGTATTAGAGAACTATACCGGAAAAGCAAAGTTATTATTGGAGAATGCCGCTGACAGCGGAAATATACTAGGTAATTCAATTGAGGAAATTGCTCATTTTACAAACAAATTTGAAAATATCGGTTTTTGCATGGACACCTGTCATTCCTTTGTTGCCGGCTATGATTTGCGTAAAAAAAACCAAGTCCAGGAATTTTTTAATGAAATAGATAAAAAAATAGGTCTCAAAAAATTAAAATTAATTCATTTAAACGATTCTTTAACAGAATTTAATTCCAAGGTTGACAGACATGATCACCTAGGAAAAGGTAAAATTGGAAAAGAGGGTATTAGCGCTGTTATCGAGACTGCAAAAAAGAAAAACATTCCTATGGTTATTGAGACAAAACCAGACGGAGTTATTAAAGACATCGAATTTGCAAAGAGAATACGTGACTCTTTCTAGCCTTCAGTATTGACCAAACGGGTCAATGTTGTTATTGTATTAGAGTAGTTTTTTACGACTGGTCCGATGGCCGAGTGGTTAGGCAAAGGTCTGCAAAACCTTCTACAGCGGTTCAATCCCGCTTCGGACCTCAAAGATTTTACAAATCTAATTTGCCCGGGTGGTGGAATTGGTAGACACGAGGGACTTAAAATCCCTTGAACGCAAGTTCGTGCGGGTTCAAGTCCCGCCCCGGGCACACTATTTTAAAAAACGAGATTTATCTCGTTTTTTTATTACATAAAATATATTTACCAAACTAGACTACTTCAGATAAATTCCAACCGCATTTCTCCCTAGATCAGATTTTCTCCGAACTGAAAAAATTCATCTTCACCACAAACTGTACATTGTTTATTTATCTCAATATTCTCAGATAAAATTCCTTCTTTTAATAAAATGGATTTATTCATGTTCCACAAATCTATATAAAAACCTTTTTTGCTTTTTGCTAAAGCTTGATAGTCTATTCCAAATTCATTCTCAAACATACTAAAAACGTCCTCTTTTACTTCAAAACAACAAGGTCCTATAGAAGGCCCTATTCCAACAATAATATCCAAAACATTACATCCAAACTCTTGTTTCATTCTTTTTACCGTCTTCTTGGCGATTCTACGAAGTGTACCTTGCCAGCCACCATAAACAACAGCAATTACCTTTTTTTTTATCAAAAAACATCATTGGAACACAATCAGCAACCAAAATCACCAAACACAGTTCTTTAGCTTTCGTGACAACACCATCGGCAGAAAAAATGGCTGTTTCTCTTTCAAACACACCTTTGCCTTCATCATTTTTTTCACACTAGCAATCTGCTCTTTATGGACTTGATCTAAAAAAATAAATTTATCCAAAGAAACCCCTATTTTCTCAGCCATTTTTTTCTATTTTCTAAAACAAACTCTTTTTTATCTCCTGTATGTAAAGCTTGATTTCCTAAGCTTTTAGTAGTAATAAAATGCCCCACCTCAAAATCAAACTTGGAAAAATTTTTAAATCTTTTTATTGTCATCTAAATATTCTTAAATTATACAAGAAATATAGCATATATAATGATAAACAAAAAAACCGAGTAAAAGCTCGGTTTTTTTGTTTATCTGAATTTCCTTATTTTTCTATTTTAGCAGCAACAACTCTTTTACCCCAATGCAGTGCCTCACCTCTTGACTGAAACCACATATCAAAATGGTCTCCCTTGATCGCTCCCCCACGATCTTCACACACATATATTCCTCTGTCTTCAATCGAAATCTTAGTCCCGAATGGATATTGAGGTGGACAAGCCATTGTACCTAAATGTACTTTAGTACCACTTGCTGTGGTAAATGGGTCGCCCCATGTTTGATCGAGAGTAGAAGAATATCCCGTTACTAGAATATCTATTCCTTCGCTAGGTGGTGTATAAGCATCCAATCTTGGTTTATAATATGCCAATCTTTTTTCATTTTTTGTTAAAGCCTTTTTGTCTTGTGTCTTTTTATCCTCTTCTTTTATTGTCTTAAAATTCAACAAATTATTCGATAGTTTCGACCTATCTTCTTGTCTTGTATTTACTGAAATTATCCCTGATTGTGTTATTTTTTTTATAACGTTACCTTTTTTTTTAATAATTTTATTGTCTATTGCTTCAACAGAAACTATTGCAGTTGAAAGGAACGCTGCTAAACACATTGCTGGGAATAATAATTTTGCGAAACTTCGCATTAATTGTTTCAAACTTGTTATGCCTCTTATGAGGCCTATTTACAGACTATTATGACTAAACAATAGCTTTATAAACAGATCTAATAACATACTTACCAAAACAAATCATTATTAGAAATTAACCCTTTAAATATTGAAGGTTAATAATCAACTATAACATGTTTTGATGTTTTTGTCAATATAACCAACCAGAAACAAAAACATCACGTCCGAGGATGTGATGTTTTTTCGATTACCCTAAATAGGGTTAGAGCAGAGAATTCCGCCCTTTATTGTGAACAAATTTGTGATTTGTTTTGATTCTAGGATCATTTCTAACCCCACTCTAACTATGCACTTTTAGTTATTATATCCTTATCTTGTCGTGCGATTAACTAGACTGGCTTTAGAGACGATTCCTTTGGTTTATTCAGTTGTAAGGTACTTTTTTTGTTTTATTTAAATCTTGTTACTAAACAGTCTTTTATTACAATTACTTGGCAACAAGTCACTTCTCTATACGATTTCTTCATCCTGGCATTCATCTAACAATCTTGCTTCTTCTTTCTCTAGAATCCAAACATTGGCAACCATCACTAAACATATCAACACGAATCCTGCTAAAATTATATTATGAGAGATAATCATGCTTGTCTCCATACCATTCGATGCATTTTTAACTGAAGCAATAATTACTTGTGAATCAATTTTCTCTTTTTTTTCATTTTCCAAATAATCTAAGTATTGATATTTAGGAATTTGATGAAAGATAGCCTTTTCTTCGCTAATTTTAACCTTTATAGTAACTTTGTTTTCTCTTAGATTTTCCTTGTCCAAACTTACCAAATTCATATATTTATTACCTGGTAATTGCTCTAATTCATGTTTTTCTTTTCCAATAATAACCATCGCTCCATTGACTTGCCCTGATGTTTTGACATAAATCAACATTTCATCACCGTCCTTCCCTTCCCAAGGACGTACAGACGCTTCTATTATTTCAATATTATTACCGTTTAAAAAGTCTATTTCACTTCTGTCATCCTCACTATCCATTTCTGTCTGTTCTTTAATCATTCTTTCTTCTACGAAAGGTGTCGCGAAAAACTGAACAGCAATATTTGTCTCGGACTTCCCATCTTCAACAATCCCCTTAAGAACTGCTACTCCTATTTCTGTATATTTTTCAGATACAATATTCTCTTTGTGCGTAGGACTCTTCATCCAAGCCTTGTGGACCGCATTAGCCGTTCTAAAATCCATGGCCAAATTTTCTCCTGCATACTTATATTGGTAATCAACTTTGGCAATCCAATGCCAAGGATCAACTCCATCGGGTGAAGTATGCGCAAAATAATTATACCCTATCATATTTTCAGCTTTTAAAGTAGCTGCCTTATCAAGCGCTTTACTTCTTCTTAAGATACTTTTCCCTTGTTTCTGACGTTCAATATTAACATTTTCAACTATCTCATCACTTAAGTCACTCGCATTGGCATTAAGCGTAAAAAATACTCCAATTACAACAACCGGTATCAGTAAAAGTCTATTCAGTTGTATTTTGTATTTTTGCATTTTGTTTTGGTGTTTGATCAGTATATGTTCATCTACTATTCTTTTATCTCTTATCTCTTTGTCCTCTGGATTTTAAGATAACAAAAATGGGAGATCAACACCCTGATCACCCGTAATTAACTCACAAATACAGTATACATCATTGAAAGCATTTTGTCAATCATACAATTTCCTAATTCAGTTGTTGCATTCTTTTATTAGCCTCTTTTATCATTGTTATTCTGTGTGGCTTAGGTAAAAACACTAAAGCTGTTTCACTATAACGAATATCAGCATCTTTCCAATATGTTTTTGGATTTTTTTTTATTTTCTTGATCATAATCCTTCTAGAAAAATCATTTATCAAGTTAGCAATTCTTGTTTTTTCAAGCAAAAATTCGATACTTTCTTGCATCATCATAATAAAACCAACTCTCTCTAAATTAATAACATCATTCTCAAAAACTTCTTCTTTTGTGTAGTTTGGTTTAATTCCTTGAATCCAAAATTCATTCATTTGTAAAAATCTCTTATAAATAGCACCTCCTATAAGAAACATTGATGTTGAAACAAAATTAGCAGAAAACTCGTTATACTCTTCCAAAATAAGTCCATTTTCTGTTATATAGTGATTTAGACAAAAACGTTCCTTGACTTTATTACCATGCCTTCTTTTCGCAGTTAACTGCAAAACAATTGCTACTAAAAGCCTTCCTATCCAAATTCTTCCCTTCGCTAAAACCAATAAGATATCCCAGTCACTATTTGACTTAGCATTTTTCATTGACAATGTTCCTGTAAGAAAAGCACCTCTGACAAAGGGTACTATTTCCAACATTTTAACCCATTTTCTAAGCCTCCTTAATTTTGAAGTTGATATTTTATACGCAACAGAACGCTTCTTGACTAATTCTTCGTCTCCTTTCAAAAAGAACATGCCGTCCTTTTGGGAAATACTTTTTAAAAGCTTTTTATTCTTCAGCGCTGTTTGAACCTCTAAAAAAGAAAATCTTTCTCTTCCACTATTAACTTGAAAAAGGTTTCTCCACAATTCAAAAAGTGTTAGTGGATAATTCATAGCACCGAAGTATGCTAAAGTAAAAACTATATTTTCATCCAATGGATTGCTTTTCATCTTTTTTAATTAATAAATTTCCCTGTCAAAGTTTTTGCTGTTTTTAGCTGGGTTGGTGTGCCCTCAAAAACGATTTCTCCTCCTGCTGAACCACCTTCTGGACCAATTTCAATCACATAGTCACTTGCTTCTATCACATCTGTGTTGTGTTCAACCACTAAAACAGAGTTATTGGCATCAACAAGTCCCTGCAAAACTAATAATAATTTTTGAACATCACTAAAATGTAATCCAATAGTTGGTTCATCTAATATATATAGGGTGTTGCCATTTGATTTTCTAGCTAATTCAGAGGCTAATTTAATCCGTTGCGCCTCCCCACCTGATAATTCTGTAGCACTCTGACCCAACTTAAGATATCCTAGTCCTACGCTTCTTAAGGCCCCTAACTTATCTGAAATAATTTTATTTGAACTGAAAAAATGGTACGCGTAATCTACACTCATATCCAAAACATCAACAATGTTCGCTCCGTGATATTTAACTTCTAACATTTTGTTACTATAACGCGTTCCATTACAATATTGGCAATCAGTGTATACATCATTTAGGAGATGCATTTCAATTTTCTTCACACCATCCCCCTGACAATATTCACATCTTCCACCACGCATATTAAAAGAAAAATGACTAGCAGTAAAATTCTTTTTTTGTGCCAACTCAGTTTGCGCAAATAACTTCCGGATATGACTGAAGATTCCTGTATAAGTTGCGGCGTTAGAACGTGGAGATCTTCCAATAGAACCTTGATCTACAATAACAACTTTATTGATGTGTTCGACACCAATCAGTCTATCAAAGTCACCTGGATCTTCCAAACTATTATGAATTTCTTTTCTGATTGCTTTTGCCAAAATATCATTAATAAGCGAACTTTTACCTCCGCCTGAAACACCTACAATTGAAACTAGGTTGAATAATGGAATATTAACATCACAATTTTTTAGATTATTTTGTCTTGCTCCTTTTATTGTCAGATTTTCTGAACTTTTTCTTTTTTTAGAAACAACCTTCTTCTCACTACCTTTCTTGCCAAAAAGATGTCTTGCTGTTTTGGTATCAGCCTGTTTTAACTGCTGAATTGTTCCTTCAAAAACAACTTCTCCTCCGTCTTCTCCTGCTTTTGGTCCAATATCAATCAAATAATCTGCAGCTAAAATAATATCCTTATCATGTTCTACCACTACAACTGAGTTTCCACATTTTTGCAATTTGCGTAAAGTCTTTATAAGTTTCTGCGTATCCCTTGGATGAAGCCCTATTGACGGTTCATCTAGAACATATACTACGTCAGAAAGTCCACTATAAAGCTGGGTGGAAAGTCTAACTCTTTGAAATTCTCCTCCAGATAAAGTTTGGTTACTTCTGTTCAAATTTAAATATCCTAATCCGACATCTTCAAATGGTTCCAATCTAGCAATAATTTCATCAAAAATTTGTGAAATCATTTTAATCTGACATTTGTTTTCTACTTTCTCTATCTCATTTTTTCTTGCCTTTTTCAGATTTTCAATAAGCACATCTATTTCACATGTAACATACTCATCAATTGTCTTATTCAAAACTTTAACATGCAAAAAATCTTGTTTAAGTCTTTTACCATTACACTTATGACATTTCACTTTTGTTAAATATTTTTCGACTTTATTGCGAATAAAAGACGACTCTGCGTTAACATATCTATTCTCTAGCTCAGCAGCAACTCCTTCAAAAACAAATTCTTGCTTTTTAACATTCTTCCCTTGAATTGTAATCTTGTCCTCACCTGTTCCATAAAGGATTTTATCTATTTTTTCTTTTGGAATCTTACCAACTGGAACACTTAATTTGAATTTATACTTTTTAGCAAGTGCTTTTAAAACCAAACTATGAAAAGACTCTTTGTTAATCCTACCACCGCTCCTACTCCATGGCATAATTGCACCTTCATTAATCGAAATAGTTTTACTTGGGACCATCTTTTCCTCATCAGCCCTAAAAACCACTCCTAATCCGGTACAACATTCGCAAGCACCTTCTGGAGAATTGAAAGAAAAATTCTTTGGAGTTAAGTCAGATAAAGTCTTACCACAAGAAGAACATCTGAATTGATTGCTATATCTTAAAACATATTCATTATCAACTGAAACCAGTGCTACCCCTTTTGACATTTTTGCAGCAGTTTGCAAAGAATCTATAATCCTTTCTCTATCAAAGCGATTTGGTAGCAACATTAGCCTATCAACAACAACTTGAACTTCTTCATCATTAGAAAAATCTGAAAAATCCTTTAATATAGCTTGTGAAACTGTAAGCATCTTTTGTCCAACCCTAACCCTAGCAAATCCCTGCGAAGCAATTGCATTAACTTTTTCTTTTACAGTAGCTTGTTCACCATTCCACTTTGCTAACACAACAAGTCTTGTTCCTTTAGGCATTTTTCTAATTTTTGCAATCAAAGTTTCTTCATCTTGTTTTTGCATCTTACTTCCGCAACAAGAACAAACGGGAACTCCAACTTCTGCAAACAATATTCTGAAAAAATCATATATATCAGTTATTGTGCCTACCGTCGAACGTGGATTATTTAGATCACTTTTTTGATCAATTGCAATTGCTGGTGACAGATTCATGATACTTTTAGTTTTTGGTTTTTTCACTGACTGAAGAAAAAATCTCGCATGCGAAGAAAGATTTTCTACGTAACGACGATATCCTTCTGCATATAAAGTGTCGAAAGCTAAAGAACTTTTTCCACTACCAGAAACACCAGTAATTACAACTAGTTTGCCTTTAGGAATTTCAATATCTATTTTTTTTAGATTGTTCTGAGACGCCTCTTTGATAATTATTTTGTTGTGTTTCCCCATTTGAAATTGTTACTTTTATCTAAAGATATAGTTTACTATAAAAAGAGCGCTAAGTAAAGAGTATAGCTGTCATAAAACACTAACTTTTTTCTAATTTCTGCTCTATTTATTTAATAAACTTTTAGCACGTAGTTTGCGATGATACCCTATTGCAAATCTATGAGCCTCATCCCTAACTTGTGCAATTGTTTTTTTTGTTATTCTTGGAACATTCCCATAAGAAAATAATTTTAGTCTTTTTCTAGTCGGTCCCTTGGCAACAGTAATAATTGGAATTAATAATTTCATTTCAGAAAAAACCTCTCTTGTGAGACGTAGATGAACACTACCCCCATCTATTATAACCAAATTTGGTAATGTCCACTTATTAGAAAAACGTCTTTCCAAGATTTCTTTCATAGCAGCTAGATCGTTTTGTGTTGTATTTCTCTTTATTTTAAATTTTCTATATTCGCTTTTGTTAGCTTCAATTATGCCATTTTGATTATCGAAAACCACCATTGAACCAACCATTTGATTTTTACCCGTATTCGAAATGTCATAACCTTCTACTCTAAATTTTATATTTGAATGTCGCTTTTGTTTATTTCTTTGCCCAACCATTGCCATATCTTGAATATGTTGCAAAGAAAAGACCTGATTTCTAAGAATTGCAGCTTCTTCAAATATCTCCCTTTTAGCTAATTGATTCATCTTTCTTTGGAGCTTCTTGATAAGCAATCTTTTTTTACCAGAAAAAATCATTTCGATTGCTTCGATGTTTTTGTGATAATTCTCGGAAGATATTTTTCCCGCATATGGCCCTGGGCAAAGTCCGATTTGATAATCTAAACAGCCTTTCTCTGTTTTTTGTACATTACTATGATAAGGAAATATTTTTCTTAAGATCTTAAGCGCATTTTCAACTGAATGTTTGGACACAAAAGGCCCGTACATTCTAGAAATATCCTTCACCAGACCTTGTTCTAAATCTGTTTTTCTATAAATTAAAAACCTTGGAAATTCCTCTTTCGTCACGCCCACATAAACAAAAGATTTGTCGTCTTTTCCCAATACATTGTATTTAGGTTGAAGATTATTTATAGTCTTTTGTTCTAAAAAATATGCTTCCAAAACAGACTCTGTCTTCTTAATCTTAATTTTTGCTATCTGCGAGATAACAAACTCTATTGGTCTTTCATAATTTAACTTTTTTTGAAAATAAGATGACACCCTACTTTTTAGAGAGGTTGCTTTTCCGACATATAAAAGCTTTTCAATCCCTTTTTCTTGACCATAAAAAAAATAAATACCTGGTTCATTAGGCAGTTTTGCTATTTTTTCAGTTATTTCCTTATTTAATTTCACGATATTTAGTTGACATTAAGTGGTGTTTTTTCTATATTGTAAACAAAAAGAAAACTTTTTTCAAAGGGAGATGCCATGCAAGAACAAACAAGAAAATTCAATTCTACTGTTTTGAAATCAACCAAAAAAATTGGTGGAATAACAATAAAAAAAATAATTTTAGATCTTGCTGACTTTTCTGAAACAACCAATCTCGGCAAATTGAACCTTAGAGACCCTTATTTATACCAAGGAGGGCATTTTGTTTCTAGCCTCTTTTGTGACATGCTTGTTGTGTCGGATAAATTTCAAGAACTACAAATTGCCGTGTGTAAGTTGCCTTATTTTGAAAAAATCGCTCATTAAATCTCAGATTCCAAGAATCAACGAGTAACCCTTAAACTTTGGGGTTGCTTCTTTGTTTTTCTAATTCAAAAGCCGCTTTTAGATAAAAACCTGTATAGCTTATATCTTCTAGATTTGCAACTTGTTCGGGCGTTCCGGCTGCCACAACTTTTCCGCCTCTATCACCGCCCTCTGGACCAAGGTCAATAATCCAATCTGCAGACCTAATCACATCCATATTATGTTCAATAACAACAATTGTGTTACCTGCATCAACAAGTCTATTAAGAACTTCTAATAATTTTTCAACATCTGCAAAATGGAGCCCAGTAGTTGGCTCGTCTAATATATAAAGCGTATTTCCAGTATTTCGCTTCGACAACTCACTAGCTAATTTAATTCTTTGTGCTTCCCCACCAGACAGAGTTGTTGCACTCTGACCAATTCCAATATAGCCAAGTCCCACATCTTGCAATGTCTTAAATTTATTGTATATTTCAGGGAAATTCTCAAAAAACTCTACGGCTTGATTCACTGTCATCTCCAAAACCTCCGAAATATTTTTATTTTTGTATTTAACTTCCAGTGTTTCCCTGTTATATCTTTTACCATTACAAACATCACAAGGGAGATAGATATCTGGCATAAACTGCATTTCTACTTTCAGTTGACCATCTCCTTTACAATTCTCGCACCTTCCACCAATTACATTAAAAGAAAATCTTCCCATTTCGTAGCCCCTTTCTTTTGCACCAACTGTTTGTGCAAATAACTTTCTAATAAGAGTAAAGGCACCTGTATAAGTTGCTGGATTTGATCTTGGGGTTCTTCCTATAGGGCTTTGGTCAATCATAATTACCTTATTAACGTGATGGTATCCTGCAATTTCTTTTACATTACCAGGAACATGCATGCTTCTATGTAAACGATTAGACATCCATTTATACAAAATATCTTCCACTAATGTAGACTTCCCGCTACCAGAAACACCTGTAACGCAGGTAAAAACTCTAGTTGGAATTTCTACATTTACACTTCTTAGGTTGTGTTCACTAGCTCCCCTGATAGCTAATATCTTTTTTGTTGTTGCTTTCCTTCTTTCTTTTGGTGTTGCAATAACTCTTGTCCCATTTAAAAAACTTGCTGTAACAGAATTCCTGTCTTTTAGCATTTTATTTACGGTCCCTGAAAAGGTAATCTTCCCTCCATGTATACCAGCTCCAGGTCCAATATCAACAATGTGGTCTGCTTTTCGAATAGTCTCTTCGTCGTGTTCAATTACAATTACTGTGTTGCCGAGTTTTCTTAAACGAATAAGCATTTTTAAAAGTTTAGTGTTATCTCTAGCATGCAATCCAATTGATGGTTCGTCTAATATATATAGAACTCCTACCAATCCGGAACCAATTTGTGAGGCAAGACGAATTCTTTGTGCCTCTCCTCCAGAAATTGTATTAGCTGTTCTGGCAAGTGTAAGGTATTCAAGACCAACATTTGCCAAAAAACTGAGTCTATTAATAACTTCTTTTAAAATCCTACTAGCAATTAATTCTTCACGCTTTGTTAGTTTTACTGCTTCAAAAAAAGAAATTGCAGCTTTAACTGATAAATTTGATAATTCAGCGATATTCTTCCCTCCAACTGTAACCAAAAGAGCTTCTTTATTTAGTCTAGCCCCTTTACAAACAGAACAAGGCTTATTACTCATGTATTTCTCAATTTCCTTTCTTACAGCATCAGACTGAGTTTTATAATAACGCTGAATGAGATGTCCCATAATCCCATTCCATTTAATATTATAGTGACCCGTATTAGACTTAAATTTGTACTTAATAGTAACCGTACTGTCAAATTCACTTCCAGGACCCTCTAATATTATTCTTCTATCACTTGATGTAAGATCTTTAATACGAGTGTTTTGGGAAATTCCGAACTCTTTACAAACAGCATTAAATAAGACTCCGTAATAATTATTTTTTTTATAACTCCAAGGAATAAATCCCCCCTCTAAAATAGTTTTATTCTGATCCGGCATAACCAATCCTTGGTCAATTTCCTTCTTTAACCCTAATCCTTCACATTCACTACAAGCACCAAATGGTGAGTTAAAAGAGAATAACCTTGGTTCAAGCGGCGGAAATTCAATATCATGGTCTGGGCAAGAAAGTCTTTGGTTGAAAACCTTATCCTTGCCAAAAAGTCTGACCTTCACTAAACCTTCTGCAGAACGAAGTGATGATTCCACTCCCTCATATATTCTACTAATGTTATCTGCTATAACCTCAATTTCATCAACAACAATATCAATAAAATGTTTTTTCTGTTTATCTAACTTTAAAGCCTTCCACTCTAAAAGATGAATTTTTTCATTATTTACAATTGCCTCAGAAAAACCTTGTTGAAAAAAATCTTTTAATAATGTGTTGTACTCACCTTTTCGCCCTCTTACAATAGGCGCCAAAAGCACTAACTTTGCTTTTTTATCTGATTTATCTATATTAACAATCTCTGGTAAATCCATAATTCTCTCAACAATCTCATCAACCGACAACTTTGAAATTTCTTTTCCACATTCTCCACAATGTGGGAGCCCAATCTTTGCATACAACAAACGCAAATAATCATGGATTTCTGTCACAGTTCCCACTGTTGAACGAGGATTATGTGAAGCCGTTTTTTGATCAATGGATATTGCTGGTGAAAGACCTTCTATATAATCCACATTCGGTTTGTCCATTTGACCTAGAAATTGTCTAGCATAACTGGACAAACTTTCTAAATAACGCCTTTGCCCTTCAGCAAAAATTGTATCAAAAGCTAGTGTAGACTTTCCACTCCCAGAAAGTCCCGTAAAAACAATAAACTTATCTCTTGGAAGTTCTAAATTAACGTTTTTTAGGTTATGTTCTCGTGCACCTTTTATATAAATAGTATTTCTTTCCATTTCAAATTTTTGAATTTAGTCCGTGTATTTTAACATATTTTTACTGTTTTTACAAGATTTCTATTCGGTGTTTTTTCTCTTATATAACAAAAATCCGGTCGTTGCCGGATTTTTGTTATATATAAGAACTTCATGTCCAAAAGAACTGTTTATTTTTGTTTTATGTTTTGTTTTGACCTTCCAGACATGAAACAATGGGCCTAATACAAATTCGCCAACCAACAATTTTTTCCATTGTCAACGAATTAAATGTTTGAGACTCTTCTTGAATATTTTTCAAGATTATTCAATTGATTCTCTGAAAGAGTTTTAGCTTTCTCGATTGAATCTTTAATAAGATTCTTTGAAAAACTAATTTTTGTTCCAGGATTCACACTACCTGTGGACCCAACATTTTTACGAAGATAATCTTCGATATAAATTTTGTGTTCAACAGTTAAGCTTGAATCATTGTTTTTCTCCAAATAATTTCTCAATGCTTTACGAGCAAGAGTGGTTCTACTGTCACCGTTGGCAGCAGTCTCAATGAAAGCTTCATCGGACTCCTCACTAACAGATTCTTGAGTAGTTTCAACTGGAGCAATTTTAACTTCTTCTGTCTTTACTTCTTCAACTACAGGCTCAGTAACTTCTTCTGTTTTTACTTCTTCTGTATTCATTTCCTCTGTTTTTTCTTCTCCAATAATCGTTACTGGACTCTCTTCTTCTTCCATTGCTGCAATTTCCTCACCAATTTCCTCAATCATTGCTTCCTCTTGAACCAATTCCTCGTCTGTTCTCTTTGAATAAGAGTAGATTCCAGCTGCAATAGCAACCACAATTAGCACAGACAAGATAATTCTAATATTATCCTGAAGCCAATTTTTGGTTTTTCCTCCAACACCTAGATCTTCCTGAATTTCTGGGGTTTCGTTCATAATTTCACCTTCCTTTCTAGAATTATTCAACCACACAACAAATCTGAAACGTTCTATGGTTAAAAAATTAATTTTTAATGTTCTATAAATGCGCTTTGAAAAGCACTTATGCCCTTATTTTAACAAAAATTAAACCCCCGTCAAGTTGACTTTTGTTGGAAAAGTGTGACTTTACAAAGAAACCCAGTATAATTTTTTTGAATTTTCACTTTTAAATGCTATACTTATGGAATAGCAAAAAAATCTTGAAACAAAAATGTATACATTAAAAAACAAAGTACCTTCATCGGTACCAAAAAAAAGTGCAGCGCCTACTCACGTCCTAAAAAAGAGCATTCCTGAGAAAAGACAGGCAATTACCTCTCAAGAAAAAACAAAACAAAAAGCTACTGCAACTGTTTCTTTTAACAATAAAAAGAAAAAGGTATTATTATCATGGCAATCGATTCAATTTGAAAGTGTTCCAAAGTCCAGTACTTGGTATGTTGTAGTTTTTGTTGTATTGGTCACTTTAGTAGCAGTAGGATTATTTACTGACAATTTTCCATTAGCTATTCTAGCTATTCTAATCGGACTTATTCTTTATTTGTTTGAGAAGAAAGAATCTCAATACTTTAGATTTGGAGTAACTTCTGAGGGTGTTCTTGCTCAAGACAGTCTCTATAAGTTCTCTTCGTTGAAAGATTTTTGGATATTCTACGAACCTAATGGTAGAAAAATTCTTTCGCTTAAAAGCAAAAAATCTTTGATTCCATACATTCAAATTCCACTTGGTGACACTGATCCAAACACTTTAAGAGATATTTTAAAAGACTTCTTACCAGAGAAAGAACATGAGGAAGCTCTTGTTGACTCTTTGGAACAACTAATTTAAAAGTTTCTTGATTTGACAAAAAGCACCATTTCGATATTTAATGAAATAGTGCTTTTTATTTAATCTCAAGTCCTTGTAGCTCAGTTGGATAGAGCATTGGTTTGCGGTACCAAAGGTCGTAGGTTCGAATCCTGCCAAGGACACATCGTCTATTTTTTAATACAAAAAAATGGCAACTCTGTCTCTAAATACATCAATAGAAAAAATCCCTTTTATTTCTACCTCCTGGAGACAAAAGCTTAGTATCCTAAACATTCTAACAGTTGAGGACCTTTTATATCATTTCCCTTCCAGGTATGATGACTTTTCTCAATTCAAAAAAATTGTAGATTTACTCATAGGAGAAACCGTAACAATAAGAGGACAAATTACCGAAATAAAAACAAAAAGGGCTTGGCGTCGTAGAATGTCAATTACTGAAATATACGTAGCAGATGACACTGGAACGATCAAGGCTGTTTGGTTTAACTTCGTAGGGCCATTGAAATACGCAAAAAAAGATTCTTTTGTTCAGTTAAGTGGAAAAACTAGTATTTCAAAATCAAATGAGCTCCAGTTTCAACACCCTAATTTTGAAATAATTTCACAAAAAAAACTCTTGCTGGAAGAAGCTGTATCAACTAATTCCACGTCCACTGGATCAATCGTCTCCATTTACCCAGAAACTAAGGGTTTAACGTCTTTTTGGCTCAGAAAGAATATCAAAAGAATACTTGATATATTAGAAGTAGAAGAATCTTTACCGAAAGAATTACTAAAAGAACTTAAGTTTCCTTTGTTAGAAGACGCTCTTTGGAGTATTCATTTTCCAGAAAACTCAACTGAAAGTGCACTTGCAAAAAAACGATTTGCTTTCGAGAAAATGTTTTTATTTCAGCTAAAAGCCCTCTCGGTAAAAGCTAATTGGGATAAAAATAAGGCTCCTAAAGTTAAGTTTAAAAAGAAATTGATTAAAGATTTTGTAAAATCACTTCCCTTTGTTCTAACAGATGCTCAAAAAAAATCTGCTTGGCAAATCATACAAGACCTAGAAAAAACAACTCCTATGAATAGACTTTTAGAAGGAGATGTGGGAAGCGGAAAGACTGTAGTTGCAACACTTGCAATTCTCTCTGTAATATCAAACAAATTCCAAGCTGCACTACTTGCTCCAACAGAGGTGCTTGCGGTTCAGCATTATGAAGGAATCTCAAAACTACTACACAAACTAGGCTTCAAGGGGGCTCTTTTGACTGGATCACAGGGAAGAATTGGTCAAGAAAAAATATCCAAACTAAAATTAACAAAAAAAATAGCATTAGGTGAGGTTGCTTTTGTAATTGGAACACACGCTATTCTCCAAGACAACGTTAAGTTTAAAAAATTAGCACTACTCAATATTGACGAACAACATCGCTTTGGTGTAAAACAACGAGCAAAATTACAACAAGGTGCACTTGAGATAAAAGATGGTTTAAAAACCAAGATTCCACATCTTCTAACAATGACTGCTACCCCCATACCAAGAACTCTCTCATTGGCCCTCTTTGGCAATTTAGATTTATCTATTATCGATGAATATCCGAAAGGAAGAAAAAAAATCATCACAAAGGTTATTTCTTCAAACAACAGAGAGGCAGTCTATAGATTCATAAAACAAGAAATTGCTAAAAAAAGACAAGCTTTTTTCGTTTATCCCTTAGTAGAAGAGTCTTCTAAAATTTCGCAAGTGAAGGCGGCTAAGACTGAGTTAGAGAATTTAAAGAATGGACCCTTCGCAGATTATAATCTAGGTCTCTTGCATGGAAAGGTGAAACCAAAAGAAAAAGAACTTACTATGGAAAAATTTAAAGCCAAAGAGTTTGATATTCTTATTGCAACTTCAGTTGTAGAAGTGGGTATAGACATACCAAATGCTTCTGTCATGGTTATTGAGGGAGCAGAGCGCTTTGGATTAGCTCAACTTCATCAATTCAGAGGAAGAGTTGGTCGTGGAGCGCATCAATCTTATTGTTTCTTAATTACTTCGAATAACGCTCCTTCTTCAACAAAAAGACTTCACATCATGGAAAAGACTAACGACGGTTTTTTGATAGCACAAGAGGACATGAAACTAAGAGGGCCTGGCCAATTTATGGGAATCACTCAATCTGGAATCCCCGATATCACAATGGAATCACTTGCAGATACAAAAACAATACAATTAGCAAGAACAATGGCTCAGGAATTTTTAAAAAATGACCCTCTCTTGAAAAAATCTCCTTCTTTAAAAAAACGAGTAGACAATATAACAGCTTCTGTTCATCTAGAATAATCTATTATTTATGAAAAAGAATAAAAAACTAATTATTGCTCTGGTAATTATCTTGTTCTTGGTGTTTTTTATCTTTAAAAACACTTTTTTCGATAAAATGCCTCTACTATCAACTACTATAGAAATAACTCCTGATTATCAAAAAAACCTTAGTGAGCTTGCCCTCACAATCCCACAAAGTAACATTTCCGAAACAGAAACTTTGAAACTACTTGAATCTCACTATCGAGATCTTCTGTTGGCACTTCCTTCTTACACTAGTTTAACAATATTTACACCCGAAAATAATTCTCTTTTTTTAGAACACTTTTTTAATACAATGAAGTTACCTAATAAAAGGCACTATATATATTCAAAAAACATAGATTTTGAACTTTGGGCTCAAGATTATTTTGAACCAATTACCAAAGTCGATTCTTTGGTAAAAACAGACTTGTTGCTTTTACCTCTAGCAAAGACAAAAAGCAAAAACTTTAGAAGAACCACTCAAAGAAATCTTTCCCTCTTACCATACAAAGAAACCTTAACAGCACCATTTTTCTTTGAAGGTGGCAATATCACTGCAGCTAAAAAAGACTTTTTGAATTATATTTTTATTGATTTTGAAACTATTCAAAAAACACGTACTTTATACAATGAGCTTGGACAAAACATATCCAAATTAAAAGCGAAGTCTATTATTAAAAATTTCTTCCCTTCCTCCGATGTAATTTTCCTAGGAAATAAATCACGAAAAGAAAATTTTATACATCTAGACCAATCCGTTCTTTTTTTAGACAACAATGTAGCAATTATTAATTTGATTGCTGATGAGCCCACGAGTAAAGCATCCATTCAACATCTACTTTACAAAAAACAACTTGAAAAGTTAGGATTTACAGTTAAACAGTTGGTTATATCACAGAAAGATATTAAAACTTCAAAATCATATTTAAATGCAATCCCCTTTAAAGACAAGTTAACTGGCCAAAATAAAATAATTTTTCCTATATACACAGAGGGATTGAAGAGAATAGATAAAAAAGAGTCTCCTCTTTCTAGAGAAGACTTGCAAGGAAATGCTCTAAAGGCCTTTGATTTATTCTTAAGCTTAGGTTATAAACCCTTTCCTGTTGTTGATCTTGCTAATACAAAGCAAGGGGGTAGCCTACATTGTATTACAAACGTTTTAAATTAATTTATTTTTTTATTTTTAGATATACACTCTCTAAAGTTTTTGATCTTTTTTTATTATCGTATTCTTTTGCTTTCCTTCTAGCAGCTTTACCAAATTTATTTGCTAAAACCGAATCTGAAAGCATTTTTGTAATTTTTTCTCCAAACACTCCTTTTTTTTGATCAACCATAATACCTGTTTCACCGTCTTTGAGTTGATCAACGACTCCTGATGCCTTTACAGCAACAATTGGCAAACCAGAGGCCATTGCTTCGGCTATAGTCATACCTTGTGTTTCTGTAAGCGATGCATGTACAAAAATATCTGTTGTTGCATAAAAATTAGCAACTACACTTTGCTTTACTATCCCCGTGAAAATAAGTTGCTCTAAAATACCACTTTGTAGTGCTATTTGTTTTATTTCATTCATCAAACTACCTTCTCCCACAAAAAGAAATACTATTTTTTTGTCTTTTTTCAATAAAGGGAATATTTCACCAACTAAGAACATTATGTTTTTCTCATTTTCAATTCTGCCTAAAAACATAATCACCTTTTGATCAGCTTTTATTCCTAACTTTTTCCTTGTTCCTTCTCTGTCTCCTTCTTGAAATTTTTGCCAGTCAATGCCCGTTGGTAAAACCTTAATCCTAGCTTTTATCCCTCTTTCTCTCATATAGCTCTTTGTAGTTTCACTTGGAGATATGCAAACGTCACAATTATTAGCAAATTTTCTAACTTTACTCCTTACAATATATTTTAATAGTTTTTGAGGAATAATCGGCGGAACATAGTGTGTAAAGTCTTCATATTTAGCATGATGCGTGAAAACAAGCGGTATATTTTCCTCTTTTGCTATTTTCATTGCATCAACTCCAATCGAAAAAGGATGTTGTGCGTGAATAATATCAAACTCACCCTCTTTGATTTCTTCCCTTATTTTATGAAAATACGGTAAAGCAATAGGATATTTTATCTTATATCCAAACAAAAATGCTGGGTATAGATGTATGTTTTTTACCTCATACTTATACCCGCGAAAATTTGGAGTAAAAATATGTATTTCATGTCCCAACTCCTCCAATCCAAGTCTGAAATTTTCAACAGAAACAGTTGATCCGTACGTTATTGGAAAATATGAATTTGAAAAAAATGCTATTTTCATTATTTTTCTAAATTACTTGAAATTTGCTCCACAAAGTTCAAAACCAAAGAATAATATTCTTTTCTTTCACTCTGCACAAAAACATGCTCTTTCCCTGTTAGTTTAATCCATTGCAGTTTTTTTATTTTAGAACTAACACTGTTGTAGATTACCCAAGGGGAATACTTTGTAACCAAATAATCCTTATTGGTCTGTAAAATCAAAATTGGTGCTTTTACTTTTCTCAGAGAAAATGCACACTTTCTTATTACGTCCAAAACTTCCCTAACATTTATAGTTGGATAATATTGATAAGATGTTGTATTTAAAAACTCTAAATCTCTTTGAATACTTTTCGGATAACTCTTTTTTATATACTTCTTGAAAAAAGGTAACCATAATAAACCAAGCCAAACTCCAAAATGGTTCTTGAGATGCACTGGTGTACCCAAAAGAGCAACTCCGTCTACTTTTGCTTTTTGACTAACTAAAAGAGCTACATTGCCACCCAAAGAAACTCCTACTAAAACAACTTTTTTAATATACCTTTTCTTTTTAACTAACTTAATTGCCAATTCAGCATCCTTAATCCAGTCGCTTCCCTTCACATTAAACAAATCATCTGGATGCGTTCCATGTCCAGAAAACATTGGGGCATATGTTAAATAACCTTCTTTATTAATAAATTCCGCCAACGACCTCACTTGTCTTGGAAGAGCAGACCAACCATGTAATAAAATAACCACTGTATCTTTCTTACCAGATAACAAAAAAGGCTTATCTTGCCAGGACTCGATATCTTTTTTAGTAAACTCAGATTGTATTTTTTTTTCTTTCTTTTTATCCTTCATATTTTTCTGTTCCAAAAACGTGTTTCCAGAAAACACGTGGTTTTCGTGGTAATTTTTTTATCTTCTCGTTTTCTTCCTCAACTTCTTCTTGCTCCGTTAATTCAAAATTTTCAATTTCAATCTTTTCTGTTACTTTATCCATTATCTTTTCTTCCTTTAATATGTCTTTTTTTTCCAATTCCCAGATAACCATTCTATTATAGAGTTTTTTAGAAACAATCTCAAACTCCTCTGCATGATCCTTCCTTATAGGATTCTTACCTTCTGTCCCACCATGCCTAACTGATACAAATGAACAACTTTCGTTGGTATCTGTAGAAAATTTTATTCTTTTAGTAGCTTGGCCTGGATAATACACATCTAAGATGTATTCATATGGGGAAAGATATTCTTTCTCTGAGGTATAACATATCTGTTTGTTGTTCTTCTCTGCAATAGCAGTCCATTTTGCTGCAGTCAGTTTCATTTGTTTTGTACCTATAAGATCGGTTTGTTTTAACTGAAGATCTCTTACATAAAAACCTTGATGTATTTTTTGCACCTCTAACGAATAATACCAATAACCAACGGCATATAAATTAAAAGAAATTAAAATACCAATTAAAACAACAGTAACAGTCTTGGCTGTTTTTTTATGTTTAAATGATTCCAACCATTGTAAGACAAGAGCTAGAAATACGAATGGTAAAAAAGCGATTAGCAACCAGAATCTTGGTTTTGAAATATCCATTGCCAATTTAGAGTACAGCACAACAAAAACAGAAAACCAACATATAATCATTAAAATAAAAGATTTTTTTGTTTTCCATTTCTCCTTAGTCCAAGAAACTCGAAATCTCCAAATAGAAAAAAATATCATAAATAAAAAAGCTCCTATAAATTCATTGGCCTTAATATTTCCATAAGAAGTGAGCACCAATGAATAGTATTTAGCATGCAATCTCAATGATCTTTCAAGTTGTGTGCTTAAAGAAATTGGATCTGAACCCTTAGAGGAAAGTGCGTACAAAAATTGATGGCTATTATCAAAGTCCGTAAAAAATTCACTAATTAACATTGGTGAATAAAAAAATAATAATACACCTAACGCTAGAGCCCAAAATCTAAACTTAATTTTTTTAGGCCAATTAAATAACCAAAAGATTCCAATAACTACTGGCAAAGATAAAAATGCTGTGAAATGCAGTTGACTTGCAATTGAATAAGCAGTAACTGTTAAAATAAGCCACTTACCAGCTTCTTTTGATCCTTTTCCAATAGCTGTCTTGTATCCACTAATAATTGTTAATAAAAACCAAAATGGAATTGAATTCGGGTTCCAAGCAAAACGGGCATATTGTGTTAATAAAAAAGAAGATGCAAATACTAATGTGACGCCTATACTTACTTTTTTTGAAAAAAAACTACGTAAGAAATAATAAAATAATGGGATTGTTAGAATCGAAAACAAAAGATCAGGAAAAGCCAATACATATGGCTCAACTGAGTTAAATATTTCAGCAGATATAAACTGGGAGTAATAAAAAACAGGACCCAATCTCAAAAAAGAACCGGCTGCCCTTGGTCCTAAAAGTGGCAATTCACCAATCCCCCCATCAAATGCTGCTTTAATTAATTGAGCATCCCTAGCTTGATCCATCCTAAAATATAAAGTATCTTCAATGTTCCATGCCCTAATTCCTAGAGAAATTAACATTGCTAAAATCAATATACCAATGTACCAATTCTTTTTCCAATAAACTTGAATTTTTTTCATAGATTAACTATATACTAACTAAATCAGTTTCTATTTTTTAATAAATAAAGTTTGGGTTGGATAAGCAAATTCTATCCCTTCTTCCTCAAACTTTTCCATTATTTCAAAATTAATTTTCTCTTGAGCATCCATAAAATCATGATATCCTGGAGTCTGCATAGTAAAAACAGTTTCAAAGTCTAGACTTGATGAACCTAATTTTTTAAAATGAATTCTATTCAACTTTGCATTTTTTGTTTTTTTGATTATTTCACCTACCATATCAGGAATCATTTTTAGTTTTTCCAGTGGTGTCTCGTATGTAACACCAAAAGCAAATGTTGTTCTTCTTTTTTCCATTCTACGAAAGTTTTCAACCGAACTGTCAGTAAGTTTTTTGTTAGAGATAACAATTTGCTGACCTTGTAATGTCCTCAGTCTTGTTGTTTTTATCCCTACCTTTTCAACAGTTCCTTTTTCAGTTGGACTAATCGCAATAAAATCACCGACTTTAAAGGGTTTGTCCATAAAAATAGAAAAAGATGCAAACATGTCTCCAAAAATATTTTGCAAGGCCAACGCAATAGCAATACCACCAATACCAAGACCAGCTATAAGCGATGTCACGTCTATTCCAAAGTTAGACAAAATTAACAAAATACCAACTACCCAAAGCGAAACTTTTGTAAGCTGCCCCACTAGTTTAACAATGGCTTCTCTGTCTTGATCAGAGTCCTCACCTGATCCCGTTAGAAGTTTTTTAATCCCATAATCTATAACTCTTTGCAGGACTGTTATAGTTTGATAAACCACCGTTACTAAAAAGGCGGCAAAAATAATTTTTCTAATTAGACTATTTAGCTCCAAAAGTTGAGCTGCTGCATATAAAGCAACGAAAAAATAAAAAGGCGGCTTTACATGTTTTACTAAACTTATAAAAAAATCATCTATATCCGTTACAGTTTTTTCTGATGCTTTTTTTAGCTTCGCAATAATAACAGACGAAAAGATTCTAAAAACAACTATAAGTCCTATAAAAGTAGCTAATGCTAAAAACCAGCTTTCCCCAGAATTTCCTGCTAATTCATATTCTAAAATACTCATTATATCCATTTGTTTTACTAATTTAATAATTAATGTTTTTTCTTATTTTAGCACATTTTACACAGACAAAGTCTTTTTGTCTAGTTTGCAAACCTCATATGTGCTTTTTTGATAATATTATTGATAACATCCTCGTCTCCACAAGAATACCTATTGTCAGCAGAATAGGATCTTTTTTTCGAACCATAACAACCACCATTCTCTTTAGGTAATACGGCCAACATTGGCATTAAAAAACCATGGCCTTTATCTGTAAAATTTTTGTATAGCTTTTCAAGCGTTTTAGCTCTTAAATCCTTGTCCATCTGGGCAAATGTACTCATATCATCATTTAATCTTCCGCTCCAGTCTAGGTGGATAAAAACATTCTTGGCCTTTGATGCATATTCCTCATGCCAAAGAAGTGCCCAACACCAATCACCCTCTTTTTTCCACCAACGCGAGAAACAAGGACCGTCCTCAAAACTTCCATCGCTTCCAAGCCCCACACCACCTTCAATATAATCAAATTGTTTAAGATAACTCTTTCTGGTTATATCATTTGTTTGAGCTCCAACTACAATCTCTATTCCTCTTGATTCAGCATACACTCTCATTTCTTTTATAATTTTCCCTATTTCTGGATCAGAAATACTATCTTGGTAGAAAACTTGCCCAAACATGAAACTTTGAACTCCAATGTCAATAGCCTGTTCTGTAATGAATTTAATATATTTACGGTATTCAGTTCTCTCCATCGAAGGCCTGCAGGTATGTTCTCCCCAATAATTCTTAGTCGCTTTGTTGCACATTTTAGAAAAATCAAACATTCTGTTTTCTTCCGGATAAAAATATTCCAACTTTGTATCTATAGCCTCTGCTATAAACATTCCATATATCATATCTTGTTTGATAATAACTTCTTTATTCTTCCTAATATCAATAAAGTTGGGTGCTTCAAGCCAAGTCTCAATAGCTCTATGTAAATATTGACACTCTGATCTATTAATCAATTTTAGAGATTTCTGAGTGTTTTCATCATGTCCGTTTAATAAACCGTCTGCTACACAGCCTTTTTTCTTCATAACCTCCATAGAAGGCGCTTTAATTGGAATATCAATTTTTATATCAATTTTTTCTTGGATAATCTCTTTTTTCTCTATTGGTTCTTTGGTTTCTTCTTCGACAAGCTCTTGTTGCTGCTTTGAGTCAACTTTTTGCTTAGCTTTTAGTGAATCAATTTCCACAACAAAAAATATGACAAATACAATTATCAACACTAAAGATACCCCTATTTTTATAATTTTACTAAACATATTTTTAAAAGCTACTATATTGTCATGTTAATATAGTTAATGTTTTGTTGCAATCTTTTTTTGTTTCAAAAACTAAAAATAAAACTCCCTTAAGGAGTTCTTTTTGATTTGAGCAGGTGACGAGAATCGAACTCGCGACCTTCTCCTTGGCAAGGAGACGCTCTACCACTGAGCCACACCTGCTTTTATAGTTTACATGTGCCGAGAGGCAGGATTGAACTGCCGACACAAGGATTTTCAGTCCTTTGCTCTACCACTGAGCTACCTCGGCTCCTTGCACACAAGAATACTTTAGCACCAAAAAAAGGAAAAATCAATAGCTAAAAAATTACCTTTTTTTCAAATACAGTTGGGCAAATACCAACCTTGCGCAATAATTTTCCTAGCCCATCACATTCTTTGGAAAAATATATTTCATAAATTGAATCTTTTTCTGTTTTTGTAAGTTTTTTGATTCGCAAAGTTTTTTCAATCTGCTTTGAAACAGCAAGTGCTGGATTAATAAACTCGCAAGAAGCAAGTTCTTTTTTCATAACATCCAATAAGAATGGATAATGTGTACATCCCAAAACAACTTGATCAACATCTTTCTTTTTAAAGCCTCTCAAATTCTCCTTCACAACAGCAATTGCCCTTTTCCCATCTAATTCACCCTCTTCTACTAATTCCACTAAACCTGCGCCTATTTTCAGCTCCACCTTCACATCACTTGTAACTTTTTCTTTTGTTTTGTTAAAAAGCTTACTTTTAAGTGTTGTTTTAGTTGCTAATACTCCAATTTTGTGATTTTTTGTTTGTCTTGCCGCTACTAAAGTTGCTGGCTCTATCCCAATAAACGGTATCTTGTAATCCTTACGCAACTCTTCTATAAAAACCGATGTGATTGAATTACATGCAATCACGATAAGTTTGCAGTTCTTTTTAAGCAAAAACTCTATCACTCTTTTAGTGATTTCTCTAAGTTCTTCTACTGATTTTGTTCCATAAGGACAATGGAGATTGTCTGCAAAGTAAACAATTGATTCTTTAGGTAAACTACTTTTAATTTCCTTTAAAACTGAAAGTCCCCCAACACCTGAATCCAAAACTCCAATTGGTCGATTATCACTCATCTAACTAAAAATAATCTTCTTATATTCTAACTTCACTAATTCTTGCTTGATATCGTCATATTTTTTTCCACAAAGCATTCCACCAGCAATAAACTTATCTTGGGTAACTTCTACTAAACAAAACTCCGGCATTTGAAAGTTATCTTTTTCTTTCTCATTTTCAAATTCCACATCAATCACAATCAAACCAACTAGATCCTCTGTGAACACATCAAATTCAGCAACCAGTCCTTGATATGGATAACGATAACGTCTCTTAGCGACTCTTTTTCCAGAAACCTTTTGTAAAGCCTCGAATTCTTCTTTATCTAAAACGATTGTTTGTTCAAGTTGTTTCGAAGAATCATTGTCTTTAATGGGTTTCTTCTTAGTCATTTCATAGTTATCACCATTTTTACGTAATCTTAGAACTGGATGATCACTAGCTTTTGGTAAATAAATATCAACAATTTCTTTATTTTCACATTCTTTCAAATCTTTTGGCAGTTCTTTTGCTAAATAAGTTCTTTCTAATTCAATCACGGTCTTGTTTTAAAAATTAGTCTAAAAGATTCCCTTTTATATCTACGCATTTTAATCAATCACTTTTTTTGTTAAATCTCAATTTTTGCAAACAGTTTCGCTCCAATCACAAACATAGCTATTGTAAGAAAGGTCAAAACACCAAGATCAAGATAAATACTAAAATTAGAAGCCCCGCTTAATGCTGTTCTTAGACCATCAATTCCATACGTTAGTGAGTTTATTTTTGTAATAAATTCAATTGCCTTTGGCAAACCCTCTAGAGAGAAAAGTGATCCTGCTAAAAAGAATATGGGCATTACCAAAAAACTCATTATTAAGTGAAAACCCTGCATATCATCAAGTTTACTAGCAATCGCGGTTCCAAAAGCTGCAAAAAAGAGTGCAATCAACAATGCAAAGACAAAAGCAAGAGGAAGTAGTGCCCAATTATCGGGCCTGAACCCCACAACCATTGAGAGTAACAATACAACAATTCCCTGAAAAACTGCAATGGTAGCTCCTCCTAGAGTTCTTCCAAATATAATGCTAAACCTTGAAACTGGTGCAACTAATGTTTCTTTTAAAAATCCAAACTGTTTATCCCAAATCATATCAATACCAGAGAATATGGCTGAAAAAAGAATGCTCATGGAAATAATCCCAGGTGCAAGAAACTGAATATAATCACCTCCTGCTGCTTTTTCATACATAGGACCAAAACCAAAAGCGACCAAAAATAAAATTGGTTGACCGAAGGAGCCAAAGACTCGTGATTTAGATCTAAAATACCTCTTAATTTGTCTTAGCCAAAGAATATAAATTGTACTTAACATATAGCTATTTTTTTACTCTTATTTTCATTGAATTATTTTTATCTGCGCCTTCTTCCCTTATTTTTCTTCCTGTTAATTTCAGAAACGCTTCTTCTAAAGACTTTGTATGATTTTCTTTTTTAATTTCATCTACTGTCCCTTTAGAAATAATCTTTCCCTTATCAATAATGGCCACATCATTTGCTATCTTCTCAACCTCATCAAGATAATGTGTTGTAAAAAAAACTGTTATAGTTTTTTCCTTATTCATTTTTTTTATATATTCCCACATATAAGCCCTTGTTTGTGTATCTAGTCCAAGTGTTGGCTCATCTAAAAATAAAATCTCTGGATTATGCAACAATCCTCTGGCTATTTCTAGTCTTCTTTTTATACCTCCTGAAAAATTCTTTATGAAATCATCTTTTCTATCCCATAAATCAACCATTTTAAGTAATTCTTCTGTTTTTTCTTTTCTTATACTTTTTTCAACTTTATACAAAACTGCGTGAAAGTGCATGTTTTCAAGTGCAGTCAATTCAATGTCTATGCTTGGATCTTGAAATACAATCCCGAAAGATTTTCTCGCTTCATTTTTATCATTCGTTACATCATATCCATTAAGACTTATTTTTCCTTTAGTTGGACTAAGAAGAGTTGTTAACATCTTGATTGTAGTACTTTTTCCTGCTCCATTTGGACCAAGAAAGGCAAATATCTTGCCTTTTTCTACATTTAAGTTGATATTGTCAACTGCCACTAGGTTTCCAAATTTCTTTGTTAAACCTTCTATTTTTATAATTTTTTTCACTTTAAATAATTTTAAAATTAAATATCCCTTCCAACAACAGAATATCCCATAACTTCCACCACAAAGTTAACAAAGATATCAGGTGCATCAAACCAAAGCATTTCCTTTCCCCATCCTCCAAATTCTAATTTCACATCGCTCTGTTTGGACCATTTTTCGAGTTCCTTTATTTCTACCTGGGGATTCTTAGTTAAAAAAGCAACGTGTGTTGCTAGTTTTTCCTCTATTTTAAGTGTTTTTTCCTCAACTTCAATTAATTGAATCTCAATTTTCTTAGAAACAAATTCAACTAAAGCCCATCTGACATCACCTTCTCTATAGGATAATTTCATCCCCATTTCTTCAAAAAATTCAATTGCTTTTTCTAAACTACCTGGTCTAATTTTTAGTGCAAAATGGTGTAATTCTAATTCTTCTAGCATCAATTTTATATTAAATTTAACTCATATAGTTTTTTTAAAACTCATTTTTAAATTTCCTTTTTTTTGCAAACATAAAAAACTGGTGATTTCCCCGAGTTAAAACCTTTAGACAAAAAACATCTTTCTCTTACAACATCTTGTTTCGATATTTTCCCCATTTTTTCACAATATTCAATTTCTAATCCAGCCCCTTTTATTGCTTTTTCAATTTCCCATTTTCCAAGGATATGCACAAATCTTTTTTGTTTAAGTTTTTCCCCATTTTTATTCTTAGACAAGAAAATATCTCCAAAATCAACCTCTTTTACATCTAGTCTAAAAACTCGTGAAACATAATATTCAAAAAACTTCCAGGCCCAAAAAAAACTAGCTTTACTAAAATAATATCTTCTATGTACACATAGAATCAATCTTCCTCCTGGTTTTAAAACTCGTGCTATTTCCTTAAGTGCAAGAATTCTTTGACCTCTACCAGGGATACTTCCTAGTGCGTTATTAGCAAATATCACAAAATCAAAATGATTATCTCCGAAATTAATATCCGTAGCTCTTCCAATTCTGTATCCTAAATTTAAATTAGTAGAAAGGCCAACTTTTCTAGCAATATCAATAAATTCTGAGGTTTGATCAATTCCCACAACTTCGTTTCCTTTTTTACTCAAAAAAAGTGCTATTCTGCCTAAACCACAACCAATGTCCAATATTTTAGAGTCTGTAGAAAAATACTTATCAATCAAAATTTGTTCACTTTCCCAAAGTTCACCACTTATGAAGTCCTCAATCTCTTCCCTGTTTAACAGGGATCCTAGATTTTTAATACTATCCTTTTTTATTTGCTCTAAATGATTCATTTTCCCAAAAATTGTTGAAAAAACTAATTAATACTAATATCTCATTATACCATATTAATATCACATATTTTTCTCAATCAAATAATAGCGGAGAAAGAGGGATTCGAACCCTCGGAACCTGTAAAGGCTCAACACTTTTCGAGAGCGTCCCATTCAACCACTCTGGCATTTCTCCTTTTTTATGCAAAATATTTCCTATCCTTTAACTCGTCGGGTAAATATTGCTGCTCTGAACTGTCTTCCTTAGGCGTATACTTATAACCCTTTCCATATCCTAAGTTTTTCATAAGTCTGGTTGGCGCATTTCTAATATGCTTTGGCACATCTAAGTTTCCAAACCTTTCCACGTCCTTCTTAGCTTCCTTATAAGCATCATATGCTAAGATGCTTTTTTTTGTTTTAGCCAGATAAATAACACATTGGGAAAGATGAACATTGCACTCTGGAAATCCTATCTTCTTACAAGCATCAAAAACTGCATTTGACAAAATAAGCGCATGATTATCGGCCAGTCCAACGTCTTCTGCAGCAAAACGAACTAATCTTCTTGCAATATAAACAGGATCTTCACCTCCTTCTAACATCCTAGCTAGCCAATAAACACTTGCGTGCGCATCTCCTCCTCTCATTGCCTTGTGTAGTGCTGAGATGATATTGTAATGCTCTTCTCCATTTTTATCATACAATATATGTGTTTTTTGCAAAATCTCCTTCACATCAACCTCTTCAATCTCTCTTTCTAGCTTGGAAACACTCTTTACACAAGCTTCTAATGTGTTTAGCGCCATTCTTGCGTCGCCATTTGAAAAGTCTGCTATGGTAGCGATTGCTTCTCTTTTTATAAGAATTTCTCCAGATTCAGTTTCTAGTTTCTTTAGTGTTTTCTTTAAGATACCTACCATTTCGCTTTTCGTGAGTTTTTCTAAAACAAAAACTCTTGCCCTGGAAACAAGCGCTGAATTTACTTCAAAACTAGGGTTTTCAGTAGTAGCACCTATCAAAATAATTGTTCCATTCTCAATAAAAGGCAACAACACATCTTGTTGGGCTTTGTTCCATCTATGAATTTCATCTATAAACAATATTGTTTTCTTGTCTTTTTCTTGAAAAAGTTCTTTTGCGTTTTCAACAATCTCTACTAGAGCTTTCTTTCCACTGGAAACAGCACTCATTTGAATAAAGCTAGCGTTTGTTTTGTGTGCAATGATATGCGCCAACGTTGTTTTTCCACTTCCTGGTGGACCCCATAGAATCATTGAAGGAACTGCGTCTCCCATTATTGCCCTCCTTAAAAAGCTTTTTTTACCAATTATTTTTTCTTGACCAAAAAAATCCGAGAGTATTCTCGGTCTTAACCTATCAGCAAGAGGTTGCTTTTGTTTTTTTTTAATTATTTCTTTTCTCATTTTCAACTATTCCCCTCCTCTATATTTTAACACTTTACAGTATAAAAGCCTTACTTTAGGAAAACTTTTAAGTTATCCACAGCTTTTTTTATTTTTTTCACATTTTCTTCACAAATACCTTGTTTAGGCTTTTATTGGCCTGTGGATAACTTGTGAGTCTTTTGGCTTTTTTGCCCTTTTACCTCTGATTTATTACTTTTTCTTGCTACTTCTGAAATAAATCATATTAAAGGTTAAGGAAGCACCAGCTGCTAAAATAAAAACCCATTTCAAAGGAACAAATATCACAAGAATTATAATAGAAATGTACATAAAAGTTCTACCTATAGCAATTGCCATTTCATGTAAAACTGTAAATTCATCAACATAGTGACCTTGATCTGCTGCAATTTCATATGTCACAGCATCAAAAGGAATTCTTAGAAAAATTTTGGAAAATTTATGAAACATATCAGCTAAAAAGATATGAAAAAACGTTAAAATGAATATTTTTCCTACCCAGATCAAAGCATACAGTACTGTTCCTACCTTTAATAAAGACTTTTTTGGCTTTTTATCAGCATATTTTCCCATAAAAAGCTGCATGATCATCGTTACTAATACCACGGCAGAGGAAATTGAACCAACCTTCATATAATCCCCTTCTAATATAATATAGATGAAAATAGGCCAAATAATTACACCTGCAACACTTTCTGCACCATCAGCCATAAAAGCCAGTGTTGTACCAACATGACTCTTTTTAAACAATTTACCCCAAGTCTCACGATAACCCCATGAAAATTTTTCTTTAGTTCTAGGAATTGTGATGTATGGAATAAATGAACAAAGATAAATAACTATTCCTACAATGAAAAGTGAGTCGTATCCAAATTTTAAAATAATCCAACCAGCTAACATAGGCGCTATAACACCTATAAGACTAATTATTGATTGAATAAACCCAACTGTCTTTCCTTTATTTTTTTTACCTGAAAATTTTGCAAAATCAACATGATATGGCACCCAATAGAGAGTTCTCCTGATTGTTATGATTATAATCAAAAAAGGCACTACTATATTAATAGTGTCTTCTTTTAGCATTCTTAGTCCAAAAAAGTAAAGAGCTCCACAGAGTGTACTTAACTGCAAAGAGTACTTAAAACCAAATTTATTCAAAAATCTTGTCCCTAGTGGTAAGAACATTAAATAAAGAACTTGGCTCGCTAAATAATACAAAATTACTAATGTAATATTTTTATCAAAAAGTTCAAATAGGAATATTGGCAGAAAAACACCAAAAAAACCACCTGCTATATTAATTATAACACTACTTGTTAATAATGAAACAAGACCATGAGAAAGCTTTTTATCAAAATATCGAGCTTTCTTAAATGATAATTTCATCTACTTTATTTTTATTTTTACTTGATGTGGGACCAGGAGGATTTGAACCTCCGACCAATCGGTTATGAGCCGAGCGCTCTAACCCCTGAGCTATGGTCCCTAAAATACTCACCCTGTTACTATAAACAAAATATTTCTTCTGGTCAATCCCTTTTATATTTCAATATCTCTAACTAAAAAATTCAAATATCCTTATATTCCGTAAAAATGCCTGCTTCAAATCTACCCAACAAGGTTTTTTTGCAAAAAAAGAAGTTCCTTACTAGTCTCATAAGAATAAAAAGTTCTTAATATCACTCTTTCCTTCTTTATTAATTTGCCTTTATTAAAGATTTCTAACCATTTTTTATTTTTCTTAAAAAAATAAAAGTGAAAAACAAATAAAAATATTCCTAAAATCAAGTCTTTCTAGATTAAATTCTCTTACTCCTTATATTAAAATAGATGCTGATAAGAAAACACCCCCAGGTAAGGACAAACAACATCGGTTTAATAAACTATAAACTTTTCATATAAGTGGTTTCTTTTTCTAGTTTTTAAGCATGTAACCCATTTTTGGTAGAAAATCCCTTGCCTTATTTTAATAAGTGCTATTTAACCCAATGTTTTTCTTTTGTTTTTTTATCTTCTTCTTTTCTTGTTTCTCCTATTTTTTTCCTAGCTAACCTCCTTAAAACATTTAAATTTTTATCTTTTAACTTTTTAGCTAATCCTATAAGTTGCTGTTTTTCGTTTATCTTAGGATCTTTAATGACTTTCACAAGTAAAACTTCTAAAATAGCACCTATTTGTGGACTAGGTTTTATTTTCAGTTCTTTAATAATATCATTTCCGTTTATTTTTAATTGTTTTACTGAAATAGGATCTTTTGACACCTTTTCAACCATATATTGAAAATGTCTTAATTTATAAGGAATGGCCTTTGGGACACCGCTACCCAATCTATCCCCAACCCTAACATCAATTAAATCATTAATGTTATCAATTCCTACTTTTCCTATAACCCTCCTAACACCTGCTTCTCCAACCTCATCTACATTATAATAAAACATATGATTTTTAACCAAAAGCGTTGTTTTTTCAATTATCTGTCTTGGAAACTTCAATCTTCTAAGTATTTTGTTTGTTATTTTAGCACCAACATGTTCATGGTTATAAAAGGTTGATTTCTCACCAATTCCCTCCTTAACTGCTGGTTTTCCTATATCATGTAAAAATGCAGCTAATCTTACTTCTAGCTTCTTAGAGGGACATTTAGCCAGACTTGCTACTAAATGCTTGTAAACAGTATTGTAAGGTCCATAGTAGTGATGATGATTTTGTTTAATACTTATTGTTTGAACAACTTCTGGCATTATATATTTCATTAAGCCTGTTTCAACTAAAAGTTCAATCCCTTCTTCAGGATGATTTGATAATATAATTTTTTCAAATTCATCTCGAATTCTTTCTAGTGAAACAAAGGACATATTGTAAACTCTTTTTATAATAGCTTTTTTT
Source organism: Patescibacteria group bacterium UBA2772 (assembly GCA_002352545.1). Lineage (GTDB taxonomy): Bacteria > Patescibacteriota > Minisyncoccia > Moranbacterales > DUUL01 > UBA2772. The sequence goes on from DEIO01000026.1 coordinate 41,329, forward strand.
GTTTCCTTTTCTATTTCAAAACCTAATACAACCGCAAATCTAACAGCTCTAAGCATTCTCAGTGCATCTTCTTGAAATCTTTCATCTGGATCACCAACAGCTCTAATTGTTTTATTTTCAAGATCTTTTTGTCCATCAAATAGGTCAATCACCTTATATCCCTCTTCTTTAGAAATTTCCTTGTTTTCTTTTTTACCAATATCCCCTAGTTTGATTGCCATGGCATTTATAGTAAAATCCCTCCTAGAAAGGTCTTCTTGGAGTGTTTTGGCAAATATAACACCATCTGGATGTCTTTTGTCTGAATACTTTGATTCTATTCTATATGTTGTTATTTCAATATTTTCCCCTTCTATAAGCTTTATTTGTGGAATTTTAAATAAATCACTTTGCTTATTGAAACAATTAATTGAATCATGCATAAGTTCACTGCCCTTTTTTGTGATTATTTCTTTAAATACACCTTCTTTGTTGAAATGATCCTTAAGCCAACCATTGTGTTGTGTTTTTGCTTCGTCTTCCAAAAGATTGATTCTTTCAATCGAAAGACTATCTATCAGATCAGCTTCTAGTAAAATTTGTGCTTCAAAACTTTTTCTTGAAACATCATAATTGTGATTGATAGCTTCTTTTAGGAATTTTATAGTCTTTTTTTCTAAATCAAGTGTTTGCATTTCAATCTCAAACACTTCTTGCCCTTTGATTATATGAGATTTTTTCCCTTTTATTGCCCTACCCGTATCATGAAAAGTTACTATTAATTCAATGATCTTATCATTAATACATTTAAAGTCACTAGCTATAAAAACTGCATTTTTAACAACATTTTGTGAATGTAAAAGTCCATGTCTCTTACACTTTATCTTGCTAAGATATTTTTTCTTGGCAATTTCAATAAGTTCATCAATTTGCTCACTAGTTATTGAAACTTCCCTAGAAATAACCTTTAATTCAGAGAGATACTTATCTGGCACAATAACTGTTCCAAATTTATTCTCATATTTTCCGTCAGGAAAAACCCATAATACCTGTTTAGGGGTTGCTTTTGTTGTTATATCCCAATCATTGGGCTTTTTTTCTAATAAAGTATCCCTTACGCATCCGCCAACAACAAATGCATCAAAATTGTTTTTCTCCAACTTTGACAGTGCTAATTTAACACATTTGGGGATTTTTAAATTTTTCATATTTAAATATCAATGTGCCCTCGGTAAGAATCGAACTTACATCTAAGGCTTAGGAGTCCCTTATTCTATCCATTGAACTACGAGAGCAAAAAATGGCACTATGGGGACCCCCAAACCTCTCCCATGCCATGAAAGTACTTTACCAACTGAGCTATATCCCTAAAAATATAGAGTTTTTTGAATTTTGTACTTTTCTTCTAAAAATTCCTATCTTTCCCTTTTAATCATATATACAACAAAATAGATAAAAAATCAAATCTTTTCTCAAACATTTTTCAAAATTTATAAAAAACCTTATTTCTTTATTTATCTAAATATATTGCTCTTTTATTCTTTGTTTATAGTATTATTCTTTGTTTAATGAATTTATACTCTATTATTAACCCTTCCATGTTTCACGTGGAACAGTTAATACTTCTATTTACGTTGTTCCACATGGAACAACTTGTTTTATTTATCTTCCTCCCAATAATTTCTGGATTTTCTAAACTTAACATGTTCCACGTGAAACATGTTAAATTTGTTTTTATGTTGTTCCACGTGAAACAGTAAAGAATTAATTTTATGTTACTCCACGTTAAACAATACATTTCATTAACAACTCCTTTTTCCTTTCGTTATTTACTTGCTCCATAAAGAACAAGTAAATAACTTCTTTTTTTTTGATGTTCCACATGGAACAGTTTAATCAACAAAAGAGTATTGCTTTGCTTAATGATATTATGTTCCACATGGAACATAATATATTTGTAATCTTATATTCAATATTTTTATTGCTTATTATTTTTTTTATAAAATGACTGTTGTTTTTTGTCAACTCTTTTAAACACCTTTTTTAAACCTTTTTATAGAATTTTTATTTATATTTTGATGTTTTGTTTTGTTTTATTGACAAAAAACTATATTTATGTCTTGACAAAACAAAGGCTATTGATAGTCTTAAAATAAGAAGTTCTTTCACATTGTTTTGTAAAAAATTTAAAACGCTTACCAAAGCAACATTAACATATCTACGTTGGCTTAAAATCAACAAAAGGAGCTTGTTATGACGAAAAAATTATTTTTTCTTTTAACCATGATTATCGTCGGGTCTCTTTCCTTTGGAAACATGGCTCAAGCTAAATCTTTTAAAAAAATCATAACTGGTGCAACTTGGATGGCCGTTACGCCAAACTCTGATACTGGTTTGTGGGAATTTCGAAGAAATGGGGAGATGTTTAGTAATTTTGAATTTGATGTCAAATTCAAAATTGAAAATTCTCAACTCTTCTTAATGCGCAAAAAAGGGCCAAAAAGGGGAACTTACTTGAGATTTAATCTTCAAAAAAGGGGCGATCTTATTTATATATCATGGACCTCAGGTAAACCCTTTCTGTCGTTACATCCTTGTCCAAACGGTTTTAAGGAACTGACGTTGGCCTCAAAAGAAGAAAATGGAAGAAAAAAGCTTTCTTTGGCCAAAAAATCCTTAAAAAAATCGTCTGATCCCTTTATTCAAAGAAAGGTTGCTCAACTTCTTTTTGACAATAATTATTTTAAAGACGCTCGGGATGTTTTCCTTAAATTGGGTGAAACAGAGAAAATTGCTGCTTGTAATATTATGTATATAGCAACAACTAGAAAGATTCCTCGTGGGGTCAATATAGAATCTGCTGCTAAAACATTTTGGGCTGCCAATGCTGCCAATCACCCGTCACTTGAAGTTTTCTACTTAAGAGCTGAAGCAATCGCCTATGCCTGCGCTATTACTGGAAAGCACAAAAAAGCTCATGAGTATCAGGCGTCACTTTATCGTCAAGCAGAAAGATTTAAAATCCTAAAGGCAAGGGAGATGAAAAAAGCTGGGATTAATATCCCTAGAATTGTACAAACTATGCACCAATATGAAAAAGGGAATTGTCCAAAGAAGTTCGATATGAGTGGTATTTAAAACAATGTTTTGGTAAGTGTTGGGGTCTCTGTATTATTATTTACGGAGACTCTTTTCTTTTCTTGACATCTTTTCTTGACAAAAAATATATTTAGCAGTAGGTTTTTATTCTACTTTTCCACACTTTGTCCACAATCTTTAAGCTTTTTAAATTGATAAAAGGTTAAAACTACTCTACAATGAGAAAAGATATTAACTAAAGAATGATTATTATGACCAACGAAGAGCTGTGGCAAGCTGTGTTGGGGGAGATGGAGCTATCAATTTCTAAGGCTAGTTTTACTACATGGTTTAAAAATACCTCTATTTTTGGTATTTCAGAAAATCTAATTGTTATTTCCGTTCCTAATATATTCGCAAAAGAATGGCTTGAAAAAAAATACAAAGAAAACTTATTAAAAGCCATCAGACAATATGATACAAAAATAACATCCCTCTCTTGTAAAATAGGCAATTCAGAAAATAATATAGTTTCTTCAACTAATAAAGAATCCTCTTCTGACCAAAATATCAGAAGAACGATAGATATTAGAAAATCTTTTATAAATAAACCTATACAGAAAAGACCTAACTCTTATAGATCTAATTTAAACAAACGTTATTCTTTTGAAAGTTTTGTTGTAGGTAGTAATAATGAATTGGCTTATGCTGCTTGCCGTTCAATCGCCGAGTCTCCTGGTAAAAACTACAATCCTTTGTTTATTTATGGTGGTGTTGGTCTGGGAAAAACCCATTTACTTCAATCAACAGGAAATTATGCTTTAGAAATAAATCCCGATATCAAAATTCGTTATGTGAGTATGGAACGCTTCACAAATGAATTGGTTGATGCTATTCAAAAATCTCGTGCTAAGGAGTTTAAAAACAACTATATTGACTTAGATATACTTATTTTAGATGATGTTCAGTTTTTAGCAGGAAAAGAAAAGACACAGGAAGAATTTTTTCATATATTTGAATCTTTATATCACTTAGGTAAACAAATAATACTAAGTTCTGATAGAGCTCCTAAATCAATTCCTACGATAGAAGATCGTTTGAGATCTCGTTTTGAAGGAGGAATGATGGCTGATGTTAATAAGCCTGACCTTGAAACTAGAATAGCTATTATTAATAAGAAACTAACAGAAAAGAATTCTTCCTTACCAGAAAATGTCGTAGAATATCTAGCTACCAATATTTATCATAATGTTAGAGAACTAGAAGGTGCTTTAAATAAAATTATTGTCACTTTTCAACTAAGAAATACCATCCCCACAATAGAAGATGTTACTGAATTAACTAGAGATGTTATTTCAGTTAACAGACAAAAAAATCTAACTACATCTAAGATAATAAAATCAGTTTCTGATTTTTATGATGTTAAACTAGAAGAGGTTATTGGTAAATCTAGACAGAAAAAAATTGTTAAACCTAGACAAATTAGTGTTTATTTTTTAAGACAAGAGTTAAATCTATCTTTTCCTGAAATAGGGAAGGTATTAGGTGGTAGAGATCATTCAACGGCTATATATGCTTATGAAAAAATAACGAAGGAATTAGAAAATAATCTTTTATTAAAAGATCAACTTAAGTTTATTAAAGAGAAATTCATCGAATATTAGTCTGTGCATAAACTTGTTAATAACTTGTTTATTTCTTGTTATTTGCCTGTTAGGTTACTTAATAACATTCTGTTAATAATTATATTGAAAATTCAATAATTAGTTAAAAATTGAGTTTTCAACAAAATTACTAACATGATTTATACTTTTTATCTTGAATTTAATACACAGAAAAAAGTTATTGAATAAGGTATTAACTATGGTTTTCAACAGATCTTGTTACTTAATATATAATAATAGTAATTATATAAAGAATAATATTAAATAATTATAAAAAATGAAATTTACATGTAAAACGGTTAATCTAAGAGAGGGGATATCAAAGGTAGAAAGAATTGTTTCAAAACAAACAACTTTGCCAATATTGGGAAATATTTTAATATCATCAGAAAAAGGTAGATTAGTATTAGCTGCAACTAATCTAGAAATTGCAATTAAGGTTTATATTGGAGCAAAAATTGAAAATGAAGGGAGTATAACTATACCAGCAAGAATAATTGGTGGTTTTCTAAACACAATTAAGGATGAAGTTGTTTCTGGTGAGCTAGAAGGATCGGAACTTAAAATTACAACTGAAAACCACAAGATAAAAATAAAAGGAATTGATGCAAAAGATTTTCCTATTATTCCAGATGTTCCTGATGAAGCATTTTTTTCAATCAAATCAGAAAAATTAAACAAAGCAATTTCAGGTGTACTTGTTTCAGTTGCGCATAACGATACAAGACAAGAGCTTAATGGCGTTTTAATGAAACTTAAGGATAAATCAATTACACTAGCTTCAACAGATAGTTTTAAATTGACAGAAATAGATATTAAGGGCATAGAAGTCGAAGATGAAGTTAGTTTTGAAAATTTTAGAGAAAAAAAATCATCAATTATAATTCCAGCTTTAGCACTTATGGAGGTACAAAGGGTTGCAAAGGATGAGGATATTAATATGGTAGTTGAACAAAATCAATTATTTATTAGCACTAGTGAAATTAAAATTGTTTCAAGATTAATAAATGGAAACTATCCTGAATACAAACAGGTTATTCCAAAAAAGTTTGATATTGAAGTTGAAATAGAAAAGGAAAAGTTAATTAACGCAGTAAAAATTGCTTCATTAGTTACAAATTCACAAAATGGGGAAGTTAATTTTCAAAGTACAAAAGAACTTGATGCACTTCTTATTACTGCTCAATCAATGGATTCTGGAGATAATCTATCTAAGATCCCAGCAAAAATAACAGGTGTTGAATTTGATATTTTTTTTAATTGTCGTTTTATACTTGAAGGATTATCGAGTGTTTTATTTGATTGCGAAAAGATTTTAATCAATCTAAATAAACAAAAATCACCTGTTATGTTCAGGAAGATAAAAACAAAAGGTGAAATTGATGAATCTTTTTCTTATACTATTATGCCAATAGTTAAATCATAATTATTAGATGAAAAGTTTTAATTCACTCTTAAAAAAAAGAGTTCAAAATACAAAAAAACTTTCTTTTGATATTCATATTATAAAACAAACAACAGATTTTGTTATTGAGGATATGTTTGGAGAAATTGGTAAAAAATATATAAAAGTTAAGGACTGGAAGGACGGTGTCCTTGTTTTAGCTGTTTCTAAGTCTGTTTGGAGAAATGAAATTTTTTTAGTAAAAAATAAACTAAGGTTTGAAATTAATAAAAAGATAAAACAAAATATTGTAAAATTTATAAAAATAAATAAATGAAAATAATTAAAAAAATTGGTAAAATTATAAATTTTTTAGAAAATGGTCCAATTACAGTAAAAACATTTTTAATCTCATTTTCTGCTGTAGTTGCAGTGAGATATATTATTGAAAATATTCTATTTGGTTTTCAAAATTATTCCTTTGCTTTTATTATTGGTTCCATGATACAGGGGACTTTTTTATTTTTTTTGATGGCAAGTATTACTATATTAACCTTTCTTGTATTTTTTACTAAAGAGAGAATTTCTAAGTTAGCTAATATAATTCTTTGGGGGCAATGGTTGATTGTCTTACCTCCAATTATTGATAAAATAATTTTCAAATCAGAAAGTTTCTGGAGTTTCTATATTTTTGATAGTGTAGTTGGTTTATTTAAAAGATTTTTTACTTTTTTTGGAAACAATCCATCATTTGGAATAACTTATGGTACAAGAATAGAGATTCTCTTAGCTATAATAGGGATAGGTTTTTATGTAGGTTTTAAAAAGAGAAGTTTTTCAAAGGGCTTATTGGCACTATTTTTTACATATATTATATTATATACATTCGCAGTTTTCCCTAGTTTATTAACATTTATTATAAAAGGTTTTTCTGGTAGTGATATTTTTAAACTTCAAGGAGCTGATGTTGCTGCCCAGTTTTTAACATCTCTTGAAATTTTTGATTTTGCCAAGAAACCAGCAAAAATAGCGCTTCATTTTAGAGCTTCGCTTTTTTATACAGTGGTTTTATTTGGAAATTTACTATTTTTACAGTTTATTTTAAACAAAAAAAGATTTTTAGCATTGTTAAAGAACGTAAGATATCCACAAATGTTCTTTAATTATGGGCTTTTTTTTGTGGGACTTGCTATGGGTTGTTTTTATTTTAAAAGAAACATTTCCTTTGATGTCTTTGGTGTCTTGGTCGTTGTTAATTTGATAATATCAATTTTCTCTGCTTGGTTCTATTCTGTATTTGTTAATGATTTGATGGATATGGAAATTGACAAAATCACAAATAAGGAAAGACCTCTAATTAAAAAAATATTTAACAAAGAGGAATATAGAGAATATGAGTTTGTTTTTATGGGGATGGCACTGCTAACAGCTATTGTTGTTGGGTCAAAGTTTTTCTTGATCATAACAGTTTATCTTTTGATTACCTGGGTTTATTCATGTTATCCATTTAGACTTAAAAGGGTAATATTTGTTTCCAGTGTAGTTTCTGCTGGAGCATCTATCTTGTTTCTTTTTATGGGGTTCATTGTTTTATCAGACAACCAATCTCTTATAGGTTTTCCATGGAGAATAGGAATCTTTCTGTTAGTCGTTTACATAATACTCATTCCAATTAAGGATCTAAAAGATATAGAAGGCGACAAGAAAAATCATATTTCTACAATTCCAATTTTATTAGGGGAAGATAATGCTAGATTTGTCTTTGGGATAGCACTTTTTATTAGTTATATTGGATCAGTTCTTGTTCTGAATGAGAAAAAACTGTGGTTTTCAGCAATAATTTTTGGCTCTATTAATTATTGGTTGCTAAATAACAAAAAAATAAAAATAAAGCATATAAACTGGTCTATTCTAGGGGCGGTTTTTATTTATGGAGTTTTACTTGTGGCTATTTCCTTTTTTTAAATTTTGCATAAATAGAAAGTGTGTTATAATCAAAACAAGTTTGAGAAACATACTTAAATTATTTTGATGTAAGTGTTGTTTACATCAATCATCAAAAAAAAATAAAAATAAATGAAAAATAACAATATTTTAGGATTATTAAACAGAAAAAAGGTTGTTTTTTTTGTTATCTTTGCTTTTGCATGGTTCCAGTTTTCTCTTGCAGATGAAAACACATTAAATCGTTTTGAGGATTCAGATGGCGATGATTTATCAAATCAAGAAGAACAAGCAATTGAAACAGATCCAAATAATGCAGATACAGATGGCGATGGCTGGTCTGATGGTGTTGAGTTTAAGAGTGGTTTTGACCCTTTAGTAAAAGACGGAGCAGAAAGTGAACCTGTATTAGGTGAAAGTGAAGAAGTGAAAACAAATAAAGAAGATGTCTTAGTGGAAGCTACTAATGAAGATGAAAACAAAGGTGAGAGTCCTACAAATACCAAAGAGTCTAATACTGAAGACGAAGACGCTGGTGAAGTTGATGAAGAGGCTAATGCAACAGTAATTCTTAAGGAAGAGACCAATAAAGTTAAACCAAAAGAGGTAGACTTTTTAAAAGAGGTTGCTGTTAATAAAGAAATCTTAGAAACAATTGCAGAATCTGGTGAAAATGAAAAATATTCATTAACAGAAGATGAAGTTAAAGATATTGTTGCTACAACAATTCAAAAAGCTAATCTTGGTCAGGAATTAGAAATAATTCCTGAAGAAGAATTAAATATTCAAGAAGAAGTTACTGGAGATGATGAAGTGAGTCTTGAAGAGGAAAAAAAGAATGTTGAAGAATATTTTGTAAAGGTAGGATATATTATTTTTGAAGAAGCTCCTTTTCTTTTCAAAGATAGCGGTAATATGGTTGGCGTAGCCACAACCCTTATCACAGGAATGGGAAATGATATGGAGGATGGTGAATCTTCGAACATAACAGATATAAAAAGTAAGACAGGTGCTATATATGAAAAAGTGAAAGAACTAGAAGTCCCATATGTTCTGAAAGATATTCATAAAATAGGACTTTCTTTACAGAAATATATGCTTGGACAAGACGAAACACTTACAACAGACAAAGACGATCCTGTTGCTCTAACATCAATGCTTGGGAAAATACAAGCTGTTATGTCAGAAGCAGATGTGTTAGGTGAGGATACATTAGGAATTTTAGATCAATTTGATATAGATGCCTTTGATATTTCAGATATAACAGGCTCTGTTGATATGCAGGAAATGATGGATACATCATCTATGTATGGTTTGTAAATCTACTTAAAATATTTATACAGATATAAAATGTCAAAAATAAAAAAAATAGTAGCATCGATTGTAATAGCCTCGTTTCTTCTTACATCAGTCACACCAACAATTGTACACGCTGAAATGTGGGGTACAAATATTGCATCAAGCATGATGAAACAGGTTTTAGAGCAAGTTTATCTTGTTTTAAGAAAAACAATTTTGCAAACATTGAAAAGGGAAGCAAATGAAATGATAAAAAGCAGTATTGAAAAAGCTGTTTCTGGTTCTTCCGGTGAACCAATGGTGGTTTCTGATTACGAAGACTTTATATTTGGTGCGGCACAAGTTGCTGCTGAGGACACACTGGATGATTTCTTTTCTGTTTTACAAGAAGGAGTTTCTTCTGAAGAAAGAGATATGTTAAGAAATGTTGAACAAACAATAAGTAAACAACTAACACCAGCAATACCAGAAGTTACATTGCGTGAAGTAGTTGATTCTGATGATCCAATAAGTGATATTTTTAATCAAAGTAAAGGTGGTGGAATAGGAGCTTTAATGTCTTATCAATTTGGTGCTTACAATAATTCTACGAACGCTTATGTAAATGCAAAGCAAATAGTTCAGTCCAAGGCTAGGCAAGTTGCTGAAGCGCGGAAAACAGAGGTACTTGCTGGTAGTGGATTTAATACTGTAGTTGATGGGAATAAAGTTATTCCAGGAAAAGTTTCACAGGAAATTGTTTCTGCTGCTGAGCAAATGCCAATAGAGATGATTAATAATGCTAGTTCTTTAGAAGAAGTTATTGCTAGTTTTGTTGTTTCATCAGTTACATCATTTGTAAAGAGTGGAATTAATGTTGTCACCAAGCCAATTAATAACGAAATGAGAAAAATTCGTAGGAATATTGGTAAGAATGGAGTGCAAGAACTTCAGGATAAACTTAAAAAAGGTCTCACAATCTAAAAAGCAAAAAAATGATACTTTTCAAAAACAAAAAAGTAGCGATAAAGGTATTTATACTCATAGTGATAGGAGTTTTCTATTTTGGTTTACCAGCGCTTATTCCTACGACGTTTGCATCAAAAAATATAACTTCTGCTGAAGTGATGAATCAAGGAGCCGACCAGAAACTTGATGGTTGGGGACCTGATATCGCTAATTGGATCATTATAAAAGCATTACAACTAATGCAATCTGTTTCTGGTTTTGTATTGGGATTAGGAATGTCATTAGTTGATCTTACGCTATCAGATAAGATGTACGAACAAGTTTTTTTTGCTGGAAGCAGTGTTGAAGCGATTAATACTGGTTGGGGATTAGTTCGAGATTTTGTTAATATGTTTTTTATACTTATATTAATATTTGTTGCAATTGCGACAATTCTAAGAGTAAATAAGTTTTCAGATAAAAAGTTTATTGTATATGTAGTTTCAGCAGCACTTTTTGTGAATTTTTCGAAACCAATAACGATGTTTATTATTGATATTTCGAATTTGGCCATGTCTTTTTTTATGAGCAATATTAGAGAAGGAAATGCCAGTTACTCATCAGCTCTTTTGAATGCGCAGGGACTGGGAGAAATTTTTAAGAGCGACACGCAGAGTGCAGAAACTATGGGTATGTTGGTAGCGTGGATAGTTGAAATAGTATTTAAGTTTATTATGGGTGTAATGCTTTTATTACTAGGTTTTTCACTTATTGTAAGATTGATTGCACTTTGGGTATTGATAATTCTTTCCCCACTTGCATTTTTTGCAATGGCTCTTCCCGGAACTGCAATTGCAAGTATAAAAGGAACCTGGGTTAATAAATTAACTTATTGGTGTTTTTATGGGCCTGTAATGTTGTTTTTCTTCTGGTTAGCACTTGTTCTTGTAAGTGCGATTGGATTAAATGTTGCGTTTGGTGATGCGGAATTGCAAATGGCAGGAATTAATAAAAACCATTTCATAATAGGCGCTTTGAAAATAATTATACCATATGCATCTTGTATATATATGTTATTTTATGGCTTTGATCTTTCTAAAAAGATGGCATCGCAGGCTGGACAAGGAGCTTCTTGGGGACTTGGCAAATCAACAGCAATGTTTGCTGGTGGTGCATTAGCAGCTAAATATGCAGGAAGAGGTATTGCAAAGGGTGCTAACATGGCAACGGGTGGAATTGCTCCAGTTGCAGTGTCTAATGTAAAGGAATCGTTTAAAAGGAATCGTCAGGCTGGCGCACTACAGAAAAAAGCTTTTGTACCAGGTGGTGCATTGGATAACAATGTTCATAAATCAAACCTTGTTAATGAAGCTACCAAGCAATGGGATCAGAAAGGTACACCTAGTGACAAAGAACTTTTGAATATCATGAATAAAAAACCTAGTCTTGTGGGGAAAACAATTGGAAATGCTGCGGGTGTAACAGGAACTAGAGCAGAGGCAGAGGCAAAAAGAAAAGCTGCCGCAATTAAATTAGCTGAAAAAGGTAAACTGGATAAAGATGGTTATGGAAAGGCTATGAGTTTGCTTTCAAATGACAGTGGAAATTTAGAAAAGTTTGAAAAAGCTGCTAAAAAGAGAAATAGAAAAGAATTTATTGAGTATGGTATAGATAAGAACCTAGACAAAGGAGTGGAGGATGCTATTGTAAATGAAGAAACAAGGATGGGTACCACTATGTCGGCAGACGATAAAACAGCATTTAAAGCAAAAAGTAAAGAAAAAATAAGAAAAGAGGCTTATGAAAGTGAGTTAAAGAAAATGAACTTATCTGAGATTATGGAACAAAGTCCAGAATTTTTAGAACAAGGAGAAGTTAAAAACTATTTAAGAAAGAGTACTGGAGAGGGTGTTGAAAAAAGATTTAGCGTGAAGCAAATGAGAAAACAAGCAGCTGAAAACTTAGATGGTAAAAAACAGAAAATATTAGCTGATGAAAGATTCTTTGAAGAAAGTAAGCCAGATTTATCACCAGATTCTGCTGAAGATGAAAGAGATGCATTAAGAAATATGAATGGATAAAGCAAAACAAAATGTGTGCAAATATAGAAAAAGAAAATATTTTATTAAGAAGACAAGCTTGTCCAATGAGCGCCAGCATTCACTGGAAACCAGAGGATGATACTGATAAAGATATTCAGACATGGTTAGTTGTTTATAATAAATTACCATATCAAATAAGAGTCGGTTTAGTGGACGAGAAGACCGAAAAAGAAATAGTAAAAATAGCAAAAAAATATAATTTATACAAAGTAGGAGAAGTAGGAGAAATTTCTAGAATAATTAGAGATTCATTTGTAATTGATGGTTTTAATGAGGCTGATGCCAAAGAGAGAATTATCTCTAATCTAAGAGTGGAAGAAACTGCTATGATACGATTGTATGAAGAAATGATTGAATTAAGAAAGAAAATAGGGAATGTGCAAGATGGTGGCCTGGATGTTGTTATCGAAAAAATGCCTGTTATGGTAGCTATGGATAATTTCCCAGAGATTAGTAATCAACTTATAGGAGAGAAAAAAATAGTTTTAAGTGAAACAGAAAAATACGAAAAACCAAGCATTGAAAATTGGATTAATGATTATACTTCGCAAAAAGGAGCACAAGCTCATAATAATTTAGAGCGAAGTGATTATATTTTCAATTCAAAAAATGTAGAAAAGCTAACATTCGAAGAAAAGCAAAAATTAGCAATAATTTTGGAATCCTATGATGAAGAAGAAAAGCTATCAGTGGATGTTAAAAGAAAAATATTTTTGTTTGATTCTATAGAAAACAACCAGAAAACTTTAAGAGAAGAGGCTTCTCCAGTAAAGAGCAATAGAAGAAAAAGTATTTTAGGAGAATTTCCTTTAGTAGAAAGTGAAAATAAGGATAATAGCAGAAAAGAAGAAGGGATGAATGGTAAGAAAGATTTTACAACAAAAGATCAATCAAAACATATTATCAACCTAAAGGATATCTAAGAAATAGAAAGAATGATATATGAATTTTAATGTTCCTCAGTATATTGAAGTTGAAGATAAAATTGCTTTTCAATTAACAATAAAGCAACTAGCCTGGCTTGCTCTCGCTGGCATAGCACTTTTCTTTTTGTGGCAAATAGGGATAGCAGCGCTTATAGTAATAGGAATCCCAGTGGTTTTATTGGCACTTGCATTTGCTTTTTATAAGCCAGCTGGAATGACATTTTTGCAATTTGTTAAAAATGGGATTTTTTATTTATTTAAACCAAAAATTCTTACTTGGCACAGAGAGGCAAAAAACCAAATAAAGAGAACGCCAAGAAAGTTAACAGATAGTAAAAGGAAGGCATCGATCAATAGATATGTAAAGGAGAAGACGCTGAAATCTTCTGGAAGTTTAGCTGATTTATTAGACAAAAATAGTAAGATTTGATTATTAAACATAGTTTTATGGCAGGAATGGGTGTTTCTAGTATGCAAGAACAGCTTAATGTGTCTGAAATTAAAGACGGAGTAGTTGTTGTTAAGGATGGTTCATTAAGGGCTGTTTTGGCAGTTTCTTCAATTAACTTTGATTTGAAATCTAGTACTGAACAAGAAGCTATTATTTTTGCATATCAAAGATTTTTAAACTCATTAGATTTTCCAATTCAAATTGTTATTTCAACAAGAAAGTTTGATATAAAACCATATTTAGAGATGTTGGAAAGAAAGAAAGATACAGAAAGAAACAATTTACTAAGAAATCAAATAGATGATTACGTGCACTTTATTACTGAATTGGTAAATGTTTCTAATATTATGTCTAAATTATTCTATATAACAATTCCTTTTTATGCAGTTGAAGCAAAAAGAACTGGTTTTATGGATAAGGTTATGACAAAAATAAGACCAAGAAAGGTTGTTTATCAAGAAAGAGAAAAATTTGAAACATATAAGAATCAGTTATTTCAAAGAGTTGAGGAAGTAGAAGAGTCACTTTCTGGTAGTGGTGTGAGAGTGGCACCGTTGGATACACAAGAGTTAATAGAAATGTACTATAATTGTTATAATCCTTCTGAGTTTGAGCACGTTGCAGTTCCAACGCTAGAGAATTTAAATCTTGAAAGAGGTTAAATAAAAAAATATGCCAGGTTTACTTAATTTTGGGAAAAACAAAAAAAGCAAAGAAATTAACAAGAAAAAAGCGGTGGATCCTGCAATAAATATGCAAGGAGAAGTTTCTGACGATTTATTACAAAAGGAAAAACTCTATCAAGAAGGTCTTGCTAGAGTTATTGATCTTATTTCACCATCAGCTTTTGGTGTCTCTAGCTCTAATCTACAAATTGGAGATACTTTTTGTAGAACCTTGTTTGTAGCAGCTTATCCAAGAGCTCTTGCTATGGGATGGATGAATCCAGTGATAGGAACCGATCTTCCTTTAGATATATCAATGTTTATCTATCCTGTTGATACGGGGACTATTTTGAAAAAGTTAAGAAAAAAAGTTACACAAATTCAGTCCGAGATGAACATTGAGGCTGAAAAGGGATTAACAAGAGATCCGATTTTGGAAATGGCGTATAACAATGTAGAAGCTCTAAGGGATCAGTTGCAAGAAGGAGTAGAAAGATTTTTCAAGTTTGGCTTATATTTTAATATTTTTGGAGAGACCAAGGAAGTTTTGGACAGAAATACTATTATGCTAGAATCTTTGCTAAATGCAAGATCTGTTTATACAAAAAGAACTATTTTTAGAATGAAAGAAGGTTTTGTTTCAACAATACCTCTTGGGGTTGATAAATTGATGAATGGTAACGCTTTAAATACATCACCTCTTTCAACAACATTCCCTTTTGTTTCAGCGGATGTAACCTCGAATCAAGGAATCTTATATGGAATTAACAGACACAATAACTCCTTGATTTTATTTGATCGTTTTTCTATGGAAAATGCAAATATGGTTGTTTTTGCAAAATCTGGTGCAGGAAAGAGCTATACTGTTAAGTTGGAAATTTTACGTGCACTTATGTTGGGCTCTAGTGCTGTTATTATTGATCCAGAAGATGAATATAAATACCTTTCTGAAACAGTAGGTGGTTCTTATCTAAGAATTTCTTTAAACACTGATAATCATATCAACCCATTCGATTTATCTGTTGAGGAGGGCATGGAAGTAGAAGATATCGTCAGAAGTACGATCGCTTCTTTATTGGGGTTATTAAAATTAATGCTTGGAACGTTGACTCCTGAGGAAGAATCAATTTTAGAACAGGCAATTAGAGAAACTTATGCAATTAGAGATATAACAGAAGATACGCCTTTAGATGACTTAAAAAGCAGAACAATGCCAATTTTGTCAGACCTATATGAAGTTCTTTCTAATATGAAAGGTGTTGAAGACCTAACTATTAGACTTCAAAAATATACAGAAGGTATATTTTCGGGATTTTTGAACAATAGAACAAATATATCATTAGATAATCAGTTGGTAGTTTTCAATATTAGAGATTTAGAAGAAGAGCTTCGTCCAATGGCTATGTTTATGATTTTAAATTATATTTGGAAAGAAATTAGAATAAATATCAAAAAAAGGTTAATTGTTGTTGATGAGGCTTGGAGAATGATGGAACATGATGAAGCGGCAAGATTTTTATTTATGGTAGCGAAAAGAATAAGAAAGTATTACGGAGGACTTACAACAATTACACAGGATATTTCAGACTTTATGTCGTCTAAATATGGAAAGCCTATTGTGTCAAATTCTTCTATTCAAATGTTGATGAAACAATCTCAGTCAGCAATTGATGTTATTGCAGATACCTTTTATCTAACAGACAGGGAAAAATATCTATTAATGGATTGTGATGTGGGAGAGGGAATATTTTTCGCAGGGCTTAAAAGAGCGGCTATTCAAGTAATCGCTTCATATGACGAGGACAAAATAATAACAACTAATCCTGTTCAGAGAATTGAGATTGAAAAAGAAGAAAAAGACGATTAAAAAAGTTAGTTGATATAGTATCTTAATTTAGGGGTGTGATTAAGTTGAATTAAATAAATTAGTACTATGAGAAATAAAAGGCTCAAGGGTGTGCCAAAAAACAGTAAGGATTATTATAAAAATTACTCAACGGCGAGAACTAAATCGCCAGAAGAACAAGAAGCTATTGAAAGAAAAAACGGTTTTGTTTTGGGGTCCGAAAGAGGTGAAAAATTAGCAAATCAATCAGAGGTTTCCCAAAAATGGAACGGTGGCAAAAATGAAAACCAGCAAAGTAGGCAGCCATCAAATAAAACAACTAAAAATGATTCTTCAAAAACTGCGTCTGAAAGAGAAAAGTATAATAAACTACAACAAAGCAGAATCAAAGACCAAAGAACGGCAATGAAGTCAACTAGTTCCAAGAGTGTTGTAACAACGAGCAGTAAAGGTGGATCCACAAGAAGAGGTAGAGGCAAAAGAAGAAAAAGAAAACCACAGATAAATCAGGACATGGCATATGCAGCAGCTACTGCGTATAAAGAGATTAGTCCTTCTGAAGATGCAGCACATATAATAGCAATAGTTATTTCACTAGGTGCTGATATAGGAACATTAGTTCCGGTTTTAAATTGGGTGGTGGCTCCTTTGGCAATAATGACATTATGGGTTGTTTACTTTCTTGGAGGACATTGGCAAAAAAGAATTGGTAGAAAAGCAGTTGTTTCAGCGATGGGCTATTCTATAGAGATGATTCCAGTCGCATCAGCTCTTCCAGCTTTCACAATTACGGCTGTTATGAATTATTCTATGGCGCTTATAGAGAAAAGACTTATAAAAATGCAAAATAACGAAGTATAATGAAGAAAAAAGAGAAAGAAGATATACTATTTGGAATGATAGTTCTACTTAATTTTTTATTGGTAATACTATTAACAAATCTTTTTTTAAAAGATGTTAGAGCAGGTGGTATTTGGGAGTGGATGGTAATTTCTGCTTTGTTTTTATTTATATCGCCTTTTTTTATTGTTAAAAAAATATTCAATGAAAATACAGATGAATATTTTTTGAAATTTAATCCTGATTATAAGGAAATAATATACTCAATATTCATAGCTTCTTTTTTTGTTGCGGTGATGTGTCTTTTTGTGGTAAAATTAAACTGGTTAAATAGTTTAAGAATATCCTCGTGGGTATTAGCAGAAGATGTAAAATTGATGTTATTTGTTGATCTTTTGATTTTACCGGTAGTTGTTTTTTCTAAAGAATTTTTCTTTAGAGGATTTATATTAAAAAGACTATTGTCTTTAACAAATGTTTTTTCTGCTATTGTAATTCAAGCAATTTTATTTCTAATTTTTGAAATAGGCACCGGAGAAATGATTTCTTGGAAGAGTATGTTACTTATATTGTTTCCTAATATACTTTTAGGATTTTTAGCTTATAAAAACAAATCGATTGTTGTTTCAACAGTTTTTCATTGGGTGTATTTGTTAATTTTAGATATTTATTTCTACTACCAATTTGCGTCGTAGGAGCTTAAACAAAAATAAATTATGAAAAAATACAAAAAAATAGCGATGTTTTGTATTGCAGCAATGTTTTTGCTGCTGTTCAGTGTAAATGATGTATCTGCTGAGCCTCAGTGCAAGATTGTAGCAAAAAAAGGTGTTACTATTGATCTAGAAAGAATGTCAGAATGTATGGAAGATAGGTATGGATTTGACAAAGATGCTCTGCGAAGAGGTAATAAGAAAAAAATGGTTCCATTAGTGGACGTTTCTTTTAACAAAACAGATCCAAAAGAGGGTGAAAAAGTTACAGCACTTGCTTCTCCTAAGGGTTTTAAGAATAGTATGGAGGATCTTTTCTATACCTGGTACATAGTACACACAAACGATGATGGATCATATGCTAACACCATTGAAGCTGGGAAGCAAGAAGCAATGGGTATTATAGCTAGAGGAGAATTTGATGCTGGTCTTTTCGGGATTAACTATGGTACAGTTCCTGTTGCAGCAAGAGATGAAGATGGTTATAATGCTGCGTATGGAGGCGACGATGGTGTCGGTGCCAAAAGAGGAAAAAAGGCTGGTGAATGGGATGACGAAACGGATAATATTTTTGGTGACGAAAATGAGCCAAATCCAGCAGAAAATCTTATGTTTGATGAAAAAAAACAAATTGTTAAGACAGACTCAATTTCACGTTGTTATAGACATAATTTTGGAGCACAAACAGATGAAAGTAATCTAGGAAAGCCTGGAAGTGGAGGAGCTTCGAAAGATAAACGAGCTGGAAGAGATATGATTATCGATTGCGAACATGAATTTGCTAGATGTTTTTCAGGTGGTGGAGTTGTAGGAACTATCGGTGATGGTGACTTTGGTGTTACAGAGGAGGCTTGTTGGGGAACTGATCCAACAAATGCAGATACTGATGGAGATGGAATTATTGATGAAGCTGATCTAGCAGGACTTAATCAAACTCAATTAACTTGGATTTATCGTCCTGGTGATAGAGTTGGAGTTATTATTGAAGGAACTTCTATGATTCCAATTTCTGAAGGAGGAGAAGAAACAACTTTTTCGATTAATGGATATAGAATAACAGATCCAGTTACTGGAGCGATTGTTGAGGTTGGTTCTAGAGCAGCAGCTTCTGGGTATTGCGAACAGTTTTTACCAGATAGTATTGATATGGGAGATGCCTCAGCTGGAGGAGCTGGAGGAGCTGGAGGAGCTGGGGGAGCGGCTTTGTCTGGAGGATCTGGAGGAACAGGTGGAAGTGCTAGTACTAATATTGATCTGGATGCTGATATGACAGCTTATAATGTTGGAATGGCTCAATATGATGCATGTGATGATAGTTTGGAGGAGATATAT
This sequence comes from Patescibacteria group bacterium UBA2772, assembly GCA_002352545.1. Classification (GTDB taxonomy): domain Bacteria; phylum Patescibacteriota; class Minisyncoccia; order Moranbacterales; family DUUL01; genus UBA2772. Next base: position 60,479 of record DEIO01000026.1, read on the forward strand.
GAATCAGGAGATGTGTCTGACGCTGATGGAGAATTAAATGCTTATTATAAAATCATGTGGGCTGCGCCAGGAATTTGCTCAGGACATGATGAGAGTATGAACTTTATTGGAGATGATGACTGTGAGCCTGGTTTCACACATTCCTCTGACTGGGGTTTTCCTTATCAAGCAACAATTTCAATTAATGAAACAGGTGGAACAGCGCTAGACCCTGAACTTAGCGTAATTCCAGAAGCACCTCAATATGATGGTGTAGAGCCTAACTTTGATAATAAAAGATCTGATTTAATTACTGTAAATGCTAGTTTAAGCAACGAAGGTGTTAATGAGGACTTTCTGCATTATAAGTGGAGTATAGATCGTTGTAATGGAAATGATTTTACTGCTTGTAATAATCCTGTTAATAATTTAAAGTACGAATCTTTTACAGAAGGAATGGGTGTTAGAGAGCTTAAATTTTTACCAACATCTGATATATTTAATGGTGTTGCTAGTGACAAAGTTTGGTTAAGAGCAACAGTTATTGTTAGCGAGCATGAGTCTTTAGCTGGAGGCCAACATACAGATATTGACGGACGTACCGTTGGAGCGGTTGAAAGGATCTATTTTCCAGTTACTAAAAATATTGTTGATATAACTTTAAGTGGTGTAGAGGTTAATGGAGGTGGTAACTGGGCTGTTGATCCTGCTATTGGTGTAGGAGGTCTTATCTGTGATGCAAATTTATACAAAGATATTTGTCCAGTATATCCTTATCAAGCAATTAAAGCGCAAGCAGCGATTGCAGCTGGGGTTGCAGGAACAACCTATAAATATTCTTGGCAAATAAATGATACAAAAGTTGAAGCACCAGAGGATTATACTAATATCTCAGGGATGCTTAGTGCAGACAATCAAACCAATGAAATTTATATTCCAATTCAAGCTGTTGAAGACGAAATTATTTCTTTGCAACTTACTACAAAAATAACACTTCCGTCCGGTGAAATGAGTGAACATGTTTCACAGAGAATCCTTTCTGCTGCAAGTCCAAAGCCAGCCATTGAACTTGTTGCCGGTGCTACAGCGACACTTAGGTCTGATGGTACGCCTTCGGATTCTGTTTATGAAGCTCGTAATTTACAAACTGTTACATTTAGAGCTCTTCCAGTACCAAGATATTTGACTATAAATGATCCTACTACTCCGCAAGAAGAACATGAAGTTGATTTGATTTGGTATCTAAATGATATTGAGGTAGATGCACAATTTATTGCTGAGAACAGATTATTGCTAAATACAGCAGTTGGAGTTGATACAATAACGTTTACTATTCCAGTTGATATGACTTTGGCAACAGGTATTGATTTGAAGGCTAGGCTGGTTAAAAACTTTACCTCTGGTGCTGCAACAGATTATGTTGATATGATGAAAAGTACCTGGAGAGTCAATGATATTCATACACTAGCTAGTGACACAGCTATTTCTGTCAGAGCTGAATTCGATATGTTATTAGCTTCAGATACAACACTGAAACAATATATAGCTTCTTCCTTTAGTAATGCACCGCATTATCTAATTTTTACAATAAGGCTTGCGATTGCAATGGTACTTATTTGGAGCATTATGTTTGGATTTTCTTATGCAGTTAGACTAAACAGAGAATTATAACATAATATCAGTATATGCGATTAGACAAAAATAAAAGTATTCTATTCATTGGCCTAGTGTTTTTGTTTCAAACTACTAGTGTTTTTGCTGGGGGGTACACAACAAAAGAACTTATTCCAGGTGAAGCTGTTGGCTCGAATGATTTCATGACTTATTTGAATTCGTTTTATAATTTTGGTATTGCTATATCAGCATTACTTGCGGTGTTTATGATTGGGTTCGGTGCTTTTAAATATGTAGCTCTTTCTGCTGGAAATGCCTCGACTATGAGTGATGCGAAAGAAACTGTTTATAGTGCTATCTTTGGATTGACATTGGCTTTAATCGCTTGGTTAATTTTATATGTTATTAATCCTGATTTGGTGAATAACTCAATGACAACAATTCCTACAATTAAAGATTGTACTAATCCGGCTAACTGTAAGTAGAAATTTACGGACAAATTAAATAAATGGCAAAAAAAGTTTTTATAGTTTTTGTAATATTGTTTCTAACAATGTTATTAGGTTTCGCGATACACAGTATTTCTTCTGAGGAAGAGAGTTTTATTATTGGAGAGAAGCCAACAGGCGCGGAAGTTGGAGAAGAGGATGATCCAGGAGGGTCGAATCAAACTGATCCCGGGGAGGAAGAATTTAATGAAGGGAAACTTACCAAAATTATTGATGGAGGAATGGGAGTTGTTCGGGGAGTTACCTTGAATTATTCAACGGAACAAGTTTTATATTATCAGAAAAGAAACTTTTTACTAGCTAATTTTAATGGTAAAACAAAAAGTTCAGTTGGGGGATATCCTTTCATTAATGTTAAGGATATAAAATGGAATATCACTAAAGAAAAAGCTTTAGTGAAGGACAATCATAGATACTATATCTATGATTTAAATAAAAATAAAGCAGAAGAATTAAGCAAAAAAATTGATTATGCTGTTTGGTTTAAATATATGCTTAAAGATAAAATTGCATATAAGTTTTATGATGTTGATACAGGGAAGAGAAAATTAGCAATAGCAGATTCTGATGGACAAAATGAGGAAGTTTTAGTAGAAGAGTTGCCTTTTAGAATGGTTGGAATTGAAATACCAGAAAACGGTAGTAAGGTATGTTATTTTAGAGAACCAGATGCTAATTTTAAAGCTAGATTGAATTGTGTAAACTTAAAGACAAAGCAAAAGGAAATTTTACACAGAGGTTCATTTGCAGCTGATTATAGGTGGGCAAAAAATGGAAATAGAATACTAACTTCTTATGTTAGTGAGCAGATTGGTAGTAAAATGGTGTTGGGCTCAATGAATGGAAAAGGCGGTGAATTTAGAAGCTTTAATTTCCCAACATCAGTAGACAAGTGTGTCTGGTCTAAGGATAACAGAAAGATCTATTGTGCTATGATGGTTTTTAAAGAAAAAAACATTATATTACCAAATGACTGGAGTCTAAGTAAATATCAATCAATGGATACTTTCTGGGAACTTGATGTTGAGACTGGTAAAAAAAGAAGACTCTTAGAAAGTGCCGAAATGACTTCAGTCGATGCAACGAATTTATTTTTAGATAGTAATGAAGGAAAATTATTTTTTACAGACAAAAATTCTAAAAGTGTCTATGTTATATCTTTGAAATAGTTATTTCTTTAGGGTAAAACAAAAGAATGCCTAGAAATAACCAAAAAATAACAGATAAGTCATTTTTCCAAATTGTTGTATCAATAATACCGTGAATAAGAAGATAAAACAGCATAAAGAAGATAAGCGCTCCTAGGGGCGTTTTTTTAGTATTCCACTTAGAGACGAATAAGATGATAATTCCAAAAAGTGAGAATAAACCACCTTCTACTAGAAAAAGTAAGAAATTATTGTGAGGATGTGGAACGGCCCATTGAGGAAAGGGAGGATTATAGCGCTGTTTTGACAGGTATTTTTCTTGAAAGTTTCCTGGCCCAATTCCTGTAAGATAATCGTTAGCAATAATTTGTCTAGTGACCTCATATATTACAATACGGGAATCAGTTGAAGTAGGAGGTGACTTTTGTGTATATCCTAAGGAAGAGGTTATTTTTTGAGAAAACAACAATGTTATTGAGATACAGAAGATGATTGCAAGTAAAAGCAACTGAAGATTATTATAGCGTATATTTCTAATTTCTTTTACAAAAAATACAAAAAGTAGAACTATTAGAGTTAGAAATGCACCAGTTGATGAAGTGGCTATTGTGGAAAAGGTGTGGATAAGAAGTAAAAGTAATAAAAAGTACTTTAAAATAGGGCTTTTAAAGTACTTTTTACTGTTGATAAGATTAATAAGCAGAAGAATCGATAAAGAGAGTAGTATGGCAAGGTGATTAGGTGAATCTAGAAAAATTTCAACTCTCCCATCAAAAGTTAGTTCTTTGGTAAAAAAATAAAAAATCCCGGTACTTGCGAGAAAAGTACTCATAGAAAGATAGGATAGAAGGATATTTTTTATGGTAAGTAGCGACTTGTTTACTAAAAAAGAAACAGTCCAAGAGAAAAAGATTGGTAAAAACAAAAAACTTTTCAGAATGCCTAAATTATCAAAGATGTTTATTTTAGTTGTATTGAAAAGAAAGGAAACAAAAAAGCCAATAAATATGAACAAAAAAGCTATCTTTGTAAGTAGGGATATATTAAGAAAGTTTTTTAAATATTTTTTTCTTATTATCCAGGTTAGATTAGTAAGTACAGACAATAAAAGCAATAGATCAAGAATATTTAAACTAGCATTTCTAAAAAGAGGCACTTTGATTAAGTGAAGAGGAATCAGGGCAATAGTAATGTAATTTATGAGCTTAATCATCTGTTGAGAGTCCCATTATTAAAAAAAACAAAGGTAGTACCCGGATTGAAAAAAGAGGTGTTTCAAACAATGAATGTATTATAAAAATAAAAACTGAAGTAGCGACTGCTTGTTTTAAAAATGGAGAATTTTTTTGTGAAGAGCCTAACATAATTAAAAATAGCGAAAGTATTAAAAAGCTTGTTCCAAAGATACCTATTTCAGAGGCAAAGTCTAAAAATAAATTGTGTGCATAAATAGGATTTCTCTCATTTTCCATTGGAAAATTATATTTTGTAAAACTACCTAAGCCAACGCCATATAAAGGTTTTTCTTCGATGGTTTTCATTGCTAGGGTCCACATTTCTATCCTTCCAGAGTTGGAGCCTTCTCCTATGTCAAAAGATGAAAATAATCTTGTTGTTAATGGGTTTGGAATAACTAAACACAAAAAAATAAAAAACATTAAAAAAAGCAAAATCCCAAAATATTTTTTTAAAAGTGGGGTTGGGTGAGAAATAAAAAAAATAAAGAACAAGGAACTAGAAAAAAGTGCTAAATAAGAGGCCCTAGAGAAGGAAAGTAGACTCATTAAAAAACAGAAAAGAAAACCCAAAAGATAATATTTTTTCCCAGTTTTAAACCATAGATATAAAAAGAAAGGTAATGTTAGATTAATAAAGATAGCAAAAAGATGTGGGTCTGGAAATGGTCCAAAGGTTCTTAATATGGTTGCTCCATTTATATTTACCATCCAACTAGGGAAAGCTAAAACCATAGTTGAAAAATTTTCGCCTAAAAAGAAAACAGCTGATTTAGATGCAAACGCTAGAGCTCTATCTAGTCCTATTATAAATTGTAAAGAAAAAATAAGAAAAGCGTAAACAGAGGTCATAAAAGCTGACAAAACAAGCATCTTTAGTAGTTTTGTTCGTAAAATAGGTTTTTGTGTAATTGCAAAAGATAAAAAATAAACAGGTAAAAAAGACAACAAGAATAGATTTTTTTTGAAAGCTACAAAAAAATCAACTGACCAAAATATTGAAATGAAACAAATAAATAAAAAGCACAACAAACTCCAAAAACTCAATTTTTTATCTAATAAGAGTTTTTTATTTGAAATTGCAGTAAAAAACCAAAGTATGAAGATTAAAGGAAAAACAACCCTTACTAAGGATAAATCAATTGAAGACGTTGGGTTTAGTCCAAAACTAAAAGGCAAAAAAAGAATAGAAATTAAAAAAAGATTTTCCCATGAAAATATTTTCATAGAGCTAGTTTTTTTAACATTTTTAATAAAGAAGCTTGAAGTTTACCGTGGTGTTTTTTAAAGAAGTAGTCCTGTGCTTGATAAAAAGCAGCTTTTTGTTTTTTATTATCAGACCAACATTTTCCATCAAAATGTACAATGGAACTATTTGGAAAAAATACGATGTCGTAACCAGCCTTTTTTGTAAGTAAGCAAAGGTCTTGATCTTCAAAGTACATAAAAAAGTTTTTATCAAAACCGCCTATTTTTTCGAAGATAGCTTTTCTTATAAGAAGAGCTGTTCCGGAAACCCAATCAACTAATATAGGATTTTTTTTGTTCCATGGTTTTAGGATTGTATTTCTGAACAATATTCCATAGAGAGATGTTTTTTTCCCACAAGTAAAGGGCTGCGAGGCCCCTCTGGACGATTGAATTATACGAGGTCCAACAATGCCAACTTGTGGATTTTCTGATAGAAACACTAGTAACCTTTCTATACAATTCTTTTTTATTAAGGTGTCTGGGTTTAAAAAAAGAATATTTTTACCTTTTGCATACCGAGCACCAAGATTATTAGCTACACCAAAACCAAGGTTTTTTTTAGTTTGAATTATTTGGGAAATAAATGGAAAACTTTTTTCAAGAGTGATTTTTTTAGAATCATTATTTACCAAGATTGTTTCAAAAGAAGTACCTGAAGATAGGGTTTTTTCTATACAAAAAAGACAATTATTAAGTAATTTTTCGCTTCGATAATTAACTATGATTATTGTCAGTTCCATTTTTAGTACGAAAAGGTCAAAAGATTAGTAATTAAGTATAATCGAAAAAACGAAAAGGTCAAAAAAAGGGATTATTATTTCATTTTTTCCATAAAAAGAAGGTTGTTTTTTTTAATCAAACGAGTTACACTATAAGTAATAATTAATTTAGTGATTATTGAGGCACATTGAGGGCAATTATTGTGTTTCATGAGTCTGGATAAACAAAATATGTCACCAAGACCAAAATTGTGTCGAAAAGTTCATTTTCGACCGAAGTCATCCCTGTTTAAGCCAGAAGGGGTTCTAGATAAAAACCTAAAAGAAGTGGTTCTTGAACGAGAAGAGGCTGAAACATTGAGACTAGTAGACGAAAAAGGAATGAGTCAAACAGAAGCCGCTGGAAAGATGGATACATCTCAAAGTACGCTACAAAGGATTCTTTCGCGCGCTAGAACAAAAGTTGCACATGCAATTGTTCGAGGAAAGGCTATTCGAATCGAATAGAGCTTATTCTTTATATATTATATATATTGATATCGCTTAATTTATTGCGATGACAAACATAGATAGGCGGGATTTTGTATTGCTAAGTTTCGCTTATTTGTTTATAAAAAATCAAAACTATTTTAGATATGGAAAAAAGCTATTATATTACAACTACGCTACCCTATGTTAATGCAAGGCCTCATATTGGTTTTGCATTGGAAATTGTAAGTGCGGATGTTTTGAAGAGATCAAATCAACTCTTTGGCAAAGAAACCTTTTTTAATACTGGAACTGATGAACACGGACTTAAAGTATTAAGAAAAGCTGAAGAACTTGGTCTTAGTGCACAAGAACATTGTAATAAACAGGCTAAAAACTTTAAAAATCTGAAGGAGCTTTTAAATGTAGACGTTGATAAATTTATTCGAACAACTGATGCTGAGCATGAAAAAGCTGCTCAAAAATTTTGGAACATATGTAGTGAAAATGGATATATTTACAAGAAAAACTACAAAGTGAATTATTGCGTTGGCTGTGAGTTGGAAAAAACAGAATCAGAACTCGTAGATGGTAAATGTCCTGAACATCCAAATGCCGAAATTGAGATAATTGAAGAAGAGAATTATTTTTTTAAGTTTTCTGAATTTGGTGAAAGATTGCTTGAAATGTACGATAAAAACCCCGATTTTGTAAAACCTAAAAAAAGATTTAATGAAATTATTTCCTTTGTACAACAGGGATTACAGGACTTCTCAATTTCTAGATTGAAAAAAAAAATGCCCTGGGGAGTGGAGGTTCCCAATGATGAAAGACATGTGATGTATGTTTGGTTTGATGCTTTGGTTAATTATATATCTACGTTGGGTTGGCCTGATGACGATGAAAATTTTAAAAAATGGTGGCCAGGTGTCCAGTTTTGTGGAAAAGACAATCTAAGACAACAATCTGCTATGTGGCAAGCAATGCTTATGGCTGCGGAACTGCCTTGCTCAAAGAAAATTTATGTTAATGGTTTTATTAATGTAAATAATCAGAAAATGAGTAAATCATTAGGTAACGTTATTTCACCGAAGGAGATGGTTAAGCGTTATGGCGTCGATGGTACTAGGTATCTTTTGCTTAGCATGGGTTCTTTCGGAGAAGATTCAGATATCAGTTGGAAGAGGTTTGATGAGAAGTTTAATGCAGATTTGGCAAATGGGATAGGAAACTTGACTTCAAGGATCATTACTTTGTATAAAAAAGCTGATTTTGAGTTAGATTTTCAGAAAAGTAAAAGAGATCCATTTAGTGAAAACTTGGAACTACAAAAAACATTAGAAGAGGGAAAGTTTGGTGATGAATTGGCCAGAGTAATGATACTAGTACGTGATTTGGATAAAACCATAGAAAATCAAAAGCCATGGGAGCTTATTAAAACTGACAAAGAAGCTTTTAGGGAAAGTATCGAAGGTTTAACAAGAGGAGTTTATTTTGTTGCGATAAAATTACAACCATTTATGCCAGAAATTTCTAATGAAATAATAAAAAATTTAGAAGACAAAACCAAGGTCAATTTATTTCCTAGAATATAAAAACAAAAAAACCACAGATGAAAAAGTTATTTTATCCTAGCTTTTTTTTGTAGGTCAATAACAGTATCTGTTTCATCTATAATTTCGACGCATAGAATTTCCTCTAATACATCTTCTAGTGTTACAACTCCCTCTAATCCTTGATATTCATTTTTAACAAAAGCAATATGAGTTTTAGATTTAATAAACAAATTCAATAATTCATCTAAGTTTAGATCTTCGGCAATAATTATAATAGATTCTTTTTTGAAAACATTCTTAATTGAAGAACTTGATGCTAGATTAATTAAATCTTTTGTATAAAGAATACCAACAACATGATCAATTGAATCTTCGTAGATAGGAATTCTTGTAAATCCTTCTTTTTTAATACGATGTAAAGTTGTCTTGTCTAGGATGGTTTCTTTATTTAATGCAAAGACAACAGTTCGTGGCGTCATTATTTCCTCTACAGTTTTGTTTGAGTAAGAAAGTGCTCCTTTTATGATACGTTCTTCATCTGCATCTAAGTCACTTTCTTTATATGATTCATGTTCCTCTACTATTTTCATAAGTTCTTTTTTTGAATAGATTGTAGGCATCTCTTCACCTAATAATTTATCCAGGATCCAAGCTATTGGTAGACATATAGGTGAAAAAAGTAGTATAAAAATTTTTACAATCCAAGCAGTACTTGCACCAATACGCAATGCGTGTCTAGCAAAAGTTGCTTGAGGTATGATTTCACCAAAAATTACGATTAAACCAGTTGCAATTGTTCCAGCAATGAATCCACTAGCTATGTTTCCTAAGAAAATTGCTAAAGTTGAATTTACAGCGACATTTCCCAAAAGCAGTGTACATAAAAGAAGATTCCCTTTTTTTCTAACAGAGAGAACTTTTTTTGCATTTTTATTGCCAAGAAAAACCTTTCTCTTAAGTTCATTAATGTCTAAACTTAGTAGTCCAAGTGTAAGTCCTGAAAAAAATCCAGATATTATAACCAGAAGAGCAATTATAAAATAATCCATGTTTTTTTAATTTATTAAAAAATAAAAATAGAAAAGATTCTATTAATCAATGGAACATATGTTTATTTGTATGTTATCAAAACTAAAATATTTTAGCAAAAATATTTTAGATGCAGTATAATATTAGTAGTTTATCAAACAGAAAATAAAGAGAAATGATTGATACACACGCACATTTAGATTTTGAAAATTTCAAAGAAGATCAAAAAGAGGTTATTGAGAGATTTTTTTTAAATAATCAAAACGGTTACATTATTAATATCGGAGTTGATTTTGATAGAAATTTAAAATCTATCGAACTTGCTGAAAAGCATGAAAGAATTTTTTCTGCGATTGGTTTTCATCCAGAGGTTCTAGATGAAAATCATAAAGTTTTCTGTCTAAAGGAAGCCAAATTACAACTAGAAAAATTGGCTACTAATATGAAAGTAGTTGCTATTGGAGAAATTGGATTAGATTATTTCCATAATTCAAAAAATAAAGAGAAACAAAAAAAACTTTTTGTTAGTCAACTTGATCTTGCATTAAAGCTAAATTTGCCAGTAGTAATTCATTGTAGAGATGCATACGAAGATGTTTTTGAAATAATTTCTCAAAAAAAATATATAAATTTAAACATGGTAATGCATTGTTTTGGTGCTAATTTAAAGCAAACAGAAAATTTTTTAACATTAAAAAATTTAAAGTTTTCTTTTACAGGCAATACAACTTTTCCCAAGAAAGAAGACACTGAGATTTTTAAAGTAATAAAAACAATACCAGTAGAGAGAATAATGGTTGAAACTGATTGTCCTTTTCTTGCGCCGAATCCTCATAGAGGGAAACGGAATGAACCTTTGTTTGTTAAAGAGGTAATCCAAAAAGTAGCTTATTTAAAAGAGTGTAGTTTCGAAGAGTTTAGAGAAAGTGTTGACAGAAATGCGATTGATTTTTTTAATTTAAAATAAAACAAATGTATCAAAGTGAAAAATTTCCAGGGAATAGACAAAAAAGGGAAAATTTGAGCATAGCTAATTTTGAAGCTAGTTTGAAAAACAAAGAAAGGGCTTTTTATGCGGGAGACTTACGTTATTGTCAAATGTTAGATTTTTTAAGACAAGCCGATGTCGAAGATGAAGGAATTGAAAAAAAGGAAACATTAATAAATCTATACAGTGGTATGGCCAAGCAAGAAGAGATCAACATGGATGCTGTTCGTTTCAATCTTTCGTTGCAAGACAAGGCAGATAGTAAGGGTATCGAATATGAAAATTTAACAAGAGAAGAGGTGGAGGCAATTTTTGATGAATATGAAAAGAAAGATGTATTGGAAAAAAATGAGGAAGATGCGATTAGTTTTTATGAAGATGCATTAGTAAATTGGCAGGATAATTTTTTTGTAGATAAGCAAAAAATAGAGACGCTTATTTGTGATATTAAATATAGAAAGGCAAAAAGAATTAAAGATGTTACTGAGCGTAAGGAAGCTCTAAATAAAATAAAAGCTCAATATAGAAGTGTCGCACAAGATATTTTTGACAAGGGTTTAAGAGCAGAACTGCAGTTTACGTATTTAGTTAATGACTGGGCTCAGAAAGAAGGAAGAGATTATTTAATAGAAGCATATGGTGCTATGCCGTTAGATGATCACAAAGAAAAGGTTGATGTGGAAATTATAACTGATGGAAAAATATTAAATGTGAATCTTAAGTCTTTCAGGTCTTCAAGTGATGTTTCACAGTTTAATGAAGAATTACTTCGTAAGGAAGAGGAAAAGATAGGTATTTCAAATATCGAATTAGTTGTTTTGGAGAGTGATGAAATTCAAGAGCTGTGGAGACTAATGGGGGAAGAAACTCCAGATGCTAAGGAAAAAAGAAGAATAAAAAAATTAAGTAAAAGTTTGTTAAGTAATTTAAAAGATGGAATTCTTCTAAAAAAATTAGCAAAGCAAGAGGCACCAAAAAGAATTAAGAAAGGACCAACGAAGAAACAATTAATAGAAAGACATAGCAATATTCTGAATCTTAAAACGTGGGGTTATTTGTCAGAAGAGAGTGCTACTGATGTAGATGCTATTATGGCTGCTAAGAGGAAATTAGAGGTGGATCTAAAAGATAATAAAATTTTTGAAAAATTAAGAACTAAAATTTAAACAAAAAGAGCAAAGTAGAAATTTCTACAACGCTCTGGTTTGCTTTTGGATGCCAGTGACTACAATCTATCTTTTTTTCTTTTAATGTAGTCATCACCTTTTTCCTCCTTAACTTTGATTAAAGAAAAGATTTTTTTGTTTTTTAAAACGGCGATAAAAAGAAGTATTTTCTTCAAATTTTCCATACAGCCTCCTTGGTTGGGATTAATAAACAAAAACTAAAAGCTTAGTAATTATACACAAGTTAGCATTTTTATCAATGGGATAAAATGCTTTGAATAGCTTTGAACAAAAAAGCATTTTATTGCATTAGTTGTAAAATAAGATTATTAAAATAAATAGAATGAATATTGCGATTGATTGTGCAGATTTAGACCACAGTAGGATTGATGGGACCAGAGTTTACATTAAGCAACTTTTGGATTGGTTTGGAAAATTGGATAAAAATAATAATTTTATGCTTTACCACCAAACTAGTTTTAATAAAGAGTTAAAACCAGCGACTTTTGAAAACTATAACGAAAGAAAAATAAAGCCATATTGGTGGTGGACACAAACTGTTTTTGCGGCGGATCTTCGTTATAGCAAACCTGATGTTTGCTGGATGCCTATACAGCAGGTTCCTTTTATAGGTCCTAGAAAAACCAAGTATGTTGTAACAATTCATGATCTAGCTTTTAAATTTTTCCCTAGACACTTTCCAAAAAAAGATCTTTGGAAACTAAACTTTTTTACAGACTCTGCTATTAATAGGGCTGATAAAATAATAGCTATTTCAAATGCAACAAAAAAGGATATTTTGCGGTTATATCCTAAAATTAAAGGGAACAAAATTCATGTTGTGCAACATGGATTTGATGTGCAACATTTTTCTAAAAAAAGAAACGAAACTGAAATTTTAAAAATAAAGGAAAGACTAAAAATCTTAAATAACCAAAAAGATAAATACCTTTTATATGTTGGAGCCTTGCAACCAAGAAAAGATCTTGTAACGCTTGTGAAGGCTTTTGAAAAAATTAAAAAAGATTCTGCTAATTCTAATTTGAAATTAATACTTGCAGGTGAAGTAGCGTGGATGGCTGATGGTATTATAGCTGCGGTTAAAGAGTCAGACTACTCTAAAGAAATAATTTTAACAGGAAAAGTTACATTTGAAGATTTAGCTGTTTTGTATCAAATCGCAGAAATTTTTGTTTTCCCCTCCTTGTATGAGGGTTTTGGGATACCCATACTAGAGAGTTTTGCTTCTGGCACACCAGTTGTAACGGCAGATAATTCTTCATTAATTGAGGTTGGCGGGAATGCTGCAAAATTTTTCAAAACAGGTGAGATTGCCTCATTGGAAAAAGTTTTGCTAAAAATATTGAAATCTTCTAAAATAAAAGAAGAAATGATAACCAGTGGTATAAAGAGGGCCAAAGAATTTAGCTGGAAGGAAAGTGCCAAGAAAACATTAAATATCTTAAAAGAGATATAAACTTAGGGTCTTGCTTACTTTAGCAG
>DEIO01000012.1 GCA_002352545.1 Patescibacteria group bacterium UBA2772
TTGTGATAGCGTTGAATTTGATTGAAAGCCTCTTTCATCTCAACTCCCCTTCTCTTGAGTTCAATATGCACAAGTGGCAAACCGTTGATAAGAAGTGTCACATCATAACGATTTTCATATATTCCTATCTGAGTGATTTGGTGAGTCACTTGATATTCATTTTTGCACCACTTGTCCATGTTAAAAAATCGCACAAAAAAAGTTTCTTCATCATCTTTCTTCAAAGCAAATCTATCACGAAGTGTTTTGGCTTTATAGAATCGGTCTCCTTTCTTCAAATGATTTTGAATTCTTGCAAATTCCCCATCTGAAAAAGTTGTTTTGTTAAATTTCTCCAGTTGTTCACGAAGATTTTTTGTGAGTGCTTCGGTGTCTTCAACCTCGACACTTTGAAAACCCAAGCGGTTTAGTTGGGTGATTAGGGTGTTTTCTAATTGTTGTTCGGATTGTATTTGCATTTGTTAATTTATTTTTAGTCTATCATGGTAAATTTCAGGAATATATTGAGGGTCAATTAGAGAAGTAAGGTCTATAGTCTTATCAAACACTACTCTTCCTTCTATTATTAAAAATACTTTTGCACTATAAAAGAGGTTTGAATCTTTAGAAGTAGCTGAAATTATAAATATAGATTTATCGCCTTGACTTACAACATTAGAATCAAATTTTCCATCTTCATGAAGTCCTACTATTAAATTATAATTCTTGAATTGACTTTTTTCACAAACTTTCTTTAAGAAAGAATCCAGATCATCTTCATTTCTAACATATTCCTTAACATCAAAATATTGAATTTTCCCATTATTTTCTCTACCAATCGAAATAAAAGACACATCATTACTAGCTTGATTCTCATAAAAAAACATGAAATGTTTTCTCTTCTCTAATAAATCTAAAGCACTACAAGCAAATAAAGAGAAGTAAATCTCTCTCAATCTTTGACTTTTTCTATTAAAGAAATCATTGTCTTTATTAATCTTTTGATATTCTCTATTGAAAATATTAACAACGGCTTTTAAAGACAGCATCTTATCCAGGGGAATTATATCCCATTTAGTTTTTTCAAATTTTTCCTTAAGATTTCTCATCTTTTTACACAAATAACCCCTGCATCAACCCCTTCTTCCATTTCTCTGCTTGGGAAATTTGTTTTTGTTTAGATTCTATTAAATTATCAAGCGAAGTTAAAAACTCTGCTATTTTTTGTTGCTCTAAATATGAAGGCAATAAAATTCTTATCTTCATAAAACCAATCTTCGAGATATTATAACGCGTACTACCTTGAGCTAATTTTACGATTTCTCTTCTAAACATTGTACTTCTAAAAAAGAATTTTGAAAAATTAGGACTCAATTCTTTAAGTGAATTAGGACGAAAACCAAAAGAAAAGCTATTTAAATAAGGGTTGAGATTTTTATTTAACATAACCGATGAAAAACCAACTTCTAATGGTGTTTCTGATGATGTTGTGAAAAATAAATCTCCAAATTGAACCTTATTCTGTCTCTCTTCATTGCCAATCCTTACAAATGCAAATTTATGAATATCAATTTCACTATTATCAAAAATTTGCTTATACGTTATAAAGGGTTTTCCTTTGCCAAAATCATCCCCTTTTTTCCCTGATAAGCCATTAAACGTTTTACCAACCTCCCCCAACCTCTTCTCCTCCCACTCCCCAAATTCCTTCCCATTTTCGTCTTTAAATCGAAGCTCGGGAACTACTGGATTCCCGTCTTCACGAGAATGACAATCGGCAGGAAAGATTTTTTGCATCATTCCTTTTTTATATTCTTCCAAAGAAGATTTTTGTCCCCGCAAATTTTCCAGCCACTCATCGACTGAACCTAGAAAGTTAGCAATTTTTTGTTGTTCTTGTTTTTTGGGAATAAACAACTTTAAATTTTCTAAATCATTTTTTGTGAATCCCTTTATTGAAGTACCTTGATTAAAACTTAAAAGCTGTTTTGTTTTGTTTTTCAACAAATACGCAAAAAACCAAACTTCATTGTCTTTATCTGGCAAAAAATTTGTAAAATCCTGACTTGTGCATAAATCAACGTTTGAAATTGCGAATTTACCAACTCCAACCCTAGACACTATCAATAAACTATTCTCTGGGACTATCTTTGTAGCAGATTCTTTAACCGCTTTATTCGTTATGAATCTAGAAATACAAGGAATAAAATCTTTTTCAGAAATATCAGAACTTGAAATCCAAGCAATTTCACCATTCCAATAGTCAGGCACTTTTTTACTAGGAGTTCCGCCCCCCAACATTTTTCCCAATCTCTTCAATCCCTTTTCCTCCCACTCCCCAAAAAACTCTGGAAATCGCAGAGTTGGTACTTTTTTGTTTTGGTTTTTCGTTCTATTCATTTTCCTTTTCTTTCAATTTTTTAATCTCTATATCAAAATCAGAAATATATTCTTCATCTTGTTTTTTTCGAAAAATTTCAAATTCAGCCTCTGCTTTGATATAAGCTTTTTCTGCTGAAATTTTCCCTTTTTTAACTAAAATGGGATAGTCAGAAAGTTTTAAAAAATTATTAAGAAAATTTGTCCAATCTTTCATATTCATCACAATTCCTCTTTGTGCTCTATTTTCAGCTAAATCTAAATAAGCAGAGACCAATCTCTCCAATTCTTTAATATGCTTCTCTTCTAAATAATTTTTTGCAATAGCAATATCGCTTTTTAAAACTTTTCCATCTGGAGAGTTTTTCCAAGTTTTAAGTCCCATACAAACTTTTTTAGCATCTGCTTTTGAATAAATTATTTCAGCAGCTGTTTTTCCAGTAATTGCCCAATGAAGTTTGTTTTGAACTGTGGCAAAAAATTCTTTAGTCTCAACAGAATCCTTGCTATAATCAGCAGATAGCGAATAAATATCTGTGATCTTTTGATAAAATCTTCTTTCACTGGACCTAATTTCTCTGATTCGCTCTAAGAGTTCTTCAAAATAATCCTTTCCAAAGTATTTCATTTGTTTAAGTCTTTCATCATCTAAAACAAAACCTTTAACAATAAATTCTTTTAATATTCTAGTTGCCCAAATTCGAAAATTAGTAGCTCTTTTTGAATTAATTCTATAACCAACCGCTATTATTGCATCCAAAGAATAAAATTTTGTTCTATAGCTCTTACCATCATCAGCAGTTGTCAAGAAATCCTTGACAACTGTTTTTTCTTCAAGCTCCTTTTCTTTTAATATGTTCTTCAGATGCAAACTAATGTTTTGTTTGCTCGTTTCAAAAAGCTCTGCCATCACTTTTTGAGTAAGCCAAAGAGTGTCAAAAGCAAAGAAAACATCAATGTTGATCTTTCCTTTCTCAGTTTGAAAAATTACAAAATTTTCTAGTTTTTTCAATTGTTGACCTTCTTCTTGCATAACCTTAAAATGGTTTATTAATCTTCAACTCATCACAAAACTTTGCAATCTTCTCTTGCAAATCGACTTCATCTGCATCTAGTTTCTTTAACTCCTTCGCCACCTTCTCAATATCAATCGGATCTTCTTCTTCAAATGTGTCGACATAACGAGGAATATTCAAATTAAATTCATTTTCCTTGATTTCATCCAAACTCGCTCGGTGGGAATATTTTGAAATCTCTTTTCGCTCTTTGAATGTCTCAAAAATCTTCTTAATATTATCATCAGTCAAATTGTTTTGGTTCTTCCCTTTTTCAAATTCCTTTGAAGCATCAATAAACAAAATATCTTCATCTTCTCTTCTGCATTTTTTGAAAACCAGCACTGTTGCTGGAATTGATGCTCCATAGAAAAGATTTGCTGGAAGCCCAATAACCGTATCGAGGTAATTTTGTTTTTCAATGATATATTTTCTAATCGTAAGATTTGCCCCACCAGTAAAAAGTACTCCATGTGGAAGAACAACCGCCATTGTTCCATTATCAGCTAGATGGTAAAGCATGTGGGTTACAAAAGCATAATCAGCTCTATTTTTTGGCGCAAGTCTTCCATATTGCAAAAATCTTTCATCACTTGCCAACACAGGGTCAGTGTCGCTTTTCCATTTAACGGAAAATGGCGGATTGGCAACAATTGCCTCTGCTTTCAAATCCTCGTGCATGTCCTCCGTCAAAGTATCGCCTTGGCGAATATCAAAATGATCAAAACGCACTCCATGTAAAATCATATTCATTCGCCCCAAA
>DEIO01000005.1 GCA_002352545.1 Patescibacteria group bacterium UBA2772
TTCAAAAACTGCCGCCCATGTCATATCATTGAAATACTGACCCAACATAGGATTATCGGTTGATGTTGTTACACCATTAGTCCAATAATCCAAAGCATACCCAACCTTTGGATATGCGGTAAGATCTATGGAATCACCAGTCTCAATGACAGCTGCACAACTCCCATTAGTACAGTTAAAGATATCATCTCCATTGAGAAGTTCAGCCAAAACACTTTCACCCATCCCACTATCAAAATTAACAGTAAGAACGGGAGGAAGCGTAAACTCAATTACCCTAAAATCAGATCCTGAATTCATCAACACTAAACCGCTTCCAAGAACCTGAATATCATCGTTCCAATTAATGTTGTGATCACAAAGTGGAATTGGACTCGTGGGAGTGGAAATATCAAGAGCCTCAATTTGGTAGGTACTAGAAGTACTACTTGAAATGTATGCAAACAAACCATTTGATGAAACCTCAACGTCAAGTGTAATCAAGTTTGTAGTTGGATAGGTGTGCACAAGACTCGGTGATGTTGGAGTGCTGATATCAACGATACCAAGATCAGAATTGGCTATAAAAAGATGTGAGCCATGAGGAACTATGTCAAAAACAAGACCCACACCATTTAAAAAACCTTCGTCAACAGGATTTGTCGTTGAAAGATTAACAATCCTAATCCCAGTTGTTCCGATATAAGCATAGTCTCCAACAACCACAACACTGTATGAGTTGGGCTGAAAAAAATCAGCAACCTCACTAAATGTTGCAAGATCAATAATGTGAAGACCACTATCAACGCAAACTGCATACAACTTGCCGTCCTTCAAGAACAAGTCTTGCCCAGAATCATAAGTATTATCGCCAATCATTATTGTACTATTCACAGTTGGTGTTTGGGGATAAGTTACGTCAATAGAATGAAGACTTCCTTTGTTGTCGAGAATATAGGCTGTTTCTCCTAAAACCTCGACTGCCCTTGCATTTGCACTGTTTGGCCAACTATTACCTGGGATAGTGAAATTTGTAACGAGATATGGATTATTTGTGATCGTTACATCAACAATCGTGAGTGTTTTGCCTGCAGCGGCATAAATAAAAGTATTCACTACTTTCATATCCTCGCAGGCCCAAAAAGTATTAACATTCCCAATTTGATTGCTGCAATTAGCAACGACAAAGGATGTGCTAAAAAGACAGAAAAAAACTACGAAAACTACTGTTATACGCTTTTTCAATTTTCATTCTCCTTTTTTTTGATATAAATTTCAGTTTTACACAATCTCAATCAACAGACTTCAAGCCATCTCAATCACCACCTTTCATTTCTATGATTAATAAATAAACCTCTAAACTTTTAAGGTACTAAAAAAGCAACTAACCTCTTCATGTTTTGAGAAGAAAATTAGATTGTCCTTTTTTATTACATAATTATTTATACAATACTCCCACTATACAAAAAAAATATTTCGGGCCAAGTCCTATTTGAAATTGAAGAAATAAGAAAATGGATATTTAAATACCCATTTAAATTGCAATTTAAATTGCAATTTCGAGAAACCTCTATAGAAACATTCCTGCATCTCTTTTCCAAATTAACCAATGTTTCCACTTTTTTTCCTCCTTATTGTCTTTATTTTTGCTTCTTGCGAAGCCTTCGGTCAAAATCATCTGATAGCGTCCTTTGTTTTTTTCTCCCAACAAATTAAAGGAGAGACTACCTTCGGAGAGACTGCCCTTCATCAATCCCCATTTGCCCTTATCCCAGATATTAACATTCCCCGCTCCATAGTTACCTTCTGCAATTTCACCTTCAAAGTCTATATAGCTTAGGTCATGATTCTCAACTCTAATCGCCAAGTGTTTCACACCAGGAATTGTTGAAAGATTTTTTGGTATTGCCCAAGACACGAGTGTGTTTTGTCCTGTCTCGGAGTCAAACATCTCCAAACGAAAGTCAAAATGCAATCGAGAGGCATGATGCTCTTGAATTACAAATCTTTGCTTGGTGGAAATTTCCCCTGGATTTTCAACCTTGCCATTAGCAATTTTTCGCAGTTCTCTATTCATAGTGCAAATATTGTAACATTTTTATCCACAGATATCAATGAAACCAAAAAATTTATATTTTTCATAATCCCCATAGTTAAAGTAACTAGAAACTTTTTTCATTGACATCGTATTATTTCTATGATACTCTACATTGTTGACCAAACGGGAAACACAAATTCAAACAATAAACTATTAATGCTACTTTTGACTATTTATTTTAAAGATAAATTCTCTGTTTTTTATCGAACTTGCATAAAGACTTTTCCTGTTTTATACTTAATTGTGTATCAAAAAAAGTGTGGAAAAACAAAAATAAATAATCAAAAAAATACTCAAATGTTAAACGATAATTCTTCTGAAAAAAGAGAGGATTCAGTAACTGATGAAAAAATTCAGTCTCTTCATGAAATGATTGCAACAGCAGAACAAACCATTCTATCAGCAAAACAAATGTTATCAACAATGGATGCCCCTGTTCCAAAACAAACATCCGTGCATATAGGTGAATCTAGTAAACAAATTGTTCATGGTGCATTCGATGGACAAATCATGATTGGTGAAGATGGGAAACAATATCCAGTTCCTGCTAACTATGCTTCAAAATCAAAGTTAGTCGAGGGAGATATTCTCAAACTTACAATTTCTCCACAAGGAACTTTCATGTATAAACAGATTGGACCAATAGAAAGAAAGTTTCTCATTGGAACTGTTAAACAAGATGAGCGTGGAAACTATATTATAAAAGCTGAAGAAAAAGACTTTAAGGTTCTTTTAGCTGCTGCTACTTATTTCAAAATTGAAGTTGAAGATGAAGTCACAATAGTAATCCCAAGAGACAAGGAAGCTGTTTGGAGTGCAATTGAAAATGTTGTACGAAAAGCTTCAGATCCGGTTACCCCTCGAGTGGTTTACGAAAAAAAAGCTATTGAAGAGGAAGAATCCGAGGAAGATGAAAGTCAACTTTCTGCTGTAGAAAAGCTAAAACAAGAAATTGACGAGGAAAGGAAAAGTCACGTAACAAAAGATGACTTATTAGACGAATGGGCTCCTAGCGCTGATGAAATTCAAGAAGAAGCCAAACAAAAAGTTGGCGCCAAGAAAGAATAGTGCTATACTCTGCTTGTTTTGATTAGAAATAAAAAAAGAAGATGTTAGAAAGTTTGCTAAAAAAATATCCTATTATAGGACAGTTTGTTCGTTTTGGTTTGGTTGGTGGACTAAACACTGGTGTTGACCTGGTTATTTTGAATATATTGATGTTCTCAACTGGGTTATCAGAAGGAACACCCTACACCATATTCAAATCAATTTCTTTTATTTGTGCCGCAACATTTGGATACTTCATGCACAAACAATGGTCTTTCAAGGATAACTCCAAAGAAAAAGGAGCTGAAAAATTCTCTCAATTCTTCATAGTGTCCACGATGGGAGCAACTATAAATGTAACAATAGCAGTATTAGTAGTTTCTCAACTAAAACCACTTATTGGTGATGAAATTATGTCACTAACTATTTCAAGTGAACTATGGGGCACAATTGGAGCTTTGTTCGGCACAGCAGTTGGATTGATCTGGAACTTTTTTGGCTATAAGTTTGTTGTGTTTAAAAAATAAAAATCACTTCCTCTATGCTCTACATGTCTTGTCATGTAGAGTTTTTATTTTTCCATTTTTTCATGCTAAATTAAAACCCAAAGTTTTTTATTATTTTGACTTTTACACAGCAATTACTATACTTAAATATATCAAAAGCAATAAGAGTTTAATTGAAAGAATCCAAAATGTTAGCGTTATACCAAAAATATAGACCAACTAAATTTTCTCAAGTTGCTGGACAAGAACATGTCATCAGAACACTTACAAATGCAATTGCCAATAAACGAATTGGGCATGCGTATCTTCTGACAGGACCTCGTGGAACTGGAAAAACCACTCTAGCTAGGATATTTTCAAAAACAATCAACTGCCTAGAGCCAATCGAAAACAAAAAAGGCAGCAATCTTAGACTTGAACCTTGCAATAAGTGCGAGAATTGCAGATCAATTATGGAAGGAAAAACTCTTGATGTTGTTGAAATTGATGCCGCATCACACACTGGCGTTGATAATATCAGGCAACTAAGAGAAACAGTACCAATCCCCCCTTCACTATTGAAATACAAAGTATACATAATCGATGAAGTCCATATGCTTTCAATTGGAGCTTTTAATGCTCTCTTAAAAACATTAGAGGAACCACCAAAACATGCGATCTTCATCCTTGCTACAACAGAACTTCACAAAGTACCAGAAACAATAATCTCACGTTGTCAGCGTTTTGATATCACACTACTAAATCAAAAACAGATTGTTGATTATCTAAGAAAGATTGCAGAAAAAGAAGGAGTAGAAATCGAAGATGAAGCACTTGAAACAATAGCACTAGAGGCAGATGGTGGTATGAGGGATGCTCAGTCAATCCTGGGACAAATCATCTCACTGGAAGATAAAAAAGTTACAGCAAAAGAAGTCAATGATATCCTTGGAACATCTTCAAGAAAAATCATCATTGATTTTGTTAAGCTACTTACAGAAAAGAAATTAGCAAAAGCACTTGAAAGTATTGAAAAACTACAAGAAGAAGGAATAAACCTGCGAAACTTTAACAAAAGTGTTCTATCTTTTTTACGAATAGTCTTGCTGTCCAAAACAAGTGACGAAGCTGGGAAAAAATCCGCTGTATCACTTTCAGAAGAACAGCTCAAAGAAACTAAATCAATTTCAAAAAAGCTTTCCTTAAGAGACGTTTTGGAATTATTAGACCTCTTTAGCAGAAGCTTCTCACAATTCAAAGAAACAATCATCCCACAATTGCCACTAGAGCTCGCTACTATAAAATATTGTTCAGATCAAGAACTCACACCTAAAGTTAGCATTCCCTCACCATCAAATCCTGTTACAATAAAAGCTCCCTTGGCAAATAACATTAGAAAATTTGAAAAAAGAAGCACTCCAAGCCCAATAGAAAATAAGGTTATCTCAAAACCACAAATAGAATCCAAAACACTTGAAAGTGCCCAGAAAAAAGAAGCACCAAAGGCTGATACGCCAAAAACTCCTGTATTAGAAATGCCCACAGACCTAGTAAAGAGAAAAATTTCGCTTTCTGAAGTCCTAGACAATTGGTTTGGTATTTTAGAATTAATCAAACCAGAAAATAGATCTATCCATGCATTTTTGACAAATTGTAATCCTTGTGGTGTTATTGATGAAACCATCTATATAAAAACAAGATATGATTTCTATAAAGACAAACTATCAGAAAACGAAAACAAATTGACAGTTCAAAAAACGACTGCTACAATATTGGGTGCAGTACTAAAGATTGCTTTTGTTACAGAAAAAGAGAGTTCGAATATGAGCTTTGACGAAGAAGAGTCTACCGACCAGAATCACAATATATTGCACGATGCAATGAAGGTTCTCGGTGGCAAGATCATCAAAGACTAATTCAGCTTTGTTTTTTTTATTTTAACAAAACACACTGGGGAATCGCCAAGCGGTAAGGCAGCAGGTTTTGATCCTGTCATTCGGGGGTTCGAATCCCTCTTCCCCAACATAAAAATAATAAAGCATCCTCTAATGAGGGTGCTTTATTATTTTATTTGCTTGGTAAGGGATTCGAACGGGTAACAATGAGGTAGTTTCTTTTTAGCAAAAAAGAAACGTAGCGAATGCCGATGGATGCGATAGCATTCAGCGCTACCCTGGACAAGGAGCCCCTAAGGGCGACGCGAGAGGATCTGTTTAAATTAAAACACAATTGTTGGTTTGGGATATAGTTTATCGCGTTGATTTTAAAAAAATTGGGTTGTAAGCTCAGACCACAACTATTGAACTGGGGTACAAGCCTGCCTAAGCAAAAAAAGAAAGGTACCTTTTAAGGTACCTTTCTTTTTTATTGGGGAAGAGGGATTCGAATGGGTAGCAATGAAGCATTATTTCTTTAGAGATTTCTATAAATGTATCTATTTTAAATAACAATGAAAACAAAAGATCCGAGTTACAAACTAGGACCAGCGCAACCCCTCCTATAATAAAATAGTGTGCAATCTTCATAAATTAACTAGACTTGACTTATGTACTAGAAGATTATACAGTTATTAACTGTTTACATTCTTTGTAAATTAATAATAACATGGGGTCTTGCTTACTTTAGCAGATA
>DEIO01000017.1:0-70335 GCA_002352545.1 Patescibacteria group bacterium UBA2772
CTGCTAAAGTAAGCAAGACCCTAATGTATTGTATAAATAGTTGGATCAAAAACCATTTAATCAGAAGGGAGCTGTTGTTATGTCTAATATTAAAGACATTGGAGCTGTAAGAGACAAAGATGGTGCAGAAGTAAGACTAGGTTGGTCTGCAAAAGATAATAATATCATTGGTTCATCGTGGAATGTTTATCTTCGTTTTTCCAACACTTGGTGGAAAAAGCAAGAAAGTGTTTTAGTAAGAATCTCTGAAGAGGCTCAAAATTGGTCCAAAAAAAAGGCAAAAAATGGTGGTTTGAGGTCTAAAAATTTCTTTTGTGACAGGAAAGATTTACAAACAAAAGCATTGAAAAATTAGATAAAATAGATAGATTAGCTGTTTAAAGTCAGAATATCACATGGTTCATATGCGTGTGACAGAAAAAAGAGATGTGTATGATTACAAAAAATAGTAGTAAAAACTACAAAAAGTTCTCGAGATATTATCCCGAGAACTTTTTTGTTAATAATGCCAAAATTATTCTTCGGTCTTAAAGCGATATTGAATAGCTTCTGCTAAATGAGAAGAATCTATGTTTGGTTTTCCGGCAAGGTCTGCTATTGTGCGTGCTACTTTTAATAAACGATGATATCCACGAGGAGAAAGATCCAGTTGCTTAACTGCTTTTTGTAGGAGTAGTTTTTCATCCATACCAATTTTACAGTAATTTCTTATTCCATGGCTATTCATTTCGGCATTTGTGAAGCTGCCTAAGTTTTTAAATCGCTCAGATTGTAGCTTTCTAGCTTCGATGACCCTATTTCTAACATCAAAACTTTTCTCGCTTAAGATATCGGATGAAAGTTTTTCAAATTTAAGTTTTGGAACTTCAATATGTAAGTCAATTCTGTCCATAATAGGGCCAGAAAGCTTTCTCTTATAACGGGAAATTTGGAAAGGTGTGCAAACACAAGAATGGTTAGGATCAGTTGCAAATCCACACGGACAAGGATTCATTGCTGCGACCAAAATAAATTGTGCTGGAAATGTCATACTACCTTGAATTCTTGAAATTGAAACATTTCCATCTTCTAGCGGCTGACGAAGATTTTCAATAACTTCTCGAGAAAATTCAGGAAATTCATCTAGAAATAAGACTCCTCTGTTAGCTAGAGAAATTTCTCCTGGTTTTGGAACTGATCCACCACCGACCAATGAAACAGCACTAGCGCTGTGATGAGGGCAACGGAAAGGACGTTCTGTAATGAAAGGGTTTTTATGAGTTGTTTGTCCGGAGATTGAGTATACTTTTGTTACTTCGAAAGCTTCATCTACGCTTAGTGGTGGCATAATTGAAGGAATTGATTTTGCTAGCATAGTTTTTCCGCTTCCAGGTGGACCAGAGAGAAGAATGTTATGATTTCCAGCAATAGCAATTTCAAGTGCACGTTTGACATGCTCTTGTCCTTTAATGAAGCAAAAATCATGAGTATAGGAGTTTTTTTGTAGTTTTTCAAAAAACAAACTTTCTTTTTTCAATGGTTTTAACATTGAATTGGTTTGAAGGTGTTCTGCAAGTTGAGAGAGTGTATCTACAGGAAAAACTGCAAGTTCTTTAGTTAGATTAGCTTCTTTGGAAGAAAGTCTTGGTAAAAAGATATTTTTAAATCCTTTTTCTTTTGTGCAAAGACTTATAGGCAAGGCTCCTTTGAGTGGTCGCAATCTACCATCAAGTGCTAGCTCTCCTAAGAAAATTGATTTAGCAGGTATTTTTTCAAGTTGTCGTGATGCCAAAAGAATGCCAATTGCAATTGGTAAATCAAAAGTAGGACCTTCTTTTTTTAAATCTGCTGGAGCCAAACTTACAGTTATTCTTCCAAAATGATGAGGGGGTTTAAATCCAGCGTTTTTAATCGCACTTGCAACACGATCTTTTGATTCTCTTACTGCTGCATCGGGAAGACCTACAATATTAAAAACTGGTTGACCTGGAGCTGTGTCAACTTCAATTTCTATAATTACCCCCTCCATTCCTAGTATTGTTGCAGAATAAACTTTGGAGACCATTTTTTTGTTTAATATACAAATCTTATTCTAAGTTTATACTAAAAAGTTATCAAAAGCCAGAATAATAAATTGATAATCCAATAAGTTTTTAAAGTAACGCTAGTTTAATTATTTTTTGTTGGAAAGAATATTTTTATAACAAAAAAAGTTATTCCTAAACAAATTGCTGTGTCTGCAATATTGAAAGTAGGAATTCCCATGAAAGTGATATAATCTGTTACACAAGCAGTTAAAACTCGGTCAATAATATTAGAGATAGCTCCTCCTAAAACGAAAAGGAGTGGCACGTTTTGTTTTTCGTTTTGAATAAGCCAAAAGATAATAGTTATTGACGCAAGCCATAGCAAGATAAAGATAAAAGTTGGTATTTCAATTCCAAAAGCAATGCCTTTGTTGCAGGAAATTGTTTCAAAAAATCTCCCAGTTTGAGGCAGGAGATTTTTGTTTGCCAAAAATTTGGCGAATTGGTCTATTATAATTATTGAAAAAGGGATTGTAAAAATCCGCATAGGATTATTTGCTACATTTTACACAACTAGTCGCTGCTGGGTAGGCCTGTAATCTTTCGATAGGAATTTCCTCGTCACAGTTCTCGCAATGGCCATAAGTTCCGTCTTCCATTTTTTCAAGTGCTTTTAGCACGTCATCTAAATTTTTGCTAAGAACCTTAATAAGCCCTTGATTAGCTTCTTTTTCTTCCATTTCTTCAGCATTGTCATCCTCTTCACGACCAAGATCTTCGATTCTAGCTTTGTAGCCCTCATCAGTTTTGATAGCAATCTTATTAAGATTTGAGTCTAACTTTGTTTTTTCTTCAAGCAATCTTTCTTTCAATTCTTTCAATGTGTTTTTGTCTAACATTGCATTAAGTCTTAATTTTTATATCACAAACCATGAAACTTGTTGTAATTTTCTCACAACAGTTCCACTAAAAGTTCTTAACTAATTTTATCATAAATGGTCTTTAACAGCAAAATAATAAAGCAAACATCAGTGTTGGAAATAAACCAGGTCTTATGTAGAGCTATTTAAAACTATATTTGATAAAAGAAAGCCTTTACAGAAAGTCTTTTCTGAGTTATTGTTAGAGTGTAAAAAGCGATGAAAGAGTAATCACTCTAGAGCTGTGAAAAGAAACCTTTAGGGGGAGTAGAATTCACCGGGTATGCCCGTAATAGCTGTAAATAAGAGTATTTGTTGTTTGATACTTTATATCTAGTGTGAAATTAGAGATATTTATGTGAGACAAAGATACTGAAAAAAGGTGGTACCACGGTAATTATGATTGCTTGTAAGCTACATGATAAGTCCGTCCTTATGCATTTTTTTGCATGAGGTTTTTGTTTTTATGGTTATTAATCATGAAAAACTAAGTGATCATAGTAATATCAGAGAAATAAATGACAGATT
Source organism: Patescibacteria group bacterium UBA2772 (assembly GCA_002352545.1). Lineage (GTDB taxonomy): Bacteria > Patescibacteriota > Minisyncoccia > Moranbacterales > DUUL01 > UBA2772. The sequence goes on from DEIO01000017.1 coordinate 3,455, forward strand.
ATACTGTTCTAGCAAAATTTAGAAATAAAGAAAAAGTTGAATATCTAATTAGAGAAATAAGAAAAAGAGGCTTTACTTGTTATAATTTTTTTGATACTCCGGCTGATCCTGATAAAAAAGGAAAAAGTCCAGATCAACAAATGGAATCTTTTGAGAAAGTTAAGGACTTTTATAACAATCAGTACTTTAAATATATCTTTGAAAAAGATCTAAGAGGTTTAAAAGGTGCCAATAAAGTAATAGTGCTTTTGCTGGCTGGAAATTCAGTACATATTGAAGCTGGAATCGCCTATGGGATGCGCAAGGAACTTATTTTAATAGGTGAAATAGAAAAACCTGAAAGCTTATATTTAATTTTTGAGAAGAGATATAATACAATAGAAGATTTTCTAAAGACAATCTAACTTTCTAATAAATAATTTTAGTTACAACAATATGTTTAAAAAATTGGACCCAAAAAGAAAATATTCAGAAATGGAAAAAGATATGCTTTCTAATTGGAAAGAGAATAAAACTTTTGAAAAATCAGTTGAGAATAGAGACAAGAAGGATACTTATGTTTTCTATGATGGGCCTCCTTTCATTACAGGTGTTCCTCATTATGGAACTTTATTATCTTCAATAGTCAAAGATGTTGTGCCAAGATATTGGACAATGAAGGGGAAGAGAGTTGAAAGGCGTTGGGGTTGGGATTGTCATGGTCTTCCAGCTGAAAATTTAGTAGAAAAAAAATTGGGAATCAAAGATAAGCGTGATGTCCCAAAAGTTGGATTGGAAAAATATATCAAAACTTGTCACGCAGAAATGGTTCAAGGTGGAAGTGTTTGGGAAGACACAATTGAGAGAATCGGACGTTGGGTGGAGTTTAAAAATGCCTACAAAACAATGGATAAGGAATACATGGAAAGTGTTTGGTGGGCTTTTAAGACTTTGTATGAGAAAGAAAAAATTTATGAAGGAGAAAAGGTTTTAATGTATTGTACTCGATGTGCAACGCCAATTTCCAAGTCAGAAGTAGCAATGGATAATAGCTATCAAGAAGTCACAGATCCATCCTCGTACGTGAAATTTGAACTTGAAGGAGGGAAGGATACATATCTATTAGCTTGGACAACCACGCCATGGACATTATCTGCAAATGTGGCGCTTGCTGTTGGTGAAAATATCAAATATGTAAAAATTGCCACAACGAATGTTGAAACTGATAATGTTGAATATTATATTGCTGCAAAAGATATTTATGAAAAAGAAAATAGTTTAGTCAAGGCAGTTCTTGTAGAAAGGTTTGGCAAAGCTGAGAATGACGTTCCTCCAATAATTCCAAGTGTAGTCGAAGAAATAGAAGGAACTGATTTGGTTGGTAAAAGATACAAACCTTTGTTTGAAGACCATGGTGAGAAAGCTCATAAGATAATTGCAGGAGATTTTGTTACAACTGAGGATGGAACAGGGATTGTTCATATCGCGCCAGCTTTTGGTGAAGACGATTATGCTATTGCCAAAAAAGAAAACTTGCCAGTAGTAAATACTGTTGATGAAAATGGAAACTACATTGATGGAAGGTGGGCAGGTAAGAACGTGTGGGAAATTAACAAGGAGATTGCCAAAACGCTTTTTGCTGAAGGAATGGTGATGAAAATTGACTATATTCAACATGAATATCCCCATTGTCATCGTTGTGGAACAAAGCTAATGTATCGAGCTCATCCAAGTTGGTTTATGGATATTGATGGGCAAAAACAGAAAATGTTAAATCAGAATCAAAATATCAATTGGTTTCCTACTACTTTTAAGGAAAAACGTTTTAAAAACACTGTAGAAACAGCTCCCGATTGGAATTTAAGTCGTGATCGTTTTTGGGCGACCCCAATTCCGGTCTGGCGTGGAGAAAAAAAGGATGGAACAGTTGTCGAAAAAGTGGTTGGAAGCTATGCTGAATTAAAAGAGCTTTCTGGACAAGAATTGGATGATTATCACTTGCCCTATGTTGATGAAATCACTTTCGAATATGAAGGTGTGCAAATGAAGCGAATAGAAAAAGTGATGGATTGTTGGTTTGAATCTGGTTCGATGCCGTTTGCTCAATTCCATTATCCATTTGAAAACAAAGAAAAGTTTGAAGAAAATTTTCCAGGAGATTTTATTTCAGAATATGTTGGACAGGTAAGAGCATGGTTCTACTATTTACATGCTATCTCTGTTGGTCTTTTTGGAAAAGAAGCCTTCAAGAATGTAATTGTTACAGGAACAATAGCTGGTTCGGATGGTAAAAAGATGAGTAAATCGCTAGGTAACTACACTGATTCAAATATTTTGCTTGATCAATATAGTGCTGATGCTCTTCGTTATTTATTGGTGAGTTCACCACTGCTTAATGGAGAAGACTTTACTCTTATTGATAAAGATGTTTCAGATATTCAAAGAAAACTAGGAACACTCTGGAACAGCTATAGTTTCTTTGTTATGTATGCCAATATCGATAAATGGTCTCCTGATAAGACAAAAGACTCAACAATTGGAAAAAATTTGTTAGATAAGTGGATTTTGTCGGAATTACACAAACTAATAAAGACGGTAGATGAGAATATGCGAGAATATAACCTACCAGGCGCTACAAAGACAATAATGGAATTCATTGATGAATTGTCCAATTGGTACATCAGACGCTCCAGAAGGCGATTTTGGAAGAGTGAGAGTGATTCTGATAAACAAGATGCATATCAAACTCTTTGGACTGTGCTTGTTGAATTTTCGAAATTAATTGCCCCGTTCACTCCATTTATAGCAGATGAGATTTATTGCAATCTAACAGGTGAGGAGTCGGTTCATCTCGTGGACTATCCAAGTGCAAAAGAGAACCTTATAGAAGAGGATATCAGCAAAAAAATGGCATCAACTAGAAAGGTCATTGAATTTGGTTTAAATTTAAGGTCTGAAAATAAACTTAAAGTTAGGCAGCCATTGAGTGAATTGTTGATTTTTACTGACAAGATTCAATTAGGAGAAGAGTATCTTGAACTTATTAAAGATGAGGTTAATGTGAAGAATGTTGCACAGATTACTGAAAAAACAAAAGAAAGTGATCAATTAAAGTGTAAGGAAAATAATGAACTTTGTGTTTATTTGAATTTAGAAATGACAGAAGAGCTAAAATTAGAAGGTGATATGCGTGAGTTGGTGAGATTTATTCAAAGTGCACGAAAAAAAGCTGGCTTTGAGATTGAAGATCGAATTGAAGTCAATTATGTTGGGGGGGAAGTGATTTTTGATAGATTTGTCAATAATATTTCAAAAGAGGTTTTAGCTGAAAAACTAGAAAATGTCTCTAAAACAGATGATTTTGAATATACTCAAAAGATTTCAGTGAATGGTACAGATGTAGAATTTTGGTTAAAAAAGGCTTTTAAATAAAAAGACTTGATTAGTTGGATAAAAATAAAAAGAGTAAGCTGTTGATTTAGTTCACTCTTTTTTATATTGTTTGAATAATTTTTGTAATAAAAAAACCGCTTTTCAGCGTTTTCATTCTTTTAATATCTTTAAACCAGTGTTTGTTTTGGAATTAGTTACCAGGGCGACAGCACCCTACTATATAATATATGTGGCGTGTCGCCACTGGTTTTCCGGCGAAATTTCTCAAAATCTTCTCGCTCTTGGGTGTTTTGGGTGTTTTATTTGAGCAATACAGATTATTATTTTAGAAGTCTCGTCGGTCATAATGTGTCCTAGCTTCACATTTTTTTATTTTTATTCTTCTACCGTACCTTGGGATAATCCCACTTGTTTTTTTGTTTTGGTAAATACTATTTTTGTTTTTGTTTTTGTTGATGCTTTGAGCATCTAAGAAGAGAAGTCGCTAGGTTGTCTAATATTTTATTTGACAGTTGACTTCGTTTATTTAGGTCAGCAGAAGAGTTCCAATCGTGAATAGGGGGAAAGCACGATTGGAACACTTCTGCTGAAAGTACAGTATTTGAAATTTTTTTAAAGAACCTTTTGTTTTGTGATGTGTTTCTCACTTACAAAGTCATTATAGCATTTTATAATCATTTGGTCAATCAATACCTTTGTTTCACCTTAGGTAAAACAAAAAAACGACCTTTTTTGAAGTAAAGCCGTTTTTTGGTTTATCCACAGTTTATCCACAGTTATTAGAAAAGTCCCTTTAACAGGGACTCTGTTGAGGCTTTTGATGTGGTGAAGAAAATATAGGATTTGTTTTTGTATAACAAGGAACCCCACTCGATTGATTGAGTTATATTGCCTGATTTGAAATTGAAATATCGTGAAACATGTACCAAATCTCTTTTTTCTTGTGTTGCTTGGCTAAAAACTATTTTTTCATTAACAAGAGATACTGATTCTTCAATCATTAGTGACTTCAATGTTCCAGGAAAGGTTGTTTCAATCTCAGTCATTCTCTCGATTACATCACCAGGACGGCTATCTTTTTTAAGTTCTAATAATAGAGATAGTTTTATGACTTTCTTTTTTACTATAGCTGGTTCTGTCAATGTAGCTGTCTTTGCTTTTTGGTTTTTATCTATTGTTCCTAGGATTTCCTCGATGTCAACTTCTTCTTCCGTTGCAAATATTACAACTGGTTTATCTAAAAAGCTATTAATTGCAAAGTCTTGCGAGTTAAAAATCTTCAAAACTTCTTCACCAGTGATATATTCAGCTTCATTTTGTAGTGGTCTTATAAAAACACCGTTTGAAAATTTATTTGGATCAAGTTCTTTTTCTTTTTTAATGAATTTTTTTAAATCAGTTAATAAGAGTTCTTTGGATGTTTGGAGTATAACAGCTGCATCGGCAAAATTATCAGTTGTATATGCTGGTTCTGTTGGTTCTTCTTTGATTACCATTGGAGGAGTTTTAATAGGAGAATCTACCTTGGTGTTTCTATAGTAATTATATCCAATTGCTGTCAAAGTCAGTATGAAAATTATAACGGCAAAGATCAGCAAGGGTTTATTTACTTTCTTTTCTTCTTCTTGTTTAGCTTTCTTTTGCTTAGCTATTTTTTCTTTGCTTACAATAGTAATACCTTTTTTTGGAACGCCAAAAGGTGATTTGTTTAAATTGTTTTTTGCTAGTTCGTGAGGAGTTTGTTTGATAGGTAGGACAATTTTCTTATTCTCTTTTTTTATTTCAGGGAATACAGAAATTTCTTTTTTGAGCAGTTTTCTTGTACTTTTTTTGTCTGAAATCTTTTCTTTTTTCTTGCTCATCTTCTTATTTTTTGGCTTTAGGTCACTTACTTTTACGAGTTTCTCCATTTTATCTTCTTCTGTATGCGGTGCACTTTTTGAAAAGTTTTCTTTTTTTGTTTTTTCCGAATCATCTTCCTCTGTTGGAAAGACAGGATTTTCTTTTTTTTGGTTAGATTCTGCGATAGGAGTTTCCTCTTCCTTTTTTGTATTGTCTTTTTCGTCAGTTTCCTTTTCTGTCTTTTGTTCTGTTAAAAAAGGGCTTTTTTTTAAGGGTTTCTTTTCTTTTTTTTCTTCTTTTTCTGTGTGTTCTAAGTCATTTTGCATTGTTTCAATGGCAAGAACAGAAGACTTCTTTTGTTTGTCATCAGAGTCCTTCTTTTTTGTAAACCAAGACATAGTTGAAACTGGATAATATTTATTTGTTTTTGAAAATAGATTTCAACTCATTATACCAGTAATATTTTTTTAAGTAAAATTTATACTTTAAAAGTTTAATAATAAAACACCCCTATTTTCTAGGAGTGTTTTATTATTAAAAGGTTTTTGAAACGGATCGTATTTTAAACGTCTTGCTTTTTAGTTAGGTCTGCTTTCATTGTCAAGTTAAGTCTTCCTAACGAATCAATTTCTAAAACTCTAACTGATACTTCTTGTCCTTCTTTCACGATGTCACCAACTTTTTCAATTCTTTGATTTGCTAATTGTGAAATGTGGACCAATCCTTCTTTTCCTGGTAAAATTTCTACAAATGCTCCAAAGTCCATGATTTTCGTTATCTTACCTTTGTAGATTTCGCCCGCTTTTGGTTCGTGAGTTAGATTTTTGATCCATTCTTGTGCTTTCTTTCCACCCTCTGCTTCTTCAGCTGTGATAAAGACAGAGCCATCATCTTCTATGTCAATTTGAACGCCAGTTTCATCAATGATCTGATTTATAACTTTTCCTCCTGGTCCAATAACGGTACGAATTTTATCTGGATTAATTTTCATGATAATAATTCTTGGAGCGTATTCTGACATTTCTTCTCGGGGGGCACTAATTGTAGTTAGCATAACATCCATGATTTGCATTCTGCTTTCGTATGCTCTATTTAAAACTTCCTGAACTATTTGAGGTGTAATACCATCAATTTTTACATCAAGTTGCATTGCAGTGATCCCGTCTTTTGTTCCAGCAACCTTAAAATCCATATCTCCCCAGTGATCTTCAGGTCCTTGAATGTCTGAAAGAATTTTATAGTTATCGTTCTCGTCAACAACAATTCCCATCGCAATCCCACTTACAGGATTTTTCAAAGGTACACCAGCATCCATAAGAGCAAGAGTAGAACCGCAAGTAGAAGCCATTGAGGAAGACCCATTTGATGAGAGAACCTCACTTACTAGTAGCATTGTGTAAGGAAATCCATCTTTAGATGGTAAAACCGGTATCAGAGCTTTTTCTGCAAGAGCACCGTGACCAATTTCTCTTCTACCCGGTCCACGCATTGGACGAACTTCTCCCACACTGAAAGGAGGGAAATTGTAATGGTGAATGTAGCGTCTTTTTTCATCAACTTCCATTGTATCAATGATTTGTTCGTCTCCAGGAGATCCAAGAGTCGCAACTGTTAGTGCTTGAGTTTCACCACGGTTGAAGAGTCCGCTTCCGTGAGTTCTTGGTAATACTTTGACTTGTGCTGATATATTTCTAATTTCATTAATTTTTCTTCCGTCTGGACGTTCTCCATCATTTATAATTCTATCGTGAAGTATATCATTTAAAAAATTATCAAATAATAAAAGAGCCTCACCTTTTCTTTGAGAAAATTCTTCTTCTGAATATTCATTTTCCAAAAATTCTACCAGAGTAGTCTTTACAGCTTCCATTTTTTCATCTCTTTGAGCTCTATCTTTTGTGTAAAAAGCTTCGTCAAGTCTCTTTTCTTTGAAAAAAGCGTTTATTTTTGTTGTGAATTCTTTGGATGGGGTTGTGAGTTTAACTAGCGCTTTTCCCTTGCCAAGCTCATCAATAATTTTTTGTTGAAATTGACAGATTGCATTTACTTGTTCAAACCCCATTGAAATTGCTTGGTGCATATCTTTATTTGACATTTCATTGGCACCAGCCTCAATCATGTTGATTTTTCCATCTGTTCCAGCAACTAAAACATCTGCATCGAATTTCTCAAGTTCATTATTACTAGGATTTAAGAAAAAAGCTCCTTCTTTTTGACCAACTCTAACTGCAGAAACTGGTCCATTCCAAGGAATATCTGAAATTCCAAGTGCTAAAGAAGCTGCAATTGTTGCAACAATTGCAGGATCATTTTCTTTATCAATAGAAAGAATTGTTGTTATGACCTGTATCTCATTTCTCATTCTTTTGTCAAAGAGTGGTCTGATGGTTCTATCGATAATTCTTCCACTTAAAACAGCTTTGTCTGATGGACGTCCTTCTCTTTTGATAAAACGAGAACCTTTTATTTTTCCAGCTGCGTAGAATCGTTCTTCATAATCAACAAAGAGTGGAAACCAATCCATTCCTTCTCTTCTGTCTTTGCTCATGGTTGCTGTTGCAAGTACGACTGTGTCACCGTATTGAACTTTTACAGAGCCATTTGCTTGTTGTGCAAGCACACCAAACTCAGCAGAAAGTGTTTTTCCGCTTATTTCCATGGAGAAGGTCTTTTGTTCCATAGTTTTTTTGTTCCGTGTTTTCCAAAACGCTAGTAAAATACTAGGGGAAGAAGTAAAAACCAAAATGTAAAAGGTAAAAGGTATATTAATGCTACCTTTTTTCTTCTACTCTTTTAATCTCTACTTTGTTTCTACTTTGAAAAACAGAGAAAATTAAAATGTTAATAATGGTTGAGAAATTTTAAAGAAAAGTACCTAAAATAAATCAATCAACCTATGTCCAAGGTTAGCATTATGGAGCGAAAAGTCAATTAATAATTAATAATTTTTAATTAAAAATGGACTCGTGCTAATAGCGCGAATCCCCTTTATTTTTTCTTTATTAGGATAAAATTAGAATTTTATTACCTTACCTATATGATATGATGTAGAAAGCAATTTCCTTGTTTCCAGAAATTTCGGAACAAAACTTTGTGCGACTCTTAAATAGAACACTTGAAATCGGCATCTTTTTAAAGAAATACTGTACTTTTTGTTAAAATACACGATAATTTCTTCAAGTAAGGTGCTTTTTTCAATTTCTCCTCCAGCCTGCCTTGTCAATGAGATTTCTTGCCTTGTATCTAATTTTGGGCAAATATTTTTGAGGCAGAACTGTATAAGAAAGCAAGTTTCCTTCAATTATTAATCCTGATTCAGGAAAAATGATAGTTACTAATAGAAAAGCTTTTGTAAATCGTCAATTTGTTAACTCTTCGAGTTCCTGAATTAGTTCATAGAGCGTAATGATTGGGTTTTTTGGCAAAACCAAAACATGGTGGAACACAGCTCGCTGGATGAAAGTAAACTTTTTTCGTTTTTTCTTTGATCTAATCCATTGAAATTAGGAGGAGTTTTTCTTTTTAACATCAATTTCCCCGCTGCTTTTCCTGCTCTGGTTGCACTATCTTTAATTTCTGATTTTTCATTCTAGTTTTAGTAGATAATTGTTTCTTTTGCCCTCCATCCTAAGGAAACCTTGTGAATATTGAAAGCATTCACTTTATCGCCTTGAGAAGGAATTCTATTTCCCTCAATTTTGCTAAAGGAATAAGTTATAGTTCTCTTTATTCCTATTTATGAATTTAAAACACTGAGTGGTTTAAGTATCACAAAACGGCCTTTCCCCCCACTGATTATATCAGTTAATGTCTTGACTTTGGGAAGTTGTCCTCCTGCATGGTCTCTTCTCATTGGTAACCTTTGTTACAAGATTTGTTGTTTCTATATATAAATTGTAAAAAACTGTGAATAAAACTTAATACTAGGCTTGGAAGACCAGTACAGTCAAGCAGTATATACTAAAAAACAGTTTTTGTCAAGTTATGAAGTATCCCCTTATTGAAAGTTTGATGCATAAACTTTTTCTAAAACAGCTTTTTAGTATCATAAAAAGGCTGAGATAAGATGAAAGACCTCTTTACTTTTTTATTTTTATATGCTAGATTGTCTTAAGTCATTAGAGTTTTCTAATGATAAATACACATATCTAGTCGCTGACTTACCTGCTCTAGTAAATTTTAGAGAAAAGTTAGATTTAAAGCTAGGTAGAGGATAATTTATAAGGTAAAAAAATGACCGAAGAAGAAGAAAAGAAAGTAGAAAAAAAAGTAGAAGAGACAAAAGAGGAGACAAAAAAGACGGCACCAAAGGCTGGTGTTTCTTTTGATGTTACAGAAAGTTCAATTGAAAAGTACGAACTATCTTTAGAAGGTATGTTGAAAGCAGGTGTTCACTTTGGACACAAAAAATCAAGATGGAACCCAAAGATGGGGCAGTTTATTTTCGGAGTACGAAATGGTATTCATATCATTGATCTTGAGAAATCTCTTGTTTTATTTGAAAAAGCACTAGATAGAATTGAAAAAACTGTTACTAAAAGTGGCAAAGTAATGATTGTTGGGACAAAGAAACAAGCTAAGGACTTAATTAAAGCTGTTTCTGATAAACTTGAATTTCCATACGTAAATGAAAGATGGTTAGGAGGAACATTTACAAATTTTGGTATTATTAAAAAACGAGTTAAGTTTTTTGTAGAAAATACAGATGCTTTAGAACAAGGTAAATTGAAAGATTTAACTAAATTAGAAAGGCACAAACTACAGAAAAGACTTGATAAGATTGAAGAAAAAATGGGTGGTCTTGTAAGAATGACTAAACTACCAGATTTAGTTATTGTTCTTGATTCTAAAAAAGAAGAATTGGCGATAAAAGAGGCTCATGCAATGGGAATCCCAGTTGTTGGTCTTGTTGATACAAATAGTGATCATACGGTTGTTGAATATCCAATTCCTGCTAATGATGATGCACTTTCTTCATTAAAATATATATTAGGAGTTTTCTTAAAGAAAATGATGGAAGCAAAAAACAGTGTTGTTGTGGCTAAAGAGGTTAGCAACAAAAAATAGTACTATTTTAAATTAAACTATATAAAATGCTAGAGTTAATTAAAAAAATAAGAAATCAAACAGGAGCTGGAGTTATTGATATCAAAAAAGCTTTAGATGAAGCAAAAGGTGACGAGACAAAGGCGATTGAACTTTTGAGAAAAAGAGGTTTGGAAAAAGCTGATAAAAAAGGAGGAAGAGACGCAAATGAAGGGATAATCGCGTCGTATGTTCATTCAAATAATAGGGTTGCTGTTTTAGTTAAATTGCTTTGTGAAACAGATTTTGTTGCTAGGAATGAAGAATTTATTGCTTTAGGTGAGGATATTGCTATGCATATTGCAGCAATGAGTCCAAAATCAATTTCTTCAGAAGAAGTGCCAGAGGACTTAGTGGAACGAAGCAAGAAAGATTGGGCAGAAGAACTCTTAAAAGAGAATAAGCCAGCTGAGATTGTTGAAAAAATTATGCTTGGAAAAGAGCAAAAGCTTAGAAATGAAAATGCGTTACTTTCACAGTCTTTTGTAAAAAATCCAGACAAGACTGTTGGAGAGCTTATAAAAGAAAAAGCAGGCAAAATGGGTGAGAATATCCAAGTTGGAGAATTTACCAGAATAGAGCTATAATTTAAAAGTAGGTAGGAATTTACCATAACCCCTTATAAACAGTATGATTATTCGATTTTTTGATTGGGATCAGCCAAGAAATGTAACATCTAACACCACAGGAATTAAAAGAGACGACAAGGTGGTAGTTGAGCATGAGTGGGGGTCTTTTGTGGTAGATGTCATAATTGTTGATAAGAGTGTTGAGGGGGATGATATAGCAGGAAAAGTTGAGAGAAAGGCTACTCCACAAGATTTGGAAATTACATTGAATTATAAAACAAGGGAAGAGGATATGTTGGCTGAGGCTAAAAAAGAAACAAGAGTTCTTGATGTTCCTATGAAGATTATTGATGTAAAGATAAGTCTTGATGGTAGTTGCGCTGTGGTTGCTTTTGTTGCTGATGGCAGAGTTGATTTTAGACAATTAGTTAAGAACCTATCTTCTAGGTACGGTAAATCCATAAGACTTCAGCAAATCGGATCAAGAGATGAAGCTAGGCGTTGTGGAGGCTATGGTATTTGTGGAAGAGAACTTTGTTGTAGAAAAATGTCAGGTAATTTAAATAGTATTTCTACGGAAATGGCACGTTGTCAGTTTATTTCACATAGAGGCTCAGAGAGAATCTCTGGCTTATGTGGTAGATTGATGTGCTGTCTTTCCTATGAAGCAAAGCAATATCAGGAAATGATGAAAGAGCTTCCACAAAGAGGTGATATAGTCGATATTTCTGGTGAAAAGGGAAGAGTGATTGAACAGTTAACTTTAAGCAGGAAGTTGAAAGTTGAACTAGAAGATAAATCAATAGCTTTTGTTAGTGTCGATGAGATAAAAAAGAAATAATTTTCTATAAAGTGGTAGAAATGGATATACTCAATATTGTATTGATAGTGCTTATTTTCGTCAGTTTAATAGTGATCATCGCTATTTTTGGTAAGAATTTGAAAAAATTTAAACAGGCTGGAAAAAGTGCGAAACTAAGAAAAGAAATAGGAGCGGGAGATGTTCAGAAAAAAGGTTTTTCTTTTGGTTTTGTTGCGTCTAAAATTTCAGAGTTTTTTGTGTGGATAGCGGAGACTATTATCAAGGGAGCCAGAAAGGTTTTGCATAGAGCTCATTCGGGGATTATTGAAATGAAGACAAAAAAGAATGGCAAAAGTTTTAATATAAAAGACACAGACGAAGAGTTGAAGGAAAATATAGAAGAAGAATCACCTAAAAATACCTTAGTAAAAAATAAAAGTAAGAGATTTTTCAAACCAACTAATTTCAAAGAAGATAACAATAAGAAAAAGGAAAAAGATAACAAACAAGATGATATTGTTAAGGAAGTTAACTTAAAAGAAGAATTTACGAAACAAGATACTACTAAAGAAGGAGCATTGTCTGATTTTTTCCAAAAAAGAAAAAAAGGAGAGAATCAAGACAGTTTAATTGTCGAGGATAAAACAAAAGACAATATGTCCGAAAATGTTTCTGAGAACAAAAATTTTATTAAAGAAACTAAAGAAGTTAAAGGAAAAACTAGTTTTTTTAGTAAAATTAATCCATTTAAAAAGGAAGAAAGATTATCTGAAAAAAAGACCTTAATGGAAGAATCGTTTAATGATTTTTCTGATGGAGTTAAGAAAGTAGACGAAGGTAGGACTCAAGATGAGCAAGATCTCATTAATGGAGTTGTTCGTTCAAGAAAGATTTCTAAAAAAGAAGTGAACGATGATGATGCACTTGGCGTTGATAGAAAGATTTTGGAAAAAAAGATTCTTCAGAAGATAGCAACGAATCCAAGGGACATGGAAAGTTACAGGCAATTAGGGGAATTATATATTAAGATGGAAAATTTTGATGATGCACAAAGTGCATATAAGTTTATTCTGGAAGTCTCTGCTCGTGATATTGATGCGACTAGGAAATTGGAAAAAATAAAATTATTAAAAAGGTTGAAATAGTCTATAAAGACAGGATAAATGCTTATCGATGGGCATTGACTTTTTGTTTTATTTGAAATATAATTGCCGATGTAACTCAGTTGGTAGAGTAACTCCATGGTAAGGAGTAAGTCCGCGGTTCAAATCCGCGTATCGGCTCAGAAAAAAGATGTTTACAAAATTAATGATGGGTCGGTGGCAGAGTGGTCAAATGCACCTGACTGTAAATCAGGCGGCGAAAGCCTACGGGAGTTCAAATCTCTCCCGGCCCACATAAAATAGAATATAACTGCCTACGTAGCTCAGTTGGTAGAGCAATCGCCTTGTAAGCGATCGGTCGTCGGTTCGAGTCCGACCGTAGGCTCCAAAAAAACACCCTCAAGGGGTGTTTTATCTTATGCAAATACTCGTTCTATTTTGTAGAATAGTTTTTATTTAGAAGTGTATCGTAGATTAAACTTCGATAATAACTGGAAGTACCATTGGTCTTCGTTGAGTTTTTTGGAACAAAAATTGTCCAAGATCATCACGAATACTATTTTTGATGTAATCCCAATTTGGTGTTGCTTCTTTAGATGTAGATTTGTTTATAATTGTCTTTACACGCTTTTTTGTAGCGTTTACTAAGTCAAAGTTCTCTTTGACATAAATAAACCCTCTAGAGGTGACTTGAGGCTCTCCAATAACTTCCCTGGTCTTTCTTTCAATTATAGTAACGATTGTAAACATTCCATCTTCTGCCAAGAGCTGTCTGTCTCGCAATACTACATTTCCAACATCTCCAACCCCAAGACCATCGACCATAACATATGAGCTAGGTACTTTTTCTTGAGATGGAACTCTGTTTCCATTCTTATCAAATTCAAGTACAAGTCCATTCTCTCCAAGCACAATCTTATCGTCTGCCATTTTCATCATTTTCCCAAGATCTCCATGTACTTTTCGCATGTAGTAGGTTCCATGAGCAGGAATAAGGTATTTAGGTCTCACTAAGTTGATCATCATTTTCAGATCTTCTTGTGCTCCATGTCCACCAGAGTGAATATCCATCATCTTGTAATGCATAACTTCAGCTCCTTTTTTATAAAGAGTATCCTTCATTCCCTGAACAGTCCTTTCGTTTCCTGGAATAACCGATGAAGAAAAAACAACAGTATCTCCTTTGTGAATTTTAACAAAACGATGTTCGTTGTTAATAATTCTCATGAGAACAGCATTTCCTTCTCCTTGTGCACCTGTGCACATGATAGCTACTTTATGGTCTGGATAATTATTTACTTGTTTTATATCAATAAAAGTTGAACTTTTGGCATTGATATAACCAAGCTTTCTTGCTATTTCAACATTATTTCTCATTGAGTATCCATCTACTGCAAGTTTTCTTCCATATTGTTCAGCAACTTCAGCAATTTGCTGGATACGACTGATAAGTGATGAAAATGTTGCGGTGATGACTCTTCCCTTTGCTTTTTCAAAAATTGATTCAATTCCTTTACGTATTTCAGACTCAGAAACACTATAACCAGGTTTTGTAGAGTCTGTACTATCTGATAGCAACGCAAGAACTCCTTCTGAGCCAAGTCGTGCAATTTTAGCAATATCTGCTGGTGCATCATTTACAGGAGAATGATCAAATTTGAAATCTCCAGTATGAATTGCTGTTCCACATGGTGTGTGAATGGCTAGTCCAATTGAGTCTGGGATCGAATGATTCACGTGAAAAAATTCAATTTTGAATTCTCCTAGAGTTAAACGATCAATTTTTCTAACTGTTTTAACGTTCAATGGGGCATGTTGTTTATAATCCTCTTGTCTTTTGAGAATCATAGCTCTTGTTAGCTCTGTTGTGTAAATTGGGGGATTCCCAATTTCTGGCATGATATGAGGAATTCCCCCGATATGATCAAAGTGTCCATGAGTGATAATTACCCCACGAATTTTTTTTCTATTTTTTTTCAAGTACTCAATATTTGGGATAATATAATCAATTCCCATCATGTCTTCTTCTGGAAACATAAGTCCCATATCAACAATAACAATATCATTTCCATATTCAAAGATTGTCATGTTTCGACCAATCTCTTCAAATCCGCCCAATGGAATGATTCTGAAATTACCTTTGTTTTTAGAGATCTGATCTTTTGTAGGTGCTATTTTTTTTCTTGCTACGAAAGGTTTCTTTTTCAGATATACCTTTTTGTTTGTAGCAGTAACAGGGATAGTAGCTTTCTCTGGTGTTTTTTTATTTATCATTTTGTTTAAATTAGAATATTTTAATTAATAATTATACACAAAAAATTTAAATAATTTATTGTGTTTTTTGTAAAATCAAAGACTTAACAAAACTTTCATTTTGAAATTAGAAAACTATGTAATTTTATTTTTAAGTATTTCGCAACACTTAATAGTTTTCAAAAGATTTACGAAAGAGCAACCAATATTCAAATGTTTTCATGTGAAGGTAGCTCTAGTCTTAGCGTTTATCACGAACATTTGTTCTTTGCAAAGCTTTGAGAGACAAACCGTAAAAATAAGTACGGTTTGCTACTCAAAACCTAAAAAGTTTATTCTTCTAGCATTTTTTTTAAATCCTCTACCATATCAACAGGGGTTGGGTCTTGATCATACTCATATGCTAAATAATATGAAATCCAATCTCCTAGGATAAAGATATTTACTAGCTTTTCTAGGTAAGATGTTCCTTCAATTTGAATAATTTCAGCTTCTAATCCCTTTTCTTCATACAATCGTTTAGTAATCATCATTCTTTTTTTTATATGAGGATGATCATTCTCATCTTCAAACATCAAAACAAAGAATTTTCCTTGAGGGTTGGTGAACCCAACCATTTCATTGTGACTTAGCTCTGGGAAATAATTCCAGAAAGCAGGAGTTTTGGAATTTTCGTTGATTTTGATTTTAAGCATTTTGGCTCCGATCTTGAAACGATCGGAGGCGTAAATAATAGGCGTCCTGCCTTTTATTTTTTTTGCTATTTCTTCACCAGAAATCTCAAGTTCTCTGCTATTAATAGTTGGAAGATTCTTTACAGTATCAGATAATCCAAGTTTTGTCAACACTTCGTTCATTGCAACGAGTGCATAGGTAGTTGCATACCTAGGCTGGAAACCTTCAAAATTCATTACATATTTGACGAGAGGTACATTGTTTTCTAGCGAAATTTTTTCAACTTTTCCACCAGAAGCGAAGGACACAATTGTGGCTCCTAACTCCAGTGCCTCATGGAAGCAGTCTATTGTTTCTTCGGTGTTTCCTGAATAAGACGAAATAAAGATCAAAGAATCTTTGGTTGCCGCTTTTGGTAAGTTGTAGGTTCTTTGAACATAAAGGGGTAATGAAAATCTAACTTCTTTTGAATTAAGAAAAGAATTTAGTAACTCGCCAGGGTGCCCAGATCCACCCATTCCACAAATAATTAGATTTGAGTAGTTTTTCGGTAATTCTCCTAGATCTACCTTCTCTACAAACTCTTTTCCTAGTTCTAATTGATTAGGATACTCTAGAATCACTCGACGCATATCATATTTGTCGAAGTTTTCTTTTGGCATAGCGTATTAGTTAATTTTTATGCTTTTAATATTATTTCTTTTTCTTTCTGATTGTTTTTATATACCATTTATTGATATCAGTGAAACGATAAGATAGATTTACTATAGCAGCAGTTTCGTTGCCTTTTATTTTTGAATTTGTGATATAAACAAATTGTGGGCTACATATGAATAGTGCTGGAGCATCATTTAGGAGTTTGTTTTCGAATTCAGCGTATTTACTTTTTCTTTCTTCAAGTGAGATATTTCCTCGAGCGTCACTTAGTAATTTATCAACTTCTTCATTTTCATAAAGTGCAAAATTTTGTCCAGGATTCTTTTTTCTTGAAGAATGCCAAAAGAAAAAAGGATCAGGATCATTACCAATATAAGGCTGACCATAAAGAACTGATTGATATTCACGTGGAGTAATTGCATTTTTAAAGGCTAAATCCTCGAGATAAGAGAGTTCTACTTGTACACCAATTTTTTCCCATTGTGCTTTTAAAGATTCTGCTGTTTTTGTATAAGATGGATATTCAGCATGCACGGTTAGTTTTATGTTAAGTGTTCCCTCATCTTTCTTTCTAGTCCCATCTTCTTGTTTTTTCCAACCAGTGTTTTCTAGTAACTCTTCAGCCTTTTTTGGATCAAAAGGATATTTTTCTGCCTGAGTTGTTGTGAAGTCTCCAAACTCTGGAATTATTGGAGAAAAGACTGGAAGTGCATATCCCATAAAGAAACCATCAATAATTTCCTGTCGATTTGTTCCGTGTATTAAAGCCTTTCTCACCTCAACGTCGGCAAGTGGAACAGATTTTGTTTGATTGAAATATGTTGCAAAATATTGAGAAGTTTTCAGTACATGTAAATTAGTATCGTTCCTTTGTGAGAAATTATCAATTTCTTCGTATGGTAATGCTGTTAAGCCATTAATTTCCTTTTTTTTGTATGCTTCGTATAAACTTTCTTTATCACTATAGAAGTCAAAGTTTATTTTTTCTAAGAAAGGTTTTCCAGCGTGGTAGTTTGAGTTTGCTAAGAGTTGATATGATATAATATTTCCTTCGTCATCTTGCTCGTAGTGTGTAAACACAAAAGGTCCAGAGCCAACTGGTTTCAAGTTAAATTCACTTAAAAGAAATTTATCACTAGTGATGTTTTTGAAAATATGTTGTGGAAGAATTCCAAAAGTTGTTTTATTTAGAAAAGATGCACTAGCTTCTTTTAATTTGAAGCTTATAGTGTAGTCGTTTTCAACCTCAACCTCAACCTCTTGCCAATCTCCTCTCAGGACAAGAGGGGCATTAAATAGTTTGTTCTTGATGATTTCTATTGTGAATGCAATGTCCTCTGCTGTTAACTCAGTATCATCGTGCCATTTTATACCCTTTTTTATCTCAAAAGTATATTTTTTGCC
This sequence comes from Patescibacteria group bacterium UBA2772, assembly GCA_002352545.1. GTDB lineage: Bacteria > Patescibacteriota > Minisyncoccia > Moranbacterales > DUUL01 > UBA2772. Next base: position 21,217 of record DEIO01000017.1, read on the forward strand.
ATCTTCTTCAATGCGATAATTTTCTGTAATATCATTAATCAGTGCACCGTTTGAGTCATATGTCATTAGCGATGAGAAAATTAACCTTGTTATAGCAAGGTCGGTTTCATTTGTTGGTGCAAGCACGGGATTTATATAACTAGGTTGACCGATAATTCCTTCGGTATATTCACCTCCAATAGCCGGTACTTCTTCTGTTGCGGCCACATAGTAACGGAAAGCCCAAGTCAAAATAGATCCAACAAGAATAAATACTGCTAGATATAGAAAAAATTTTTCTTTTTTAGATAAAACTGAACCAAAATTTTTCAATTGATCAGGAAACGAAAAGCGTAACTGCTTTGACATTCTTATTTTTTAATCCATTAAAGATATATGAGTTCCTAGGAACTCCAAATATCCCTTTGCAATCAAAGTATAAAAACTATACGGTTGCACCGTTTGCGGAGACAATGATAGTTGTTAGTGCATTTATTATAAATAAAGCACCAAGGACACCAGAAGAAACAAAAAGAAACTTTTCGATTCCTCTTTTAGTATAGAATCCACTGAAATCCCCACCAAATGCAGCAGAAAGACCAGATCCTCTATTTTGAAGTAACACAGAAATTATAAGTAAAACCGAAATCACGATTTGACTATAGGTTAGAAAACTTTCCATTTTGAGTATGTTTATTTATCTGAGAATGCGTTGATAAAAGAGTTTACAAGACTAATAATCAAAACTCCCCAAAGCGCAGACCAGAAACTATTAATTGTAAAAAAGTCAAAGGCACTAGCAACGAAATATAATAATCCAATGTTGATTATTACCACAAAAGCCCCTAGTGATAGGAATATTAAGGGTAATGACAAAAGCTTAACAGCCGGCTTTATTAGCGCGTTTACTAGGCCAAGTAATGCCCCAGCTTTCAGTAAATTGATAAAATTTGTTTCAAATGTAATACCAGAAATAAACCAAGCTGCAATATAAATTGCAATTGCATTACTGATGATGTGGAAACAAATTTTCTTAAAAAAGGACATAACCTTATTTTCTAAAAGCTTTATTTTATAGTCTTTTGGTTTCAAGATAAAACATCTTGTAACATTTAGACTTTAACAAAATCAGGTTTAAAAGTCAATTGACTCAGTAGGGTTTTTATATTACAGTAAGGGGACTAAAAATCCTAGAAAAAGAATGAAGTTTAAGCTAGTTTCTGATTATAATCCAGCAGGAGATCAACCAGTCGCAATTGATAAATTGACGAAGGGTTTTTTTGCTGGAAAAAAGAAACAGATATTGGTTGGAGTGACAGGCTCTGGTAAAACTTTTACTATTGCGAATGTTATTGAAAAAATTCAAAAACCAACACTTGTTATTGCTCATAATAAAACTCTAGCAGCTCAACTAGTTAGTGAATTTCGTCAATTTTTTCCAAATAATGCAGTGGAATATTTTGTTTCATACTATGATTATTATCAACCAGAGGCATATATGCCAAATCAAGATGTTTTTATTGAGAAAGATCTTGAAATTAATGAAGAAATTGATAAATTAAGACACTCAGCAACTGCTGCGCTAATCTCTAGAAAAGATGTGATAGTTGTCGCTAGCGTTTCTTGTATCTATGGTTTGGGATCCCCGGAGTTCTATGAAAAGAAGGTTATTACATTAAAGGTTGGACAAAAAATAGAGCGAAAAGAGATTCTTAAAAGATTGATTAGCCTTCAATATTCTAGGAGTGAGGTTTTGTTACGAGGAAAATTTTGTTTACATGGTGAAACTTTTGAAATCATGAGACCAGATAAAGAAATTATCATAAGAGTAGAGCTTAAGAATGGTGAGGTGATAAGGGTATATGAGTATAATCATATGACGGGGAAAGTGGTCCAGCCAGATATGAGTGAAACACTAATCTTTCCAGCCAAGCACTTTGTTGCGCCAGAAGATGTCTTACACGATTCAGTTAAGAGCATTCGGGATGAAATGAAAGAAAGAGTTGATTATTTTGAAAAAAAAGGCAAAATAGTTGAAGCCGAAAGAATTAGAAGAAGGATTAATTTTGACACAGAACTTATTGAAGAAATTGGATATTGTAGTGGAATTGAGAACTATTCACTATATTTAAGCGGAAGGAAAACAGGAGAGGCACCATATACCTTGATGGATTATTTTAGTGATGATTTTCTAACAATAATTGATGAATCTCATGTTACAATGCCTCAGGTGCGGGCAATGTATGAAGGAGACTATTCTCGAAAAAAGAACTTGATCGAGTTTGGTTTTCGCTTACCAAGTGCATATGACAATCGTCCTTTGAAATTTGAAGAGTTTGAGAAGAAGCTTAAAGATACAATTTTTATGTCAGCTACACCGGCTAATTATGAACTAGAAAAAGCAGAAGTGGAGAATGTAGAGCAAATTGTAAGGCCGACTGGATTGTTAGATCCTTCTATAGAAATTAAACCATGCAAAAATCAGGTTAGGGATGTTATCGCTCAAATAAAACCTCGAGCAAAGAAAAATGAAAGGGTTTTAATTACTACACTGACTAAAAAAATGGCAGAGGATCTGTCTGAATATTTAAAAGAAGAAGATGGAATAAAATCAGAATATTTACATAGTGGAGTAGATACATTGGATAGAGTCAGGGTTTTAGAAGACCTACGTCTAGGTGAAATAGATGTTCTAGTTGGTGTGAATCTTCTAAGGGAAGGACTGGATTTACCGGAAGTTTCATTGGTGGCTATTTTGGACGCTGATAAAGAGGGGTTTTTGAGAAGTGAGACATCATTGGTTCAAACAATTGGTAGAGCTGCGCGAAATGTTAATGGGAAAGTTATTTTGTATGCTGATTCAGTTACAAAATCGATGAAAAAGGCAATTGATGAAACTTCTCGTAGAAGGAAAAAGCAATTTGAGTTTAATAAAAAGCACAATATTATACCGCAAACAATCAAGAAGGATATCAAGTCAATTGTTTATAGAGAAGTGGAAAACTCAGATTATAAAAATAATGATCCAGTTCTAAAACTGGAGTCACCCGAAGAAATTGAGAAATATTTGAAATTAAGAGAATTTGAAATGAAAGAAGCAGCAAAACAACTTGAATTTGAAAGAGCTGCGGTTATTAGAGATGAAGTAAATAAGCTTAGAAAAATGATTTTAAAAAAATAAAGAGAGTTTAATATATTTGAGATTGAAAATAGTGACTTTTTAGTGTAAGATAGAGAAAGAATTATAGGGCAAATCGTTTGTGAATATAAAAAATGAATAATATTGAGAACTTTAATTTAATCTCATATCTTGAGCAAACAAACGCTTTTTTAGAAAAGTCGTTTGTTTTTCGTGGATTTAAGTTTATTTTAGCTTTTTATCTTATCTTGATGACAGCCACAATGCTACTCATGCTTTATCGCCTCGTCAAGAAAAATTATTGGAAATTACTTGTTTCTGGTTCGAGTTTGCCAAGTGTAAAAGGAAAAATGCAAGTATTGTGGGAAAAATCAATAAAGAGATTGGAAACGGACGATCCAAACCGTTGGAAGGCATCAATTTTAGAGCTTTCAAGTTTGCTTAATGAGGTTTTGGGCATAGTTGGTTATCAGGGGATTTTGTTGGGTGAAAAACTTGAAAATGTGCAACCATATCAATTGGAAAATTTAGCAGAAGTTATTGAAGCGAATAAAGTCAAAAATCTTATTGTCCAGGATGATAGCTATAAACTAACTCAGGAAGAGGCGACTAAATTAGCTGAAGTTTTTGCAAGGTCATTAAGACTGTTAGAGGCTATTGATTAAGATAATATATAAACAGAAATCTAGATGAGCAAGAAATTTTCAGAAGATTTTCTTTGGGGGGTTGCACATGCATCTCATCAAGTTGAAGGAAATAGTAAAGGAAATGATTGGTGGGACTGGGAGCAACAAGGAAAAACAAGTGAACCTTCGAACTGGGCTTGTGATAGTTGGAATCGTTATCTTATAGATAACAAGTTGGCTCAAAATCTAGGTTGTGATGCTTTTAGACTTTCATTTGAATGGTTTCGTATTGAGCCCAAGAAAAGGAAATTTTCGCAAGTGGGGATTGAACATTACAGAAAGCTTTTACAGGATTTAAAAAAAAGAGGGATAAAAAGAGTCGTAACTTTATGGCACTGGACATCTCCAATGTGGTTTGTGAAAGATGGTGGTTGGCATGGTGAAAATGCAGTAGAGCATTTTTCAAGTTATTGCAAAAAGGTGATGGAGGAACTTGGTGCTGAAATTGATATGTTTGTCACGATTAATGAACCAAGATTACCTTTGAATAGGGGTTATTTAACAGGGGATTTTCCTCCAGGAAAAAGAAATCCTCTTGCTTTTTTGCGAGCAAGAAAAAATATGATTGTTGCTCATCGGGAATGTTATGATATTTGTAAAAAAATCCAAAAAAACATTCCAGTTGGAGTGACTCAATTTTGTAATATTTTTGAATATGCTAATCCAAAATCTCCTTTATGGACTGTTACAAAAAAAGTAGAAGATAATTATAACTGGTATTTCCAAGATCATATCAAGGATAAACAAGATTTTATTGGAGTAAACTATTATTTTGGAATGAAAATTTCCTTGTTACCTCCTTTTGTTAAGATGAAAAATATCGATAAAGAATTAACCGAAATGGGCTGGGGCGTTTATCCAAATGGACTTTTCAAACTTTTAATGTCTGCTTGGAAAAGATTTAAAAAACCAGTTTATATTTTTGAAAATGGGATTGCTGATAAAAAGGATACAAGACGGGCTAAATATATTAAAATTCATACAGAAGCTGTGCTTGATGCAATTAATCAAGGTGCTGATGTTAAGGGGTACTTCTATTGGTCTCTACTGGATAATTTCGAATGGCTTTTAGGATATTCTAAGAAATTTGGTTTATGTGAAGTTGATGATAAGACTATGGAGAGAGTTCCTAGAAAATCATTTTTTGAATATCAAAAATTGATTGCTAGATATAAAGGTGAGTTAGAAGTGCAGACCGATAATATTAAAAAATAACTTAAATGAACTGGATTGTATTGGCTATGGGGGCCTATTTTCTGCTTTCTATTGAATCGATTGCAAATAAGTTCTTGATTTCTGGAAAGGTTGGAAGTTGGAGACTATATCTTTTTTATATCGGACTTTTGTCTTTTACTAGTTTGATGTTTGCTCCTTTTGGTCTTTATTGGCCAGGATGGCAAGTTGTTGGAATATCAGTTTTTACTGGAATTATCTTTTTCGGTTATCTAGCTTTTTTATTTTCATCGCTAAAAGGATCAACGGCGACAAGAGTTTTTGTGCTAATCGGTGCTGTGGCCACCATTACTACTTTTGTTTTTTCTAAGCTATTTTTAGAAGATAGCTTAACAACAGGTAAACTAATAGGAGTGGCATTGCTTTTGTTTGGAGGGTTCTTTATCTCTTTTAAAATAAAAGAAAAACAATTTTTTACAGATTATAAGAAAGTTGTTATCGCAGGTCTTTTGTCTGGAATTTCTTTGGGAATGTTGAAATATACTTTTGATATTTTTGATAAATTAGGAGGAACTGACTTTGAAGTTTTTGTAAATGGATATATTTATACTAGAATGGGGTCAGTTGTAATGGTTTTGTTTCTTATGTGTCTTCCTGGTTATAGAAATCACATAATAGCAACCTTCAAAAAGAAAAAAGGAAGAGAACATGCTATAAATTTTTTATTTGTTGTTGGTGTAAAAACTCTTTCTGGAATTGCAACATTTATGATGAATTTTGCTCTTTCGATAGGAGATCCTACAATTGTTAGTGCGCTAGGTTCTGTTCAATACCTAGGTGTCTTTTTGTTGTCTTTGGGACTATCAGAGAGATTTGGCAGTATTTTGAAAGAAGATTTAGATAGAAGAGATCTAGTTTTTAAGTCAGTGGGAGTTTTGTTGGTAGTACTTGGAATTATTATAGTCTTTATTTAATAAGAATTAAAAACAGAAAATGTCTATCCTAAAGCTTTTAGTAAAATGGACAATCGGATTGCTTGTTCTATTGGCTATTCTTGTTGTATCGGTGCTGATTCTTTTTAATTGGCCAGTTGCAAGCAAGAATGCAGACATGGAGTTCGGTGTTTCATTTTCTGATGTTCAAGCTAGAGCGTTGGAAATGGATTGGAAAAAAACATACACAGAGATTCTAACAGATCTCAAACCTAAGAAAATGAGAATAGCTGCTTATTGGTCTGACATTGAGAAAGAAGCTGGTGTTTACGATTTCTCAAATCTAGATTTTCAGGTTGATAAAGCTGAGAAGTATGGCACAAAGCTAGTTTTGGCAATGGGAGTCAAAGTTCCTAGATGGCCAGAATGTTTTATTCCAGAAATGTATGCTGAAGGTGAAAATGATAAACCATTATCAAAAAAAGTAGCAAGAGAAAAGGCTGTTTTGGAGTTTGAAAAGGCTTTAGTGCAAAGATATAAGGATCGGAAAATTATTGAAATGTGGCAGGTTGAAAATGAACCATTTTTATCATTTGGACATTGTATCGAAGGTGCTTTGGATGAACAAATAGTCGAACGTGAGATAGCGCAGGTAAAATCGTTGGATACGACAAGGAAGATAATGACTACAGACAGTGGAGAACTCAGTCTCTGGAAAGATGCGGCTAGCCGAGCGGATATCTTTGGTACAACTATGTATCGTATTATCTACAAAGATTCAGACTGGTACGATGGTTATATTCATTATCCAATTGGACCCAATTTTTTTCGTCTAAAAGCGAAGCTAATTGGAAAATATACTAACTCAGAGGATATCGTTATTTCTGAATTACAAGGAGAACCATGGGGTCCTGGTTGGATTAAAACCATGTCAATTAAAGAGCAGTACAAATCAATGAGTCCAGAAAAACTCATCGACATAGCTGAGTTTGCTAGGAGAACAAAATTTAGAGAGACATATGTTTGGGGAGTAGAATGGTGGTATATGCTTAAATACCAGCGAGATAACTCTGATATGATAGAAGTAGCGAAGCAAGTTATTACAAAGCGGGAGGAAAAATAAAAACAAAACAAAAAGAAAAATATTATACTTGTGATTTGCAAGTATAATATTTTTCTTTTCCAATAATTTTTTTCTAGTATATCTATGTCACAGTAGACAACAGAGAGTTGCTAAGTCTAGCCAGATAAAGCAAGAAGAGTATTCTCTTGATCTAATTGAACTGATCTGGGGTATTCAAAAACCGAGCGCTAACTCGGTTCATCTTACTATTGAAAGGAAACTAAGCTTCTTCGTTTATGAGCTTGCTAAAGTTGATATTCACATCTTTGATCCATTTTCCAGCATTAGGATCTTTGTCACAAGCAGAACCACATTTCCATAAGACCATTTCCTTGGGCGTATCCACTTCAGTTTTCACGAGTCTCTCAAGTCTTCCCCCAACAGTGTCAATTGCATCTTGAGCACTATTAAAGCAAGTATGTCCGCCAGTACCCATTTTTTTTCTAATTCCACGATATCCCCAGTAGTTAAAACAATTCTGCCCATTTAGCACTGGAACTCTTCTTCCAAATCCACTTTCTTTCATCGCAATCCCTACTAAAAAAGCAGCAACTGTACGATCTTTTTTTGCAATTAGTGGAGCCATTTCTTCCATTGGGCTTCCTTTCAATATTGCTTTGATTTCTTCTTCTAGTTCTTCTTCTTTTACATTATCAAATTTTTGTAGTGTGTTGAGAACAAATTCGTCGAGTTTTTGATCAAATTGTTTAGCAATTTTTTCATCTTTTGCTCCTAATACTGTGGTTTGAGCCCGAACTGTTTTTTCTGCTTGCTCTACATGTAACATAGCCATATCTTTTGCAGAGGAGTTGTTTTCTCTGTAATCAATAGCAAAAATTGTAACAAAGGTTGCGATAAGCATGACAGCCATTGTTGATGCAAATGTTTTTGTTTTCAAGAAAGAATTTTGCCAGTTAAATCCCCAAAAAGAAATAGGTGTTTCATTTGGGTTAAGCTCACATTCTGAAGGAGTCTTTATTGTTGTGTTCAAAAAAGGAATGTCTGTAACATATTTTTTTGAGTAAGATAGTTGATTCTCTGGAGCAACGACAATTTTTTTGAAATGGTCTTTAGCAGATATTTCGTCTATAAGGTTGATTTTTTTTACTTCAAGTGCAGTCCAACAACCTTTCTTGATAGCAATCCTTCTTGTTTTTCCGACGTAGTTCCTATTGATTCCATCAACAAAAAAATCTCTCTTGAATTTAGACAAGAAGATTGTTTCGCCCAGAACGCCACTTTTCAGTTGTCTTACTTTTTCTTGTGCCTTTTTGAGGTCATCAAAGAGAAAACGGAAGTCTGGTTTGTTGTATTTATCAGTAATACAGTATAAAGTTTTTTTTAGTTTCATTTTTTGTTTTTTTAGCCCTTTTTACCCTAATAAAGGCATAAAAACACTAGACAAGACGTGCTCTGAATAACTTATCTTTATTGTAGATGATTAAAAATAAGTGTCAATATTGTCAAGAATTGATTTTAGTGTTCTAAATGACCCCTAGCTTTTAACAGACATTATTTGATTGTAAAAAATAGCAACATCACTAATCCATTTACGTACGCCTTGTGGCGAATGTGAAGCGCAAGAGGAGCCACATTTCCAAACAGTCATCTGTGAAGGAGTTGATCTTTTGTTATCTATTACAAGTTTTTCAATTCTTTTTCCAACTATTTCAACTGCTTCCTCTGGAGTTGCAAAACAGCTATAGCCACTTCTTGTTGGAGTTTGTTTTCCTTTGAATCCCCAATAATTGAAACATTCAGTTCCATTTTTTTTGGGAGAGTAAACACCAAATTTACTTTCTTTAAATGCTATTCCAACCAAAAATGCTGTTACTGGTTTTTTTTGAAGCAATAAAGAGTCCAACATCTTTTCCATTGGAGTGTCTTTAAGAATTTTTGATAGTTCTTTTTCTAACAATTCATCAGTTTTTTCTTTAGACTTTTCGTTATTTATTTTGAGATTTTCATTTTTGCAAAGTGGATTGACGAGATTTATTTGATTCTCTCGGCTGTTTTTTTCCAAGAAACTAGGTTCGCAAATATAAAGCGTGCTTTGTTTCGAAGGAGCATTCTCAGCATAGGCTATCGGAAATGTTTTATGTAATAAATTAGTTGAATCCCTAAAAAGTGTCATTTTCTGATCATTTTGAGAGATATTTAGAGCAAAAATACAATAAAAAAAGCCACAAACAAGGAATGTGGGTCCAATGATAGAGAATTTCTTTATGTTAGTTGTCTTTGAAATAGCTTTTGTAAATAAGCTAACCGATTTAGCAGTTAAATCTGCACATCGTTTCATATATTGTCATCAATATTTAGGACCTCTAAAGGTTGATTTTCAAAGGGAGCCCGTAAGAGTGTATGGAACTTTTGTAGGCAATTTATTTTGTAAGAAACATATTCAATTCTACAGTTTCAAAAACACTTGTCAAGTTCGAAAAAATATGATAGAGTCGTTCTTGTAGCAATGGAATTAGTTTGCTAGCAATTTGGCCCGTTCGTCTAGTGGTTAGGACGCCAGGTTTTCATCCTGGTAACAGGGGTTCGATTCCCCTACGGGCTACAAAGAAAAAAGGCACTTCTTAGGAAGTGTCTTTTTTTATTAGCCCGTAAGGGAACTGAACGGACAGCAATGAAGTAGGTTATTTTTAGCAAAAAATAAGTGTAGCGAATGCCGACGGGTTCAAGCTGGCGAGGACTTGGCGCTGCCCCTGACAAGGAGCCCCAAAGGAGATGCGAGAAGACCCATTGAAACTGTTAGATAGTGCCGATGGATGCGATAGCATTCAGCGCTGCTCTTAGAGGCGGAGGTGGAGCGAAGCGAAGACGAGGCGAGAAGATCCGTTTAAATTAAAACTCGATTGTAAAGTAAGAAAGATAATGTTGTTTGTTTTAAAATTATTCCAATACACCTTAAAAAGCTCAAAAATAACAACTTAAAACTCGAAAGCAGGTTTCAGAGTCGTTTTAATCAGTTTGTATTTGAGAGTTCTTTGTTTCTCTAGCCCATTTTCCCCTGGGGTCTTTTTTATGGAATAAGTCTTGTTATTTCTATAATTTCGTTTTTACAGAACATGCGATGATAAAAATAAAAAAGGAAGGTAAATACAACGAACGGAGGACTTTAATGGTGAGAGCTTATTCTTTTAAGTTACTTGTTTTTTTGTATAAACTCATTGCAAACAGTGGAATTCTTATAGATTATTTATTAGATGGTGAATTTAGATACTAAAATAAGTATATTTTTTTGCCGGATATAGCGATTCTAGTATTCTTTACTGTTTTTGTTAGTAAAATTTTTAAAAGCAAAGCTAGTTTATTTGATAACTTTTAAAAAACAACTGTCTACATAACTATTCTCATAATGTTTTTAATTATTTTCTGGTCTTTGTTTGATTTGGCGATTACTATTTTCTAGAAGAGTGGTTTTTTATGCTAAGATTGGAATATAAGTATATAAAGAAAAACAATGGAAATAAAATTATTTGTTGCGACGAAAGCATTTATATTTAACAAGGGTAAGGTTCTGATTGTACTTGAATCTGATAATCACATTGATGGTTCATCCAGACGTATTTGATGTTCCAGGTGGACGTGTTGAATCATGTTAGCGATTTAATGAAAGCCTCCTTCGTGAGATAAAGAAAGAAACTGCCTTATCAGTTGAAATTGGACATCCATTCTTTGCTGATGAATGGAGTCCAATTGTGAGAAATGAAAAATGGCAAATTGTGGGAACATTTTTTCAGTGCAATTCTAATGACGATAAGGTAATACTCAGCAGAGACCATAAGGATTTCAAATGGATTGATTCAAAAAAAGATAAGGAGTACAAATTAACCGAAGGAGCGAAAAAAGCTTTCAGAGCATACTTAGACAAAAAATAGAATCTCACTCTTTTAAAACAGAAGTCACCATAGATGCATCTATTTCTTATATCTCAACAAAACCCCTGCTATAGGATAGTCTCCAAAAAATGATTTTAAGATTAAGGTAGTCAGAAAAAAGCCTGATTGTAGGGGGTGTCAAGATTCTAGCATTGACAAGAATAAAGTATTATTGTATGACTAAAAATCAATCTTTGATTGATAAAAAGTACTTATCATTTTATTTTTATAACTATTTTTAGAAAGGAGAATTTCCTATGTTTACAACGGGCGCTATATTTAGTAGAAAGATGTTTTGTTTGACTTTTATGTGTTTAGCAATTTGGTTCTTTTATTGTTGAGGCTATAGTGATAAGAAGCGTTAGTCTGGAAAGTGCCTCACATCAAGTTGGTGAAACAAGAACTGAACAAAAAAACATTGATTCTATTAAAGAAAAGATTGCAAGCATTAAAACTCATCAGGATTTTCTTGTTTTACAAAATGCATTGGAAGAAATTGCGGTTGACAACGAGGGTGACTTTTTATTGCTCGAAAAAATGGCTGTCGAAAAGGTTTCTGGGTTAGTTGAGATTGGTAATTATGACCAAATGAGAGATTTTATTGAAAGTTGTTATCTTATCTCAACTAGAAATTTGCTGGTAGTGGCTTTTTTTGAAAGAGAAAAGCTTTTAAATTCGAAAGAGGATATCCTTTGTGAATCGGATTTTGTATTTGTTAGGTGTCCCTTCGGAAACTGTTCAAGATTTTTTGGAGGGATGCAAGAGTTTTTTCTAGGCAAAATACTGAAATCTCAAGATAAGTTTTCTGCTATTGAGCTTGAGTTTATCTTCTCCAATATTGGACTTGAAATGAAGAGAAAAGATGAATTTCTCGATAATTTTTCTGTTTTAAAAGAAACAAAATAACTTTTATTTTGAAAGGAATATCTATAGTAATTATAAATTTTTTAAGAAATTTCCCATTGCTATAATAGTTTGTTTAATTTTTATTTCACTTGTTTTTGTGTTTGTTGTTAAGATTATGGAAATCGGGAAAATCGAAAACAGAAAAACTTTTGCAGAAGTTCAAACACAAAACCTGAATCAAAATAACAGGGAAAGAAAAGTAGCCGAACTTGAAAGGCGAGCTATTGCTATTAGAAGCTTCCAAGATGTTATTAATTTGGAAGGATGATTAAGCAAGATTGATGGAGGTGATAGCACATCAGATGATTTTTTGAGAGTAGAAAGTGTTATGGTTAATGCAATTGCTAATCTTATTACGGTTAGTGATCACAAACAAATGAAGGCTTTTATTAAAGCCTCTCGTTATAAATCAACAAACAATTTGTTGATAATCACTTTTTTTGATAACAAAAAACTCTCTAATTCTAAGAAAGATATCGTTTTTGGTGCAAATTTGTTGGGGAGTTATGAACGTGAAGATCTTTATCATGATTTTTTCAATCGTAAAAGAGCACAAGAACTTCTTTTAGAGAAGATTTTGAAATCTCCTGATGCATTTTCTACTATTGAGATTTTAGATTTGTTTTGTATGATTTCATTAAAAAAAGAAAGAATTGCGAGTTTTCTGGATCAGTATATAGGAGAAGTTAGACCAGCGTTAGTTGTGAATAAATAAACTGTAAAGTGATGGGGTTTTGTCGAGAATTAATCGACAAATCTCTTTTTATTAAACATTTTTTTTCAACATGATATACTGCCAATGGTATTAGTTTTTTCTAATCAATGAGTTATAAGATAGATACAATTGTTTTGGAGGCAAGAGAGTGTAGAGAATATGATAGAATCTATACTCTTCTTTCGCGTGAGAAGGGCAAGATCAGCGCAATTGGAGTTGGGACCAGAAAACCCAAGGCTAAACTAGCTTCAGGCCTGGAGCCACTAACAAAAAATGAACTTTTTTTAATTGAATGTCGTGGTTTGGATAGGATAAAAGGAGTTATAATACATGATCAATATCCCAAAATCAGGGAAAATTATGATAAAACAATTCTTGTTAGGAGAACAACTAGGATCTTGAGTTGGCTTCTATTAGAAGGTGAAAGGTGCGAAGATATTTTTCTGGCACTTGCAGATTTTTTGACACTTGTAGAAAAAACTTCATTTGAAAACAAAGACGTTGGAAGAAGTAAAGTGGTATTATTCCAATTAGCTTTGTTTTGGAGAGGAGTTGCTTGGCTTGGAATAACTCCCTCACTCTATTATTGTGTGAGTTGTCGCAAAAAGATAAGCAAGAACGATAAATTTATTTTTTCAGTTCCAAATGGACTTCGGTGTGAAAAATGTTTTGCTAATAAAGACAAGAACTCAATGTATATCAGCACTGACTCTGTTAAGATATTGAGATTTTTTTTAGAAGGGGAAGTTGAAATTTTGAAAAAAATTAAGTTTGATAGGAAGGTTTTAGCTGAATTATCAAATATAACACGTTATACACTTTCGCATATCATAGAAAGAAGGATTATATTCTAGCTTTCTTATCAATTTTTTTGTGCTATAATAAACAAACATGATTCAAAAATAAAAATGAAAAAATGGCTTTAAAAGACCTTTCTAAAAAATTATATAAAAAGAAGGATGAGCTTAAGGGCAGAAGACTAGACAAAGACGTTTATGATGCTCGTAAAATCGATCAAGAAAAAGATGGTTTTGAAAATGTTGAGGGTAGGATTATAAAAACCCAAGGTAGACGAGATTTTACTGAAGAACAAGAGAAAATTCAAAAGAATAAAATGGTTGTTTTTGGTGGTATTTTTATCATCATTCTGTTGGCAATATTTTCAGTTGTTTTTCTTTATTTTAAGGTCATAGGAAATGCATTTTTAGAGGAAAAAGTTGAGATATCAATTGCTGGGCCTAGTGAGGTAAGAAGTGCAGAAGACGCTGTTTATACGATTAGAATAGAGAATTTTAATCGTGTTGCACTTCAAAATGTCAAGATAGATTTGAATTATTCGGAATCAATGGTTATTCAAGAGAGTACTTATATTCAACAAGAAGGTTTTAAGGCTTCTACAATTGTTATAGGAAATATCAAGGCTAAGGACAAAAAAGAATATGAAGTTATCTTTAAACCTTTTGGACCGAGGGATAGACAGGTATTTTTGAATGCAACTGTTGGATATCAACCTATTAATTTTAATAGTGAATTTGAGAAATTTACACAAAAAAGTATCATAATTAAATCTTCACCTCTGTCGATTACTATTATTCCAGTCAAAAAGGCTGCTAGTGGAGAAAAAGTTCACTTAGACGTTATTGTGAAAAATAGTAGTCAGTTTGAGTTTGATGATTTGGAATTGAGAGTAGACTATCCATCGGGATTCTTTTTCGAAGAAAGCAGCACGAGTCCTTCAAGAGACAAGAACATTTGGCAATTTGATAAGGTGGAAGCAAAAGAACAAATTAAAATAGGTATTAACGGAATAATGGAAGGAATTCCAGATTCATTGAAAAGTTTTAAAGCTGAAATTGGTCAAAAAAGAGGTGATAATAAAATGCTTGTTTTTACTGAGAATGAGGGTGTGATGAAGATGATTTCCAGTCGAATAAGTATAAAACAAGAAACAGTTAATGATAGTGTATACCTTGGTAATGTAATAAGCTTTCGTACAACCTTTAAAAATACCTCAGATGTTCCGTTAAGAGATTTGGTCTTGATTCAGTATATTGATTCTGAGGTTGTAAATGAGAGGAATGTTAGTGTGCAAAGAGGGTATTATGATAGTACAAATAACACTGTTTTATGGAAAGCGTCACAAGTTCCAGAATTGAAACTTTTAATGCCTGGTGAGGAAGGTGCTGTGATTACAGAACTCCCAGTAGTTGATCAGGTTCCTATGAATAATGAGGATGACAAGAATTTTACAATAAGTTCTTATGTTGAAATTGAAAGTTTGGATATCGATTCTCCGTTATGGCAAAATAAGAGGATTCGATCAGCTCAGAAAACGATTCCAATTAATTCCAAGATGATTATTGATATTGAAGGTGCCTATAATAGTGAGGAACTACCGAATTCTGGACCTACGCCGATGGTTGTTGGAGATGAGACAACTTTTACCATTTATTTGAGAGTGTTAAATACATCAAATGATCTTAAAAATGCTATTTTAACAGCCAAGTTTCCATCTGGAATCATCTGGAAAGATAATTTTAGACCTCATGATGCAGGAATAGAGTTCAATGAGAGAACGAATGAGTTGAAGCTTATAATAGGTTCTATCGAAGCTGGAACCGGTTTTATAACACCAACTAGAATGTATGCTTTTCAAATAGGTGTTATACCATCTAAGAATCAACTTGGTAGAAAAATAGTAATTTTGAATGATTTAAAAACGACAGCTATTGATACTTTTACTTCGAATGAGGTATCATATAAATTCAAAAAACTGAATGTTACAAGCATTAAAGATGTAGATACCTCGCTTATTGAAAGAGATTAATAATATTGCTTAGAATAAGAAACTAATAAAATAATGAAGTTTAGATGTTAACTATTGAAAATAGTAATTTTTTGGATGCCAGGACTGGCAAAATTAGAACTAAGAGCGGAACGGTAAAGACTCCTTTTTTTATGCCGATAGCTACAAAAGGTGCTGTCAAACATATTTCCCCAGAAGAGATCAAACAGATAGGGTATGAACTTGTACTGGGGAATACTTATCATCTTTGGCTTCGACCAGGAGATGACTTGATTAGTAGAGCTGGTGGGTTGTATAAATTTATGAACTGGAATGGTTCTATTTTAACAGATAGTGGTGGTTTCCAAGTTTTTTCGTTGGGTGCTCGTGCAGAAAAAACATTTGGATCTTCAGGGGTTAAGCTAACAGAAGAAGGTGCTAAATTTATCGACCATACAAATGGTAATAAATATATGCTAACACCTGAAAAATCTATTGATATACAGCTTAATTTAGGCTCAGACATTATTATGTGTCTAGATGAGTGCCCTTCTTATCCTTGCAGCTATGAAAACACCGATAAATCATTGGAACTAACAACTAGATGGGCGAAGAGGTGTTTTGAATATTTTCATAAGAAGATTGGAGAGAATTCTGATAAATATAAAAATGGTAGACCGAGATTGTTTTGTATTGTTCAAGGTTCGGTATATGAAGAGCTTAGAAAGAAATCAGCTCAACAGCTTTTGTCTATAGACTTTGAAAAATTAGGAGGTCCGAAAGATGGTTGGGATGGTTTTGCTATTGGAGGTGTGGCTGTTGGTGAGCCAAGGGAAAGGTTGTATGAAATCCTAAAATGGGTTGTACCAGTTTTGCCAAAGAATAAACCAAGATATCTCATGGGACTTGGAAATCCAGAAGAAATAGTTTCTGCTGTTTGTGCTGGAGTAGATATGTTTGATTGTGTTATCCCAACCAGAGAAGGGAGGCATGGTAGAATTTTTCGTTGGAATAAAGAGTTTCAGGATGCAAAAATAGAAGCACTAAAAGAAAATATCATCAGGGATAAGAATGGCAAAACAATAAGTGATTTCTATGAAACTATAAACATTACAAATAAAAAATTTAAAGAAAATTTTTCTCCAATAGACGAAAACTGTGATTGTTATGCTTGTAAACATTATAGTAAAGCATATATAAAACATCTTTTTAAAGTGAATGAAGCTTTTGCACTACG
The DNA here is from genome assembly GCA_002352545.1 of Patescibacteria group bacterium UBA2772. GTDB lineage: Bacteria > Patescibacteriota > Minisyncoccia > Moranbacterales > DUUL01 > UBA2772. The sequence continues at coordinate 37,779 of DEIO01000017.1, forward strand.
ATTGGTTTCTATTCATAATCTTAGTTTTTATTATCAACTTATGCAGAAATTAAGAAGCTGATTCTCAATTGAATTAACCGAGAAGTTTCCTTTTAAAGAAGGGGAAAGTTCATTTTGTCCAGTTTACAAAAAGCTATAAATAATATATTCTAAGAATAAGAAAATTTGTAAAAATTCTACTCTGTTGCTAGCAGATTTAATTTTTATTGGCCTTTTAAAATACAGACAAGAAAAATAGAACTGATGGTTGAATTTAAAAAGAAAAAGGTAAAATCACACACTCTGGGTGAAAAACTCAAACAAGTTAGGGAAAGGGCAAATGTTTCTCTGAGCGAGATAGCAAAGAATACAAAGATTCGAAAATTTTACTTAGAGATGTTAGAAGAGGGGTATTTTGATAGATTGCCGCCAGATGTTTATGTAAGAGGATTTCTTAATAGCTATGCTGAATATTTAGGAATAGAGCCTTTAGATGTAATGAAGTTATATGAGAAGGAAAGAGGAATTCAGAGAAGTATGAAAAAGACTCAAAATAAACAAACTGAAAATATTAAAAAAAGTTCCAAGTTAGAATTTCCAACAATTGTTTTTACGCCAAAAGTTTTTACAGGTATTTTGTTTGTGGTCTTGGTTTTGTTGGGAGGGGTTTATTTTTATAGGGAAGTTGGCGAGTTTTCTAAGGCACCGCGTTTAGTTGTTTTGCAACCAAGTGATGATCTTTCTATTGATGGAAGTTCTATTGAAGTTATCGGATTGACCGATAAAGAAGGGAAAATCAGGATTAATAGTCAACCTGTTTTTGTTAATGACAAGGGTGAGTTTAAAGAAGTTGTGAGTTTGCAAAATGGTGTAAACGAAATCGAAATCAAGGCGATTAATCGTTTTTCTAATGAAGAGGTAAAAAATGTTAATGTTTCAGCGAAATATGAAACAGATATTGGCAAGAAAAATGTAGTAGAGAAAATGATGGAAGCTCAAGACGAAATCAAGAATGAAACAGTTAAATTGGAATTAGAAGTAAAAGAGTTTCCAACGTGGGTATTGGTTGTGGTTGATGGGAAGAATATTCAAAAGGGCACAATGCTTCCAGGAGCAGTTCAAATTTTTGAAGGAAAAGAGAATATTTCTGTTACAGCTGGCAGGGCAAATCAAATTTTGATTAAATTAAATGATAAAGATATAGGGCTTCTAAGTGAAGATGCGGGCACGATAAGAGATGTAATTTTTGATCTAGAGAGTGAAGAAATCCCGATTTACGAAGAACGAGAAGAGAAAGAAGAAATAGTAGAAGAAAAAGAAGAACAAGTCTGACTTTTTAGACAATAGAGTTCAATAATCAAATAAAAAATCCAAAATGGCGAAAGTAGTAAAAAGAAAAGAGGGACAAAAAGTTGTGGGGGAGGTTATGAATGAAATTAAGGAGAAATTTGGCGAAGGTTCAATAATGAGGCTTGGAGAAATCAAAAAGGTTGATATCGCAGCTATTTCCACGGGCTCACCTTCACTGGATATTGCACTTGGAATTGGTGGAGTCCCAAGAGGTAGAGTTATTGAGGTGTATGGACCAGAGTCGTCTGGTAAAACAACCCTAAGTCTACATATTATTGCAAACGTCCAAAGAGACGGAGGCGTTGCAGCTTTTGTAGATGCTGAACACGCACTTGATCCTAGCTATGCTAAGAAAATAGGAGTTAATGTTGATGAGTTGTTGATTTCGCAACCAGATGCAGGAGAACAAGCGCTTGAAATTGTTGAAACACTAGTTCGTTCTAATGCAGTTGACGTGATCGTTATTGATTCTGTTGCTGCTCTTGTTCCAAGGGCTGAAATTGAAGGAGAAATGGGTGATTCACATATGGGATTACAGGCAAGATTGATGTCACAAGCGCTTAGAAAATTGACAGGAGTTGTTGCTAAAACAAATGTTTTAGTTATTTTCATCAATCAAATTAGAATGAAGATTGGTGTTGTTTTCGGAAATCCCGAAACAACGACTGGAGGAAATGCGCTTAAATTTTATTCATCTGTAAGAATTGAAGTTAGAAGAGCTGCTCAAATCAAACAAGGAGATGTTATTATTGGTAATAGAGTAAAAGCTAAAATTGTTAAGAATAAAGTAGCGCCTCCTTTTCAAGTTGCTGAATTTGATATTATGTATAATGAAGGCATATCAAGGGAAGGTGACTTAGTTGATACTGGTGTGAAATATGGAGTTTTGAAAAAAGCTGGTTCATGGTATCAATTTGGAGAAGAAAAGATTGGACAAGGAAGGGAATCGGCTAAAAAATTCTTAAGAGAAAACAAGAAAGCTGCTAAAGAAGTCTATTCTCAAATTAAGAAAAAGATTAAAGAAGAAGAAAATTAATTAGTGTGATATGGGTGTATCGTATCAGATAGTTCTCTTTGCTGTCATAATAGGTATTTTGCCTATAACTTGGTGGCTTTGGGTTATTATAAAAGAAAATCATATAGGAAAAGGAAGTATGAATCTTTTAGTAGAGATCTTTTTTTTTGGGGTTTTGACAGCTGTTCCAGCTAGTATAATTGAAATGATTATCACTGAAACTGGTGGCGGAAATCAAATTATTGTTAGGATACAAAATCTCTGGCTTTTTGGTGAAGTACCCTTTCAGTTTATTGGTTTTTTATCAGCATTTTTAATAGCAACAATTGAAGAATTGTCTAAATTAATTGGTGTTTTAATTGCGTTGAGAAAGAGAAAGATTAAAAACCCAAACGATGGTTTGATTTTTGGCATTATCGTAGGATTAGCATTTGCTGTGACTGAAAACGGTGTTTATTTTACTTCAGCTGTTCAGTTAAATAAAATAGCAGAATTTAGTAGTGTGGTAGCTTTTAGATTTATTCTCTCAACATCAGCTCATATAATTTATTCAGGTTTGGCAGGTCTTTTCTTGGTAAAGGCAAAATTTGCTAATGGTTTTCAAAAAATTAAATTTGTTGGTTTGGCTATTTTATTTCCAATTTTGATTCATGCAACATTTAACTTTCTTATTGGTAGCCTAAGAAGCATAAACGAGGCGATAATGGCGATTATAATGGCTGTGGGGCTTGTTTATGTTATGGAGCAAATATCAAGAGAACAGAGGGATAAAAATAGATTACATTGTAAAGAAAAAAATGCAAAAAGTTAATTTTAGAAAAATAAACACAATAATAGTCCTTTTTATTGGAGTCATTTTGAGTGTATGTATTTGTTTGAGAATTTTATATCCTCAAAGTTTTTTTGATATGCAAAAAAACAACAAAACAGTTGTGGAAAATAGTTTTTCAAAAAATAAAAGATATCTATCTGTTGCGCCTCAGATAAAACGTAATATCTATTCGGCAGAAATTGAGATTCAAAGCAGTAACTTTTCGGGTGATATAGTTGTGTCGAAGGGTTTCTTAGTACAACTTTATTCATTGGGTGCTGAGATCGAAACACCGGAGGAGCTGAAAAAATTTATTTTTTCTCACAACGCAAATATTCCAAATGGAAAGCTTGTTTCTAATAAAGGTGCTGTTTATATTTATTCGAAAGGGAAATGGAGACCTTTTTTAGGAGCTCAAATTTTTGAAAATCTAAAGTTTGATTGGAATCGTGTTTCTAACTTGGCTGATAATGCAAAAGGTTCGTTTGAAGAAGGTGAAAAAATTATTTTTCGTTCACCACATCCAGACGGAACAATAATGGAAACAAAAAATGGTGAATTATTCTTGGTTTGGGAAAAAAAGTTAATGCGTATTAAAAATAAAGAAATCATCAGTAGTGTTTGGAAAAATTATTTTACTGTAAAAATAGATAAAATTACTCCTCAGGAAATTGGAAGTTGTCAAAAAAAGATAATCGGTCCTAAGTTTAAATGTGATTTTTCAAAAAATACTAGAACCATGGATTTGTCTGGGAATATTTTTATATTTTCTTTTGATAAAATGAGCGATGTTATAGGTAATTCAAAAATAGTTCTAAATTCTTTGAACGTTCTCGATTTACAAAATCCAAAGATTACCATCAGTGTTAATAAACAAAGGGTTTTAGAGAAGTACCAACAAGAAATTTTAAAATAAAAAAATGATTACTTTTGGAAAAAATATCTTAAAAAATAATGTAGTGATAGATTTTATTAAAAAGTTTGTTTTTCTTTCGTCTCTTGTTTACCTCCTTTGTTTCGCGGGAGAATCGATTTTGCCAGGGATTGTAATTGAGATTTTTAATTTTAATCTATTACTTTTTATCATTGTCGGAATGATGACATTTTTAATCTTTTCCAAAGATAAGAGCGCTAATATTAAAGTTAATTTGAAAAATCAAAAGAAGATTTTAATAGCATTAATTTTGATATTTATTTTTACACTTTTTATAGTTTTGTATAAAGTTTCTCTATTTGAAACTTTTATATATACAGTTTTGTTATTGATTTTAATGGTTCAATTTAGGGATATATTCACAGGTAGCAAGAAGAAAAACCCTAATAGCCAGTAAAAATGCTTGACAAAAAAATGTCATGGTATAAAATATCATAACATTTAAAGTCGAATGTTGGTACTACACCGCTTATGATTTTGGTAAGGTAACTCCCTCCTATCCCTTTCCATTTCTCATTAGCGGTGTAGTGTCTTTTTGTTTTTAGTTAAACTCATTCATTGTTTTTTCCATTCCATGTTCTATAAAACACTTGATACACTCACAACAAGAAGAGATAATTTTTTTTAGTTCTTGTTGTTCTTCTTTCGAAAAATTTGAAAGTACAAATTTTTCAGTAGGTATGTTTTGCCTAGAAAGCCCAGTTGAAATCCCGATTCTTAAGCGAGAAAAATCCTTAGAATGAAGATGTTCAATTATTGATTTTACTCCGTTATGTCCACCTGCTCCTGAGTTTTTGGATATCTTTATTTGTCCAAAAGGTAGGTCGAGATCATCATGGACAATTAGAATATTGGAAAGATCAATATCAAAATATTTTTTTGTAGCTAAAGTTGGAATGCCTGATAGATTCATAAATGACAATGGTTTGATAAGATAGATGTTACCACTATCTTTTATTTTTGATAATTCTACATTAAGTTTTTTATTAAAACTGAAATTTTTAATGGATATTAAATTGAGATTTTTTAAGAGTTCTTCCAAAACCATAAATCCGATATTGTGCCTACTTTCTTTGTAATTATTTCCTGGATTTCCGAGCCCTACAATTAAAAAATTTTCCATTTTTGAAGTTTATTTATTCTTTTTTAAATAAAACATTTCCCTCTTTATCAATAATACTTTGATCCTGAACCTTGCTAGAAGTATCTTCTTTTTTTTCATTTTGACTTTCAAAATAATCCAACGTTTCATGTGATAGACAGGCTATGATATCAAAAGATTCGTTTGTTTTTTTCATCGTTTCCAATGTTTCTTCTGTAGCTTCTTTTGAGTATTTTACTTGAGCGTTTAGTTTAGAAGCTAGATCATCAAGTGTAAAAATTTTAGGATCTTCAGAGACGCTAATTAAAGTATTTTCCGATGGACAAGTAGGGAGATTTTTTATGTTAGGATTAAAAATTGGACGATACCCTAAGTTATTGATGGATAGTTTAATTTTATGATAATCTTTTTTTCTTTCTAGTACAACAATAATTTTTGCATTTTCTTTTTTTATCTCCTCTTCTTTTCTTTTTATTTTTTCAAGATCAAATATATTCTCGGATAATTCGTGAATTTGTTTGAAATTTTTTGTTTTAGGGACGAGAACATATGCCATAACACCTCCCATTTTTACATGAGTTGACCCTAGGAGTGAGTCATGACTCCATGCATCTAGAACTTTCGATGTAGTTTGGTAGATATTAATTTTATTAGCAAGTTCTATGAAGGCAGGAAGTTCAGTTAATTGGATGTCGGTTCTTAGATGTTCTCCAAGTGTGTCAATAATACTTCCTATTTTTGCTGGATGTGCAATTGTTTCTAGTGAAAAAGTTTTCTTTTTAGCAGCAGCGATTACTTGTTGTTGTCTTGCAGCTCTTCCAAAATCACCACCTTTGATATGTCTAACCCTTGCATATTTAAGTGCATTTTCAGCGTCTAAATGCTGAAATCCTTTTTCTATTTCAAATGTTTCATACGAATAATTTGGACCAGGATATTTACTGTCGTAAATATCATCTTTTACTTCTACATCGATGCCATCAAGTTCTTCTATTACACTCTTGAAGCCTGCAAAATCTAAAGTTAAGTAGTAGTGTACTTTTTGGCCAGTAATGTTTTGAACAACGCTCTTTATATTGCTCATTGACTCACTACTAGAGAGGGATTTATTTTTTTTAGAAAAAGTGTAAATTGCGTTTATCTTGGTATGATAGTTGTTTGTTTTTGGAATTTTTACATAAAAATCTCTTGGAATCGATAACATTGCTGATTTGTACGTTTTGTTGTTTATAGAGACCAATATAATAGTATCAGTTAGATACTGAGACTTGTACCCTTCGCCACTCATACCTAAAAGTAATATGTTTGTTCTGTCGTTTCCATCATCTCTTAGTGGAATCTTATCATTTATTATAAGTGTTTTCGCTGTCTGAATAAAGCCCTTGGTTTCTATATTTTCCTCATTCTCTGTTTGAGCTATCTCTACCATGTTTTTTTCCATTTTGTATAGTTTGCATCCAATGTACCCAGCATACAAAATAAATGGAAAAACCATTAAACAAAAGAGTCTAATAAGAAAACTTTTCCAAACAATTTTTATTTTAGTTTTTTTTGACATCAATTGTTTTAGTAAGATAAATAACTCAAATAAAAAAGACTAATAAAAAATTTATTCCTGTAATAATAAAAGCTAAATTTATTTTTGATAAGAAGAGCATAGAGATTAGTAGAAGGGAGATTTTTCCAATTGTGATTGGAATTTCACGAAAAATAATAAATTCATCTAAATACTTTTCTTTTCTAGCAAGTCTATATGTTTCTGCAGTATGCGGAACAGAAAACATGATAACAAAAAAACCAGAAAATACCGATAAAATATAAATCATCACAGAATTTTCTGCAAAGAATTTTGTAATCCAAATAATAGATAACATTAAAGCTGCTATTTTTATAAAATTCTTTCTGTTTTTCCGATCAGCTTTGTGTCCCATGAAAAGAGAAAAAATAACAGTACCAACACCAAGTAATGTTCCAATTACTCCAACAGAGAATTGATTTTTTAATACAAGAAAAACAAATAAAGGCCAAATGACAGATTCAGTTGTTCCTCCAATAATTTCTGAGCAAGTTAAGTAATAGTGTTTTTTGTATTTTTTAATAAGTTTGAGGCCTCTTTTGAAATTGAAATTAATATGAGGTTTTATTTCAGGAGTATATAACAGCAATCCAATTGGAATTAATAATAGGAATATTCCAACCACAAATAAGACTTCAAAATTAAATACAAGTGTAATTGTTCCACCGATAAGTGGTGCTAACATTCCTGCGATGTGTTGGAATGAGATAAGCTTTCCTACCTGAGAGTTCCTACTGCCTTTTTTTGTGGAGCGTGCGAAAAGTGAATGCATTGGCACCCAATAAAGAGCTGCTTGTGCTCCACTTAAAATAGCAAGACCAAAGAAGAAAAACATATTAGGAAAGGAATTCAGTACTGGCAAGAGCAATAGATAAATCAAAGAAAGAGGTAGACTTATGAGCATGGTGTGTTTTAGCCCAAGTTTGTTTGCGATCGAACCTACAAAAAAGTTTGTTAATAAAATTGCAACTTGCCTAGCTATGAAATAAAGAAAGACAAATGGTATTGAAAAATCTATAGTTAAGAGATATATGGGAATAAAAATTTCAAATAAAGAAAAAACAAATCCTCTTATAGAATGAATTAAATAAATTCCATTTATATCTTTTTTTAACCCTTCCATGCAATGAGGGACATGAGTGTGTATGTGATGATGAAATGCGTGCATTAAAACAAGAAACTAAATTATTTATTAGACAATGATATTATAACACGAAAAGAGTATAAGAATAAAAATATTATTTTAATATACTTATCGATGATTGTTAAATTGTTTAAAGTATCGTTTAATGGTATAATTTTTGCATAGAAAAAATAAAAATAAATTTTAAAAGCACATGGGTTTTTTGCTTTGGTATTGGACAGGAGGAGTTAAAGGTTATTTTGACATATGGGGTGATTTTCTTAAACATTTTTGGACAATATTTAGTGTACAGCATCTTTTTGCTACACTCTTTTCTCCTTGGAAAAAAGATCTTATGCCCAAGGATTGGATTGGATTCCATCCTCTTTTGGCTACACAGAGAATTGTAGTCAATGCAATTTTCAGATGTTTTGGTGCCGTTGTTCGTTTTGTTGTTGCGATGATAGGTGTTGTTATAACGGGCTCAATTTTTGCTATTGGGCTTATCTTTTTTGTTGTCTGGGTTTTTTCACCAATAATTTTCATACTTTCAATTATTGGCATGGTGTTAGGAACTAATCTTTATGGTGTAGTTTTGCTTTTGGAAATATTTTTCTTTATTGGTGCCATGTTGGCCTATTTAGAGCATAAAAAAGTTCCATACCATGAAATTTCTTTGAATAAATTGCCTAAATTTGCATGGTTTAAGAGAGTTGCACAAAGAATTGGAATTAATCCAAAAAATCTTAATTCTTCTGTATTGGCAGATAAAATACTTCTAGCAAAGTTATTAAAAGAGCATGATATGTCACTTGAGGAATTTGATTTGATTCTAAAGTGGGAGATTGATTTACAACTTGCAAAAGAGAGATCTAAAAAGTTTTGGTTAAGAGAAAATCTTAGAAAAACAACACCAATGGGAAAGGGTTGGGAGTATGGTTATACGGTAATAATTGATAGGCATGCAATGGAATTGTCTAATTATGATCCAACTGAATATAATCTTGTTTTGCCTATCGGGTATGATGAAGAAATTGAAATGGCAAAGCTTGTGTTAACAAAAAATGAACAGAATAATGTTTTGCTTATGGGCGATGCGGGTGTTGGTAAGAAAGCAATAATGCATCATCTTGCAAAAGAGGTTTTACAAGGTAAAGCAGGCGAAGAATTGGATGAAAAAAGAATTATGCTAGTGGACTTAGGAAGTACAATTTCATCTGTGGTTAATAGCGGTGGAGACCCTGAACATGCTTTACATTCACTTTTTCAAGAAGCAGCCTTTGCTGGAAACATAATTTTAGCCATTGATGATATTGGAAAATATCTTGATCCTGATAAAAAATCTTCAATTAATATTGCAGCTGTTATGGATCGCTATTTGGTGTTGCCAGATTTTCGAGTAATTGCGACTACAACAAGAAATGATTATCATACCTTAGTTGAAAAGCAAGAAGGAATAATTAAGAATTTTGATGTTGTGGAAATTGAAGAACCAAATAACAACGAAGCAATTAGAATTTTATTACAGAAATTTAGTCAAATTGAACACAATGTTGTTGTTTTTACTTTTCAAGCAATAAGGGAAATTGTTAGAAGATCTTCTCAACTTGGGAAAATCATGCCACTACCTGGGAGGGCAATTGGATTTGCTAATAATGTTTTGTTGTATTGGGAAAAAAATTATGCTCAAGAAGGGAAAAGAATTGGTGTGGAAGATGTTTTTCGTGTTATGAGTATTAAGACAGGGGTTAAACACGGACAGATTAGTGAAGAAGAAAAAGAGAAGCTTATGAATATGGAGAAAATGTTACATTCTAGGGTGATTGGACAAGAAGGTGCTGTAACTCAAATTGCAAATTCGATTAGAAAAATGCGTGCAGGGATAAGAAATATTAAAAAACCAGTTGGTAGTTTTTTGTTCTTGGGTCCTACTGGAGTTGGTAAAACAGAAACAGCCAAAGCTTTAGCAGAAGTTCATTTTGGGGACGAAGAGAGGATGATTAGAATTGATATGAGTGAATATAAAACACAAGAATCAATTGGTAGGTTGATTGGTTCTCAAGCCACAGGAGAAACAGGAATTTTAACTACTAAGACAAAAGACTCACCTTTCTCGTTAATTCTATTAGATGAAATCGAAAAAGCCCACAGTGATATTTTAGATTTATTTTTACAAGTACTTGATGAAGGTTATATTACCGATGGTTTTGGTGAAAAAATAAGCTTCAGAGGTTCAATTATTATTGCTACATCTAACGCAGGAGCTCCACTAATTAAAGAATTGGTTGAAAAAAAGGTTGAAGCTGAAAAATTAAGAAAACAACTTGTTGATCATATTGTTAATAAGGGAATGTTTAGAGTTGAATTTTTGAATCGTTTTGATGCAGTTGTTTTCTTTAGAGCTCTTCAAAATGAGCAAATGGAAAAAGTGATAGAACTTATGTTGGAAAAATTTGCTAAAAGAGTTGGTAAGGAAAAAAATATTTCAGTACGTTTTGGTGATAAAGTTGTAAGTACTGTAATTGAAAAAGGTTATGATCCTGTGTTTGGCGCACGTTCTATTAATCGATATATATCTGATAAAATAGAAGATACAATAGCAACTAAAATAATTACGCAAGATGTAAAAAGGGGAGGAGAAATTATTTTAACAGTGGATGATTTTAGTTAAATAAATAGTGAAACTTTTTAAAAACAAAACTCCTTAAAAAGAGTTTTGTTTTTATTCTAAGAGTTTTTGGTAATATAAATCTACGTCACTAATCCATTTTTGTACTCCGTAAGCACTGTGTGTTTTGCAGGAATATCCGCATTTCCAGACAATCATTTTTTTAGGTGTTGTGTATCCGGCAGTGTTTACTAAATAACTAATTCTTTTTCCAACGATATCGACAGCTTCTTGTCGTGAGGCAAAGCAAGAATGCCTTCCGTTTCCAAGTTGATTTGGTCCGCGATATCCCCAATAATTAAAACATTCTTTGCCTTTATATTTTGGGGTTCTCTTGCCCCAGTTACTTTCTTTTTTTGCTATACTAACAAGAAAAATAGACACTAGCTTGTCTTGTTCCATGATATAGGGAATCATTTCTTCTATGGGGTACCCCCTAACCATTTTGTGAATTCTTTTTTCTAATTCTAGTTTTTCAATGTTTTCTATTTGTGCACTTTTATCAATATAAACTGTTTCTTTTTTAAATACCATATAATACCAAGTTCCAAAAAATATAAATAATAAAATTATCAAAGAATACATTAAAAAACGGTGTATTTTTTTTCTAGAAGAACTTTTTGTTTTATTTTGTTTTTTAGTATTTGTTTTTTGAAGCATTTTTTATTTTAATAATAGCACATAAAGATTTTGTTAAAAAAAATTAGTAGTGATATTCTCTTCCGTTTATAATATTTACCGAACGATAAATTTGTTCTAATAAAACTAATCGAGCCATTTCATGAGGAAGTGTCATTTTTGATAAAGATAATTTAGGTAAAGCCAGTTCTTTAATTTCTTGGGAAAAACCAAGTGTACCAGCAACAATAAAAACAATGCATCCTTGGAGGGAAGACAGTTGTTTGGCGAATGCTGGTGAATTAAATTCTTGTCCATGTTCATCTAACAGAAAAAAGGAATTATCTGAATTTTTTTTGATATAACCAAGTATTTTAGCACCTTCCTTTTCTTTTGTTTTTTGTTTATCACTTTCCCTCATAAAAGCAATTGCTGGTAGTTGAAGAATCTCTAGTTTACAGAAAGATCCTAGTCTTTTTATGTATTCATTGGTCAGATTTTTTATTTCACCTATGGCAACTATCTTTATATTTAAATGCATAAAAGTATTTAATTGTTTTAGTCATTTTCTTGAGTATATAGTATTTTGTATAAAACTATCAACTAAGAAAAGTAAACGGACCTAACTCAAGATTTGAGATAGGTCCGTATTTGAGGGCCCCTTCCCTCTAATGGCACCGTATTATCGATAAAAGTGGCCGCTGCATTGAAAACCGTTGAGTTTGTTGCTGACAATGGTTGTGGTTACCATAATTCCTGTTTCGTCGGTATTTCCGATGATGGCATTGTTTTTTTGCCGTTTACGGTAAAACCGTTGGACGAAAAGTTCTTGTGCATAAGCAATTTCTCCTCGATAAAATTGATGTTTGTGTAACAGATGTCACGCTTCAGATAAGGTACTGCAAGGTTGTTGGGTTTTTCCGAGCGCACAAAGGCACTTTGAAGTAATTTCAATTTTATTCCAGTTTAAAGTGTAGTTAATTGTCAAGTTTTTGTATATTTGCTTCATTCTAACTTAGTTTAGACATAAAATAATGAATGAGGGTGTTACTTTTTTATAAAAAGTTTGTTATAATTATTATAGTGTAGTTTTCCAAATAAATAAGCACTGAAGAATTGGAAAAAATGAATAGTATAAATGTAATCCTGACAGTTATCATGTTCACGCTTTTTGCTGTAGCAGGTCTTTTGGTTAAGTTTCCAGATAAAGGCGATGATTTGATGGTACAACTAGCTAAAGGGCAACTATTTTCAGAAGAAGGGATATATGCAGGAAATGTTGAAAATATAGAAGGTACTCTTGAACAAAGAATACCAGATGGAGGTGGTTGGAAAAATGTAGCAGTTGGGGAAAGAATTATCTCTGGTATGGAGATTAGAACTTTAGCTGATTCAAAAGCGATTATCAAATTTGATGATGGAAGTATTCTCAAGATGACTGAAGTTTCGCAGATTATTTTTGAAAATAAGTTGTATCAAATCAATATAGAGGTAATTAACGGTTTTGTTTATAACGAAGTAGTGTTTTTTGCGTCTAGAAAATATAATGTAAAGACAGGTGATTACAAAATGGAATCCACGGAAGGTATCTTTACTATAAATAAAGACTTTCAAGAAGATCCAGAGGTGTTAATTCTTGAAGGACGGATTGATTTATTTTTGCTGGAAGAGAAAAAAAATGAGTTTGCAAAAGATAGAAAACTTTTTTTAAGATCTGATTCGATTGAGGAACTTGATTTTTCAAAGAATGAACTGCAAAGCGAAGAGATGATTTGGAGTTTTGATAAAAGAGAAAAATAAAAAATACAAGCAAGCAAATTAGTGTGTTCAATGTTATATTCTCGATATTTTTGGATAAAGATGAGTATAACTTTGAGTATTATTAGTCTGTAATTTAAACAGTAGTTACTCACTGGCATTGTTTTTTTGTTTTATAAAAACAGAAGGTTAATAAGAATTTTAGCTAAAGTGGAACAAAAAAATAACAAAAAAAATAAAAGTTTATACAAAAAACCAAAAAAAGAATCAAGTATTCTTGGCATTTTTGGTTTGTTTCGCAGGAATAAAAAGGTAAAAAACAGATCAAAGATTGTTTCTAAGCCCCTTGTTGAGAAATCTACTGGTAGCAAACTTGATCAATTTTTGGAAATGCAAAGGGGGGGGAGAAGAGACAGAACTGTTTTGGGTTGGAGATTTAGTTTTTTGAAAATTGCCTCTAAGTTTAAAGACTTTGTTTCTGTGGTATCAACATTTGTTTTTAGATTGTTGAAAGTATTAGTTTACAATTCAAGTTTATTGACTGGTTTAATTGTGGTTATTTTTCTTGTTAGTCCTCTTATTTCTGCAGCTCCACAGTCAAAGGTCATAACTTCTCAAAATGAATGGGAAAGGGGAGAGGTTTCAAATGTATCTACAACGAGTAAGACCGATTCTATTCAATTGAAGTCAGATGGAACTTGGACTGCACGTGCTTGGGCGCCAACCGAGGATACTATCGCTTATGGCTCCTCATCTGTTATTGTTGGAAATCACCTATACGTGATTAGAGGATATAGTGATAACGATCTTTATGTTTATAATATAGGACTTAATGAATGGGAAGAGACAATTGACCTTCCACAGCCAGCATTTTATGGTGCGGATATTGCATATAATGGCACTGATAAGATATATTTTATTTTTGGTGGATATTCAAAAGAGTTTTATTCCTATGATATTGAGAGTAAGAGCTGGGAAAGATTGCCAGAGCTTTTGGATTCTGTTTATTTAGGTGCTTCAATTGAGTTTGATGGCACAGATTTATATATCAATAGAGGAACGGTGTCGACTGATTTTTGGAAATTTGATATTTCAGAAAACAGTTGGTATAACTTAGCTCCCTCCCCAGCAACAATTTATCGAGGTGGTAATATGGTCTATGGGGAAAATGGAAAGATGTATGTATTAAGGGGTTATAACCGTGATACTTTTTGGGAATATGATATTGCTTCCAATGAGTGGAACGTTCTAGCTGGAGCACCAGGGACATTCTATGGAGAGCAAAAAGGCCTCTATAGAGATGGTTATGTTTATTTTTTGCGTTCATATAATACTACAGGTTTTTATCGTTATAATATTGCAGGAGATTCTTGGGAGACACTTGAGAACACACCTTTAATAACAGACTATTCTTCATTGTCCTATGATTCTGATAATGATGAGATTTTTGTTATTAGAGCAGATGGTTCATATAATTTTTGGAAATTTGATCCAACAGAGGGCGCTACTGGCGACTGGATAGGACCAGAAAATGTTCCAGGAACGGTTAATAGTGGTGGTGATCTAATTTGGAATGGTGTTTCTGGCGTTGGTAATTATGTTTATGTTGTTCAGGGAGATGGAAGGACTGGATTTTTTAGATACGATGTCTCAAATAACACCTGGGACACAATGGCAAATATTCCGGCTACTATGGGATATGACACAAAAGGGACTTATCATAATGGATATGTCTATATTGCAAGAGGGGATAATACTACTGGTAATTTTTACCGATATGACGTAGCAGGAGATTCATGGAGTACAATGGCAGTTGCACCTGGAACTTTGCGTTACGGCTGTAGTGCAACATATAACGCTTCGGATGGATATATCTACATGACAAGAGGTAATGGGCAGGATGATCTTTATCGTTATGATATTGCTGGTGATTTCTGGGTATCAATGGCTGAAATAGTTGCTGATGGAATTAGGTACTATGTTTATTCTGGAGGTAGATTGATTTCTGATGGAACTGATTTATATTTGATGCCTGGTGATGGTGAGACTGCATTTTTGAAATATGACACAGCTGGTAATTCTTGGAGTACGCTTAGCAGAATGCCAACAGCTCAGTATTATGGTACTGATATGACATATGATGGAAATGGTAAGATTCTAGCTTTGGGGGGAAACTACAAAGATCATACTTGGGAATACGATGTAGTCGGCGATATTTGGAGAGAATTGCCTTTTAATCAGAAATATGCATACGAAAGAGGAACAGGAACAGGTGCTTCCATTGAGTATGCAGGAAACAATTCCTTCTATGCTACACCTGGAAATGATTTGACCGATTTTTGGAGCTATACTGCGGGCACAAATAATTTTGTTTCTAATGGAACGTTCATAAGTGAAATATTGGACCTGGGACATGTTGAAAGTTGGATTTCATTAACCGCAAATGAAAACACACCTTCCAACACAGCTCTTTCATATGAAACAAGATCCTCAAATGATATGAACGGCTGGTCAATATGGGAGTCGCTTTCTGGAACAGACATTCAGTCTCCAATGAGAAGGTATTTACAAATCAGAGTAACGCTGACAACTTCTGATGGAGTTAGTACCCCGACTGTGAATGATTTAACAATTTCATATAATAGCGAAGACGTTGACCCTACTAATCCAGTAACGATTATAGCTTCTTCTGCTAGAGTAGGTGGAGATATTCTAGTTTCCGGTACACCATATAAACACGCACACCCTTATCTTACTTGGTCTGAGGGTATTGATGCTGGTTCTAGTATCGAAGGTTACTATGTTTATTTTGGAGACAATGATTCTGCTGATCCAGAGACAGATGGAATTTTCCAGACATCTACAAGTTTTTCTGTTAATTTAGCTATGGCGACAGGGGAATACTATCTTAGGATAAAAACAAAAGATAATGACGGGAATGTGACTGATGACGCATGGAGTGCTTTTACATACAACTATAGCGGAGTTTCACCATTTCAAGTTGAAACAAAAACTACACAAGCCGATTTTGAAGAAGGAGCTGTTGAGGATATTTCAACTTCAAATGAACCAGACAAGCTACAGTTGGAAGGGGTTGACGGGTTTTGGCAACAAACGCTACTTTCAAATGCTCCAGGGACTATTCAAAGAGGCGGAGAACTAGCACTTTCTGATGGAAAATTATATGCATTAAGGGGGAATAATCAAAGAAATTTGTACGTATATGATTTAGAGAATGATATTTGGTCTACGCTTAGTGATACTCCTGATACAGTATATTATGGAGGCTCCTTGATAGAGGGGCCAGAAGGATTTTTATATGCCTCACGTGGATATAACTCTCCTACATTTTGGATGTATGATATAGAGGCTGACAGTTGGTCTTCTAGTTCCAGTGCTCCAAAAAACTTTACATATGGTAGTTCATTATCATCAAAAGGTGAGAGATATATCTATGCTTTTCCTGGAAATGATGATGTTTTCTATCGTTACGATACTCAAGAAAATCGTTGGACAACCCTGAATAATGCAGAATTTGGAAATCCAAATGAAGGTGATGGACAAAGAGCTTATGTCGGTGGAGACGCAGTTTCTGATGGCGAGAACTATATCTATGCATCTCAAGGAAACTATTACCCTTATTTTTCTAAGTATATAATTGAAGATGATGAGGAGAAAGGTGAGGAAGCAGACACTTGGGTTCCTTTAGCTAAATCTCCGATTGGAGTTTCTTATGGTGGTTGTGTTGCCTATGACGATGAAACCAAGTCAGTTTTTATGCTAAGTGGAAATTGGAGGGACAATTTTTTAAGATATGATTCAATAACTGATTCTTGGAATGAGCTGCCAAAGATACCAGCTAGTATAGCTTATGGAACAACAATGAAAGTTGTCGATGGATTTGTCTATGTTCTAAGGGCAAATAATTCATCTTTATTCTATCGGTTTAATATCGAAGAAAATTCTTGGGAAATTCCACAAAGAGGTCTTTTTGGACCATCTCATCTAGGGACTGGCTCTACTTTTGATTATTACTATGGATCTGAAATGGAAGAAGATGATAGCGGGAATATCTATATAATACGTGGAGATCATAGCAATGATTTTGGTAGGTATAATATTTCTTCAGGAGAATTTGTGATGTTAGATTCTTTACCTGTAGGTGTTTATTATGGTTCTGCAATGGTGTTTAATAAAGACGAAGGTGCTATCTATGCCTCGGCAGGATCTGGAATAAGAACAAGAGACAATAGCGGAGAGAGTAATTACTTTATGAAATATACAATAGCTACTAATTCTTGGGAAATTATCACAGATGATCCCATCCCAGACCAAACTTCATATGGTTCTTCAATGGTTTATGATGGTTCAAGATATATTTATCTTTCAGAAGGATCTAACACGGACGATTGGTGGAGTTATGATACGCAAGCTGTTTCCGGTTCAAGATGGTCAACTAATTTACCAACCACAAGTGGTCAATTGCAATACTATGGAGGGGAGATGATATATAAAGAAGTTGGTGGAGTCCCATATATTTATTGGACAAGAGGAGGAACAACAGTATATTTTTTCAAATATAATTTAGATACAAGTACCTGGACGCGGCTTGAGGATACACCAGAAACGCTTCAACATGGTGCCTCACTGGTTGATGGTGAAGATGGGTATTTATATACTGCAAGAGGTCAAAATACAGGTAGTTTTTTTAGATTTAATATATCAGGTGAAATATGGGAAACCCTGGAGGAGGTCCCGGCACGAGTGTATACAGGCGGAGCAGCAACGTTTGCTAGTGACAGGGTTTGGATGATTGCTAGAGGATCATATGCCTATACTGATGGTATCTATAGTTATTTGATAGGTTCTCAGGATACAGATACTGGTTTTAAGAAGACAGGAAACTATACATCAGAATCAATTGATTTGATTGATGTTTATCGTTGGGGAAATCTAACAGCTAATTATACTTTACCAACAAATACCAGTATTCAGATTTACACAAGAACATCTGGTGATGAATCTGAATGGACAACATGGGAACAAGTTTCAAATGAGCAGATATTGAATAATGAACATCGTTTCAATATTTCGTCAGGTGTTAATAGATATCTTCAAATTAGAACAGAATTTACTTCTTCGGACAGAATAAAATCACCATTGCTTGAAGATATTACTGTTAATTATTATCAAGATTCTGTAGCTCCAACAAATCCGACCGTAGTTAGTGCATATGACACTAGATCTTTAGTTAATTCTCTTGTAACGGATTCGTGGTATGATCATGGGTCGCCTCATTTTGTTTGGCCTAGTGATGAACAAGTTGGCGGTGCTAGCGATGGTGTTGGCGGGTCTGGTGTTGTGGGCTACTATGTCTATTTTGGTACAAATGCTTTAGTGGACCCATATCTAGATGGAACATTTCAAACTACAAATGAATATACAGCAACAGAGCTGGTCACAGGGCAGAATTATTATCTTAGAATCAAAGCAGTTGATGATGCTCAAATGATTCCAGCTTCAACATATGCTGCTTTTACTTATAAATATGATGTTACGCCTCCGGAAAATCCGACTAGTATATTAGTTAATCCAGCTGGGTATACAGCTTTTGATACATATGACTTTACATGGAACTCTGATGCAATAGATTTGCATTCAGGGGTTGATCATTTTGAATATCAAACGGGCGGTGATGATCCATCTACATGGGTTGAAATAAGTGATCCAGCTACAATCACAATGACACTACCAAGTGTTGATCATGTGGTTGCTGCTTATCAGTCTGGTAAGAATTGGTTCCATTTACGAGTTGTAGATGCTGCGGGAAATATTTCAGAAACTTTGAAGCAAGAATATTATTTTAGTGCTAGTGCTCCTTCTCCTCCAAGAAATTTAACGGTGACACCAGAGACTTCAACTACAAATTCATTTGCATTTCAATGGGAGCAACCAGAATCATTTTTAGGTGATGCATCAAAGGTCTCTTATTTATATTCAGTAAATGCTCTACCTAATGCGTATAATACAACAAAGACTGTTGTTAGAGCTGCTGGCCCAGGACCTTTCGCAACGCAGAAAGGGGCAAATAGATTTTATGTCTGTGCTATGGATGAAGCTGAAAATGTGGATTACGATCTGTATGCATATGTTGATTTTACTGCTGATACAACTGCTCCTGGTACGCCAGTTAATGTGCAGATATTTGATACATCTGATAGAGAAAATCAAGAATATTCAATTGCTATTAAATGGTCACCACCAGCTGCAATTAATGAAGATAATTTTGCTGGATATATAATATATAGAAGTGATGATGGAGTTACTTTTGCAGAGATGGCATCTACTTCTGGTAGTGCATATGTAGATACAGAACTTACAAGCAGGTTGTATTATTATCAAGCAAAGTCAAAAGATAGTACAAATAATGTTTCAGTTGAGTCAACAACTGTTAGCATTCTTCCAACCGGTAGATACACAACAGCACCAAAACTTGTTACAGAACCTTCTCATACTGTTCAGGCTTATGATGCTGAGATAAAATGGGGAACAAATCGTGTCGCAAGCTCATTTGTGGAGTATGGAAAATCGATGAGCTTTGGAAAAACCAATGGTCAAGTAGATAGTGTGACTGACCATATTGTTTCTCTTTCAGGGCTGGATGCTGGTTCAAAATATTATTATAAAGCAAAATACATTGATCCAGACGGTAATATAGGAACAAGTGAAATCTTGAATTTCGAGACTTTACCACCACCAACTATTTCGGAAGTAGAGGTTACTGATATAGGATTAGAGATAGCAACGGTATCTTGGGAGACGAATACTAGTTCTGCATGTACCTTAAAATATGGAAAAAATTCTACACTGACAGATACAATGGAGGAGAGTTCTTCAGGTGGAGGACATCTTATGAGGGTAGAAGATCTTGAAAGTACAACAGATTATAATTTTCAAATAGATTGTCTTGATGATGATCTAAATGATTTTAGTTCAGATAGATATAACTTCAGAACATTAGAACAACCAGTTTCTTCCGAGTTAATTGTTGAAAACAAAGAAAATGTTGATCTGCCGACGGTAATTGTTAAATATAATACAACTCTTCCTACAAGCACGCTTGTTAAATTTAAAACCTTCAATGAAGGTGAGCCTCATAATTATTTGGACAACACTTTTGTAACAGAGCACTCCATTGAATTAGAGGGGCTGATTCCTTCAGTTGAATATCAGATTAGTGTAGGAGGTATAGCAGAAGATGGCGTGACCGCAACAACGTTAGAGACTAATGTTGTTACAAAAGCTGATAGTAGGCCACCAGGAATTGTTTCGAATAGAGCTGTAGGTAGAGTAATTGGAAGAGGTAACGACGCTAGAGCTAATTTGTATATTAAAGTGGAAACAGATGAATTAACTACAACAAAAGTATTTTATAGTCCTGGAATTGTTTTGAGTAACTTTGAACAAAGTTCCTCTGAAGATCCCCTAAATACATATCATTTAGTTACAATACCAGTTGAACCAGGACAAGTTTATAGTTATATAGTTAAGGCATATGATGAATCAGGAAATGAAACCGCAACAAAAGCTGTAACTGTTGTAGTCGAAGATTCAAAGCAGAATGCAACGGAAATTGTAGTCGGAACTTTTTCTGATAAGTTCAGTTGGATTTCTAAATTATGGGAATGATGAAAAAAGTAAAAAAAGAAGAAGGTATTAGTAAGACCAGTGTATTGCATGGTCTAGAAAATAGAAATCACAAAAGAGCAACCTCTGAGTTATATACAGAAAAAGAGGGGGTTGTGGTTGTTAGTAATGTAAAAAAGCATTTTATAGTTGGTGATAACAATATCTCAGTTCTAGATGGTGTTGGACTAAAGATAAAACAAGGAGATTTTGCAATGTTAGTTGGTCCTTCGGGTTGCGGAAAATCAACACTTTTACATATTGTTTATGGTCTAGAGGCACCAACTGAGGGAGAAGTTTTCATTAAAGGTACAGATATCTGGAAGCATACCAAAAACTGGAGAGCGGATTTTAGAAATAAAGGGGTTGGGTTTATTCCACAACAAGCATTTTGGTTAAAATCTTTGAGTGTTTTGGAGAATGTTGCTGTTCCTTCGATAATTGGAGGATTAAAATTTCATGAAGGTCTGGAAAAGGCTGCTCAAA
The DNA here is from genome assembly GCA_002352545.1 of Patescibacteria group bacterium UBA2772. Classification (GTDB taxonomy): domain Bacteria; phylum Patescibacteriota; class Minisyncoccia; order Moranbacterales; family DUUL01; genus UBA2772. The sequence continues at coordinate 58,885 of DEIO01000017.1, forward strand.
TGCTTGAATTAGTAGGAATGAGCCAGTGGTCAAAGCATAGACCTTTTGATCTCTCTGGTGGACAACAGCAAAGAGTTGCTCTTGCTAGAGCACTTTTATTAAATCCCTGGTTTATAATTGCCGATGAACCAACTGGAAACTTGGATCATAAGTCAGGAGTTGAACTTATGGATTTAATAAAACAATTAAATGATAGGTTTGACATAACAATATTAATGGTCACACATAATCCTGAACAATATGCCTATGCAACAAAGGTATTTAAAATGTTAGACGGACAGATTGCGGAAGTTGTTGAGAATAAAAAGAGAAAGTTAAAAAAATAAAAATGAAGTTAGCTTTTTGGAAAAAAGAAAAATACTCTAAAATCAAATTGTACATGATTATTTTTCTTAGTTGGAGAAATCTTCGTGTTAACAAAACCAGGTCTTTTTTAACGGTTGGTGGTGTTGCTTTGGGTATTGCTATAATATCTTTTTTGCTTTGTATTGGTTTTGGTATTCAAGGAATGATTATCGATGAAGTTACTAAAAATAATCCTCGAGATGTAATGGATATTAACAATGGAAACTTAGACAATTTCGTTACATTGAATGATAGCTTTATTGAGAAAATTCAAAATATAGAGAATGTTGAAAAAGTTACTAGGCAGGTTAATACTGGAGGAAAATTGGAATATAATGATTCCCAGATTGATATTGTTATTTATGGAGCAAATCGTGATTACTTAGAGCTTGCCAAGATTCCTTTTGAAGAAGGAGACAAAAAATTCGAAGACGACAAAGGTGGTATAATAGCATCTATGCAAATCGCAAATATTATGGGACTAGATGATCCTAAGGAGCTTATCGGGAAAAAAGTAAAAATAGACGTCGTACTTTCAAAAGAAATCAGCTCAACGATTAAAGAGGAAACGACTGCTACTGGAAATGAAGTTGAGATTATAGGAATCTCTCACTCAACCAATTCAATTGTGTATATGCCGTTTTCTTATTTGAATCAAGAGTTCGGTATTGATTCTGCTCAGAAAGGAAAAATCTTAATGAAGGATCCAAATATAATGGCCACAGCAGAGCTAGCTGTACAGCATTTAGGTTTTTTAACAGAGAGTGTGAACGAAATAATAGAAGATATCAATAGTTTTTTTGTGGTTATTAGAATTATTATGATAATTCTAGGAACAATTATTATGTCTATTTCAGCGATGGGTATGTTAAATACGCTTAGTATTTCTCTTCTGCAGAGAACTAAAGAGGTTGGAATTTTGAAAGCTCTAGGAGCGAAAAGAGAAGACATATTTAAAATGTTTATTTTTGAAGCAATTTTGATTAGTGTTGTAGGAGGATTAATTGGTCTATTTAGTGGTTATGGAATAGCTTTTGGTGCTAATAAGTTGCTTATTTATCTAGCAAATAATAATGAAGTTGAACTTTCTTACTTTGTTTATATACCTTATTACTTTATTGCGGCAATTGCTTTCTTTATTCTTTTTCTTGGTCTTATTACAGGGATTATGCCAGCTCAACGTGCAGCAAAGATTCATGCATTAGATGCACTTCGCTATGAATAAGAGCGGATACTATTTTAAATAAAAAAACACTCCAATGGAGTGTTTTTTTATTTAAAAGTAGGTTTATTTCTATGGTGTCCAAATTTTTTCTTGATACTCATTGACTAGTCTATGAGTATTAAAATAACTCACAAGTGAAACAGCACTTTTCATTCTTTCTTGCCACTCTTCTTCTTTATTGTAATAACAATCAATCAAGTTCTCTAATTGATTTAATAAAGCCTTTGAGTCATGAGTATCTTGATCTTCTCCTTGAGCGAAAGGTTCATTTCCAAAGGCCCATCCAGCCTTATTGTTCATATTAAATCCTTCAATCCACCACCCATCTAATATTGATAGATTTAATCCTCCATTCAAAGATGCTTTCATGCCACTTGTACCACTGGCTTCTCTTGGTGGAATGGGATTGTTTAACCATACATCACAACCAGAAATTAATTTCTGAGCAACCTCCATATTGTACTTTGTTAGCATCACAGCTCTAATTTGACCACGTAACATATAAGAATACTTTTCTACATCTTTTTTAATTTGGTTGCAGAAGGAATCTCCTTCATGACAATTTCCAGCAAAAACAAGTTGTATTTTTCGATAGCCAATATTTCGTAGCCTCTCTAGGTTTTTAAAGATAAGAGAATGTCTTTTGTAGGGAACATATCTACGAGCAAATCCAATGGTTAGAGTTTTGACACCAAAATAATCATCATCCTCAATCTTTTCAAAAGGGAATAGTTCTTTCTGATTGTTCAGCCAGTCAACCAGAACCTTTTTTTGATTTTTGTGTGCCTCAACTAGTTTTAAAGAGTCTAGTTTTTTGGTCGCTTCTTTTAACAAACCAGGATTTTCTTCCCAACTAGGAAATGTTTCATCTAAAAGTTGTTTCATGTTCTTTCCAACCCAACGAGGATGATAGATTCCATTGGTAACATTTTTAAAGTCATGACGAGGAAACATTTCTTCACAAACTTCGCGATGTTTAGCAGAAACACTATTGGAAACACGACTTAGATTCAGCGCTAAGTCAGTTGTGCTTAGGTCTTGATAGGTCGCATGTTCCTTAATGTCCATTGGAATGGCTTTATTCATAGTGCTATAAGCAAGGCCGTATTCAAAATGATCATGTCCAGCAGGCACAGGAGTATGTGTTGTAAACGTACACAATTCCTTTACTTTTTTTGCGTCGTAGCTGTGTTTCTTTAGCAATTCAAGTGTCAATAAAGATGAGTGACCCTCATTCATATGGAATGTATTGATATTTGTATAACCAAGAGCTTCTAATGCTCTTACGCCAGCTATTCCTAGAATTATCTCTTGTCCTAAACGAGTGTATCTATCGGCTGCATATAAATACTTAGTTAAATCCCTATCCCATTCTTTGTTGTCTGGGTGGTTGCTACTAAGAAATATAATAGGGATTATTTTCTCACTTTTTCCTTTTAAATCTAGTTCCCAAATTACTATTTTTACTTTTCTTCCTTCAATTTCAACTTCTACTGTTTGGTCGTTTTTGTTTAAAAATTGTTCTGCTTTAAATCTCTTTCCCTCGTCTTCACTTTGATGATAAAACAAAGAAACACCGACCACGTCACTTCCTAAATCGGCACAAGAGTGAAGTGTATCCCCGGCTAGTATTCCTAGGCCTCCTGCGTAGTTTGGAATTGAATTTTGTAGGGCTATCTCCATTGAGAAATATGCTGTAGTTTGTATTTTTTTCACGATAAATTTTTCTAGTTTTATGTTTATAATTTTTTTAATAAGTATATTTATAATAGCATAAGAAGCGCTTTTCTCCGAATTTTAATAAGTTGCTCTTTATTGACTAATAAATTTGTTTATGCTGTAATAAAAATGAAAAAGGTCAATGTGGTCTTTTTTAGTACTTTATATTTTTTAGTTTTATAAAATTTCAAAAGGCTCAAGGAGGGCATGGTAATGAAAGAAAGATGCTCAATTTGTTGTTGGCTACCGATTCTTTGGTTTTTGTATACCATTGAAGCTTTGCCACTTTTGTTATATCTGATTATTATTGCTGGTTTTTATGAGGTCAGGGTACGCAACAAGAAAGTAACAAAATGGTCATTAATAGCATATTTCCACATAGTTGGATTGTCGTGGCTTTTGGCGATGTTACCACAGGAAGTTTGGTTTGTGGTTATGATTGCAGTTGTTAATGATGCCGCAGCCTTGTTTGGTGGTAAATATTGTAACTTCACTGCCTTTATGCGTTGGCATATTTTTCCCATGAGTCCCAACAAGACTCTAGGAGGTTTTATCTATGGTGTTGCAGCCGGCAGCGCTATTGGATTTTATTTAGTGGAGCTATTTAATTTTCCACACGGGTATAAACTTATGATTATTCCTTTGTGCTTAGCATCAGTAATCGGTGATTTAATTGAAAGTAAATTTAAACGAGTAAATAAAATTAAAGACTCAGGAGAAGGACTCTTTACTGAAAAACTGCTTTATGGACATGGTGGAATATATTGTAGGTTTGACGCACTGGCATTTACTTGTCATGTGTGGGCAATTTTAACATTTATTCTAATCTAAAAATCAACAGGAGGAGATTGCTGTGAAAAAGAAAAAAGTGACTTATTTAGATGCCGGTGTGGATATTGACAAGGGAGAGGCGTTTGTGAATTTAATCAAAGGGAAATTAGCTACTACATTTCCATTTCTTTCAACGGGAAAAGTTATTACAGAACTCGGGGGCTTCAGTGCCTTAGTGGAATTACCAGATGGCAGGATTGTTGCCCTTACAACCGATGGTGTTGGAACAAAACTAATGATTGCAATGTTGTTGGATAAGCACAATACCGTAGGTGTTGATCTTGTTGCCATGTGTGTCAATGATCTTATCGTAGGCGGTGTTATGCCAGGTGTTTTTATCGATTACATGGCTTTAGGCAAATTGTCTGTAGGTAGGGCAGACGCATTAATTGATGGAATGGTCGAAGGTTGTCGTCAGGCACAGTGTGCTCTGATTGGTGGTGAAACAGCTGAATGTCCAGGGTTGTATGGTCCCGAAGAGTATGACCTGGCTGGATTTGCAATCGGATTTGCCGATTCCAGACAAAAATTGATCTTGGGTGATGATATTCGCCCAGGAATGTATGTTTACGGGCTCCCATCTTCAGGGTTGCACTCTAATGCTTTCAGTTTGGTTAGAAAGGTTTTTGGCATCAACTTGGATACTCCAGTTGCTTCAATTCAAGCCTTGAATCAGACACTACCAGAACTTGGTAATGGAATTACATTGGGAGAAGAACTTCTTCGTCCAACCAGAATCTACGTGCAAGAGGTTGCAAGATTGATGAAGAGGTATACAATTTCTGGAATGGTAAACGTTACGGGTGGAGGATTGGAAAAAAATCCACCGCGTATAATGCCAGAGAATTGTTCGATGGAAATATTCCTTGATACCTGGAAACCACAGCCCATTTTTTCTTTGATTCAGAAATTAGGAAATGTCAGTCAAAGTGAGATGCTCAGAGCTACTAACTACGGCATCGGATTTATGGTGATTTCACCAGATGAAATAGTCGACGGCAATGTTATCAAAATCGGTGAAATAATCGAGCTTGATGGCAAAACAGTTTTTTTTAAGAACAAGAAATAAAGACAGTTTACCTTTAACTGTAAAAACCCTCTGTACTCAAATTTGAGTCGCAGAGGGTTTTGTTTCTAAAGATTCTTTATTCGGAGAGCTCTTCGTATTTACCTTCTAGATTGAAAGTGAGTACATCAAGTGCTTTTTCGTCAGCTTCGATTGCTTCAATCAAGAGAGTCGCAGTTTCATTGTCAATTTCACTAAGTGCATTTCCCCAGAGATTTTTTTGTTCTTTAGTTAAGCTAGAGGCATCGATTATCTCTAAAAGTTTTACTTCTTTTTCCATATCAAAAATTAGTGTTAGTGTACTTTTTATAGCACTTTTAAATTATTTTTCAAATTGATTATTCTTCTCTGGTCACTGAAATTGCTCCAACAGGACATGTTGCTACTGCCTTCATAGTGCAAGGAAATTCATCTTGTGAGATGGCGACTGATTTACCTTCTTCGTTTATTTGAAAAGATTCAGGGCAACTAGCAACACAAGTTTGGCATCCAATGCAGAGTTCCTTATCAACTTTAATTTTCATTTTTTTAATAAAAAAATTAATTTAATAATCTAAGTATATATAAATATCTAAGAGTATTCAATATGTTAGCACTAAGAGTTTTTATATTTGTGACAAAAGCAAAAGTTTAAGCTAATATGTTATAGTAAATAAAATAATATGAAATTAAAATAAACATAGATGTCAAAATTGATAGATAGCTTAAATGATAAACAAAAAGAGGCTGTTTTAAAGACAGAAGGACCCGTTTTAATTTTGGCTGGTGCGGGTAGTGGTAAAACCAGGGCGCTTACTTTTAGAATTGTTTATTTAATATTAGAAAAAAATATTTCACCTAAAAATATTCTAGCTGTTACTTTTACAAATAAAGCAGCAGGAGAAATGTTATCAAGGGTGAAGGAATTACTTAATCTTCCAGAGGAGCTTTCATCTTTTTCTTCAGATGTTCCGCATGTTGGAACCTTTCACTCTATTTGTGTCAGGATTTTGCGAAGAGAAATTGATCGAATAGGCTTTGATTCGAAGTTTGTTATTTATGATGATCAAGATCAATTAGCTCTTATGAAAAGAGTTATGAGAGAATTGGAGGTATCACAGGAACAAATTAAGCCAAAGGCAATTTTAGGAGCAATTTCTTCTGCCAAAAACAAACTTATTGATGCAGAAATGTTTGAGCAGCAACAAGGGAGCTATTTTGAAGAAACAGTTGCAAAATGTTTCTTGAGGTACGCTAAGGAGTTGAAGTTGGCGAATGCTTTGGATTTTGATGATATCATTCTTTTTATAGTAAAACTAATGCGTGAAAATCCTGATATTTTACAGAAGTATCAGACAATGTTTCGTTATATTATGGTAGATGAGTATCAGGATACGAATCACGCTCAATATACACTTTTGAAAATGTTGGCAGATAAAAATAATAACATCTGTGTTGTAGGTGATGACTGGCAGTCTATTTATGGATGGAGAGGTGCAGATGTGCAAAATATTTTAGATTTTGAAAAGGATTATCCGGACGCAAAGGTAGTGTTGCTGGAACAAAACTATCGAAGTACTCAAAACATTCTTGATGCGGCTCATCAAGTGATTTCTAAAAACGTGAATAGAAAAGAGAAGAATATGTGGACCGAGAATGATAGTGGTGATCTTCTGACACTTTTTGAGGCTAGGGATGAAAAAACAGAGGCTAATTTTGTGACAGAAGAAATTCAAAAAATGAAAAAAGAAGAAGGTCATAAATTCGATGATTTTGCCGTTTTATATAGAACAAATGCTCAATCTCGTGCAATGGAGGAAGCTTTTATGAAGGCAGGGATTCCGTATAAGATTATCGGCGGTATGAAATTTTATCAAAGAAAAGAAGTTAAAGATATTTTAGCGTATTTATTCTTTGTGCATAATACAAAAAATAAGATTGGATTTGAACGAATAATAAATATTCCTGCAAGGGGATTGGGTGATAAGACTGTTGAAAAGATTTTCAATTTAGCTAACCAGTTTGAAGGAGATCTTCTTCGAACTGTTGAAAAAATTGCCAAAGCTAATGATTCTAGGGAATTCGGTATCCCACCTTCGAAAGCAAAAGAATTGCAGAAATTCTACAAACTCATGGGAGACTCTCTTATGGCATCTCAAACAAAGACAGTCGCAGAGTTAATAGAAAAAATATACAATGAAAGCGGTTATGAAAAAATGTTGGCTAAAGATGGTGAGGAAGGACAAATAAGACATGAAAATGTACAAGAGCTTTTAACAGTTGCAAGAAAATTTGATGGGTATGAAGATGGATTAGAATCATTTTTGGAGGAAGTATCCTTAGTTTCTCAGACGGATAATGATTTAGGAATTACGGAAGTTGTTCCTTTTATGACACTACATAGCGCTAAAGGACTTGAATATAACAGCGTCTTTATTGTTGGTATGGAGGAGGGTTTGTTGCCACACTCAAGGGCAACAATGAGTGAAAGTGAAATGGAAGAAGAACGAAGACTTTGTTATGTTGGTATTACAAGGGCAAAACAAAAGGCTTACCTGCTTTACACTATGAAAAGGAATATATATGGTTCTACTCAAATTTCTGTAAAATCTAGATTTATTGATGAAATCGAACCTAAGTTATTTGAGCAACGTTATGATGAAAGTTATAATGAAGGTGATTTTTTTCAGAGTGAAACTGTTATTAATCAAGGACTTGATGATTATTTCGATAATAGAAAAGATTTTTCAAAAAAAATAAATAGATTTAATATGAATAAAAACAAGAAGCAAAAAAATCGTTCAGATTTTCGTGATGGTGAAAACATAAAGCATCCAGAGTTTGGAAATGGAATCATTGTTTCTCAAGATGAAAAAACCTTTAGTATTGTCTTCCCAACCGTAGGTCTCAAGAAGTTAGCTAAAGGATTTGCCCCACTAGAAAATGCCTAAGCTTTTGTCTTGGAATAGTTGATTTTTCTTTTGTTTCTGGTAAGATAATTTGAAGTTCTTTGTCGTCTGTCTCTTTGTATCTATTTTATTTACAAAGTCTGTTTTAAATCCTTTAAATTAGGAGAATGGAAGTTATGGACATTATCTTGGTTGTTTTTACAACTTTGTTTTGTTTTTTTTCTATTGTATTGTCCTATGAAACTATCAAGAACAATAAGGATTCTTTGAGAAAAGTAGTACTGAAAGATACGTATATTTTGCATCCGAATGCAATTACGACTGGGGGTATTTTATTGGCTGTTTGTTCAATGTTCTTATATTATTTTCAGTTTACTCATCTGGCAATAGTAGTTTTTATTATTGCTGCTTTCATGGATGTACTGGATGGAATGGTTGCTCGTGCTACAGGCTTAGTTACTGATGTTGGTAAAGAATTAGATCCTTTTTGCGATAAGATTCGCTATTTACTTTCTTTGATTTATTTTGCACAGATTGATATTTTGTTTAATGAGCTGGTTCTTTTTCTTGTGGTAGTTGATGTGTTTGGTCAGCTATCAAGATGGATTGTTGATTTTGCAAATGAACACTTTGGGCTTAATATTTCTATCGCAGCCAATAGTTTTGGAAAGTTGAAGACTGTATTGGCGTTATTTTTGGTAGTGTATTGTTTCTTGTTTTTACAAAAGAGTGGGGTTCTTAATTTAACAAATGAAATTCTATCTGTTGTTTTTTGTTCGGCTATATTATCAGTTATTTTTAAGTTCAACAAAAAAGCTTCAATCTCTAAAAAAATTGTATAAAGAAAGTGTTTACTGAGTGGTGGAGTGTGAAAAGGGATTGAGATAAAAGTATCTTTACCCCTTTTTTATTTTGACATTAAACTAAAAATATTTTGATTTTTAAGTCTTAACATGTTTTTGAACTTTGGTAATTATTTAAAATTAAAAACGCAGAACCCAAGATTTGGATTCTGCGTTGCAATGAAGTTTATTGATAAACTCTATTACGACCACATTTTTTTGCTCTGTAAAGATTTTGATCCGCTTCTTCAAGCAAACTCTTAACAGTATCTTCTTTGTTTGAAAGGGTAGCAATCCCCATGCTTAACGTTACGACATCGGAAACATCTGAGCATACATGTTCAATATCTAACTCTTCGATGCGCCCTCGTGCAATTTCGGCAACAATTTCTGCTCCAGATCCTGGAGTATTCGGAAGAACAAAAATAAATTCTTCTCCTCCATAACGTGCAACAATATCACCTGGTCTGTATAGTGTGCTCTGAAGTTTTTGAGCTATACTTTTAAGGACTACATCACCTTTTTGGTGACCGTAAAAATCGTTAAACTTTTTAAAGTAATCAATGTCGATCATTACCAGTGATAATGGTTGTATGTCGCGTTTTGCTTTACGCAATTCTTGTTCAACTCTTGTGTCAAAAAATCTTCTGTTGGGGATTTCAGTTAGTCCATCAATCATTGAAATTTTTTCAAGTTCAGAATTTCTGTGTCTTAGCTCAAGCACTTCTTTTCCCAGCTCTTCTATTATTAGTTTCAATTGAGTAATTTCCAGATCTTTTCTTGACATAACGAACTCCTTTCTCTCTTGAATGAGAGTTTCTGATTTGTGCAAAAATATGGATAAAGGTACTGCTATGTTCTTAATCATAACATGTTTAGATAGATATGTCAAGTATATTTTGTTGTAAACACTTTTTTAAAGGTGTTTTTTGTAGTTGAAAAAGGAGAATGATAGGTTGTTTTTTGCATTTTTTTTATGATATACTTGCATTGATGAAAATTATAAAGTTGATGAAAATTGTTGTATTTCTAGTTGTTGTATGGCTGATTTGGCAAGGATCAGTATTTTTGTTTTTCAGTGAGAAAAGGAATTTCACTTATCCCAAAGAAAAAGAACTAGTTGTAATTGATGAAGGTTTGAAATATAGGATTTTTTCAACGAGCAATGACATTTCTGAACTCAAAGATGAATTTGAGTTTGAACTTAAAGAGGGGGATTGGATTGTTCCTAGTGATAAGACAAGATTACTTCCTGGGATGGTTATTGAAATATGGAGAAAGCGTGATGTCGAGATATTAGTTGATGATAAAATGGTTAAGGCAAACACCTTTACATTTACAATCAAAGATTTGTTAAATGAAAAAGATGTAAATTTAAATAAGCTAGATGAAGTTGAACCTAAAATAGATGAGATCTTTCAAGCAGGAGATGAAATAGTAGTTACTAGGATAAATACAGAGACCGTAACGAAAAAAAAGGATATTAGTTTCGAAACTGTAGAGAATGAAGACAAGAAGTTATCGTGGAAAAAAAGAAATGTTCAGCAAGAGGGTCAGAAGGGTCAGGAAAAAATAGAATACAAAATTACATATAAAAATGGTAAAGAAATTTCTAAAGAGATTGTTTCTTCTGAAATAATAAAAGAACCAATTGATGAAATCATACGAGTTGGTACAAAAATCAAGGTTGGTAAGGTTAAAAAAAGCGGAATTGCTAGTTGGTATCGTTACACAGGTAAGCTTACCTGCGCTTCCAGAATTTTCCCGAGAGGCACTTGGCTTAGAGTTACTAATAACGAGAATGGGAAACAGGTAATTGTAGAGGTGAGAGATTTTGGTCCAGAAAAATGGACAGGGAGAAGAATAGACCTAGAGGCTGTTGCGTTTGAAAGGATTGCACAACTTGTTAAAGGTCTTGTTAATATAAAAGTGGAAGAAATAGTGCAAGAAAATAACTAAAGTATAAATATGACTACAAAACAAGAAAAGAGAAATTTTTTAAAAAAACAAAGTAACGAAAGAGAGCCTTTTTTTAGCAACTCGCCAGAAGCTAAGAAATCACTGGGTCAAAATTTTTTAAAGGAAGAAAAATTTTTGGATTTAATTGTTGATACTGCGAAGATAGACAAAAAAGAAACCATTCTAGAGATTGGTCCAGGGACAGGATTGTTAACAGATAAAATTCTTTCTTTTTCGAAAAATGTTTTTTGTATAGAGAAAGATCGTAGAATGATACAATATTTAGCTGATAAATATAAAGGAGAGAGTTGTTTTCCGATAGTTAGTGAAGACGATATCTTAAAAGTTAATCTCCCACTCTTTTTAGAAGAAAACAAAATCAAGGAGTACAAGGTTGTAGCTAATATACCTTATTATATAACAGGAAAACTCATACGTCTTTTTTTGGAAACTAAAATAAGACCAAATTCTCTTACCTTGTTAGTTCAAAAGGAAATTGCAAAAAGAATATGTAGCAAAGCTGCATCCATGAGTATTCTATCAATTTCTGTCCAATATTTTGGGGATGTTAAGATT
>DEIO01000017.1:70372-71208 GCA_002352545.1 Patescibacteria group bacterium UBA2772
AAGGGAAATAGAGAAACTTTGGTTCTAGAAAAGAGATTCTTTCAAGTTGTTAAAAATGGTTTTTCTAATCCACGTAAAAAATTATTAAACAATCTTGTTGCAGGTTTAGAATTAAATAAAGACAATTTGAAAGAAATTTTCAAAAAGCTTGATTTGGAGGAAAATGTTCGTGCGCAAGAACTCTCCGTGGGGAAGTGGAAAATTTTAAGAGACGAAACAATAGATAGCTTTTGATTCTACACAAGATTGTCTCATTGTGCTATAATAAAAGCAAATTAAGTTTACAAAATAAATATAAATAACTGGCATAGGTATGGGTGAAGAAGAAAAACAAAATCAAAAAAATGGTGATTCTGATGAGGCCCAAAAAGCCAGTCAGGTAAGCGATTTTGATGAAGAGAGAGTTATATACGAAGATGATGAGACACCCGAGGAAAAAGAGCGTAGACATTTTGAGTTAAGAAGAAAGCGTCAAGTAAGGAGACGAGAATTAGAACAAAAAGAGAAAATAGAGGGTGTTGAGAGGAAGAAGAAAAAGAAAGAAGGGATGCATTTCACAAAAAGAAGTAAAGTGCAAAAAGCGTTAACTCACCTAAAGAGAGACTCTGAAGAAGAAGAGGCTTCTAAATTGGCGAAAAGTTTACATTTGCCGTATTTAGATTTAAATATTTTTCCAATTGATCAAGAAAATGTAGGTTTTATAGATGAGGAAACCGCAAGAAAGCTTGGTATTGCTGTCGTGTATAGACTAGAAAGAAAAATAAAATTAGTCTCCATTAATCCTGAAGATGGAAAAGTTAGGGATTTTATTGCTGATTTGGAAGATGATGGAACAA
>DEIO01000017.1:71223-82438 GCA_002352545.1 Patescibacteria group bacterium UBA2772
AACCTTAGTGAGATATTAGATACTCTAAGAGCTGGTTTGACTGGTGAGGAGCTTGCTGCGTTTGAAGATCAAACTAAGAGTGTTTTGGATATGGATAAGAAAATTAAAGATCTTCCTGTTACTAAAGTTCTTAATATGATTCTTGCTGGTTCGATTAAATTGGAATCATCTGATATACATTTTGAACCACAACAAAGCGGAAAGGTACGTTTGAGATTTCGTATTGATGGTGTTTTGCAAAAAGTTGCTTCTTTCCCTATTCATATTTACCCAACTATTGTGGCAAGAGTTAAGGTTCTAGGTAAGATGATGATTAATGTTAGAGATTCTGCTCAGGATGGACGTTTTTCTATCGACAGAGAAGGTCAAAGCCCAATGGATGTTCGTGTTTCAGTTCTACCAGGAAATTTTGGTGAAAATATCGTAATACGTTTGTTGAGTCAAAATATTGAAGATTTGTCTTTAGATAAAATGGGACTTGAGGGGCTTAATTATGAGTGGCTTATTAAGGAGTCAGAGAAAAAGCAGGGAGCAATCATCAATTCTGGTCCTACTGGAAGTGGAAAGACTACAACTTTGTATGCTTTAGTTAATCGTTTGAATTCAATAGATAAGAAAATAATTAGTATTGAAAATCCAGTTGAGTATCAGTTACCAGGTATTAGTCAGACTCAAATTGAAGAATCAAAAGGATATACATTTGAAAGTGGTCTAAGAGCTATTATGCGACAAGATCCAGATATTATCTTGGTTGGAGAAATTAGAGATGAGGCGACTGCTGAGATTGCTGTACATGCATCTCTTACAGGTCATTTAGTGCTTTCAACCACTCATGCAAATAGTTCGACTGGTGTTATTGGTCGTCTTGTAGATTTGGGAATTAAACCAAATTTAATAGCACCTGCTATAAATGCTTTTGTTGCACAGCGTTTGTTAAGAAGGCTATGTCCTCATTGTAGAGAAGAGTATGTTCCTGCAAGGGAAACAATCGATATGATTAAAAAAATGTTGGCGCTTATTTCTCCTAAGGCTGATATTTCAGTCCCTAAACACATCGAAAAGCTTTGGAGACCAAAAGGTTGTCATAAATGTCATGGTTTAGGTTATAAAGGGCGAGTGGGGATTTTTGAAATATTGGTAATAACAGATGAAATTAAAGATGCTATTGAAAAAATGGCACCTGAAGATGAAATTAAGAGTGCAGCTCTCGAAAATGGTATGGTTACTTTGGAGCAAGATGGAATTTTGAAGGCTGTTTCAGGAATTACTTCAATTGAAGAACTTCAACGTGTTGTTGGTAAGGGAGAATATCTAATTGATTTGTATGAAAAAATTGTTGTTCAATCACTTGCACGTGGAATTTTCATCAAAGATGAAGTTCTTGAGGCAATGGATGCAATTAGGGATAATTATGAAGAATTCGAAGGGCTTTTTAAGACACTTCCTCCGAAAGATTTAGTTAGATATATTCTGATAGGAGCTATTTATACAGGCGCTGGTGATATACATATTGAACCAGGAATGAAGGACTTTAAAATTAGATTCAGAATCGATGGTGTTTTACATAATATAGCATTGCTCGTTATGAATGATTATTTGACGGTTCTAAATGAAATTAAAAATTTAATGGGGGTTAAGACTGGGACTAGAGAAGGTGTACTTGATGGAAGATTTAAAATTGTTTATACCAGTGAAAATCCAGAAAAAGAAGACGAAAGTGTGGATGTTAGAGTGTCTATTATTTTAGGGGGATTTGGTGATGTCATGGTATTGAGACTACTTAGTCAAAGTGTACAGGTTACTAATTTGGAAAAATTAAATATAAATCCGTATAATTTAGAGAAAATCAAGCGAAATATTGCGCGCTCAAATGGAATTATCATGGATACAGGACCTACTGGAAGTGGTAAAACTACGACATTATATAGTATCTTGAATTACCTAAAAGATCCTGCATTAAAGCTTATTACAATAGAGGATCCAATTGAATATCAAATGGAGGGAATTTTGCAAACTCAAGTAAAGGAATCAGAAAACTATACTTTTTCTAGTGCCATGAGAGTTCTTTTGCGACAAGATCCAGATATTGTTATGGTCGGAGAAATTAGAGATGCTGAAAGCGCAAGTGCTGCTTATAAAGTTGCATTAACTGGGCATCTAATTCTAACAACTTTGCATACAAATAGTGCAGCGGGGTCAATTCAGCGTCTTATCAACATGGGAATTTCTATGTCCGATTTATCATCTGGAACAAATTGTTTTATAGCTCAGCGTTTAGTGAGAATTTTATGTCCACATTGTAAAAAAAAGAGAGCTGTTTTTCCAAAGGAGAAGAAAGTAATCGAATCTGTTATAAAAAGAATTTCACCTAAGGTGAATATAGACGTCCCAGATTCAGTTGAAATGGTTTATGAGTCAGTAGGATGCGAAAAGTGTCACAATATAGGTTTTAAGGGAAGATTTGCTATCACAGAGGTCCTAGAGATTAATAGAGAGATGCAGAAGTTTTTGACAATGAATCCAATTACTATCGAAATTCGAGAAAAAGCTGTTGAGGAAGGAATGCTTTCGATGGGACAAGATGGAATTTTCCAAGTTTTGCAAGGAAAGACTACCCTTGACGAGGTAGCACACGTTATTACGGAGATTGAATATGTCAAAGAAGATGAACAAAAAGATGAAATAGAAACACAAAAGGATTAATGGAGTTGTATTTATTTTTTGGAATAATAAAAAACTGCTCCTTGTAAGGAGCAGTTTAAAAACGCATTTCTAACATTAATCTGTAGACAATAAAAGCTTACACAACAAGGTGTAAGGCAGGAATAAATCTGAGGATAGCCCAGTCGAAACCAAACTAACCTAAACTAAAAAGTATTCCCTGGGAGTTCAGAGCACCCTTGTCTACAGGTCGATATCAAAAATGTAAAAAAACTCTGACAAAACTATTAATCTACGTTAAAGCATACTAGCATAAAGTGAAAAATTTGTCAAGAGATATTATTAGTACAGCTTTATTTGGAAAAATTTTGTGTCGGTAAACTGTAAAAAATGCTAGAATAAACATACGAATAAAGAGTTAATTTTCAAAGGATGATAGAGACTAATAGACAAGAAGATGCAGACGAACAATTAGATATTACATTAAGACCAAAGACATTACAAGATTATGTTGGACAGGATATTATAAAGAGAAATCTCCATATTTTAATGGGTGCGGCTAAGAAGAGAAAAGAGTCTCTAGATCATATTTTATTGTTTGGTCCTCCTGGACTAGGGAAAACAACATTGGCGCATATTATCTCAAGAGAGATGCAGACCGGAATTAAAACCACATCAGGACCAGCTATTGAAAGAGTTGGTGATTTAGGTTCAATCTTAACCAACTTAAATGACGGAGATATTTTGTTTGTTGATGAAATTCATAGATTGAGCAAGGTTGTTGAAGAGGTTCTTTATCCCGCGATGGAAGATGGAAAACTTGATATTATTGTTGGTAAAGGTCCATCAGCTAGGACAATCCAATTGGAATTGCCGAAGTTTACTTTAATAGGAGCAACGACTAGACTAGGAATGTTATCTGCACCACTTAGGAATAGATTTGGTATTATTAACAAGCTAGAATTCTATTCAGACAAGGAGATGTGTAAGATTATTGAGAGAAATAGCAAAATTTTAGGGGTTACTACAGATTTAGCTGGTAGAAATAGTATCGCAAAATGTGCAAGACGGACGCCTAGAATTGTTAATAGATTGTTGAAAAGGGTTAGGGACTATGCTCAGATGAATGACCATGAGCTTATCTCTAAGGATACAGTTTCTGCTACGTTTGAGATTTTGGATGTGGATCATTTAGGGTTGGAGTCAGCTGATAGAGAGGTTTTGGATATTATTATAACTAAATTTGCTGGTGGTCCTGTTGGTGTTCAAACAATCGCAGCCGCTTTCTCTGAAGATGTGCAGACAATTGAGGAGGTGTACGAACCATTTTTGATGCAACTTGGTTTTATTGAAAGGACTTCCAGGGGTAGACGTGTTACAGATGCTGCGTATAAACATTTGGGATTTGAAATTCCAGAGGATAGAGTATAATTCTTTAAAATATTTTTTGATGACAATTAATTTGCTACTTATAGCATATTTTTTATTTTTATTATTTTCTCTTGGTGGTGCCTTTGCTATTATCTATCACTTAAAAGCGAATAAATTAAGTGAAAAATTTTCAACTATTACAATATTGCTTTTTGTGGTGGGATTTTTGTTTGCCTTAACTTTTAATGTGTCGAATGCAATTCAGATTGATTGGAGCTCTTTAACGTTCAATTTTAGTGCCATTCAAGGTGATTTGGATTTTAAAGATTCTTTTTATGAATGAAAAAAGCCGAGATTATCAGCACAAATTTTTAGATTACAAATTTAAGGGTAAAAGAGAGGACGAAGAAATAATTCTTATTCTAAGAAGACATTGGTTAATTTTGTTTGGGAGATTAATTCCTTTTTTCTTTTTTTTGATTGGAATTATAGCTGTTTTTGTTATTGTTCCAGCGATAATTAATGATTTATCAATTGAAATTAGCAATAACGTTTTTAATGTGTTTATGAGTTTTGTGATCTTGGGTTTTTGGGTTGGTCTTTTTGTGATGTGGATTGATTTTTTCTGTGACATTTGGATTGTAACAGATCAAAGAATCATTAGTATTGAGCAAATTGGACTTTTCCGACGTGAAATTAGTGAACTTGAACATGGGAAAATTCAGGATGTAACAACTGAAATCCATGGTGTTGTGCCAACATTGTTGAAGTTTGGACAAGTATATATCCAAACTGCTGGTGAAAAAGCTAGATTTACTTTTAAGCAGGTTGAAAATCCAGTTATGATTAGAACTGTTGTTATGGCATTACAAAAGAACGCAATAAGAAAACAAAAAAGAGAAGAAGGTGTTATTATGAGAGGGAAAGTTTAAAGCAAAAAAATAAAAACTAAATTTAAATAAAATGGAAAAATCTTCAGAAGGTCTAATGTTGTGGCAAAAAGTTGGACTATTTGTTGTTCTTAGTTTTCCGGTAGTGTATATTTTTATGCTTGTTTTCTCTAATCAAGAAAAAAACGTTGAGAAGCCAAGTTTGACAGAGAAAGTTTTGCAAATAAAGCTTGATAATGATTCTTATAAAACAGGTGAGAAAATAGTACTAACATTGCTGAATATATCAGATAGGAAAATTTATTTTAGAAAACCCTGTGAAGGGCTCCCTCCTCTTAAGGTCTATTCCACAAAAGAAGATAGTAAATTTCTTGATGTTTATACTGAAAAAAAATGTAAGAGCGAATTTTCTATTATAGACTCAGAAGAAAAAATCAAATTTTCTTTTTATCCAGAACTCTATAAATTATTACCAGGTGAAGGTGCTTATCAATTTTCTTTTCAATACAGCAAAGACAGAATTGATAATAACGGTGTATTGACTAGACATGATATTTTGGGAATAAAAGAAGTTTCTTCCAAGAAGATTACTATAGAGAATTTATTAGACAAAAAAAATCCAAGTGTTGATAAAAAATGTGAGACGAATAATGAATGCGAAATGCGTTTTTCTAACTGCACGTGTGGATTTGATTGTGTAGCTAAGAATTCCCAACAAATTGATTGTGATCGAGTTTGCGATGAAAGTAATTTTATTCAAAGAGAAATGGTTGATTGTGGATGTATGAACGGCGAATGTACAGAAAGTGAGCCAAAGCTAAGCGTGGAAGAGGAGGGTTATTTAGAGGTGAAGAAGGTTCTGGATGAATATTTTAGAGTAGAAAAAGAGTGTGATAAAACATCAGTATTAGCAAATATGTCCAGGAGTTCACGAAAAATGGTCAATCTTACTTGTAACAATATGAAAAGAGAAGTTGACTGTAATGGTGGTGCTAAAATGAATTTCAAAATCAAAGATAATTCTGCTGTGGCGTACATATATCCTCTAAGCTATGAAAGTGATAATCCATATTTTTTCTTGAAAGAAGAAGGTGAGTGGAGGTTAGATTTGTCTGAGATGGCAAAAAATTTGACTATGAAAGGAGGAAGTTGCGAGGGTTGGACTTGGCGGACGAATAGTTCAAAAGAAGAATTCTGTTTCTTTTTTGAGGAGGGATTGTGTCCTGCTGATAATTTAAAATGAAAAATTTAAAATGAAAAATAGAAAATTATTTTACGGTTTAATTTCTAGTAGTTTGATATTATTCTCTTTAGGATGGTACTCGCTGTATCACTCTTTTTATGTTAGTGGGTATGATAATCTTCTTTATCCCATAATTATTTTTCTACTTGCTTTTATAGTTTTTTATTTTTTTGTTGTGGTTGAGCATGATAGGAATATTCTATACGTAGTGTGTTCTTTTGGTATGATGGGCAGTATTCTTTTGAGTAAAGAATATATTTTTAGTGCTTTTTTGATCTGGATCGCAACCTCTTGTTCTTGTGTCTTGGCGATTAAGCGAATAAAAGAGGAACAATATAATAGGATACAAATTAATGTATATAGAATTCTAAAGAGAGGAATTCCTATGATTGGTACAGTTTTTTGTTTTTTAATTTCCGTGGGTTTTTATTTTTCAATTGCTAATTTACAAAAAATTGGAGATATTCCTCGTTTTAAACTTAAACTTCCAATTCAAACAACGAGAATGGCATTTGGAGTTATGAACGCAGTTATGCCAAATGAAGAAATTGGTTGGATTGTTGAGGGAGTGACTGTGGACGAATATTTTCAAAGGATTTTGCGTTCCCAGGATATATCTTTAGAGGGAACTGTTTTAAAGGAGATCAAAGAGGAAGTTGATGAGGAGACCAAAAAACAGATGGAAGCAGGTCTAGAAAGAGAGATTTGGGAAAAAGAGAGGTTGGTAATTGAGAAGAACCGCTTGATTTTAGAAGAAAAGCTAGGAGTTGATTTGATGGGGAATGAAAGAATAGACGAGGTTTTGCACAACTTGATTAATAAGAGAGCTAATGATTTGATTAACGGAAGAGTTATTGCTTCAGAAGTTTTGCCTATTGGTGGAGCATTTGCAGTTTTTGTTACGGTTAGATCAATTGTTTGGATTTCTAACATGATTTTGTTCTGGACAGTTTCCATAATTTTCGCTATACTTGTTAAATTGGAGAAGGTTAAAATCAAACAAGAAGATCAGAAAATTGAAAGTATTGAGATTTGATCTCCAGTGATAATAAAAAATTAGCGAATTTTATAAGATGAGTAAAGATTTTTATTCTATTTTGGGTGTTGAAAAAACAGCATCTGATGATGAAATTAAAAAAGCATATAGGAAATTAGCACATAAACATCATCCAGATAAAGAAGGTGGTGACGAAGCTAAGTTTAAGGAAATAAATGGGGCTTACCAGACACTATCAGATAAGCAAAAAAGGCAACAATATGATCAGTTTGGACAAACCTTTGAGGGCGCTAATGCTGGTGGTGCTGGTGGTTTCAATTTTGATTTTGGACAGTCCAATGCCGGAGGTTCTGGCAGTGGGTTCGAAGATCTTTTTTCTGATCTTTTTTCTCAAACTGGTTTTGGGGGTTCTGCTAGCTCTCAAGAGAAGGTTGGTTCGGATGTAGCAGTTGATGTAGAAATTACATTTGAAGAGATGGCACTAGGGACAGAAAAAAAAGTGGAACTTTATAAAAGAGTTTTATGTGACAAGTGCGAGGGAACAGGTGCTAAAGATAAAAATACAAAAACTTGTGAAACTTGTGGTGGTGCAGGAAAAGTTCACAAAACAATGAGAAGTATGTTTGGAGCAATTCAGCAAGTAGTTCCTTGTGAAAAATGTCATGGAAAAGGACAAATTCCTAAGGAAAAATGTAGCAAGTGTGGGGGGGACGGAGTTGTTCGTGATTATCAAAAGGTTAATATTAAAATTCCAGCAGGAATAGAAGATGGACAAACAATCAGAGCAACCGGACATGGAGAGATTCCAATCGGAGGCGGACATGCAGGAAATTTATTCATAACAATTCATATCAAACCAGATCAAAATTTCAAGCGAAGTGGTGATGATATAGTTTCAAAGGTCAAGATTTCATTTTCACAAGCAGCCTTGGGAGATAAAATTGATGTTGGAACAATTGAAGGTGTTATAAAAATGAAGATAGTAGCTGGAACTCAGTCTGGGGATATATTCAAGATCAGAAACAAAGGAATTAATAGGGAAGATAGATTTGGAAGAGGTAGTCATTTGGTTGAGATCCAAGTTAGAACACCGGAGAATCTTTCACGTGACCAGAAGAGATTGGTGAAAAAACTACAAGAAGCAGGCCTATAGAAGATTGAAGACATTTAAAAAATTCTCCCTAAAGAAAGGGGAGTTTTTTTGTTGAATGAAAAATAAAAATAGGTGTGTTATCATTTAGTAAACGAAAGGAGATTTAGTTCTAAAAATATCAAATCAAGTTATGACTGTAAAAGAAAGACTATTGAAAATTGAAAAAGGAATTGTTTCTTTGCAGTATCAAAGCCAAAAAGAAGAAATAGCAAATAGTCTTATTCATGGTATTGGTACAAGTCTAAGTGTTGTGGCGTTAGTTCTTTTAGTTGTTTTTGCAAGGGCACATGGCAACGTTTGGCATCTTGTGAGTCTCAGTGTTTTTGGAACTACTTTGATTTTTTTATATCTCTCTTCAACATTATTCCACAGTTTTCAAAATCCTCGAATAAAAAAGTTCTTTAGATATTTTGATTATATAGGTATTTTTCTTTTAATTGCTGGAACTTATACTCCGATTTCGTTGATTTATTTACGTGGACCTTGGGGTTGGTCATTATTGGGTGCTGTGTGGTCTGTAGCAATCATTGGGATTGTGTTAAGAGTGATATTAGCAGAGAAAGGTGAATTAATTTTAGCAACATTGTATGTTTTGATGGGTTGGATGATTTTGTTTGTTTTTAAGCCTGCAATTAATTTGATTCCCCCAAATGTTATTATGTGGCTGTGCATAGGCGGAGCATGTTATATGGTAGGTTTGTTTTTCTTATCTTGGAAAAAACTCCCATATCATCATGCAATTTGGCATCTTTTTGTGTTAGGAGGAAGCACAACTCATTTCTTAGGATTGCTTTTAAATATTACGGTATAAAAATAAAGTCTGGAGTTTTGGAGATGGATTTTTGATTTTCTCAACTCTTGCTACGTAACATGTTACGTAGCAAGAGTTTTTTTATTGACAAATGTTTGTTAAAAATGTATTATTACGAGTTATTATTTATAGAATATTTGATGTTTAAGAGGTGTATTGATTTTGTTTATCAAAAGAAAGATGATAGAAGTTTTCTGCTTTTAGGCTTTTTAGTTGTAATGGGATTTTTTACAAGTGTATAAGTTGGGAAATACAAGCTATTGGATTGATGAAAACTTTACACTAATGCAAGTCCAGGGGATTATTGAACGCGGCTTTCCATTATTAGACTCTGGATTTATTGAAAAGAAGGATACTTTATTTCCAGATCTCCTTGTCCTAATTGCATTTTTTTGGGGAATTTCAAGTGAATTTACAATGAGAATTATAGTGGTTCTTTTCGGGACGGCAAATATTTTTTAGCATTTTTGTTAGGTAGGAAAGTTTTTAATAATAATGTGGGAATTATTTTTTTATCTTTGATTACTTTTTCTTATTGTCACATTGCTTGGAGCAGGCAGGTTAGGGGTTATGAGTTGGCAGTTTTTTAGTTTGATCGTCTTTCTTTTATTGTTTAACAATAAAAGAAAGAAATCTTGGAAGAACCAGGCTTTGTTATTTTTAAGTTTTATTATAGCAGTTTTTGCCAAGAGTTTTGTTATTTTTCTTTTACCAATTTTATTGGTGTATCTATTGTTATAAAAGAAATATAAACTATTTGTTGGATTTTCAGTCATTGGTTTGTTGATATTTTTTATTTTAAGCATCTTGTGATAATGGTCTTAAGTGTGAGTCATCACAACTATTTCTTTGGATATTTTTGGAATTATTTAGGGACTATTTTTTGCTAACTTTAGTTGGATTTGTGTTGTCTTTTAAAACTAAAAACAAGATTAATTTTTAAAGTGTAATTTTAGGAAGTTATTTTTTGGTTAATTTTTTCTTTTTTTGTTTATGTTTTTGAAAGAAGATATTTGTTGTTGGTAGCACCTGTTATTTTTTTGTATGTTGCTTTTTTCATTGATTGTTTTGCAAACTTTTTTAAAAATAAAAAAGCAAGTATTCGTTTGTTTATTTTTGTAAGAGTTGTTTTCGACTTTGCAACTGTAAAAAGTTATTCTTTTTCCTCTAAGTCATTTTATAGTTTAGAGAAATATACGCCACAACCAGGTTTTAAAGAAGTTTATAATCAATTAAACAATATAATTGATTATAATGACTTGGTGTTTACGCCTTATCCATCAATGAGTGTTTTGTATTTAAAAAAAGGAGAAACTGTTTCTATTGTCATTTCATATACCAGTAGAGAAAATCAAGGTACTCAAATCGGTGATAAAGAATATTATACAGGTATAAATAGCTATTCTTTTAAGAATAAAAAAGAAATTAGAAAAACTATAAAAAGCTAAAAAATCAAATAAAACAATCTATGTAATTTTAGAGTATTTAGCATTAAATAGGGCTAGCTTAGTTTTTCAGGAATTTGTTTTTGTTCAAGGAGAACAATTTTTTTCTGAAGGTAGTGGAAGGAATAAAATCTATCTTCTTAAGCTATAAAGGGGTGATTTGATTTTTAAATCTAAATAGACAATAATTTGAAACTAAGTCATTTGGAAAAAGAAGTTTTATTTAAGATTAATTTAAAGAAAGAGCACATGGGAAGTGAGAAGAAGAAAGCGACAAAGATGTTGCTAGCAGTTTGTATTTTAGGAGTTGTTTTTTTTCATTAGTTTCATGGTTAGTGTTGGTTGGTAATGCTTTTGGATATGGAGAGAAGAAGCCTAAGCACGAAAAGAAGAAAGAATACAAAAAATATAAAGGTAAATTTAATAACAAGCAATCAAAGGCTAGTTACAAGAAATTAAAAAAAATGCAAAAGGGTGTCAATAAAATGAAGAAGTAAATGATGGAAGATATGGAAGATAATTTCAAAAAATTCAAAAATCTTTCAAATAAAGAAGTTTCAAAGTTACAGACAGAAAACAAGAGAAAATTCTATGAATATAAAAATTACTAAGGATACAAAAACTATAAAAATTTAAGAGAAGAG
>DEIO01000014.1 GCA_002352545.1 Patescibacteria group bacterium UBA2772
TAAAAGCAAAGCTGAGACTTTTAAACAATACGTGTGGGTTTGGAGAGACACTCTTGATAACAGTTCTGAAAAAGCTGAGGCTTGGGAAATGGTCAAGATTAAAGCTGAAGAAATTTTAGCTAACAAATAACCGTTCAACAGAAAACTGTGTCTGTTTGAGCGGTTTTCTATTATATTAAGATCACTTTTTTGACAACCCACCAGCGGAAAATCTGCTTTGGTGGGTTTTCTGTTTGTAAAATATATAGTAAACTACCCTGTATTGTAATTAGGCAAATTTTGGTAAATATAATTTCCAGCTTATTTTTAGTAATTCGGTTCTAATATCTATTATTGAGCGGAGTAAAAGTTTATTAACACTACAACAATAGAGTTTACACTTTCATAAAATAGAATTAAAAGTCAACTAAATATTCTCTAATTCTATAAATAAATATGATTCAAACTACCTTATATTACAAGAGAATAAGCTAAAACAGATTATTAAGAAATAAAGAAAAGTAACAGAAATTGCTAAAGAACTAAGTGTATCTATTAAACGAATTACAATACTGCTAACGCAGAAAATATCTTTTGAGAAATTAGAAGAAATGAAAAGTATAAATTTGACGCTGCAATGTTGTATGACTTGACAAAACAAAAACTAAATGGTATAGTTGGTTTTTATGTTAATGCTTATAGGTTATACTTTAGTATCTAAACATAAAACGATTAATAATTTTTATGTTGGATACAATGTACAAAAACAAGAATGGACGAAAGTCACGTAGTAATGGTGGCTGGAAAAAAGGAGGCACCAGAAATGGTTCAAGATTCGGTAACAATAAGAAAAGATTTTCTGGTAATGTAATAGATGAGAGGCTATTTGTAAACAAAGCTCAAAAAAAAGAAGCTGAAGAAATCTTTGAACCACAATATTCTTTTGCTAGTTTGAATATAAACAAAAAACTAAAAGAGGCTATAGCTAATCATGGTTTTGAAAAACCAACACCGATTCAAGACAAAGCCATCCCAGTGATTTTAGAAGGGAAGGATGTTATTGGTTTAGCAAATACAGGAACTGGTAAGACAGCAACTTTTCTTATTCCACTTATCAACAAGATTCTAAGATTTCCAGATGAAAAGGTTCTTATAATTGTTCCAGTAAGAGAATTAGCAATTCAGATTCAAGAAGAATTTGAGTTACTTGTAAGAAGAATGAATTTGTCTTCAGTTGTGATTATTGGTGGTGCTAGCATGCACAGACAAATTAACGGATTACAAAAAAGACCAAATGTTGTAATTGGAACACCGGGAAGGTTGAAAGATCTAGTTGATCGTAAGAAATTAAAACTTACACAATTCAATAATGTTGTTTTGGACGAAGCTGATAGAATGCTTGATATGGGATTCATTGCTGATGTAAAAGCTTTTATGGCTTTGGTTTCAGAGCAGAGACAAACACTTTTGTTTTCAGCTACTTTTTCAAATGAAATAGAGAGATTAGTAAAAGATTTTATGAAAAATCCAGAAAAGATTTCTTTGAAAACAAGAGAGACTTCAAAGCAAATTGATCAAAATATAGTACGTGTGTCTTCAAAGGATGATAAAGTTGAGGTTTTACATGATGTGCTTAATAAATCTAATTTCGAAAAAGCTTTAGTTTTTGCTAGAACAAAACATGGCGCAGACAAACTTTGCCGAAAATTATATCAAAAAGGATTTAAGGTAGATTCTATTCATGGAGACAAACCACATAATAAAAGACAGAGAGTTTTAAAAAGTTTCAAGCAAAGTTCAATAAATATTCTAGTTGCAACAGATGTTGCTGCTAGGGGATTAGATATTCCTAACGTTAGTCATGTGATTAACTTTGATCTTCCAGCGACATATGATGATTATATCCATAGAATTGGAAGAACAGGAAGAGCTGATAAACAAGGAATAGCCTTAACATTTGTCGGGTAGTATTCTTTGTAAAAATCTCTATTTAAGTTTAGAATATAAATATAACGTTAAATATTCTAAATAAAAATAAAATGACTGACAAACAAACAAAGAAGGACTTAAAAAGTGGAGGGTCTTATTTAGATGAAAAAGTTGCTCAAAAAAGGGAGGGTTATGATGATACTCATGATAATGCAGATTTTTTCAAGGAAGGTTATAGATGAGGAAAAGACACTCAGTCGAAAGACAATAAGGATGATTCTAACAAGACCAAGAAAAAGGTGCGTGACGAATATCAAGGCAAGACAAAAGAAGAAAGGGAAGCTTATAAAAAAGGCTATGTCTTTGGTTCAACAAAACGATAGTTGCATATGCAACCTTTGAAAAAACAAAAATTAGAATCAGTAGATTATAGAGAGACTAAATTCAAGTCTAAAGAGAATAAAAAAGTTGAAAGAATCTTTTTTTGGTCTTTAGTTTTATTTTTAGTCTTTTCTTTTTTGCACGTAATAATTTTAAAAGTGTAAAGTCTCCGGAGCCAGAAATTTTTACTCCTCCCGTTAGAAGTAATCTTTCAGACCATACTCCAATAACTTTTTCTCAAAACGGTTTTGATTTTGTGGTAAAGCCTTTGTATGAATATGAGATGTCAGCATTAGTTTTGAATCGTATAGACTACACAATATTAAGTCTAACTAGAACTAGTGAGGTTTTTCCCGTTGATTTATGTTTGACTTGGGGTGAAAATATAAAAAGTGGTGCATACGACATCCTTCTATGAAGTTTCGTCAGGATATGCGTTTTTGTTTTGGAAATTGGGATAATAGTTCTGGGTTTAAATTGTCTGAAGTTTCTAATAACCATCTTGTGATTGAAAATGAAGCACTTAGGGAAAAAGCGTTTTCGATCAATGAGGGTGATCAAATTAGAATAAAGGGCAAATTAGTTAATGTGAAAGTTGTTAATTTAGATGGAAAGCTGGAGAAATATGAATCAAAAAGTTTATCTCGGAATTCCAGTGTGAAACTTGGTGATAGTGGCGCTGGTGCTTGTGAAGTGATCTATGTTGAAGAATTAGAGGTGATTAAAAAATCAAATACTTTTTTTAAACTATGGATTTAAAGTCGCATTAGCAGTGTTGAATACCTTTGTTTTTTGGAAGATCGGAAAGTTTTTTTATGAATTAATTCGAGAATAGAAAGTTCCAGTATAGTTCTTCAAAAAACACTTCAGTGATTGATGTTAGTTGAAGCAAATTAAAGACAGGAGTATGATAGAGGTATAAAGATTAAAAAATCATAGAACATGTTGAATAATAGAATTAAAATTTGCGTAACAAGCCAGGGGGAGAAGTTGACTGATAGTGTGGATCCTCGTTTTGGGCGTTGTGTTTTTTTTATTTTTGCTGAAATAGTTGATGGAAAAATGGAAAATATCAAAGCAGTAAAAAACGGAGGAGTCAAAAGGTCATCTGGTGCTGGTATTACTGCAGCAACTCAGTTGGGAAATGAGGGAGTCAAAATTCTTTTTACTGGGAATGTTGGTCCTAAGGCTGCTGATGTTTTAATGCAACTGGGAATTGAAGTTATCAAAGTAAGTGGAGCCATAAAAGATGTTGTAGAAAGTTATCTAAGTGGGGATTCAACTGTGACTCAAGAAAGGGAAATTGCTTCAAATAAATTAGAGAAAAATAAGATAAACGTAGACGAAAAGTGTAAAGTTCTTGTTCCTTTGATGGATAATAATGGTGACAATTCGTTAGTATCTCTTCATTTTGGACATGCTCCATATCTTGGCGTGTACGATGCTGATTCGAAAGAAATAATCATCAAAGAGAATCGACTAGATCATATCAATCCGAACAAAACTCCTGTGGATCAAGTTTTTGAGGAGATTAATCCAACAATTGTTTTTGTTCAGGATATAGGCGCAAGAGCGATTGATTTATTTCTTCAGAAAGGAATTAAAATACAAACAGGACCTTACAAAACCTTAAAAGAGGTTGTTGGAAATATCAAAAATTTTGTTGACTTGAGTGAAGGATGTAAACATTAAGAGGTCTATGTATGTTTAGAAATAAAAACAAAGTAATAGGAATAACTGGTGGAAAGGGTGGTACAGGTAAATCGACAATGTCGGTTGCAATTGCATGTCAACTCTCAAAAGAAGGTAAAAAAGTCTTATTGGTGGATGCTGATGTTGATTGTCCCAATGACCACATATTATTAGATATTAAGAGATATCTAGAGAAGGTAGTCGAACAAAGAATTCCTCAGTGGGATTTTGAAAAATGTACCAAATGTGGTTTATGTGGAGATGTGTGCAATAGTAGCGCAATTATTTCAATTAAGGACAGAAGGCCTATTTTTTCCAAGCAACAATGCAATGGATGCGGAGCTTGTAAACTTAAGTGCCCAAGCCAAGCTATTAGGTGGGATAAAAAAGAAATAGGTAGAATCTACAATGGAAGAAAAAACAAAATCGATTTATTATCTGGTGAATTGAAAGTAGGTGAGCCAGTTTCAGAATTTATTGTAAATTCATTAGTTGAATTGATTAAAGAAGAAAAAGATAAGTACGATTTTGTTATTATGGATACAGCGGCTGGAATACATTGTCCAGTTGTTGTTGCATTGGAGAATTGTGACAAAGTGATTGCTGTTACAGAACCAACAACACTTGGTGCTCATGATTTGGGGTTAATTCTAGCGCTTGTAGAAAAAATAAAAGTAGATACTGATATTATAATAAACCGTTTTGATATTGGAGATATTGAGCTAGTTGAGTCTGTAGCAAGTAAATATCAAGCAAAAATAATTGCCAACATTCCATATTCTAAAGATATCTTTTTAAGTTATACAAAGGGATTGCCAATTGAAAATGATGAAATCAAAAGATTAACAAAAATGATCTGTGAATAAAGAAAGAATATTAAAAAAAGGCGCAAGAGCTGCAAAAATTGCTACCATAGCAACAGTTTTTTTAGCAATTACTAAAGGAGTTATTGGGTTTTTGTCCGGTAGTTTACTCCTAGTTGCTGATGCGATTCATAGTGCTGTTGATATTGCTGCTATTTTTTCTTCTTGGTTCGGATTGAAAATTTCTCAGAAGAAGTATAATAAAAAATTTCCATATGGCTACTATAAAGCTGAAAATTTTGCTACCATAATTGCCTCATTTTTCATTTTCTATGCAGCATATGAGATATTTTTGGAGAGTTATGACAAATTTTTTGTCATAACAGATTTCAAACTTCCTCTTTTGGTTTTGACAGTGCCTTTGTCATCAGCTGTTGTTTCATATGCTATTGCAATTTATGAAGATAAGGTCGGAAAAGAGATTAATTCTCAGAGCCTTGTCGCTAATGCACAAGAATCAAAAGTTGACGTGGTCTCTTCTTTGGTTATTTTTGGAGGGATTTTATTAGCTTATTTCAAGATAGGCTATATTGAGGGCATCGTCGGAATGGGACTATCTTTTATGATTATAAAAATCGGTTACCAAAATGCAAAAATTGCAATCTATTCATTGATGGATGCTAGTCCTGATAAAGAATTGGAGGAGGGAATAAAGGAGCTGATTTTAGGAATTGATGACGTGAAAGACTTGTCTGGTTTGAAACTTAGACAATCAGGACTTTTTGTTTTTGGTGAAGCTACGATTAAATTACTCAAGAACATGAATGTCGCAAGGGCACATGATATTTCAGAAATAATTGAAATCAAAGTTAAAGAAAGTTTTTCTCAAATTGATGCATTGTCAATCCATATTGAACCATATAAGACTGACAGTATTAAATTGCTTATTCCAGTGAAAGAGGATAATGGACTGGATTCAGGAATTGTCATGCACTTTGGAAGAGCAAAATATCTTCTATTTATCACATTGGAGGATAAGAAAATTTCTTCATTCTATGTTAAAGAAAATATCTATTTTGATAAAGATATTCAAGTAGGATTATTGGTTTCAAGGAATGTTCTAGGTGAGAAAGTTGATGCGATATTAACCAAAGAAATTGGAGAGATTGCATTTCATCTGTTGAGGGATAGTTTTGTTGAAATATATTTAATCAAAGTTGCTGATGTGAAACAATCGATCGAAGATTTTAACCAAGGCAATCTAAAAAAATTAGAAAAATCTACACATTTAAGTAATAAATAATATGAAAACAATAACGGTGCTTTCTGGAAAGGGTGGTGTCGGAAAGAGCAGTATAACTGCTTCACTAGGGATTCTATTAGCTCAAAAGCATAAAATAATTTTAACTGATTGTGATGTAGATGCTGCTAATTTGGCATTGGTTTTTGGCAAAAAAGAGGATGACTTTATAGCTTGGCAAGATATTTCTACCAGTAAGCGGGCAATTTTTGATTTAGAAAAATGTATTTCTTGTAAAAAATGCTATGATTCTTGTAATTTTGATGCTATTGATTGGGTTCAAAACAAACCAAAATTAAAAAAAATGAGTTGTGAAGGTTGTGGGATCGCTAATCTTGTATGTCCTGTTGGTGCAATAAGTTTAATTGCAGTAAACAATGCTAAGATTGGTCATGTTGATACAGGATATGGATTCCTTCTGGTTTCTTCTCAGTTAAAAATGGGAGCTTCTGGTTCTGGCAAATTGGTGGCTGAGGTTAGGAGTGAAACTCAAAAAGTTGCAAAAGAAGATACCGAATTCAATTTGATTGATGCAGCTGCAGGAATTGGTTGTCCAGTGATAGCTTCTGTCACTGGTAGTGATTATTGTATTTTGGTAGTAGAGCCAACAGAGGCCAGTTTATTCGATTTGCGACGAGCTTTTGAGATTGTTGAGTATTTTGAAATCAATTGTGGTATTGTGATAAATAAATTTGATTTAGATAGAGATTATTGTGTAGAAATTGAAAAATTCGCAAAAGAGAATGATATAGAAGTTGTCACTAAGTTTTCTTATGACAAATGTTTTGCAAAGGCTTTAGTTGAGATGATTCCTGTGGTGGAAAAAAATCCTAACTTGAAAAACAATTTTGAAGCTCTTATTAAAAAAATAGAAAAGATTTAATAACTAATTATTGGATAAAATGAAGGAAGTAGATCTATTGGTGATCGGTGGTGGTCCTGCTGGTTTAATAGCAGCTGTTACTGCTAAGAAAAAGAATCATAACAAAAAAATAACCTTAGTAAGAACTGAGAAACAAGGTGTGATTCCTTGTGGTATTCCTTATGTTTTCAATCGATTGCAAAGTGTTGACCAAGATATTCTGCCAGATAAAAGTTTGGTTGATAATGGAGTTGAAATTTTGATTGAGGAAATTGTAAATATTAATCCTGAGCAAAAATTGGCAAAAACTAGAAGTGGTGAAGAAATTATTTTCGAACAAGCTATTCTTGCTTTAGGCTCAAAACCAGTAGTTCCTCCGATAGAGGGTATTGAACAAGCAAATATTTGGTTTGCTAACAAAAATCTTGATTATCTTAAAGAGATGAAAAAAGCTGCTCAAGCAGCTAAAAGGATTGTGATAGTCGGAGGTGGTTATATAGGAGTTGAATTTGCGGAAGAGTTTAGTAGTTTCGAGGATAAAAAAGTGACACTTGTTGAAAGACTTGGAAACTGTCTAGGAACTACAATGGACAGGAACTTTTCAGATAACTTACAAGAAGGTTTGAGCAAAGTGGGCGTTGAAATAAAATTAGACACAGAGATTGAGAAAATATCAAAAAAAGCAGATAATTCAATGGAGTTATTTTTGAAAGAAGAGGATTCTATTTCAGCTGACATGGTAATCATTGCAGTTGGTGCTAGACCTAATACAAAGCTAATAGAAAGTACAACAATAGAGTTGATTGAAAATGGTGCAATTAGAGTTAATGAATTTATGCAAACTAATTTCAGTGACATCTATGCTATTGGTGATTGTGCTGAAAAAAAGTGTTTAATAAGTGGCAAAGCTATTCCTGCATTATTAGCTTCTACTGCTTGCTATGAAGCCAGAATTGCTGGTGTTAACGTTTTTAAAACGGATGAATTCATTAAAAACATTGGAACACTAGCTTCTTTCTCAACTATGATTAATGATATTGCATATGCTGTAACAGGTTTAACGGAGAATTCAATTCTGAATTATGGACTTAAAGAGGAGGATTTCAAAGTTACTGATGCCAAGATAACTGTCGGTGAATTTGAAGTTGCTTGCCATCATCCAGCTGCATTGCCGGAAACTAGTCCTATTAAAGTTAAATTATTATTTAGGAAATCAGATAAAGTATTAGTAGGAGCTCAGCTTATGGGACCTGAAGAAGTTGGTGAAATGATAAATCTTCTAGCGCTAGGTATCCAAAAAAAGGTAACAGCTTTTGATCTAGCTAGAATGCAAGTGGCAACACATCCTTTGCTGACTCCGGCGCCAACTGTCTATCCTTTGATTATTGCTGCGCAAAAAGTTTTAGAAGAGTAGGCTTTTTTATCGCAATATGTTTAGTGAAAAATAATTAAAAATGACTTGAGAAATTGAGTCATTTTTAATTTACATAACTCCAAACCCTAGCTATTTTCAGATAGCTTTTTTGATGTTACTATAGATAATGTTTTATAAATAAAATATTTTAGTTTGATGAATGAGCTAGGTAAAAAGTTAGAAAAAAAGCTTGAAGAAGCTAAAAGAATTCTAAAAACCCACAAGGATGATAAAATTGAAAGTTTAGAAAAGCTCTCAGATGAAATCAAAAAGGGTTTTGAAGAGAGAATTGAGAAGCTATCCCAGCAAAGAAATCTGATAGCAGAAGCAATTCGTGATAAATTTAAATTGAAAAAATGGAAGGTTGGAGTAGTTGAAGCTGTATTAAAGTCAAAACCTTTGCTTATTTTTAAATTTACATTGAGTGCGCCGTTTATATATGGAGTTTTTATCCCAGCAGTTATTTTTCATTTTGCTTTAGAGCTCTATCATCAAGTAGCTTTCCGTCTCTATGGAATTCCTTTAGTGAAAATGAAGGATTATTTTGTTTTCGATAGAGCTTTCTTGTCATATTTGAATTGGTTAGAGAAAATAAACTGCCTTTATTGCAGTTATGTAAATTGTTTAATTGCTTATTCTCAAGAGGTAGGAGGAAGAACTGAACGTTTCTGGTGCCCGATTAAACATGCTAAAAAAAGCAAAGGAGTTCATTCGCAATATTTCAATTTTGTTGAATATCTTGATGGTGAAGAGTTTAGAAACTTACAAGATGATTGGAGCGATCTTGCCGATAAAGATACAGAAAGAATAAAAAGTTGTAGCAAAAAATAACTATATGTTTTCTAGTTAGAAAAGTTCACAAATTCAAATTGAAATGTGGACGTTTGCTTTTTGTGCTAGAATGTTTATAGATATTAACTAAAACAAAAATGAAAAAAGCTGCCAAAGAAGATATAACAACGCTTGCTGATATATTTACAAGAAGAAAGAAACAAATCGCAATTGCATTTATTGTGAATGTGGTGTTGATGTTTATTGCTCTTGCATTTATAGGTGTTAAA
Organism: Patescibacteria group bacterium UBA2772; assembly: GCA_002352545.1. GTDB lineage: Bacteria > Patescibacteriota > Minisyncoccia > Moranbacterales > DUUL01 > UBA2772. The sequence continues at coordinate 9,422 of DEIO01000014.1, forward strand.
ATTCTCTATCCTTATCATTTTGTTATAGGTTTTGGATTTTACATAATCTCGTTTATACCATTGATTTATCGAATATATATATCTCGCAAGGTCTTTGAGAGGTTCCATACATACAATTTCGCAAAAGACTATTATTCTCATAAAAAGTGGAGAGTTTTTCTAGCTTTTTTCTTGGCTGTTTTGATGATTTCATTTTTTACAGTAAGACCGTCTACTGAAAATCCTTTTCGTGGAATGAGTAATCTTGAAATTGAAGAGAGGGTGGATGAGGATTTAAAAAAAGCCGTTATAGCTATGGATTACCTAGAATCTTCAGGTAATGAGTTGTTGGAAATTCTTGCAAAAAAACAAGAAACTATTGGAACAGCAGATGAAACTAGAACTCGCTTTAATAAATTTATTAAAGCCGTAATCTATTCAGAATCATTGACTGATTTGCATCGTTATTTTGACAGCATCCCGAGATTTAAGTTGCGTGATAGTAGAACTAAATCTTTTATAATTTCATATAGTTTGTATGTAAAAAAATATGAAATTGTGCAAAGAATGATAACAACTATTTCAGAAGACGAGACTAAGAAGAAAATTCTAAACGAAGAAAACAGCCTGCTTAAAAGGGATAATATATATCAAGAGATGGCAAGTAGGTATTATAAGCCTAAAACTAAACTGAGAATCAATCTTGGGTGGAGTTATATGAAGGTTTTCTTCGGTTCTGTCAGAGAGGATTTTGGTGAGTCTTTTCTAATTTTGCAAACGAAGTCTAATGAAAGTTTTGCATATCTGTTTAATAATTCCGATAAGGCTCTTAAAAGTTATCTAAAGGTGTCATCTGATGGTTTGGAGAGCAGAATGTTTGAGACTTGGTTTCCTGTTCAAAAAAATGTTGCTAATACAATGGGGCATATCATTTTAGCTAACGAGGATAAGCGTGAGTTTATAACCAGAGATCAAATTTTGAAAATGAATGAGGTTATGGAACCTGGTGATATCATGTTGCAAAGAAGGATAGCCCATTTAAGTAATGTCGGTATACCTGGTTTCTGGACTCATTCAGCACTATACACAGGGTCTATGCAACAAATGAACGATTATTTTATTGATGAATTTCCAGTTGAAGATAAGAATAATTTTGAGGAATATACTAAGGAAAATTTCCCTTTGGTTTACGCTGAATATCAAAAAAAGGATAAGGATGGAGAAGAGAGATCAACGCTAGAGGCGATTGAGTCAGGTGTAGTTTTACAGAGCCTAACAGTTTCTGCAAAGGCTGATTTCGTGGTTGTTCTAAGACCGAAATTGACAAAAAGTGACAGACTTAAAGCGGTTTTGCGTGCTTTTGAGAATTTTGGTAAGCCATATGATTATAATTTTGATTTTGATACAAGGGATGCGTTTGTTTGTTCAGAGTTAGTGTATGATGCATATCTCGAGGTTCCTGGAAAAAAAGAGGGTCTTGAGTTTGAGACATCGCTTGTGAGTGGAAGAAAAATAGTATCTCCAACTGACATGGCTCATAAATTTTCAAAAGAAGAAAATTCCGACAAACAAGAGCTTGAATTTATCTATATCCTGATTGGTAATGAAAATACCAGAAGAGCTTATATTGGTTCAAAAGAGGATTTTTTGGATAGTTTAAATTGGGGAAAGTTTAACTTTCTATAGGTGATATACTTGATTTTAGGCTATAAACGTGCTTTAATTTAGAGTCAATTAATGTTGATTTCGTTGGCAGTTCTTAACAATAAACATAAGAGTTTTTTTGTGTCAAAAGTAAGGAGTGTAGACTCATGGTGAAATCCAGAGAAATAAAGAATGTTTTTATCGAAGAATCTATGAATTCTTCTGTTGCACAAAAGGAGTGTTATTGTAACTTGAGAAGATTCTTTTTGAAAAATCATGGTAAGGACTCTCCTATTATTGAAGTAATTGATATTCTGCACCATCCCAGTATGGAATATAGGAAAAGGAGACTTAAGGGGTCACAAAATCATTTAGTGAAGATGTCACCAATGGATATTTGGGAGATTGCACAGGTTGCGAATATAGCCAAGGATTTTCATCGAGATTTTGGAAATGAATTATTTATTCCTAATGCTTATTTCTATGATTTGAAGGCTTTTTTCATTAATCTTGTGCTTATTCCCATGTTATATGGTGGTGAATTTTCTCATGTGAATAAAAGTTTATTCACAGTCAAAAACAAAGAGTGTCTACTTTCATTCAAGACACAAAAACAAGAGGAGAATGATTCAAATATTTTTTTAATTGATTTAAATAAGAATGTTTTTATCTCAACACAAGAACTGATGAAATTTTCTGGGGGATTGCATATTTTTCCGACTGAATTGGATGAAGGTGTTTCTCGAAAGATTTTGGAAATGGTTAAAGGGTGGACCTTTAGGGCTCAATCTTGAGTATTTACATAAATTACAATGCATATAATGCAAAAAAATAGACTACTGATGTCCAATGGATGTCAGTAGTTTTATCATTTTCAAAAGCCCTCAATGCAAAGGAACGTCTGAATCCCTAGAAAATAATATCGGAAAAAAATATTTTTCCCTGAAAATTCAAGGTGGGTTTCAATTTTTTTGTATCCTTATTCTGAAGGCTTTGCTTAATTATATAACTTTTTCTAAAAAATGCCAAATATAGAGACTTCCACAGATGTATCTATGGAAGTCTCTATAGATGCATCTATGAGGTTTGATGAAAGAGTAAACTGTGATAAACTGGAAAATATTCTAAGATTTGAAAAAAATAAATGTCTAAAGTAAATAAAAATAAATGTGCTGTTATTGGAATTGGCAGTCCTTTATTGGATATTGTTATAGAAATAGAGGATGATGCTTTAGAAAAAATGAATTTTGAAAAAGGTTCCATGAACCTTATTTCGAAAGATCAGAGTCTGGATATTGAAAATGAAACAAAAGCTTATAAAAAACAAATTATTCCAGGAGGAAGTTCTGCTAATGCTATCTCTGGTGTTAATGTTTTAGGTACTAGAGCTGGTTTTATGGGTATGATTGGTGAGGATGAGTATGGAAGGGAATATAAAGAAAAAACACAGCAAGAAGGGGTTGTCTTATATCTTCACAATCATTCCTCTGATGCAACTGGACATGCCTTTACTTTTATTACGCCAGATGGAGAAAGAACTTTTGCAACACACCTCGGTGCTGCTTCTGGACTTGATAAAGAACATATCGACAGAGAAGAAATTGAAAATGCCAAGATTTTTCATATAGAGGCATATCAATTGGAGGACCCCTTAGTTTGTAGGGCTATTTTTCATGCAATAGCAATTGCTAAAAATTCAGATACAAAAATATCATTAGATTTATCTAATAGAGGCCTCGTTGCTAGGAACAAAGCTCTTTTTGAAGATGTAATAAAAGAACATATAGATATTGTATTTGCTAATGAAGACGAGGCTAGAGAATTTACAGGAAAAGAAAGTGAAGAGGCTCTGAATGATATTTCTGATATGTGTGAGATTGCAGTTGTTAAACTGGGAGAGCGTGGTAGTTTAATAAAGACAAAGGATGTTGTTTATAGATTTAAGCCGAATAAAGTTGAAGTTGAGAATACAAATGGTGCAGGAGATATGTATGCTGCTGGTATTTTGCATGGAATTGCAAATGATATGGATTTTGAAGAAGCTGGAGACATTGCAAGCTATGTCTCTTCACTTGTAGTCGCGAGTCCCGGGGCTAGATTGCATGAAAAACATATTGATTCAGTTCGAAAATATTTGCCAAAAAAATAATAATATACTAAAAAGTCTATCTAAAATGGAAGATTTTAAAATTAAAGATATTTCTTTAGCCGAATATGGCAGAAAGGAAATCGAGATAGCAGAGAAAGAAATGCCAGGACTCATGGCTTTGAGAAAAAAATATTCTAACAAAAAACCACTTCAGGGAGCAAAAATTGCTGGTAGTTTACACATGACAATACAAACAGCTGTATTAATTGAAACATTAGTTCAATTGGGTGCGGATGTTCGTTGGGCGTCTTGTAATATCTTTTCAACTCAAGATCATGCAGCTGCAGCTATTGCGCAAAAAGGCATTCCAGTGTTTGCTTGGAAAGGCGAAACTCTAAAAGAGTATTGGTGGTGTACAAGACAAATTTTCAAATTTAAGGACGGGAAAGGTCCTAATCTAATCGTTGATGATGGTTCGGACGCAACATTAATGCTTCACAAAGGAGTTGAAATTGAGAATGACCCTAAAGTTTTAAAGGCAGATTATTCAAATTCAGGAGAGGATGAAAGAGAACTTATAAATAATTTGGCTTCTGGTTATAAAAAAGATAAGAATTTTTGGAATGAAACTCTTAAGGAAGTAATCGGTGTTTCTGAGGAGACTACAACAGGAGTACATAGACTCTATCAAATGTTTAAAGAAGGAAAGCTTCTTTTTCCTGCAATTAATGTTAATGATTCAGTTACTAAAAGTAAATTTGACAACCTTTATGGTTGTAGAGAATCTCTTGCTGATGGAATTAAACGTGGAACAGATGTGATGGTCGCTGGAAAGGTTGTCGTTGTTTGTGGATATGGTGATGTTGGGAAAGGTTGTGCTCAGAGCATGCGTGGATTCGGAGCGCGAGTTATTATAACTGAAATAGATCCGATTTGTGCACTACAAGCTGCTATGGAGGGATTTGAAGTCAAAACATTAGAAGAGGCATTGGACGAGGGTGATGTATATGTTACAACAACTGGTAATAAGAGTATTATCAAGGTTAAACATATGGAAAAAATGAAAGATGAGTCAATTGTGTGTAATATTGGGCACTTTGATAATGAAATTGAAGTTGAGGCTCTTGAGAAATATAAAGGAATTAAAGAGGTTAACATTAAGCCTCAGGTTGATAAATTTATATTTCCAGATGGACATGCAATAGTACTTCTTTCAAGGGGGCGACTTGTTAATTTGGGAAATGCTACAGGGCATCCAAGTTTTGTGATGAGCGCATCTTTTACTAATCAAGTTCTAGCTCAGATTGATCTATGGGAAAAGAAATATAAAATAGGTGTCTACATTCTTTCAAAAGTTCTAGATGAAGAGGTTGCCAGGCTTCATTTGAGCAAGCTAGGAGTCAATCTAACGAAACTTACTAAAGAACAGGCTGATTATATTAATGTATCAGTTGACGGTCCTTATAAGTCAGAACACTATAGGTATTAAGAATAGTTTGTGTTATTTTTAAAAACCGCTATCAAGCGGTTTTTAAATTATAAAATTCTTTTGTATAAGGCTTTATGCTATAGTAAAAGGGTAATAGTAAACAAAATTTAAAAAATGAAAACAAAGCAAAGTGGATTTACTATAATAGTGGTAATTTTTACAACTATTATAACATTGTTGTTTATAATACCATTATATTTATCACGAATAAATTCTGCAAAAGAACAAAAAGAGCAAGCAAAGAAACAAATTGAAGAAGTGGAAAGAAAGGTTCAAGATCAAATGAATGATGGATTAGAAGAGAATTTGAAATAAAATTAAAAGACGCTTTGGAAAATTTTTTCCAGAGCGTCTTTTTGATAGTCTAACAAAACATTTTTTAATTCGGTTTTACTTTTTTGCTAGGGTTCCACCTTTTAAGGTCGAATCCTTCGCTAACCGATGTTATGCTTTCGCTTCTTTCTATCCCCAACATTTCATCGGGAGCAACTAGGCTTGAAACTGGCAACAATACCAACTGGATATCGTCTTGTGGAACATTGTTTTTATCTTGTCCAATCACAAAACCTTCTCCGACCAAGAACTCATCCTCGTTTAGGTTTGGAAATCTCATGAAGACAGATCTTGCAAAAAGTTCATTGAAAATTTCTGTTGCTGTTGTCCATCGCTCAAGTTGGCTGTGCTGTGCAGGCTCAAGGTCTTCTTTATTGAAGATGGCTCTTTTCTCCAGCGTTTGCTGAAGGAGAAAGGCGAAAGATTGAAACATTATGGTCTCGAAATTATTCAAGATTCCGATAGTGGGAATATTTTTTGGTAGAGGCGCAGGCTCGCTATCAAAATTTGCAGCTTTTTGCAAATCAAGGTCACCCAGAAGGTTTTCAATGAAAATATCGCCGAGACTTTTGTCTGTTGGTATCTTTTTCATGGGAACTTCTACTGGGTTACAGCTGAGCTGTGGGTCTAAAATGATTTCAAATCCTTCTCTTGAACTCAGATAGGCACGGGCTTTCTTTTGATTGAATCTGTCAAGAGAGCTTTGAAAAAAATTCGAAAAAACCATATTCAATATCGAAAGTTTTGAACGTTTTTCAAATAGATCTGGGTCGACGAGATAGAAAGCACCTTCTGTTTCTGCCTTTATTGGTCCAGTCCCTGAAATGCGATAACTTTCCTGAAGACAAAGACGCGATATCGTGATAAGTGCTTTTTCAAGCTTATTCATATCACCATAGGCTATGTCTTTTTCGGTTTTTGGAACTGCTACATCAAGGAAAAAACATTCATCAAGTATTTTGCATTCTTTTGGAAAAAAATTCCGCAAACCATTTTCCAAGATAGATCTAATAGTTAGATAGTCCCAATTTGAAGTCATGAAAGCCTCCTTTTGTTTTGAGTTTAATAAATTTTGTTAAGAGCTTAATGAACTGAAAAATGTCGCAATATAAACACGACTTTTAATTAAAGCACTATTTTTCTAAGAAAACAAGTAAAATAATACTCCCCCCGGGAAAAAAAAGGGTATTACAGGTATAAAATTTTTCTAAGTTCGCTAGTTTGAGTGATATCTCATCAAATGTAAATGATAATGATCTGGTATAGTTGTTGCTCTTGGAGTACTCTCCACGATTACACTATAATCTTTTAGATGATTTTTCTTTATTTCTAGAAGTTCATCTTTTTCTTGTGTTGAAAGATTCTCTTCTCCAGAAACATGTTTTTTTGAGTGCCAGCATATGACTCATTTTAGCTATCTTGTCGTATAGAAAACGATTTTCCAGAATCATCCAATATTTAAATTCCTTAATAAAGAGTTCTTTTTCACAATAAATGCAATGGTCGCTAGTGTTTGTTTCTAAGAAATGTAGATATTTCTTTTTTTGTTTCTTTACTTCGTAGATCATTAGTTCGAGTGGCTTTAATAGAGGATTCTTGATGTTGTTGTGAAATTGCAACTATGTTTTTTTGTGAATAAATGATTTAGCTGAAATCTTACCCATCTTATTAGTTTTCTTCTTTTTGTCAATTATCACCAACAAAAATGTTTTGTAAATAAATAAAATGTTTGATAAGATATCAACAAAGAGAAAAATAGTCGTTTTACCTTTTTTAAATGGATTTGTCTATCCATAAAGTAAAAATAAGTAGTCAGAATATTTTTTAAAATATGCAAAAAAAGATTTTTTTAGTTTCAGCACTTTGTTTTTTTGTTGCTAATAATTTACATTTTATTATCTCGAATAGTTTTTTGCCAAAACTTCTGGATATTGTAGCAATGGTTAGTTTGGGTTTTGGGCTTTTTATTATGTTTGCAGATAGAGGCTCTGCAGAATGATTCTGTGATTGATTAAAGACTGAATCTGACATATAATAAGTATAAAGTTCTAGGGAAATAAGAAATGAAACAAAGTTATGATTTATCGACATGAGTTTTTTAATTTAAATAATGATTTGCAAATTGCATACAGTATAAATAATACAGAACTTCATATTGTTGGAGAAGCATATGTATTATTATTGGCACTATGTGAGAAGGGTTCCATGTTCATGGAGGACGTGAAAGAGCTTTTGGGAATAGATAAAAACTATGAAGGTAGAAGAATTCGTGAGGATATCGAAAAAATAAACCACGCTGTTGGGAAAGAGATAATTACAATGACAGAGATTGAGGATGAATTTGATGAAAAGACAGTTGTTTCTTTGCGTGGTGGTGAAAATATAATCAAAGAAAATTAAAACAAAAAATGAAAGTTCTAATTACGGGTGGAGCTGGTTTTATTGGCAGCGCTATTGCTAGACAGCTGATTGATAGAGGAGACAAAATCGTTTTGATAGATAATTTTAACGATTATTATGATCCAGCGTTAAAAAGAGATAGAATTAAAGCAATTTTAGGGGATAGCCCCTTTTCTTTATATGAAGGAAATATTCAAGATTTAGAGTTTGCTGATAGCGTCTTTGAGAAGGAAATGCCTAATAAAGTTATCCATCTAGCAGCAATGGCTGGTGTTAGGAGTTCCTTGGAGGATCCTTTATTATATGAAGAAGTGAATGTACGTGGCACAAATGTCCTGCTTGAAATGGCTGTAAAATATGATGTTGAAAATTTTGTGTATGCGTCTTCTTCTTCTGTATATGGAAATAATAAAAAAGTTCCTTTTTCTGAAAAGGATAGAGTGGATACTCCAATTTCCCCATATGCAGCAACAAAAAGAGCTACTGAGCTGATTGCTCACACCTATAGTCATATTCACAAATTAAATACAACAGGACTTAGATTTTTCACGGTCTATGGTCCATGGGGAAGACCAGACATGGCACTTTTTTTGTTTACGGATAAAATTCTTAAAGGTGAACAAATTGACGTGTATAATTTTGGAAAAATGACTAGAAATTTTACATATATTGACGATATCGTTTCTGGTACGATTGCTGTTTTAGATGCAAATTTTGAATGTGAAATCATGAATATTGGTGGTGATAAGGAAGAGACGCTTTTGAGGTTTATCGAAGTTATAGAGGAGAATGTTGGTATAGAGGCAAAGAAAAATCTAATGCCAATTCAACCAGGTGATGTTCCTTCAACTGTTGCAGATATTTCAAAGCTAAGAAAATTAGGCTGGGAGCCAAATATTAGGATTGAAGAAGGTATTAAGAATTTTGTGAATTGGTATAAGAAATATTATAAGATAGTTTAAACTGATATATGAAGATTTGGATTTCAAGATTTGGGAAAGTTATAAATTCAATTAGAACAGACGGTTTTCTGAATGCTTCTTTAAAAGTGAAGGAGGCTCTTGGAATTTTTAATAAAAGAGTTGATTCAGGAGATGTTTTGTTTGTGACAGGAGGAGTCGGTAGAAGTGCTGTCTATCGTTGTCATAATCAAGCAGAGGAATTGAACAATAACAATATCAAGGCTTCAGTTGCAGTGCAAGATAATAAAAAATTATTAGATTTTGCTGATAGTTTCTTGATCTTTATTTTTCATAGAACTTTGCGTACAAAGGAATTACAACGGTTTATTGCTAGAATAAAGGAATCACAAAAAACAATTTTATTTGAAACAGACGATCTTAATTATGATCCTGAATATCTACACAAAACAGAATATTACAATAGTATAAACAAATTAGAAAAGCAGCAAATAAAAAAGGGGATAGCTGCTGAAATTTTGAATGATGATTATGTCAAAACATGTGTTACTTCGACAACTTTTTTGAGTAAGAAATTGGAGGAATATGATAAGAATGTTTTTGTTTCCCGAAATAAGCTATCAAAAATGGATATTAAAAATATTAAGAAAGTTTTAAAGGGCAAGGAAGTTGGTGATGGATTGGTTCGTATGGGTTATTTCAGTGGTTCCCCAAGTCATAATAAGGATTTTGCTACAATCGAAGATGTCCTTGTTGATATTTTAAGGAAGTATCCACAGACTCATCTTGTTATTGTTGGTCCTTTGGAGCTAGATGATAAATTTAGTGAATTTGAGAGTCAAATCGAAAGGCTGAAATTTGTTCCCATGAAAGAATTATTTAAAGTTATTGCTAAGATAGATATAAATCTAGCTCCACTGCTAGATGATGAATTTAGTAGATCCAAGAGCGAGATTAAATTTCTAGAAGCTGGTATCCTAAGAGTTCCAACAGTGGCATTTGCAAATCAAACTTTTAAGGAAATAATTGAAGATGGAAAAAATGGAATGTTAGCGAAAAATAAAAGAGAGTGGACAAATAGACTGAGGAGACTAATTGAAGATAAAAAATTAAGAGTGAAGATTGGGAACGAGGCGCAAATATCTGTTCTAAAACAAGGAATGACTGAATCTAGGAATGGAAATAAGAAGTATTATGATTTTTTGAGAAATGAAATTAAGAGCAGTGGCAGTGACAAGCAGAAATATAAAGAATAGCAAATAGAAAATTGAAACAAATCAAGGAAAATAAGAAAAGAATTCTAATATTAAATTACGAATTCCCACCTATTGGAGGAGGTGCCGCAACTGCAACATTCAACATGTTGAGTGTTTTGTCTGGAAAAAAGGATATCGAAATTGATCTAGTCACTTCTTCTGCTAACAAATTTCATGTTGAAAAGTTTGCTAAGAATATAAAGATTCATTATTTAGATATCGGCAAAAATGATCAAGTTCACCTACAATCAAATAAAGATTTGTTAACATATTCCTGGAAGACTTTTTGGTATTGTAGAAAATTGAAAAGAGAAAATACTTTTGATCTGGCACATGCTTTTTTTGGAATTCCTTCTGGTTTCATCGCAATGTTTCTTGGTTTGCCATATATTGTTTCATTGCGCGGAAGTGACGTTCCTTTCTATAGTGAAAAATATAGAATGCTAGATATTTTATTTTTCAGTTGGTTGAGTAAGATTGTTTGGGGAAGAGCCAAGAAGGTTGTGACTAATTCTGAAGGATTGAAAGAGCTAGCTCTAAGGACTAAAAAAAATCAAGAAATAGAAGTTATCTATAATGGTGTTGATACGGAATTATTTTTCCCAAACAGTGAACAAAATGATGAATTTATTGTTATTTCAACATCAAGGTTAATTGAAAGAAAAGGTGTCGATCTTTTGGTAAAAGCATTTTTGGCTTTTGCCAAAGATAAGGATGATGCAAAACTAATTCTTGCTGGCGATGGTAACCTCAAGAATAGTTTGGAAGAAGTTGTACTAGAAAGTAACATAAAGAATAAAATTATATTCCTAGGAGCACTATCGAGAAGGGAAATGCCAGATTTGTATAGAAAAGGGAACGTTTTTGTGCTTCCTTCTTTGAATGAAGGGATGAGTAACTCATTGCTAGAAGCAATGGCTTCGGGACTTGCTGTTATCGCTACTGACACCGGAGGTACGAAGGAACTTGTTGATAGTTGGAACGGAATTGTGATTAAAAAGGGAAATCAGAAAGCGATATTCGGAGCATTTGAGAGGTTGTATGCAGATAGAAACTCCCTGTTGGAAAAACAAAGGTCCAGTAGAAGCAAAGCCATGAAAATGAATTGGGAGGATATGGCTGATAAATATTTAGAAATTTATTAAGAAAGTATGTGTGGAATTAATGGAATCGTAAAGCTGAATAAAAAGAAAGTTTCCAGGAAAGAAATTGATTTGATGAATGAGGAAATTAAACATCGTGGCCCTGATGACCAGGGAATTTTTTTGGATGGAAATGTTGGTTTTGGACATCTTCGGTTGTCAATCATTGATCTTTCTCCAAGAGGGCATCAACCAATGAATTATTCCCACAAGAAGAGTGAAATAGAAATTGTTTTTAATGGTGAAATCTATAATTTTCAGGAAATTAAAGATGATTTAGTAAGAAAAGGTTATAAATTTATTTCTACCTCTGATACAGAGGTTTTGGGGGCTGCCTATCTTGAATTCGGTTTTGATTGTGTGAATAAATTTAATGGAATGTTCGCTTTTGTGATTTTTGATAAACAAAAGAATATTCTTTTTGGAGCCAGAGATCGTTTTGGAAAAAAGCCTTTAAAGTACTATCTTGATAAGGACCGTTTTATTTTTTCAAGCGAATTAAAGGCAATTCTAACACAAGATGTGAAAAGAGAGGTAGATCTTGAAGCAGTTAATGAATATCTAACATTGCAGTATGTTCCAGCTCCAAGAACTGGGTTTAGGAATATTTTCAAACTTCCACAAGCTAGTTATTTTGTTTTGAATTTGGACAATAAAGTGATGGAAATCAAGAAATATTGGGAATTGGAATATTCAAAAAAATCGGAACTTTCGGAAAAGGAATTGATTAAAAAAATTGAAGAGAAATTAGAGGAAAGTGTTAAAAAGAGAATGATTGCAGACGTTGAAATTGGTGCTTTTTTGAGTGGTGGTGTTGATTCAAGTGCGATTGTGGCCTTTGCTTCAAAATTCAAAAAACAACTTAAAACTTTCACGATTAAGTTCAAAGAGAAGGATTTTGATGAGAGTAAATTTGCAAAAAAAGTTGCCAAAAAATACAAGACGGACCATCGAGAATTTTTAGTTGGTCCTGATGACCTGAAGCCTTTAATCAAAAAATTAATTAGGCAATATGAGGAGCCATATGCAGATAGTTCTCAGTTACCAATGTATATTCTAGCAGAAAAAACTTCCAAGTATGTCACAGTGGCATTGAATGGAGATGGTGGTGATGAAAATTTTGCAGGTTATGATAAATACGAAAGACATCTTTGGATTCCTTTGTTTCGTTTTTTACCTCTAAAAGGAATGATAGCAAAAAAAGTATTAGAAATAGCAAAAACAAAAGATTCTTTTTTGCTATATAAAATTTCTTTATTTTTAAGGTTGTTGAATGAAAAAGCAGTGAGACAACACTTCAATTTCACACACTATTTTGATGTTTTCTATAAAGAGGATTTTTATAAAGAAAAGTATAAGAAGGAGTTTAAAAAGAAACAATACGAGACATTTGATAGATTTGAAAAAAAGGATTTGAAAGGACTGGACCAAATTTTATATCTAGATTTCAATACCTATGTTCCCGATGATTTAATGGTGAAGGTGGATATTGCGACAATGGCCAATGGATTGGAAAGCAGAAGTCCAATTTTAGATTATGAGTTTGTGGAGTTATGTGCTCAGATGAAAACTAGTCAAAAAATAGATATTTTTGGAAGAAGAAAGAAGATTTTTAAGAAAATGCTAGAAAAATACCTAGATAGAGATATTTTGTATCGAAAGAAGAGGGGTTTTTCTATTCCAATAACTCATTGGTTTAGGAGGGAATTGAAGGATGATTTGGAAAAGATACTTTTTGATAAAGAGGGTTTGGTTTTTAAAATAATGAAAGAGCAAAAGGTAAGACAACTCTTTGAAAGTCATCAAAACAAAAAAGATCATTCTAGAAAACTGTGGTCTTTGATGGCACTTAATTTGTGGTATAAAGAATATTTCAAAAAATAAGATGAAAACATTTGATTTTGGGAAGAACTGGATGGATTTTTCAAAAAAATCTTTAGATGGAAAAAGTTTGAAAGAGGCTGAGAAATCAGTTGAGTGTTTAATTGGCAAAGAGAAAGTAAAAAATGGAAGTTTCTTGGATATTGGAAGTGGAAGTGGAATTTTCTCTCTAGCAGCAAAGAAGATTGGAGCGACAAAAGTTGTTGGATTTGATATTTCGGAAAACAGTGTGAAGACAGCATTTTTTAATAAAGAACGTTTTGCTAAAGAAGAGAGAATTGATTTTCAAAAGCAGTCGATATTGGAATCTGGATATGATAAATGGGGGAAATTTGATATTGTTTATTCTTGGGGAGTACTCCATCACACAGGTGATATGTGGAAAGCGATTAAAAATGCAATGATTTTAGTTGAAAAAGATGGATATTTTGTTATTGCTATTTACAATAAACATTGGACGTCGTCAACTTGGAGGACAATTAAGTGGATTTATAACATCTCCCCAGTAATAATCAGGAAATGTATGATATTGTTCTTTTATTGTCTTAAAAAGATGTTTTTTAGGTTAATAAATAAGAATTGTTTAGAAAAAAGAAGGGGGATGGATTTTTATCATGATGTTGTTGATTGGGTGGGTGGTTACCCTTATGAATATGCATCAAAAAAGGAAATGATCGAGTTTTTTAAAAAGAGAAACTTTTCTTTGATAAAAAGTGTTGACACGAAGGGATGGACTGGGTGTAATGAATTTATTTTTAAGAAAATAAAATAGATGGTCTCTGAACTAGTAGTCAAAAAGAAAAAAATTTGCTTTATTTCATTAAAAGCATACCAGCTATTTAATCAAAAAGTTGAAGGTACTTTCGGAGGAGCTGAGGTACAAATGAGTTATTTAGCTAAAGAGTTAGCTAAGGATGAGAAATATCAAATTTCTTTTATTGTAGGGGATTATGGACAAAAAGATAAAGAAGAGAGGGACGGAGTTTTTCTATATAAATTTTTAAGCCCTAGAGCTAAAGGAGTTTCTTTCATTGAAGTTGCTCAACTATTTAAGTTATATCAGCTTTTAAGGAAATTAGATGCAGATATTTATATAACTACTACGGCACATCCGGTCATAGGACTAGTATCATTCTTCTCCATGATTAATAATAAAAAACATCTACATAGGACATCTAGTGATATTGGCGTGGACGGGAGTTTTATTGCGAGAGGTGGTTTTTTGGGAAAGATGTATAAGTTTGGACTGAAGAGAGCTGATCAAATCTTGGTGCAAAATGAACTTAATAAGGAAATGTTATACAAAAATCATAAACTAGATAGTATCGTGCTAAAAAATGTTTTTATTTTAAGCGGTCGAAAAAACGCTCAAAAGAAAGAAATATTATGGGTGTCTAGGAGCGCCGCTATTAAAAAACCTCAAAAATTCTTAGATTTAGCAGAAAGATTTCCCGGTGAAACTTTTAGGATGATATGTCCAAGTTCAGTAGGGCAGGAAAGTGTTTACAGAAAAGCAAAGTTGCGAGCTTTTAAGATTAAAAATGTTAAGTTTGTAGACTTTGTCCCGTTTGATAAAATTCAGGAATACTATGATCACGCAAAAGTTTTTATAAATACTTCAGACTATGAGGGTTTTCCAAATACATTTATCCAATCCTGTATTAGTGGAACCCCGATTCTTTCTCTGAATGTTAATCCAGATAACTTTCTTAATGAGTATAATTGTGGTTATTGTGCAAATAGCAATTTTGAACAAATGTGCGATTACTTAAAAGAAATCACTAAGGATTATCGTAAGTGGAGAATTAAAAGCAATAATAGTAGAAAGTATGTTGAAGAAAATCATGATATCAAAATAAATATTGAGAGATTTAAGGAAATTTTAGAGAATACAAAATGAAATCATTGAGTAGAAAAAAAAGCAATAAAGTATGTTTTATCTCTTCTTCTGTTTACCCACTTTTCAATACAAAGAGCGAAGCCTCTCATGGTGGGGCAGAGATTCAGTTACATGATATGGCTCAAGAATTAAACAACAAAAAATATTTTGATATATCTTTTGTTGTTGGGAACTTTAATCAAAGTTTTATAGAATCATACGGAGGGATTAAGCTTTTTAGGTCTTTTAAATCGAATGATAATTTTTTTCTCCAAATTTTTTATCTATTAAAAGGTATGTTTTGTGCTAATGCAGATATCTATGTGCAAAGATGTTTGAACAGAGGATTATTCTTTGTGGCTCTTTTTTCTTTTATATTTAGAAAAAAAATTATTTATATGGTGGCACATGATAATGAGGTTAATGGTAAAAGCGTGGTGTATGCAAATGTTGTTGTTAAGGTGCTTCTAATTTTTATATTAAGACATGTTGTTGATAAAATCTTTGTTCAAAGTTTGCAGGAATATCAAGATGCTATAAAATTAATGAAGATAGATAGGAAAAAGCTCTTTATTTTGAGGAAAGGAGTTGATTGCAAAAAGATTGCTCATCAACAAACAAAGAAACATGTTGATGGAATTTGGGTTGGTAGGTGTGAGAAATGGAAAAGACCAGATTTATTTTTAGATTTGGCTAAGGAAAATCCCGAAAAAGAATTTGTCATGATTTGTTCTAAAACTAACGACTTAGAAACTTTTAATTTGATAGAAGAAAGAGCTAGGTTGTTTGCTAATGTAACTCTTTATGTGAATCTTAAAAATAAAAAGGTTTTGGATATGTTAAAAATTTCCAAAGTGTTTGTTCTTACTAGTAAGTATGAAGGAGAGTTTCCAATGACTGTTTTAGAAGCTTTGAGTTTTGGTTTGCCAATTTTGTCTTTGCACGTAAATCCGGATAATTTGATTAAAGAAGAATCATTGGGAGCTTTTTGTGATAATAGTGTGGAGAGAATGTTTCTTCAATTCAGTGAACTAGCAGATAAAAAGAGATTGATTTTCTTTTATGAAAATAACATAAAATACATAAAAGAAAAAAGAAGCATTTCAAGTGTTTCAGAATTTTTTTCGAAAGTTATTTTGGAATAATTAAATAAACAGAAGATATGAGCATAATTGATTTTAAAAAAATAATAGCGCAAATTGCACTCAGAATCAAATCAAAAGGCAGGTACAAGTATGTCAATCTAATGAGAGACATGGAGTATAAAACTAGTAAGGAATGCGTGGAGCTTCAAAAAGAAAAACTTTTTGAAATAGTAAGCTATTCTATAAAAAATGTTCCTTTCTACAGAGCTATTGCAAAAGAACAAAACATTAAACTTTCCAAGGAGACGATTTTGGAAAATATTCAAAGTTTTCCAATACTGAGAAAGCAAGATTTAAAGAGAGACTTTGTAAATTTGAAAAGTGAAGGATATAAGGGATTTTTTTTTAAAAATACTTCTGGTGGATCGACTGGGGAACCAACGACTTTTTTGCAAGGTCTTGAGTCGAAAGAAACAGGCAAGGGTTCGAAAATCTTCTTTGATAAGTGGGTTAACAAGGAGGGCGGAGATAGAGTCGTAAAGATTTGGGGTTCAGAGCGAGAGATTTTACAAGGTACACAAGGAAAGGACGGCTTTATTAGTGAGAAGATATTAAATATCAAAACTCTGAATGCTTTTAAAATGGGGAATAAGGAAATGAACTCCTTTGTTAATACTATAAATAAGGAGAAGCCAATAGTTATAGAAGCATATGTTCAATCTATTTATGAATTAGCCAAGTTTATCAAGCGGAATAAGCTTAAAATCCATAGTCCTGAAGGTCTAATCGCTACGGCCGGCACAGTTTATGAAGAAATGAAGGAATTAGTAGAAGAGGTTTTCGGATGTAAGGTCTTTAATCAGTACGGATCTCGAGAAGTTGGATTAGCGGCCTTTTCTTGTGAAAAGCAAGAGGGTTTGCACATGAATATGTTTGATCAGTACATAGAAATTCTCAATGAAGACATGGAGCCTTGTCTAGCCGGGGAGACAGGTAGAGTGTATATAACAACGTTGAATAATTACGCTATGCCTTTGATAAGGTATGATATGGGTGATTTTGCTACTGTATCTAAGAAATCCAAATGTTCCTGTGGAAGAGGGTTTCCATTAATTGAGCAAATTGAAGGCAGAGAGATGAGTGTGTTTAGAACCAAAGAGGGAGGAATTGTTCCAGGAGAGTTCTTTATTCATTTTATAGGGGTTGTTTTTAATAAAGGATTTATTTCTAAATTTCAGGCAATTCAAGAAGATTATAATTGTATCATAATAAAGGTTGTTGTAGAGAATGAGGAACAATTTGATAAAGAGAAAAAGAAAATTATTGATTCTATTAAGAAAGTTATGGGGAATGAATGTAAGGTGAAATTTGAAGTAGTGAGCGAAATAAAGCCTTTGGAAAGTGGAAAATATTTATATACACTAAGTAAAGTTGAGTAAAAATATATGAATACCAGTATAGTCTCTGTAAGAAAAACAAGCAGCTTAAGCTATCCAGATGTCCCATTTTCTCCGAATAAGCTATTTCCAGAATTTAAGGATTTTGATGTTTATGATTATATTATCAATGAAGATGGTGATAATGAAATCTACGAAGCAGTGAGAAAAATCTTAATAGATTTAGAGTTGGATGTTGAAAATGTTGGTAAGAATAAGTGGAATCCTCTTGCAGATCTTGTTAAAAAAACACAAAAGGTTATTTTGAAGCCAAATTTAGTTTTTGATAGACACCCTATAGGACGATTAGGTTCCTTATCTAGCATAACTCATGCTAGTGTGGTAAGACCTCTTATTGATTATATTTTGCTAGCAACGAATGGCCAAGTAGAGATTGTAATCTGTGATGTTCCCTTGCAGTCTGCAGATTGGAACAATCTTTTGCAAATTGGGGGTTTAAAAGAATTGGTAGATTTTTATAGTAAAGGGGGAATAAAGATTAATGTTCTAGATTTTAGAAGAGAAATCGCATTAATTAACAAAGAAGAGGTTATTTATGAAAAAAATAAACAAAAGGGAGATCCAAATGGTTATTGTTCAGTAGACTTGGGTGTAAATTCCTTTTTGACCCCTATAATCAAATATTCTAAACTTTTTGAAATAACAGATTATCCACCTGGTACGGTTATAAAACATCACAATGACGAAGTTAATGAATATTGTATACCAAGGACGGTTTTAGAAGCTGATTTGTTTATAAATTTACCAAAGCTTAAAACACACAGAAAGGCTGGTATGACTTTTTCCCTAAAGAATTTAATAGGAATAAATGGAGACAAGAGCTGGATTGCTCACCATAGAAGGGGAGTAAAAATGCAAGGTGGTGATGAGGTGGATAACATCACCCTCACTTATTTAAAGTCAAGGGTTATGTCCTTTATGAAGAGGTATAAAGCAACGAACTTTTTTTTCATTTTTGTTAAAACTTATTTAAGTAAGCAAAGGAGACACAGGAATAAAAAAGCCGGAACTGGTTGTAGGAAAGAATATCTGGATAAAAATATAACTGAAGGGTCATGGTATGGAAATGATACCTTGTGGAGGGTTATAAATGATATAAATGTAATTATTTTTTATGCTAATAAGAGTGGCGTGCTACAAGAAAACATACAAAGAAAATATCTTTGTATTGGTGATGGAATAATTGCGGCTGATCAAGAAGGTCCAATGAAAGGTCGCCCAAGAAAGGCTGGTTTGCTAATAGGTGGACTGAATCCAGTTTGCATAGACAGAGTAGCTGCTAGTGTAATAGGTTTTGATTATAAAAAAATACCTCAGATAAAAGAGGGTTTTCGCTTAGCGCACTGGACAATTTGTGCTACAAAAGAACAGGATATAATTTGGAAAAGTAATTTGAAAAATATAAAAAAAACTAATTTTAAGTTCAAACCAACAGAAGGCTGGTTGGGTTTTATAGAGAGGGATTAAGTAATTTGATTTAAAGGGATAGTCTATGTTAATTTTAGTTTGTTTATGTAAACTAAGTAAGCAAAAAACATAGAAGCGTATACCGTGGTTGTACTTATGGCTGCTCCAAAGATGCCAAATTTTTTCACTAAGATTATATTTAAGCTAACATTTAGAATAACAGCTAATATATTCACAATTTGAATAAATTTATATTTCTCAAGGCTATTTAATATGGGAAGGTAAAAAACTATAAATAAGTGTAGAATTGTTGGGATTATTAAAATTTTCAAAATTAAAATCGAATTAAGATATTCAGGACCGTAGAAAATTTTGAAAATAGGTGAAACTAGAAAGTAAAAAAAGATCAAAACAAGAAGACCTGAAAATAAGATAACGGGTCTTTTTTTGTATAGATATTTCCGCATTTTTTCTTTATTATGAATGTTTTTAATTACAAAAGGCATGAAATAAGAACTAATTATAAAACTGGTTGTTATTAGACCCTTGAATATTTGATAGCCTAGATTGTAAACCCCAATTTCTTCTACAGACACAAAATAACGGAGAACTAGGTTGTCTCCCCAATTAATAAAATAGACAGCTGTTAAGCCAATAGCCTGCCAGCCCGTAAATATCATAAATTTTTTTGTATTTTCCTTGTGTAGTTTAAATGGTCCAAGTTTCTCAATTGGTAGGTATCTTTTGAGAAAAAGAAATATTACCAATCCTGAGATAAAATGCGGAAGAAATAAGTAAGCTAAACTTCCCTCATAGAATGTGATTGACAATATTGAAAAAAATAACACTGAAAAACCAAAAACCAATCCTACAAGTGAGTGAATCAATTTTTTATTTAGAGCCAGGAAAATGTTCTCACCAAATAATTTTATAGCAATTCCAATAAAGGCTGGGAATAAAACAAAAAGTTCAAGCGTCGATATATTAGCAAAGTCCTTTAGTTGTTCTGAGAATAAGGCAATCGTTGTTAGGAAGAGAATGATTGCAATCGCAATTACTGTAAATTGAATCGAGAATGATTTATTTATTTTTCCATGAACCTTTTTTTCTTTGTTAGCATAGACAATAAAAGGTGTTGATGAGGATGCTATAAAGAAAGATGAAAAAAAGAAGATAATCATTTTGGCCAATGAGTATTTTCCAAAAAAATCTGGAGTTACTAGTGTTGCAATTAGTAAAGGCGTAAGCATCTCCATTCCTTGTCCAGCAAATTTAAATAGTGAGAATGATATAAATTCTTTGCCTTGTTTATATTGATTTTTAAGTTTGTGTATCATTTTATTTCCCATTTGAAAATACTAAAACCTCTCATTTCTCCAACATCTGTTAAATATTGTAACTCATAATTACCAAACTTAGTATCCTCAGTTGGTACACAACCAGTTTTTCCTCTAATTTCTTGTGGTGCCCAGTGATAATTTCTGTTTTTATCAGTAACGAAGAATCCTGTTTTGTTTTGTGATATAATTTTAGTAATTTTTTTTTCAAAGCTCTTATCACACGGAAATAATTCATAAAGTCCACCCGTTCCAACGTCTTTGCCCGAACCCTTTTTGTTATCGAAGGAGAAATCGTAAAAATAAGTGAATAGATAATTCGGTGAGACCATGGCTGTTCGACCCGGCTCAAATCCTAGATTTTCTAGTTTTTTCATTAGAAGAAAAGTGTCTCTATGTATTAGGTCTTGCTTTTTGTTTTTTTGGCCATTTTTTTCATTAATTAAAGATTTCGTTGTGGAGATGGGACTGAAAACAGACAACAGAAAGAAAATCAAAATAATTTTTGTTATAATATTTTTTTGAAAAATAGAGAAAAACATGAAGATGGAGATGCTGAATAATATAGTAAAAAATAGTTGGATGGTAAAAATATACCTAGCATCATTATATCTATCAAAGAATAATGTGAAAAATACTAGCAATAACCAAAAACTGATAGTTATTATTAATTTAAGAAAACTTTTCTTGGTTCTAACTAAGCTAATGAAAAAAAGTAGCAGTAATGCGTACAAGGGGAAGATTCCTTGATAGAACAACTGTTTTCCACTAGCTGGTTGAAAAAAAACATTAAACCATGACACATTAAAATTATGAAACCTAAAATGTTCATTGTTTAATATGATCTCCTTGAACACACCCCAGGTAATTGAGATTGATAAAACAAGAAACAAAACTATTCTAACAATTTGTTTTTTTGAGTGTATGGATTTTATTTTTTTAATTATTTCACCTCTTTTTCTAAACACAATAAGTATAAAAGAAACACCTAATATTATCAGTACAACACCAACGTTAATTATGTATGTTGATAGCCAATCAGCAAAGTAAAAACCAATAAAAACAGCTAAAAATAAAACAAAAGTGACACTTTTTCGTAAAAGTTTCTTAGTTATTTTGTTCTCTCTTCTAACGTAGTTTATGTAATTTAAAATGACAATAAGTTCCAGTATGAGTATGTTGAAAAAGAGTATATATTCTCTAATGTAACGACTCATTCCGATATGGAACGGTGAGAATGTTAAGAAAGCGGCTGAAATTAAAGCAACTTTTCGATTAGATATCGTCTTTGTCAGATAATAAATCAATGGAATAGAGACGGTCCCAAAGATTACAGGAATAAGCCTTGCCCAAAAAATCGATGATTCATTGTTGTTGAAGAATTTCCAAGACCAAAAAGTGGAATATGTCATAATTTTAGCTCTTTCGTAGTTAAAATAACCATTTGTCAACATGTGTTTTGCAGCATTTAGATGAAAATACTCATCTCTTGTAGGTGATAGATAATCCAATTTATAAACACGTAATCCAAAGCCGATAGCAATTAGAAGTATAAGTATAACAAGGTATCCCCATTTATTTCTTTTTGATGCTCTCTTTTCTTTGTTAGTGTTGGTTTTTTTAAAGACAAAAAAACCAGAAATAATTGTTAGTATTAGTAAACTTGGAACAATATTCTTGACAATAAAAGGTGTTAGATTGATAGGATATAATGATCCTAGTAATAAATCTTTGCTGAAGGATGTGTGCAAGAGGTTTATAATTGCTAAAAAAAGCAGTAATCCATAAAATAAGAAATTATTTATTTTCGATAAACCTTGGTTAAGGCTCTCATCTTTTATTAGAAATAAAACTGCAAATATTGAAGTTAAAAAAATCACGGGACTCAAAAAAGGCTTAATCACGATTGGGCTAGTTGTTTTTATCCAAGAAAACACTAAAAACAATCCCAATGAAACCCAAAAAACATCTCTCAAAACAACGTCTTTTCGTGATTTTGGCTTTCTAACTATTTTTTCAATAAAAACATCCCAAGCTTCTACACTGAGTTTTTTGAATCCTTGAGTTTTTTTCTTTAAATCAAATTTCATTTTTATTTTTACCAAAAAAGTTCTTTAAATCTTTTGAAATAATTATCAAAAGTTTTTTCAATTCCAAAGTCCAGTCTTGATTCCGTGATATCTTCTTTTTGAATTCCAGTTATTTCAAAATGATATACATTGCTTTCCGAGGATGATATTTCTTTTAGTGAGGTTTTGCAAATCAAACTTTTCATCTCAGGATCTTTTGAGCATTGCATTTTTTGCATATTAGCTTCACTAGGTGAGATACCTGAAATGAAAGAAAATTCTGGATTGATTTTAGAAATCAATTTTTTAGAGAAAATTGGATGTAGCGTATTAGCGCCTGTGATATAAAATTTTCCACCTGATTCAATGATTAAATCTTTTGGAAAGTGAGAGTCTTTTTTCAAGTCTTCAGAAGTAAGCAATTCTCCGATTCCTAGTTTTTGGAAATCATCCTTTGCTAATTTTTTAGTTTTAAACTTGTTGGTTTTGAAAATATTTCTAATATCTTCATCCGCTATTTTTCTTAAGCTTCCTTGCTCAATATAGAACTTGGAAAAGAAAGTAGAAATGATATTTCCATTAGAAACAGATGTTTCATTCTTTTTGAACATTCTTTCTGAAAGTTCTTTCTCTTCTGCGATAATATTGCCATGCTTTCTCAGCAATGGGGACAATGTTCGGATTGCTTTTATTGAAGTTTTATCTGTGTCTAATCTTTCAAAAGTATCTTCTTCTAGTTTAAACGAAAGGGTAATTTTTGAATGATCTTTTCTGCTGAAATAGTCAATAGTTGTATATCTATCTTGATTTTTTATTTCTAAATTATTGAAAGAAATTACTTCTAATTGCAATACATGTGAAACGATGAAACCCAAGACAATAAAAATTCCCAATAAATAAATTGAGATTCTTAATACATTGAATTGTTTTCGGCTTAAATTATCTAGAGAAAACTTTTTCTTGGTATTTTTTTGAACATTCTTTGCTTTTGCTTTTTGGAGATTCTTCAATTTTGAAAATAATCGCTTTTGTGATTTAGTACCACTTCTTATATATTAGTATACCAAGTTATACGTTTTTTGGGAATTAGTTTTCGTTTGACAAAAAAAGTGTTGACGATATAATATTGATAAGTTCTTAAGATGTGGATTTAGGTATATTATAAATATATGTAATCAACTAAAAAGGAAAAACAAATGGAAAAAATTGCAGTTTTTGGGACGGGTTATGTCGGTCTTGTAACTGGTGCATGCTTCGTAAACGCAGGTCACAACGTTACGTGTGTTGATATCGACGAAACAAAAATCGAAAGACTCAAAAAAGGAGAGTGTCCAATAGTTGAAAAGGATTTACCAGTTAGGATTGAAAAGGGTGTACAATCTGGAAATCTTTCTTTTACAACCAATGCTTCTCTTGCAGTAAAGAATTGCAAAGTGATTTTCATTGCAGTTGGTACGCCAACCAAGAAGGGCAGTGAGGAAGCTGATCTTTCAGCAGTTTTTGCGGTTGCTCGTACAATTCAAGAAAATGCAGATAGTTCGAAGATTGTGATTCAGAAATCCACAGTACCTGTCGGGACTGGGGATGAAGTTGAGGAAATTCTTAATTCTCAAATCAAGAGTGGAGAGGATAGATTTTTTCATGTTGTTGTTTCAAATCCTGAGTTTTTGAAAGAGGGCAGGGCTATTCATGATTTTGAATATCCAGATCGCGTGGTGATTGGAACTAATGACAAAGAAGCTCAAAGAGTGATGAGAAAGATTTATGTGCCTTTCATGCGCACAAGTGATAGAATGATATTTATGTCTCGTCCTAGCGCAGAACTGACAAAGGTTGTTGCGAATACAATGCTGGCGATGCGAATTTCAGCGATGAATGCAATCACGCCTTTAGCGGAGAAGTTTGGGGCGGATGTAACGGAAGTTCGGAGGGGAATTGGAACGGATTCGCGTATTGGAACAGCCTTTTTGTTTCCTGGTGGTGCTACTTTTGGTGGTTCATGTTTCCCAAAAGATGTTCGAGCCTTGATTGCAATCATGGAAGAATCTGGCATGGATGCAGGAATTTTCAAAGAAGTGATGGAAATCAATCACGAGCAAAGAATGCGTTTTATCGGGAAAATTCTTAATTATTTTGAGAAGGGAGATATTACTGGTAAGAAAATTGCAGTATGGGGACTTTCCTTCAAACCAGGAACAGATGATGTTCGTGAAGCGGCTTCTTTTGATGTTATTCGTACGATTCTTGAAAAAGGTGGAACAGTCTCTGTGTTTGATGAACACGCAAAAGAAATTTTTCGTAATGAGTTTGGCAATGTGAAAGGCATTGAGTATTGTGATGATCAATATGTCACAACCAAAGATGCGGATGCGCTTGTCATTCTTACGGATGCGATGGAATTTCGTTTACTTGATCTTGAACGCTTGAAGAAAGCAATGAACAAACTTGTGATATTCGACGGCAAGAATCTGCATGATCCAGAGGAAATGAGTAAAGAAGGAGCTCACTACATTTGCATGGGTCGCCCATTTTTTAATCCTAAAAGCTAGTCAACAGATTCTTTGTTGAAGTTAGAATAGTCCCAAGCGGTAAAGCTGCTTGGGACTATTTTTATTCTAGATTTAAGGACTAAGAATAAGCGATTTGTTACATGCTTTTTAAGTGGAGATACAGAACATCGTAGAGTGTTTCGTAGTTCCAAAAACACAATTTTGATGACTCAATTGAAGCAGATAATTTTGAAATAAACACAACTAAGCATTCAACACAAATAGATGCATCTATAGATACCCCTATAGATGCATCTATTTAAAATTCAAAGTTCAAATAAAGTAAATTCCAAAAGATTTGATAACCAAACCTTTTTTTGCTATAATTGAATTACTATTTAAAATAATAAATAAAATACTATTTTTAATAGTATTTTTTGTTAGAATGAGGGTATAAGTTTTAGATTAGAAGAATGAAGAAATTTAGTTACAAAAAAATTGGCTTGGGTCTGATGGTTGTTTTTGTGATCATCGTCTTGGTTAGTTATATGGCAAAAAATAGAAATAAGGAGACAATTATTGATTTAGGTAATGGTTGGAGATCTTATGCAAATGAAAATCTTCGTTTTACTGTGAAAATTCCTGAGGATGCAGAAATTGAAGCTGGAACAGCAGGAAATAAGAATGAACAATTTATCGCGCGTTTTTCAAAGGGTGATATAAAATATGTTAGAGCATATCATAGTGGAAATCGTGACAACCCTGACGATGTGACAGTAGTGAATAGGTCTTTTAAGAGCTACTGTGAGAACTGGGAATATAAACCAGGAGCAAATAAATATAAAACTTGGTGCGAAAAAGTTGAAATTAATGGAAAGTCAGTAATAGTTCGTTTTAGGGAATCAGTCTCTAGAGATGAAAATGAAATGAATCTACAAATAGACGATCCTGAGATATTAGGAAAAAGAAAAACCTACCACATTTCTTTGAGAAAAGAGATAACAACTCACACAGAACAAAGAACAAAAGAACATCAAAATTTTACGCAGGAAGAAGTTGATGATTTTATAAAAGAAAAAACCCAATTAATTAAGAGCCTTGTTATAGCAGTAAGTAATTATTAGGTTCAAGGATTGTATTTTTTTAGTTCTTCCGATTCTAATTTGGAAAAACAATTGAAGATATAATGGTGTATCTTCAATTACTAATAGTATTTTATTGGTAAGCTAGTTTCTTGAAAATTTTACGAAAAGGAGGTTTGTTGTGAAAAGAGTTATTTGTTTGGCAATTGTCATGATGTTTTTTGGTATTTCGCCTGTAATGGCAAAAATTATTTTTGTTGGCTCACATGGAGGAGTCAAGTCTTATGTGAATGTTTTTTCTGATGGATGGTATGCGGATCCATTGGCTGGAATTGACATGAATCAACTTGCGGATAGTGACAGGTACGCACTTGTTGAAAAGGTTGCAGTAGGTAAAAATGGTAACGAAAATAGCAACGGTGTCGATGCCTCGATTGTTTTCGTCAAAGCGAAATTAGATTGTGAAATCAAAGCTCGTGTTTACAACGACACAGCAAATATTACAAGTGCCCTTAATTGGATAGAAGCTATCTATGAAGAAGGCGATGGTATCTTCCTTGCGGGCTATAGTGCTGGAGGAAAGTTTGTTATTAATTTAGCAAGTTCACTGAGATTTCATGATTTTCAAGTTCAGTACATGGGACTCATTGACCCAATTGTTTGGCTTAGTAAAAGCTTGATAATTGAAAATAATGTAAAGGTCGTTGATGTTTTTATTCAGCAAACTGATGGATTTTGGGGGTCAGCTAGTTTTTTCCAAGGGAGTTGGTTTTTTCTTTATGATAAAAACAAGACTGAATATCACAATTACACATTAACTGGCTTAGACGTGCATCATCTTTCTATCGATAACAAAGAAGTTGCTTGGTGGAATATGGGTGGTCACATGCTTTTCTTGCTTGGCATGAGTCCTGGTGAAATTGAAGATGATAGCGGTGACGATGTCGAAGAAATTTCTTCAGATGGTGTAGCAAAAGATATAAATGAACTTACCGAGGAAGAAAGGCAGGAGATTGAACAAAACAATCAGGAATCTAATGATAGCGACCTCTCCGATCCCACAATCCAAACCCAAGACTCAGACTCAGATCTCCACATCAAGGACTTCTACCTCGCAGTTTATGGAACAAACAACTACGAACACAGAGTAGAAAAACAACTCTATCCAGGACAATCCTTCCAGATTGAAGGAGAAGTCAGAATAGAAAATGATTCTGGAGCATATGCCGAAGACATTGACTCTGACTACCGAGTAGATCACGGAAAGAATTTCGACATAGACGATACCAAGATAGACGAAGACAATCTGTTCGATCTCGATCCACACGAAACAGTAACCAAAAAGATGGGAAAAATAACAATCACACTTTCAAGTGACGGACAAACTGTCACGGTCCAAGGACCAGGAAGAAGTGAATCTTTTCAGGTAGAAAATGGCTTCTGCAAAATCTATTTCTTCGTAGACATTGAAAACGATGATGACGATGATATATCATCCAATTCAGATGAATACGGAGTAGTAGAAGTAACAGTAATTCCTTTTACACCAAAATTTTCTGCAAGTTCAACTAACATAATAGGACCTGTAATCATAGACTTCACAGATCTAACAGAAAGCTACATCAGAGATTGGATCTGGAATTTCGGAGACGGAGAAACTTCTAATGAAATGAATCCTTCTCATTACTATGATATTGGAACTTACAAAGCAATAATGTCAGTAAGCGACGGAGAATTCTCTGTATCCATCTCGCAAACAATAATCATAAAGGAACCTCTTCTTCCAACAATAACAATTACTTCTCCAAGAAGAAATAAAAAATGGAGATCCAAAGACAGACCAAAGATTAAATGGACATCCAAAAATCTTCCAACATCTGAACGGATTAGAATTGAATATTCCTGTACAGGAGGAAATAGTTGGAAGGTTGTCCGAGATGCAGATAATACATCTAATGATGGTTCAAAAAGATGGGACATGCGAAAATCCAAGACAAAAGATGATCACA
>DEIO01000015.1 GCA_002352545.1 Patescibacteria group bacterium UBA2772
TCTGCTAAAGTAAGCAAGACCCTTTTTTTATTAGGATAGCTTGTTGTTTATTGAAGTTTCCCATTGACTTTAGGTCTTTTTCAAAGTAGGATTGGCATAGACAATTTATATTAAAAATCGTTTTTATTATACCAATTTTTTTAGCTTTAGAGCAAACACAAGTCTAGTAAAAAAATTGGACATTATTTTTTCAAAATGGAGAACATTAGAAATTTTTGTATTATTGCTCATATTGATCACGGAAAATCAACATTGTCTGATCGTCTTTTAGAAATGACTCAGACCGTAGAAAAGAGGAAGATTTCTGAGCAAATGATGGATACGATGGAACTTGAACAAGAAAAAGGAATTACTATTAAGTTGCAACCAGCAACAATGAAGTATAAAGAATATACTTTAAACTTAATAGACACGCCGGGTCATGTTGATTTTGGTTACGAAGTGTCTCGTTCATTGGCAGCAGTAGATGGTGCAGTTCTTTTGGTTGATTGTACACAGGGAGTGCAGGCTCAGACACTTGCAAATTTATATCAAGCTATAGAACAAGATTTGGAGATTGTGCCAGTGTTGAACAAGATTGACTTGCCAAATGCCGATATTGAAAAAACAAAAAAAGAGATTGTTCATATCATTGGGTGTGATCCAGATGATATTCTTTGTGTAAGTGGAAAAACAGGAGAGGGTGTAGAAAAGCTTATGGAGGAAATTATTAAGAAAGTCCCAGCACCCAATGGAAATCCAGAGAAACCTTTACGAGCAATGATTTTTGATTCCAAATATGATTCATACAAAGGTGTTTTAGCTTATGTGAGAATTGTAGACGGAACTGTAAAAGCTGAAGATGACATTAGACTTATGGTCGGTGGGCGAGATGCGCATATTATTGAGGTGGGTAAGTTTACGCCATCACTTGTGAAACTAGATAGTTTAGAAACCGGAGATATTGGCTATATTGCTACAGGACTTAAGAGCGTTGACCAATGTAAGGTAGGAGACACAATCAGTTTTCAGTCAAACGTAAAGAAAGGAGAAATAGAGACTTTACCAGGGTATAAAGACGTAAGACCGATGGTTTATGCGAGTTTTTATCCGACTGATGGGGAAGACTATAATCAATTTCGAGATGCTTTGGACAAATTGAAGTTAAACGATGCGGCTTTGACTTTTGAAGGTGAGAGTTCACTAGCTTTAGGGCGGGGTTTTAGGATTGGATTTTTAGGACTTTTGCATTTGGAAATTATTCGTGAACGACTTTTGCGAGAATTTGATTTTGAGCCAGTTATTACTACTCCGAGTGTAGTATATGAAATTGTTCTTTCGAATGGAGAGAATAAAAAAATCTATTCAGCAGCTGAAATGCCAGAAGCAAACATAATAAAAGAGGTTCGTGAACCACACGTAAAATTGGATATAATTTCACCTTCTCAATATCTAGGGAATGTAATGGAACTTGTAAGAAGTGTTACTAGGGCAAAATATTTAAGTACTGAGTATATTGATGAAACTAGGCTCGTACTTTCTTTCGATGCTCCATTGGCAGAGGTAATTGTGAATTTGCACGATGGAATACAGTCTGCTACAAGTGGATTTGCTTCTTTTTCATACGAGATGATTGGATATGTAGCAGCTGATTTGGTTAGAATGGATGTTTATGTCGCTGAAGAAAAGATAGAAGCTTTTTCTCAGGTTGTGCCAAAAGAAAAAGCAAATGCAGAAGGAAGTCGAATCGTGAAGAAGCTGAAAGATGTGATTCCAAGACAAAACTTTTTAGTAAAGTTACAAGCCGCGGTTGGAGGGACATTCATAGGACGTGAGAATATTGCTCCTTTTCGTAAGGATGTTACAGGACATCTTTATGGTGGTGATATCACTAGGAAAAGAAAGCTTCTAGAGAAACAAAAGAGAGGAAAAAAGAGAATGAAAGGTGTTGGAAGAGTTGATATTCCACAAAAAGCATTTTTGGAAGTTTTGAAACGATAAAGTTTTGTTTTATCATTTTTTAGTAAAAAGAAAATAAAATTATGTTCAAAGATTATAATAAGTCTGATTATTCAAAACGAAACCGACCTATAAAGGAAAATAAAAGACATAATATCGAAGATGATAAAAACAAAGGTCTTAGTAGGCGAAATTTTCTAAAGGTTTCAGTTGCGCTTGCTGCTAGTTGGGGAATTGGAAAATTTGCTCTGGATTCTTTTGATGATGTGGAAAATGAAAAAATAGCAGGAAATGATTCTAAAGAGCCTAATCAAGAGCAAAAAATTACTCAGCAGCAATTGGAGATTGAAAAAGATGACAGGGATATTGTTGGAAATACGATTGAAGAACAGCTGGCAAAGAGTGAGAAAGTAACACTAAATATTGAAACAAAAAGAGCTCTTCGGCAAAAGTGGAAGCAAAGTTATTCAAAGAGACCAGATGATTGTTCAAAAGAAGATAAACTGACTGGGAAAAATCATTTGGGATTATTAGGGTCAATGGAGAGGATGCAGCCATGGATAGAAGATATTAAGTCTGAATTTTTAAGAATTGGTGTTCCGGAGAAATTTGCATATTTAGCAATTCCAGAGTCTCATTTTGATGTAAATGATTATTCTAGAGCAAGTGCAAAAGGACCTTATCAGTTTACTGTTGGTACAGCAAAAGCCTTTGGTCTGATGGTTGAAAATGGAGTTGATCAGAGATGTGATCCCATTGAAAGTGCCATCGCTTGTGCTAAGCATTTAAAATATAGTTATGGGAGATTTAATGATGATTGGGATTTAGCATTTGCTGATTATAATGGGGGTTTTACAAATGCATATGCAAAATTTTGTCATAAAAAAGAAGACCGTAATTATACAGATTATCTTGCATGGAGAGAAGGTAGGATAAATAACTTTATTTCAAAAGAGCATTTCGAGCACAAAGTAAAAAAAAGTGACAAAAATTTAACTAAAATAGCAAGGTTTTATGGGATTACAGTTGAAGCTATTATGGAGATCAATAGTCTAAAAGATGATGGAATTAGAATTGGACAAGAACTGAAAATTCCTGCAACAACTTCTGTTAAGATGTTTAAACTCAGGGATTCTTTGGAAAATTTAAATTACCCAGAGAAATTTTATGCAATATTGGATGTTATTGAAGAAGAGGATTTGCAGACTAGATTTCCTAGTTTAAGTGCGCAATTTGAGATTGCTAAAGTTCCTAAAGTTTCAACTCAGGAATTTTCCTATACTGTGAAAAAAAGGCAAGGACTTTTTGCGATTTCAAGGATTTTAAGGGCTAGATTTGCTCTTACGGATTCGAAGGCTAATTTGTCTATTTTGCAGATTCAAAAAGCTATTCAAGATCAAAATAAAATCTTTAGTCCGAAAAGCATTAGACCAGGGCAATCATTAACGGTTAATCTGCCGATTGAAGGGGGTTCTTCTCTTTTTAGTTTGGCGGAGGAAAAGAATCTATCTCTAACTCGTGTGCTTGAGCTAAATCCATCAATTTTTTCCAGTAAGCAAATATTACCTTCTGGTTTTCAGATTAGATTGCCAAAATAGGTTTTTGAAAAGAATAGAGACCCTCATCATTTTTTTGACGAGGGTCTTTTTTTATACAAATCGCTAAACTCTGAAAAAAAGATTGCCTGAGTTGACTTTCATCTCCTTGAGCTTTTTTCAATGTCAGTTCTAAAGGTTAGGAGGTTTTGGCAACCGGAGAGCTGTTGATTTTGAGTAAACGTATGTGTTTTAGCTACAATTATTCCTTTCATCGATGACTCCCTTTTTTGTGGTTAATAAGGTACCACTAAGATAATAATATATATTATAATCATAGTACTGATAAAACTTTTTGTCAGGGTTTAATTCCTAAATTCTAGTTTGAAGAGAAGTAAAGTCAAGAATAAAAGGACATTTTTTGTGAAATTTAAAAATAACTAGCAATGAAGTCAAAAAACAAGTATTTAAATTATAGATACATTAATGAAGGAGTCTTTATGATGGCAGCTTAAGAGAATTTACACGTAATTTTATTGTAGAGAAAGTGTCTTAATTAATAAATAATTAATAAAGCGCGGTTAAGTTTGATAAAAAAATATATTTAAATACTAGAGTAATACAAATTATTTTAAATAGAATAGTTTAAAAGAGAATAAAAGGAGAGGGTACAACAACAAAAAGAAGGATTTAAAGATGGTATTAAATAATTCACCTGATAAATTATATAATTTCTTTAAGGTTATTTAGATACTAACATATATTGACATACTCAGAAATATTGCCAAATGATTTGTGTTCTAAAAAATAAAAAGCCTAGAATATAAATAATTTTTAGATATTTTTAGAAACACGTTTCTTGACTATTTTATTTAATGAGAGTAAAATTAACAATTACTTGTTCTATTATTTACTTAATTTGGAGAATGATGTATTTAAAAATTTGCTAGGATTAATTACTTACTTTGTGTGTTTATATGAAAACGAATAAATTTATAAAATGTATCGACTATCAGTATCATAAATATTTTCAACATCATTTATTGCAGAAGCATAAAAAAGTTATATTATACCTGATTTTTGGGTGTACGGCAGCATTTACTGATTTAAGTATTTATCTTTTTCTTTTTAACATAGTTCATGTTGAAGCAATAATTTCTACTGTAGTTTCAATCTCAGTGGCAACAATTGTTGGTTTCATTTTGAATGCCATAATCAATTTTCAGGTTGACAATCGCTTTCTTCTTAGGTTTATTTCATATGCCTCTGTGAGTGCAGTAGGTATGATAATCAGTTCAGTGATGTTGTGTATATTTCATGATTTGCAAGGATTTGACGGTAATATCGTAAAGATTGTTTCTTTTCCGGTTATTTTTTTGGTACAATATTTTCTTAATAGCAAAATTTCTTTTAGAAAAATGCAAAAAACACAACTCGAAAATGAAAAGTCTAATAACGAATATAAAGAAATAAGCAAAATGTCATGTAAAAAACATATTGCGATTATTGGTGGAGGGTATACAGGACTAACGACTGCATATCGCTTGAGTAAAGCTGGATATAAGGTCACTATATACGAAAAAGAATCTTTTGTTGGTGGTTTAGCGAGTGGATTTACAATGGATAAGCTTCCGTTGGAAAGAATTTGGCATTTTATTTACATGACAGATAATGATGCTCTTTCTTTGGCAGATGAATTGGGTGTAAGAGATAAATTAGTCTTTCATGATAGTTCCGTTGCAACGTATTATGACGGTAAGCTATATCCATTTATGTCGCCAGTAGATCTTTTGCGGTTTACTCCATTATCGTTTTTGAATCGTATTAGAACTGGGGTAGTTGGGTTGTATTTACAACATATAAAAAATTGGCAACCGCTTACGCGTATTACTGCATATGAATGGATGAAAGCAAAAGCTGGAGAACAGGCGACCGAAATTATTTGGAAGCCACTTTTAGAAGGTAAATTCGGCAAATATTATGATAAGGTGATTATGTCATGGTTATGGGGGCGTATTAAGGTTCGTGTAGATTCTAAAGAAACTTCTAGAGAAAAGTTGGGATATTTTACAGGTAGTTTTGACATTTTGACGCAGAGACTAGTGGATGAAATTACTAAAAATGGAGGGGAAATCATTACAGATACAGCAGTTGAGAAAATTAATAAAATGCCTGGTGATAGAGTAGCTTTGAAATTCAAAGACTCTTTGGATATATTCGATAGTGTGATTGTTACAACTCCAACACATGTCTTTGCGAAACTGATTGGAGATAACGAGGAAGTGACAAAGGAGCACAAACAAGAATTAAAAAGCATTAGTTATATTGGTGCCTTGGTGATGGTGTTTACATCTAATCAGGAAATATCACCGTATTATTGGCACAACATTAATGATCCGAAAATTCCTTTTCTTGTTTTTCTATCGAACACTGTTTTAGCTGGAAAAGAAACATATCAAGAGAAAAATGTTTATTATGTTGGTTTCTATGCTGAGCATAGTCATCACTATTTCTCTGACGATGATGAATCTATTATGAAAGAATGGGAAGATGGAATTAAGAAAATGTTTCCTGATTTTGATGTGAATAAAATCAGAGAAAAGAAATTATTTAAGTTCAAGAATGCACAGCATATAGTGGATCTTGATTATGATAAGAAAATTCCATCATATGAGAGTATTGTAAAAAACGTATATTTAGCAAATTTTTCACAAATTTACCCTGATGATAGGGGACTTAACTATGCGATTCAAGAAGGGAATAAAATTGCAGAGATGATTAAGATGAATCTAGGAGGATAAATTTAATAGAAGAGTACACCTGTTTTGATATTAAATAATTAGTGGGTTATGTTATTATTATGAATATAGAAAAGAGAAAAGAGGAAAACAAAGAGATTGAATTTACAATCATTTTGCCAACCTTCAATGAATCTAGGAATGTTGTTCCAATTTTGGAAGCTGTTTCTTCTGCATTGAAAGATTTTCCATATTCTTATGAAATTTTATTTGTGGACGATAGCAGCGATGATACGCCTAAGGTTATCCGGGAAAATATTAAGAAGTATTCAAATATAGGGCTTTTACATCGCTCAAAAAGCAAGCGTACTGGTTTGGCGACTGCTTTTGTGGCTGGTTTTGCTAAGGCTCGCGGAAAGTATATATTCTGTATGGATTCAGACCTGCAACATTCTCCTAAGGAAATTGTTCCAATGGCTAAAAGAATTGTTGAACATACTGACGATTTGGTGGTTGGATCTCGTTATATTCCTGGGGGTAGTCCTGAAGGTTTAGGGGGGAAATATAGAATTATAATTTCTCGTTTTGTAACTAGATTTTCGGCTTGGATACTTCTTCCTCCAACAAGAAAATCGACTGATCCAGGTGCAGGGATGTTTGTTGTTCGCAGAGACCTAATTGAAAGCGTCTATTTTGAGAATCTCTATGGTTTTAAGATTCTGATAGATATTCTAACTAGAGTGCCAAATGCTCGTGTTAGTGAACATCCTATTGTTTTTGAAAAGAGAGCTAACGAAGAGAGTAAGGCTACTTTGAAGCAGGGGATGTATTTCTTTTTTCATATATTTGCTCTTTTTGTTTTTTATAGACTACCAATTATTGTCAAGAGAATTTTATTTATCGCAGCTTGTGGTTTAGTGGGATTTCTGTCTTTTTTGGCAATTTCATATGCCGAAACATTTTTTCAAAAGTTCCTTGTTACTTTTTCAATCTTCTTGACTTTGCAGAGTTCTTTTATGATATTCCTAACCCTCTATGCTTGGGAAAATCCAGAAAGAATGAGGAAAGATGGTTCACCAAAAAAATTCATTGCTCCTTTGAAGTCTTTTACTATTTTTATTCCAGCTAGACACGAGGAAAATGTAATTGCTGATACTATCCGCTCTATTGCAACTTTGAATTATCCAGAGGAGAAGAAGGAAATTTTAGTCCTAATTAATCGTAAGGATGATGCGGAAACCATTAGAATAGCTCAAGAGACTATTAAAGAAGTTGGAAAGCCAAATATTAAATTAGTAGATTTTGATGGACCATTAGGCAAAGCAGTCGGATTGAATATAGGATTGAAAAATGCTACTAAAGACGTGGTTACAATTTTCGATGCCGAGGATGAGGTTCATCCTGAAATTCTCAATATTATCAACACAACGATGTTCAAAGAGCGTGTCGATATTGTTCAGTCAGGCGTTCAGCTTATGAACTATAATTCTAATTGGTATTCTTTGTTTAATGTGATGGAATATTATTTCTGGTTTAAGTCAGTATTGCACTTTTTTGCGGAAAAAGGGATGATTCCTCTAGGAGGAAACACTGTCTTTTTCAAGCGATATTGGCTGGAGAAAATTGGTGGTTGGGATGAGAAAAATCTAACGGAAGATGCTGATATTGGAATTTGTATGAGTGTGATGGGTGCACGTACTAAGGTTGTTTATGATGAGCGTCATTCTACTAGAGAAGAAACTCCTCCAACAATAGGTGGATTCATCAAACAAAGAACCCGTTGGAATCAAGGGTTTATCCAGGTTCTATTTAAAGGGGTGTGGCTAAAAATGTCAACGATGTATCAAAGATTTTTAGCGCTTTATATTCTTAGTTGGTTATTTTTTCAAGGATTTTTGTTTTTGATTTTGCCAATGTCGATTTTAGTGGCGATTTTTGTGAAGATGCCACCAGTTCTTGGCATTATTGTTAATCTTCCTATGTATACCTTGTTTATACTTTTTGTTATTATGAATATTGGAGCGTATCAATTTATTAAAAGTTATTCTTTTAAATATTCTCCTTTGGTCATCTTAAAGATTACTATTTTTTATATCCCATTTCAAATGTTATTGGGAGTTAGTGCTTTTCGGGCTATGATTAGGCAATTTTTTGGAAATATCAGTTGGGAAAAAACGACTCATATTAACACACTAAGAAAAGAAGTGTCGTCGAATAAATAAATTTAACTATAATATAAATAGTCAGCTGTATCTATGAAGAAAAATATCATAAAAATTGCCATAGCTTTTTGCTCTTTGTTGGTAATCACAGGAATTTTGCATAGTTGGAATATGTTGAATTATCCATATTATGAAAGTGATGAAGGCACATACATTGCAAGAACTTGGTCTTTGATGGAGCGGGGGGAATTAGCACCATACACATATTGGTATGATCACGCTCCGTTGGGTTGGGTTTTTATTGCTGGTTGGATAAAGATTCTGGGAGGAGATTTTTTTCGTTTCGGCACTTCAATTGATACTGGTCGAGTTTTGATGCTTTTTGTTCATCTTTTTTCTGTTGGAATAATTTTCTATATTGTTCGTCGAGTTACAAAAAATACAATGGCAGCTTTTTTTGCTGGTGTACTTTTTGCTGTGTCTCCTTTGGCAATATATTTTCAAAGAAGAGTTCTTTTGGATAATATCATGATGCTCTGGGTTCTTTTGTCGATAGCTGTATTATTTGCAAAGAAAGTTAATCTGCGCAATTATATTTTTTCAGGATTATTTTTTGCTTTTGCTGTTTTGACAAAGATTACTGCAGTCATGTTTGGTCCGCCAGTTTTGTTGTTGGTGTTTTTTAAAAAAAAGATGATTCCAAAAGTCTTCAGAACTACTCTCTGGCTCTCGTTTTCGATTCTGACAACCTCAATATATCTTCTTTATGCTATGTTGCGTAATGAATTTTTTCCATCTAAAAGTGGAGAACATGTAAGTTTTATTTCATCTTTTCTTTTTCAAATGTCACGAAAGGGTAGTAGCGTTCCGTTTTGGAATGCCGAGAGTGATTTTTTTGTGGCTGTTTTGGATTGGATGGGTAAAGATTTGATGGCAATTTATGTTATCTTTGGAATTTTAGTTTTAGCAGTTGTTGTGTCCATTTGGAGTAAAAAATTGCGCTTCTTTGTAGTTGCTTCTCTTTTTTATATGTTGTTTTTGGTTAGAGGTGGTGTGGTGATTAATTTCTATATCTTGCCAATTTTGCCATTTATAGCGATGACCGGTGCAATTCTTGTTTCTGAATTGATCTCTTCTGTGACAAAAAATAGAAAAATACAAAATGCGATGTTTGTTGCATTGTTAGCTGTAATTGGAATACATTATACTTTCTTTTCCTCAACCAAACATTTCATTAAAGACGAAACTTCTCAACAAAGAAAAGCTATTTCTTGGGTGAAAGAGAATTTGCAAAATGATAGTAACATTATAATAGATATCTATGCTTACACAGATATTCGTAATCCCGAGAGTATTAATGAAAAAACATTTCCAAATGCAGATTGGTTCTACAAGATTAATCGAGATCCAGCAATCAGATACAGTAAATATCATGATAATTGGCAAAATTTTGATTATATCGCTTTAACACATGAAATGCTAAAGCAAATTGAGACAGATGAAAATTCCCTTGTGAGAACAACTTATCGTAATTCTTTGCCAGTTGCTAAATGGCTAAGTAACGGCAATACGTTTGTTGATGAACAAAAATATGAAACTACCAATGGAGATTGGGCAATGATTTTTCAGGTGAATGACAAATATCATGCTCAATTGTTGGACTCTTGGGAACGATATAGAGAAAAGTTTATTGTTTTTCAAGGTGATAACTATGGTCAGGTGATTAACCCTAGCACAAATACGACAACTTCAGAGGGTCAGTCATATTCAATGTTACGTTCTGCTTGGATGAATGACCAGAAAACCTTTGATGGGTCTTGGCTCTGGACAAAAAATCATCTCCAGCATAGAGTTGGTGACAACCTTCTTTCTTGGCAATGGAAAGATGGAAAAATTTCAGACTCAGCTAACGCAACAGATGCTGATGAGGATGTTGCACTGGCATTGCTTTTTGGTTCAAAACTTTGGGATAATCAAGATTATCTTGCTGATGCAGAAATGATTATTAATGATCTTTGGGAGCATTGTGTCGTGAAAATAAATGGAAGGTATTATTTTCTGCCAATGCATGAACAAGATGCAGACAAGTGGAGTGGTTATCTTTTCAATCCTTCTTATCTTTCACCTGCTACTTATAGAATTTTTGCTGAAGTTGATCCTATTCATGACTGGGATAAGCTATCAGATGATTCATATCTAACATTGAATCATCTAGGTGAAATGAGAAAAAATGCTACATATCTTCCAGCTGATTGGTACTTTCTAGATAAAAAATATGGTGGATTTATTACAGCTGATTCATATTTTGAACATAAAACTGATGATTTTAGTTTTGATGCTTTTCGAACGCTTTGGCGAGTTGCATTGGATGACCAGTGGTTTGGTTCGACTGAGGCTAAAAAATATTTGAGCAAAACCAGTGAATTTACTTCCCAGTATTATCTTGAAAAGGGAAACCTCCCGATGCGATTGCCGCTTAGTGGAAAGGTCGAAAATGAAAGTAACTCTATTTCTGTTGATTCTGGATATGCTATTAGTTTGATGTACGGCTCGGATAAGGTTTTGGCGGATGATTTTTTTGCCAAGTTTATTGATGGGAAATATGATGAAAAAAGCAAACTCTGGAATGAAAAGCCAAGCTATTATGGTTCCAATTGGGCTTGGTTTGGCACGGGAGTGTTTAGACAAAATTTGCCTAATATGTGGAAGCTTAATATCTTTAAAGAATAACTTTCTCAATGTTTAAATATTTCAAAAAACTAAGAAAGGAACAAGAAATAACCCTTATTCTTGTCATAAGTGCTATTTTCGTGGCGTTTCTTGCTCATAGTTGGGGCATGTTTCGCTATCCCTATTATGAAAATGACGAGGGAATTTATATTTCTCAAGCGTATTCTCTTTTAACATCTGGAAAGCTCTCTCCTTATACATATTGGTATGACCATGCCCCATTGGGTTGGATTACGATTGCTGTTTGGGCAAAGTTCACTGGCGGACTTTTCACATTTGGAGCATCAGCTAATTCTGGAAGAGTTTTGATGTTGGTTGTTCATCTAGCTTCAACTATTTTGATTTTCTTTTGTGCAAAAAAATTCAGCAAAAGCAATTGGACAGCAATGACCGCAACTTTGATTTTTTCCTTGTCTCCTCTGGCAATATATTATCAGCGTCGAGTTCTCTTGGACAATATGATGATTTTCTGGATTCTTTTGTCTTTGGCTATTTTGCTTAAGAAGAAAATAGGACTGAAACATTTGATTATGAGTGCTGTGTTTTTCGCATTCGGGGTGCTTACCAAAGAGAGCGCGGTGGTATTTTTCCCAGCGTTGATATATACACTTTTTCTACGTCGCAAAGAATTTTCACAAAAGTTCGTTGAGCTTCGTTGGATGGTGACGGCAGGACTAATTGGCACTTTATATCCTTTCTATGCTTTTTTGCACGGGGAACTTTTCCCTAAAGGTTTTAGAGGAGATACCACAGATCATCTCAGTCTTATTGACACTCTTTTGTGGCAAGCAAAAAGAGGTAGTGGTTTGTCTTTTTGGAATGCTCACAGTGAATTTTTCTTGTCTCTACAAGATTGGTTGTTCCGTGATCCATATCTAACGGTTTTTGGAATTATTAGTAGTTTGGTTGTGATTACACTAGGTTTTCAACATAAAAAATTTAGAATATTGGCACTTTTGCTTTTATTCCCTTGGCTTTTCTTGTTGCGAGGGAAGTTGGTTTTCAATTTCTATATCATCCCATTAATTCCTTTTTTTGCGATTGCGATTGCAATGCTGGTTGAAATTATTGCAAGCTATGTTGCTAAAGGAAGGAAAGACAAGGTTTTTATCGGAGTATATTGTGCTTTTTCCGTCATTGTTATTACTTCCTCATTTTTTTATTCAAATGATGTGTTTGTTAAAAATGAGACTGCTCCACAAATCGAAGCAGTTCGTTGGGTTAAGCAAAATCTTCCAGCTGATTCTCACATTGCAATTGATGATTATGCCTATGTTGATTATCATGATTCACATTTTGAAAATGAAAAAGTTTTCAATAATGCAGATGTTTTTTGGAAAATTGAAGTAGATCCTCAAGTGCAAAAAGAAGAATATAAAAACGATTGGACAAATATTGACTATATTGTGACGGGGGAGGCTTTCAATCTTCACTTGAGAAATGGAGAACTGTCTTTTATTAAGAATGCTTTTTTGAGTTCTTCTGTGTTGAAAGAATGGAAGTCTGAGGACTCAGAGTTTGCCTACAAGGCGTCAGTTCACAAAGTTGACCATAATATGCCACTTGTAATTGAATTTGGAGAAAGCGAAGCTGTTTCGCAACAGTTAAATCAATCTTGGAAAGTTTATAAAAAATTCTTCTTACGTAGCTATGGACAAATTGTTGATCCTTCAAATGGAATCACAACTTCAGAAGCACAATCATATGCAATGTTACGTGCTGTTTGGGCCGATGATAAAGATTCATTTGATGGAGTTTGGCAATGGACAGTTGACCATTTGCAGTTTCGCAAGGGAGATAAGCTGATTTCTTGGAAATGGGAACTAGACAAATTGCAAGATTCTACCAATGCCAGTGATGCAGATGAGGACATTGCATTGGCTTTGCTTTTCGCCTATAAAAAATGGGGAGATGAAAGCTATTTGGAAAGTGCCAAAGAAATCAT
The DNA here is from genome assembly GCA_002352545.1 of Patescibacteria group bacterium UBA2772. GTDB lineage: Bacteria > Patescibacteriota > Minisyncoccia > Moranbacterales > DUUL01 > UBA2772. The sequence continues at coordinate 13,049 of DEIO01000015.1, forward strand.
TGAAGATTTGGGTGAGCATTGTGTGGTTGAAATTGCAGGAATAAACTATTTCTTATCTGCTCATTGGGAATCTGTGGAGCAATGGAATGGATTTTTGCTCAATCCCTCATATCTTTCACCAGCTTCATATCGGATTTTTGCTCAAGTTGACAAGAATCATGATTGGGAGAAAACAGCAAATGATTCATATGCTGTTTTGGAGGCAATTAGAACTAAACAAGGAAACAAAACTGGACTTCCTTTTGACTGGGCTTTAGCAGACAAAGAAACAGGAGTCATTTCAAGTGCAAATGAATATTTTGACTATGACGTGGACCGTTTCAGTTTCGATGCTTTCCGCACATTCTGGCGAGTGGCTTTGGATTATGCATGGTTTCAATCTTTCCAGTCCGAGAAATATATCAAAAGAGAAAACCAATTCCTAGAAATGCAATATAACCAACAAGGAACTCTCCCTGGTGGTTTCGCTCCTGGTGGAGAAGTTGTTTTGCCAAATTCAACATTAGCTATTGACGCTGGATATCTCTCTGCATTGATGCTTTCGCGAGATAAGTCTCTAATAGAGAAATTTTATCAAGAAAAATTTGTGGATAAATATGATGAAGATACAAAATATTGGGGAAATGATAAATATAGTTATTATGATTCCAACTGGGCGTGGTTCGCGGTTGCTTTGAAAAATGGTAATCTAAAAAATATATGGGAAACATCCAAAGATAAAGGAGAATAATAACTTTGAGTTAAAGTTATTGGAGATTAGATAATTAGATGAATTAGAAATTTCATCTCATTATCGCTTTTGACAAATAAAAATAGGTATGTAACTATAAACAACATTAGAATATACTTTTAGATGTCTATTCTCATAGGTAAAAGTTCAATCGAAAGATTGTCATCGTTTAGTCATTCAACTACAGAGTTAGCTCTGTAGTTGAATGAATTTTCAAGATAAAACTCAAGCAATGTTGAAGAAGAAAATAAGGAAAATATCTCAAGATAGTTTCGTTAGAAATAACGTTATTTTTTTTGCAGGTTCAATGGTTGTGGCTGTTTTGAACTATCTCTACCACCCGATTTTGGGACGGATGATGAGTGTGGAGGAATTCGGAGAAGTGCAATCGCTCATATCACTTTTTATGCAACTAGCAGTTTTCACTGGTATTTTCAATATGCTGGTAATAAACATTACAACCAATTATGAAGACAAGGAGGAGCGAGATATTGTTATTTCTGCTTTGCGAAGAATCGCTCTTGGTATAATCGGTTTTTTATTTGCTTTTATTGTGCTTTTTAGCTCTTTTTTGCAAGACTTTTTTCAGTTTGAGTCACTCTATCCTTTCATTGCGCTAGCTTGTTTGCTTTTGACTGGAGTGGACTTCACATTCCGTAAGGCATTTTTGCAAGGAATCAGTGACTTCAAGTCCGTTTCTTGGTCTGGAATCATTTTTTCTTCGGGAAGGCTATGTTTTGCAATAGCACTTGTTTTTTTGGGCTTTAAATCTTTGGGTGCGATCATAGGATTGTTGATTGCGCAGGGAATTGCCTTGGTTTTTGTTTTCTCAAAAACAAAAACCAAACTCAAATTTGGAAAATGGAACAAAGATAAAGTCATGACAGTGATAAAAAAAGAATGGAGATATGCCACATTGATTTTTTTGGCAACTTCAGCGGTTGCGTTTCTCTATACAGCGGATGTTTTGATGGTGAAACATTGGTTTTCTCCAGAAGAGGCAGGATTATATAGTGGGATTGCAACAATTGCAAGAATTATTTTCTTTGCGACTGGCTCAGTCTCAGGAGTTCTTTTGTCGGCTGTGAAAATCAAAAACTCGTCTGCAGAGAATCAAAAGATTTTGAAAAAAGGAATGTGCATGATTTTTTTAATTGTTGCGGGAGGAGTTCTTGTTTTCTCGGTGTTTTCAAAACTCGTGATCACAATTTTGATTGGCGCACGCTACGTGGGACTTGCACCATTGCTTGGAAGATTAAGTTTGCTTTTGGGGTTGGTTTCAGTCATTAACTTGCTGTTCTTTTATTTCTTGGCTTTGCGAAAATCAATCATTTTTACAGCTTCATTGGCTGGACCAATCATGATTTCGTTGCTATCATTTTTCAATCACGAGAATCTAGGACAAATTGTTAATAATTTCATTATTGGAAGTATTGTAGTGTTAGTAATGTTGCTTGGGGGAATATATAAGAAAAATAATTCACATAAATAGGATGTCAAAGAAAAACATATCAATCATTGTTCCAGCTTATAACGAGGAAAAGAATATTCATCTGGTTTGCAAGGAGATAGAAAGAGTTTTTTCTCTATTGAAAGACAAATATTTTTTTGAAATTATTTTTGTGAATGATGGCAGTAGTGATGGAACAATTGCTCAGATAGAGAAAATGGCTCGAAATAATTCTAGTATTTGCTATATTGATTTTTCTCGAAATTTCGGCAAAGAAATGGCAACTACAGCAGGGCTTCATAATTGCAAAGGAGATGCATGTATCATGGTGGATGCAGATTTGCAACATCCAGTAGAATTGATTCCTGAATTTATCAAAAAGTGGGAAGCTGGTGCGGAAGTGGTGATTGGAGTTCGCAAAACGAGTAAAAGTGATTCATTTATCAAAAAATGTGGTGGAAAGATTTTTTATAAAATAATGCGAATGATTTCGGATGTGCCAATTGTATCAAATGCCACTGATTATCGTTTGCTTGACCGAGCTGTGATTGATGCTTTCAAGGATTTGCCTGAAAGAAACAGAATGACGCGCGGACTTATTGATTGGTTGGGATTCAGAAGAGTGATTTTGCCTTTTGAAGCGCATGAAAGAGTCAATGGAGAAGCTAGCTATAGTACAATTAAATTAGTTCAATTAGCTTTCAATAGCATAATCTCTCTTAGCATGTTACCTCTTCGAATTGCTGGTTATGTGGGGATTTCTATTGTGTTTTCTTCTGGAATATTGGGAGCTGTAATGTTTGTTGATCGTTTTGTGTTAAACTGGGGATTTAATTTCTCCGGAACAGCAATTCTAGCAGATATTACTCTTTTTCTGATGGGAGTGATTCTCATTTCAATCGGACTTTTGGCTTTTTACGTTGGACATATCTATAATGAATCACAAGGTAGGCAGTTATATATTATTAGAAAGAAGAAGTTGTAAAAAATAAGCTTAAAACTATGGGAAGAAAAAAAGTTGAAGATAAAAACATTCGTAAGCTCTCCAAAGTCGGTGGCGGGGCAACATATGCAATTACATTACCAATTGATGCAATTCGAGAATTTGGATGGCAAGAGAAGCAAAAACTTGTTATTGAGGTTGATAAAAGAAGAAAAAGATTGATAATCAAAGATTGGGAGAAATAATAAATCATATCTACAGAGTTAACTCTGTAGATGAACTCTAAAGGCAGATTTCAGATGAAAATTTTGTGGCTAACATGGAAAGACAAAAAAAATCCTTTGGCTGGTGGTGCAGAAGTTGTTGCTAGCGAACTTGGGAAACGACTTGCTTTGGATGGGCACGAAGTGTTGTTTTTGGTTGGTGGATTTGAAGGTGCCGAAAAAGAAGAAATTATTAATGGATGCAAAGTGATCCGAGTTGGTGGACGATGGACGGTTTATTGGGAAGCTTTCAAATATTACAAAAAAAATCTCAGAGGTTGGGCTGATATGGTGGTTGATGAGATGAACACAATTCCATTTTTTACAAAACTATATGTTAAAGAAAGGAAAATTATGTTTATTCATCAACTTTGCAGGGAAATTTGGTTCTATCAAATGTTCTTTCCATTGAACATCATTGGATTTGTACTTGAATTTTTCTATTTGCGAATGTTGAATGATCAGAAAGTCATCACAGTTTCAGAAAGCACGAAAAAAGATTTGATGAGATTTGGATTTGAAGAAAAAAATATCAACATCATCAGTGAAGGAATAGAAATTGACCCAATAAAAGAAATAGAAATAGATACACCAGTTATTCTCTCCATGCCTGAGGTGGAGACACAGAGTTGGAGCGAAAAATATCCAAACCCAACACTCCTTTCTTTTGGTGCAGTGAGAGCAATGAAGAGAACAGATCAAATCATCAAAGCTTTTGAACTAATCAAGTCTGGAAAGAATGAACTTTTAACTCCAAGTTATGCGATTGGGCATGCTTTCGATCTTACTAACTTTAAACTGATTATTGCTGGAGACATAAATGACAAATTTGGTGAAAAGATTTTGCAAATGATTGAAAAATCGCCTTTCAAAGATTCAATTGATGTGCTCGGAAGAGTTTCAATTGAAAAAAAGATTGAATTGATGCAAAAGTCCCATGTCTTGGCTGTTACATCCATCAAAGAGGGTTGGGGGTTGGTGGTGACAGAAGCAAATTCACAAGGGACACCAGCTGTTGTCTATGACGTGGACGGTTTGAGAGATAGTGTGCGTCACAATGAAACTGGATTGATTTGTCAAAAAAATTCTCCTGAAAGTTTAGCGAAGAATATTGAAAGACTATTGAAAAAAGGAGGAAAGTATGAGAAAATAAGAAATACTGCATGGAAATGGAGTAAGAAGATTAATTTTGAGAAGAGCTATGGTGAGTTTATAAAGTTCATAAAGTTAGAAAAATATGAAAATTGAAAAATTTAAAGATGTAATAGCTTAGCAGAAAGCAAAAGCATTAAGTCTGTGGATTTATCAGAAATTTAAAGATAGTAGTGATTATGGATTTCGTGATCAGGCTCAAAGAGCTTCAGTTTCTATTATGAACAATGTTGCAGAAGGCTTTGAACGTCAAAGTAATAAGGAGTTAAAGCAGTTTCTCTACATTATAAAAGGATTGTGTGGTGAAGTATGTTCAATGATGTATCTCGCACAAAAGTTGAAATATATTTCTAAAGATGAATTTAAAATATGGTATAATTTATCAGTAGAAATTTCGAAGTTGTTTTCTGGGTTTATCAAAATTCTCTAATTTGATAACTTAATAACTTTTAACTTACTATTATGGGGACAAGGAGAATCGAAGATAAAAATATTCGTAAGCTTTCAAAAGTGAGTGGCAATGTGATTACTTATGTAATCACATTGCCAATTGATGCGATTTTAGAATTTGGATGGCAAGAGAAGCAAAAACTTGTAATTGAAGTGGAGAAGAGAAGAAAGAGACTTATGATTAAGGATTTGGAGAAGATTGAGAAATAAGATTGAATATAAGAAATTAACATAACTACAGAGTTATCTTTGTAAAAAAGGAGAAATGGAGAAAATTAAATTTACTGTTGCTATACCTGCATTAAATGAGGAAGGAAATATAAGAAGACTACTTGAATCGATACTAGATCAAGAATTCGTTGATTGTTTTTTGGTTGAAATTGTAGTTGTTTCAGATGGTAGTGATGATAAAACAGCCGAAATAGTTCGAAGCTATTTTGATGATCGTGTCAGAATAGTCGATTATAGTTCAAGAAAAGGTAAGTCTTCAAGGTTGAATGATATTTTTCATAAAATCATTGACTGGAATAAATCTGACGTGGCTATTTTATTTGATGCTGATATTTTGTTAGATAATAAGACAGTTGTTTCAAGGATGTTAAAGCCTTTTTTCCAAGGAGATACTAAACTTGTTGCTGGTAATCCTAGGCAAATAAAGCCAAAACTTTTTTTCGAAAAGGTTTTACAGGTTAGTGCTTTTCTTCAGGATTCTGTGAAAAAAAAATACCCAAATAGTGTTTATACATGTCATGGAAGAATTTTGGCTATTCATAAGAATTTAGCACAGAAGGTAATTGTTCCAGAAGAAATGGTTGGTAATGATGCATATATTTATTTTAGTAACAAAAAAAATAAGTATGATTATAAATATGCTAAGGATGCTATTGTTTTGTTTAGGATGCCAGGGAATTTCAACGATTTCAAGAAGCAATTTTTACGTTTTAAGCAATCTAAGAAAATGTTGATTGGTGCTTTTGGAGAAAAAATTACACGGGAATACGTGATTGATAAATTTTTTTATCGTAAAAGTGTATTAAAGTCCATATCTAAATTTCCATTTTTAGGACTTATCTATTATTTATCTTATCTTTATTTATTAATTGGAACTAAGATCAGAGTTTTTAAAAGAGTTTCATCCAATGGAAAATGGGATGTTTCAGTTAGCACTAAAGAGCTATGAAGAAGAAACGTAAATTAATATTTTTTTCTATTTGTATCGTTTTAATTAAACTTTCTATAATATCGATTACGAGTTTTCCTTTTGATTTTGCGTCATATGTTTATCAGGTTAGACAAACAACGGATTTTGATATACATCCTTTGTTTTATTGGAATAAAGGATTCTTTTTACAGAGTTTATTTTTTGTGAATCATTATATGTATGATGTATTAAGGCATATTTTTGGTTTCTATGAAAATATAAATATTTTGCATCTTGTTTTCAAGTTTCCATTATTAGTTTTTGATATATTTACAGGCTATTTTTTGTATAAAATAATCTTTTTTATTACAGAAAAAGAGAAAAAAGCATTTTTAGGATTTTTATTATGGATAACAAATCCAATTGTATTTTGGTCTATTAGCATAGAAGGAAAATATGCGATAATAGCAACATTTTTTGTTACATTGTCTTTATATTTGTTCATCAGGAGACAGTATGTGAAGAGCTTGATCCCATTAGCTTTCTCAGTATCTATCTATTACTATGCAATAATTTTATTTCCAGTTTGGTTTATTTTTTATTTGTCCCGAAATGAATATAAACTATTCTCTTTTAATACTGTTAAATATGTCAGTGTGTTCTTGCTGGTAGTACTGGTTTCATTTTTAAATTTTATTTTGTACCCAGAATATCTTCCTGGGTTGTTTGGGAGTTTATTGCATCACGCTCAACCAGATGCACCAATGAATGCTAGCGAAGTATATATATCAAAATACTCTTTATTCAATATACCGTTTTATTTAGTTAAAAAATATTTGCCAACTAATTTGTCCGCACCAGAATATTTTAGTTTTGTCTCCAAGGCGACTCTCATAGGAATAATTGGAGTTTCTATTTTCCATATAAATTTATTTTTTAAGGTCATCAGGAGAAAAATAATTTATTCTGATATAGTTTTTGTAAAATACAGTTTAGTTGCATTGTTGATTTTTGCTATCTTTATTGGTAAATTCCAATCGCATTATATCACATGGATCTTGCCATTCTTGATAGTTGTATGGTTGTTGTCTTCGAAAATAAAACAAGGAGCATTATTTGTAGGGTATTTAATTGTCTCTTTTTTACCAATTTTTATTGTGTTGGGGTATTTGAATTTAGGTATTTTTTTTCTGGATAGCGTGCAGTGGGGTGTTGTTAATTTATGGTTTAAATCTTCTTTGCCTATTACTTTTGTTTTAGGAGGTGTTGTGATGACTTCATTGATATACATTTTAGATACTTTACTTTTTTCACAAAATGAATACTTTAAAGTGCAAAATGAGAAACACATATACCAGAAAATAGCTGTGATATTAGGTTTTTTGTTTGTTCTTTCTTTTATAGTGCCAATATGTAGGTCATATTCTTATATTATAAAGAATGGAAGTAGTCAGATTCTTGCAACGGACAAGGGTGTTCTACGTTTTGCATTTGCGAAAAGAGATGAAAGTCAACTGCTTTATGAAAGTGAGAAAACTATAAAGCACGATTCTTTTTTAAGAAACAGTGATAATTTTTTTAATAAAAAAAAATGGAAAAAATATGTTATAAAAAATGGAAGTATAGAGGAGACAGAGAACAGTATAATCTTAAAAGTAGAAGGAATCGGTGACATGGCACAATATAATAATGGAGGTAATTATAGCAATTTGTTGATTCCCATAGAATATAACAGTAAATATAATATTGATGTTATTGTGAATAAAGAAATAGATTCAAATGCCGAATACAAGACAATCGTAAGATTTGCTGATAATAATAGGAAAATCATTAGTGGATCAGATATAGTTTTGTCTTCTAAGGACTACAATCACAATACATTTGATAGTTTAGAATTTAAGCCAAAGAATAAACAGTATAAATATATGGAAGTATTGTTTTCTCTTGGTGCTACTAGTGTTACAAATAGTAAAGTTAGCATTAGAGATATTAAGATTGTTGAGAATAAAATAAAACCATTGAGAGACTATACTTTTATAGGTAAATCGAACAGATCGTTAATACAAGGAGAGATTTTTGACAATATTGATATTAGGAATAAGTTCAATATACATGTTTTTTTTAAAAATATTTCCAGCAATGACATTAAGAGTAGTATGCTAAATAATTGCATTGTCGAAGAAATTGTTGATAAAAAAAATGGAGTTGAATATATCTATGATGTAGATTGTGTTGAATATGACTCAGAGAATAAGTTATCGGTGGAGTATATTTTTTTTCCAGAAAGAAATGATGTTAATATGGCTGTTTTACATAAAAATATTAGAAAATAAGAGGTATGAATAAAAAAAACATTCTAATTGTGACAAGAAGTTATGATCAAAATATAGGAGGTATGGAAACACATACAAGACTTATCATTGAGAAGCTTGTATCTAGTGGTCATAACGTGACAGTTATTACGCCAGAATTAGCAAAGGGTAGTAAATCTTTATTTTATATAAACAATATTACAGTTTATAGAATTTCTAAGATGCCGAATCTTATGTTAAAGTACTCATTGTCGTTTTGGTTGGCTGTGAGATCTTTTATTAAGTGTAATCATAATAAATATGATCATATTTTAAATGTGAGTATGGCGACGGGGTTTGTGAATGCTGCTTTGATTAAAAAATATAAATTAGATATTATTACTGTTCTGCATGGCACTTATCAGCTTGAACGTAGATCTTTAGTTAGTCAGTTTTTCGTTACTAGGAATAGAAGTATTAAAACACTTTTAGGTATACCATATTGTTTTATGATGCAAATAATTCAAAATAAGGTTGTTTTTAATTCGAAAAAAATTATTTCTGCATCCACTATTATTACTGATGATTTAAAAATAATTTATAGAAATATTGACAGAAAGATTACAACTATTAGAAATTTTATCGATAATAATCAGTTTGCTTATGTTGAGAGAAATTATAATGAGAAAAAATCGCTAAATTTTTTGTATGTTGGTAGATTGCATAAAGAAAAGGGGATTGACATGATTATAATGGCTGTAGATGAATTTGAACGTAAAAAAATTTCATATACGCTAATAATTGTTGGTGACGGTGATATGTTCCCTGGTTTAAAAAATTTAGTGAAAGACAATAAGAGAATAAAATTGGTGGGAGCTGTATCAAACGATGAAGTAGTGGAATACCTAGATGTTTCAGATATTTTTTTATTTCCAACAAAAAGAACAGGTGAGGGTATGTCTATTTCTGTGTTGGAGGCTATGTCAGTTGGAATAATAGTGATTGCACCAGATATTCTATCTATGAAAGAATTGTTTGTGGATAAGGAGGATGGTTTGATATTTAAGCTTGGAAATCAGCAAGACTTTGAGGAAAAAATATTTTGGTGTTTTGATAATTTGAAGAAATTAAATATTATCAGTGCTAACGCAAGCAAGAAGATAGAATGCAATCATTCGTTGTCGGGTGCATTAAATTTGATAGAAAATGAAATTATTGCATGATATGTAGATAATACAATGAATAGTCTCATGATTATTTTTGAATTTTTATATTCAATTCTAAATCTTACAATGAAATTAAATCAATTAAGTTTTTGGATAAAACTTCATAGGTGTGTTATAACCTAAATAAGTTAGTTTGTATTTTTCGAGACAAATGTCTCATTATTTGTTAATCGACCATGAGAGAGGTAAATTGATGAAAAGTTTACAAAACGAAGAGAGTATAAAGACTCTAGCGGAGATAATTGATAGTTTTCCAGTAAATTTTCCAGAAAAATACATAGAGGAAATTCTCAGGCAAAGTGTCAATGTGAATCATTGCAAAATCAGTCCGCAAAATGAGAGTGTTTTTAAATAAAAGAAGTTGGTATCAGTCTAATTGGCGTGGCGACCAAACTCGGTTGTCACGCTTTTTCTATTGGTAAAAGCATGTTAAGATAAAAGAAGTAAAAAGGATTTATCCAAATCTAAAATCAAAAAAGTAGTAGAAAAGGAATTTTAAGAGTACCGAACTCAATCTATAGAGACTAGTTACAAATTCCTAATTCCTAATTCACCTAATAACTTAACTACAAATTCCTAATTGGAGTCTTTGATTATGAATGGATACGGTTTGTTTTAAAATTGACTATACAGCCTAACGAATCCCTGCCTCCGCGAGAATGATATGTAGAGGGATATACGCAAATTTATTAAATCTTTAGAAATTTCTTAAACTCAGTCTATAGAGTTAACTCTGTAGTTCGCAAAACTCAAACAATGCAAAAAAGAAAAAATTTCAAAATCGGCAAATACAGTTTTAATTTTAGAGAATCCATTTTTGGAAAGTTTTTGGCACCATTTTTTCAATCATCAAATCGCAATTGGATTGGATTTTTTGTTTCAACAGGACTTTTAATTGGGCTTTTGGTTTTCACCGAACTCACAATTGTTGATATTTTCTTTTGGATTTTCTTTTTCGTAATGTTTTGGTGGCAAATTGATTCGCGAGTTTCAATTGGAGGTGCTTTGGTTTGTTTGGTAATCATTCCTTTTCTTCTTGTTTTAGGCAACAAAGAGATCTTCTTAAAAGGAGAAGCTTGGGCAGAAGTCGTGGCAGTTTGGGCATATTTCTTCTTGGTGATTGGTGTGGCAAAGCAAATTTGGGAATATAAGAAAGAGGCGAAATAGTTTATGAGATTAGAAAGAGAATGTAAGTTAAAGATTGATAAAATAATTTTCAAAAAGCATGGATAAGAAAGTAAAATTGATTTTGGGGATAGTTAAAGTTATTTTATATGTCGTTCTTTTGCCAGTGGTTTTGATTTGGTATGTTTGGAATAAGACTGATTGGAAAACTCGGAATAAATGGGTCGCGACAGTGTCTATTGCATGTGTTTTTATGATTATGTTTTTTTCTAATCAAAAAGACGACAGAAACACTCAAAAAGAAATAGATTTTTTGGCTGAGATTGCTAGATTGCAGAGAGAATTGGTTATTGAAAGACAGAAAAATGTCGTGACACCTGTGAAGAAAGAGATTGAGGACGAAATTAAAACTTTTCAGGTTTCTCGTGTAATAGACGGAGACACTTTGAAATTGTCTGATGGAGAAGTAGTGCGATTCATTGGGATAGATGCACCAGAAGTTGTCGGACCAAAAGAACCAGTGCAATGTTTTGGGGAGGAAGTAAATATGAAGACAAAGGAAATGCTTGAAGGAAAGACAGTGACATTAGTGAAAGACATTTCTAATAAGGATCAATACGGACGGCTTTTGAGATATGTTTATTTGGAGGATGTTTTCGTGAATGATTATTTGGTTCGTCAAGGATTTGCTCGTGTGGACAATTTTCCACCTGATGAAAAATTCAGAGACCAATTCAAGTCAGCACAAAATGAAGCAAAAGAGAATAAGCGCGGGTTTTGGGCTGATGGTGTTTGTGAGATTGAAGGTTCAGTCTCTGAAGTTGTTTCACTTGTTGAAACGGCTCCTGAGTCTGTTTCTGTTGTTCCAGAACCTGTTCCAGCACCGAGAAGCGCAGTATCAATTGAATACTTGCCATTGCACAAGACGAGACGGTGACCATGATGGGATTGCATGCGATGCTGATTGTCAGTGAGAATAGAGTGTTATTCCTGAGAAGTCGGGGAATCTATTATATCCAAATTGAAACGATTTGTAGTGAAAATTGTTAGATAGAGCTTATTAGTTCATATCTTCAATGTTCTATGGATTTTTCCCTAATATTAAGGTGTAGAAGTAAGACAAAAAACAAAAAACAAAGAATACACATATTTATTGATTTTAGCTTTTGGAAAAGAATTTTGAAGCCCATTTGTGAGGTTGATGAGAGAGATGACCTTTCTTGACATTTAATGCGCTATATGTTGAAATTGACTAATGATTGAAATCATTCATTAAAATTTTCAGCTACGGTGATAATTATATTTTTAAGATAGACCTATGTATTGTATCATTCTCTGCGGAGGATCAGGCACACGATTGTGGCCTTTGTCTCGTAAAAATTTTCCGAAACCATTTTTGAAACTATATTCCGATAAGTCTCTTATTCAAGAAACATTTGAACGTATGAGTGGAGCAGTTGCCAAGGAGAATATCTATGTCGTGACTGATGAGGACAACTTTTTCAATGTCTTCAATCAAGTAAAAGAAATCTTTTCCGACTTTAAAAAAGAACAAATCATCATCGAGCCAATGTCACGAGACACAACCCCAGCTATTATGCTAGCGGTCAAGTATCTAGAGGATAAAATTGGTATCGACAAAGATGCGCCAATCATTGAAGTACATAGCGACCACTATATTGGCGATAAAGCAACATATCAATCCTTTGTGAAAAAAGCACTTGCTGAATTGGGAGATAATATTGGTTTGATTGGTATCAAGCCTACCAAACCAGACACAGAGCTTGGTTATATTGAAAAAGGGGAGAAGGAAAACAGCTATTATCGAGTGATCGCTTTCAAAGAAAAACCAGATGTTGAAACAGCTGAGAAGTTTTTGACCACTGGAAGATATGTTTGGAATGCTGGAATGTATATGTTTAATGTCAAAACCTTCAGAGTAGAACTGCAAATATGTGACTCGGAGATGTATGCTTTTTATGACAATTCATATGACGCTTTTGTGAAGAACTTTGCTTCTTTGCCTAAAATCGCCATTGATTACGTTTTAGCTGAGCGTTCTAAGAAAGTTGTCATGTTTGAAGGTGATTTTGATTGGAGTGATATTGGTTCGTTTGATATACTTTCGGAGATTGCTTCAGAAGATGAGAATGTTAATACCAAACATCTAACCTTTGGTTCGCAAAATGTCTATGTTAATTCTATGAACAATCGTTTAGTTGTGACGGTTGGCGTAGATGATATCAATGTTGTTGAAAATAATGATGTTATTTTGGTTCAGAAAAAAGGCAAAAGCGCTGAAATTAAAAATGTCGTGGAGTATCTAAAAGAGCATAAATATAAAGAAGTAGAGCATAATGTAATGGGTTATCGTCCATGGGGGATGTATGAAGTGCTAGTAGATAATGACAATCATAAGGTAAAATCGCATGAATTAATGGCTGCTTGTCAGGCTGAAGATAAAGATGGAGAAAGTTTCAATGATGATATTGATGGAGAAAGATAATTGTTTATCCTGGTGCCAAACTTAGTTTGCAATCGCACAAAAGGCGAGCAGAACATTGGATTGTGGTTAAAGGAACGGCCAATGTGGTGAACGGTGAAAATTTTCTAACGCTTCACGAAAATGAGAGTACATATATTTCAGCTCATTCTAAACATCAGTTGTCGAATCTTGGCAAGGAAAATCTTGAGATTATTGAAGTACAAACTGGGGATTATTTTGAAGAGGATGATATTTTTCGTTATGAAGATGTATACGGACGTCCAAAGGAAATTAAATAGAGTTCCCGTGTCATCCTTACGCAGGCGGGGATCCATTAGATTCTATGTAGAAATCTTAGCATGAACTATTCCATTTTGAATCTGAGGTAGCATGTTCACATCTTATGCTATATTTTTTTATTTCTCAATCTAATGGATTCCCGATTGCTCAGGAATAATACGTTAGAAATGATATCTTATGAATGACCAGTTTTTTATAAACTTTCAACTTTATGAATTTTATAAACTTTTAACTCAATTTTCCTTTGCTAGGCTTTATTGTTTCGTTTATTTCTGATAAAATGTCATTAATAAATGCTCCAGATGTTTGAGTAATTCAGAGAATGTTTTTATTAAAAAATAAAAACTACAGAGTTATCTCTGTAGTTTGGTTTGTTGAAAATGAATGAAAGAACATTTCAAAAAATATCAATTCATTCTTTTTTCCCTAATAGGGACTGTTTTTGTGCTTTGGAAGATGCTATTGCCAGGCTATGTTTTGATGTTAGATTGGTCTGCTGGTCCACAGATAAATTTCAGTTATTGTTCACTTGGTGATGTTTTGAATGTTCCCACAACGGGAATTTTGTATCTTTTAGGCTTGATTATTCCTGCTTGGTTAGTTCAAAAACTGATTTTGGTTTCGATGGTTTTTGCTATGTTTTATTTGCCTTTGAAATTCTTTCCGTTTGTTCGGAGAAACGGGAATGAATATTTCGCTTCAATCCTTTTTGTTTTTAATCCTTTTGTATACGAGCGATTTTTGGCAGGGCAGTGGAGAGTGATTTTGGGATATGTTTTGCTTTGGCCTTTTTTTTATTTTTTGATTAGCTATTTCAAAAAATCTGAAAAGAAAACAATATTGGGAGCTGTTTTTTGGCTTGTTCTTAATGGGATGTTTTCCGTTCATGGTCTTGCGATTGGACTTGTTGTTGGATTTATAGCTTTTTGTGTGTTTCTTTTTCATCTTATGCGAGGGAAAGATGTGAAGAAAAATTATTCCTTTGCTGGGGATTTTCTTTTTGGAATGGGAATTTTTTTGGTTGCTAGTTCATATTGGTTAGTGCCATTCTTTACTCATGATGTGAATACTTTGGATGATTTTGACAAAACTCATCAAACTGCTTTTGCAACTACAGGCGACCCCTTCATTGGAGTTATTGGAAACGTTTTTACTTTGCGTGGATTTTGGGGTGAAAGTCATTCTTGGGCGAATAGCTTTATTTCGCCGACTGCTATGCCTTTTCTTTTTTATCTTTGTTTTTTCTCGATTGCGACCCTTTGTTTTTTTGGTGCAAGGGAGTTGCTTCGCAAAAAGAAAACACGTCTTGTTTCTAAATTTCTTTTGCTCGTTTTTTCTTTCAGTATGATTTTTTCTGCAGGAATAAGCGCTTATGGAGTTTGTGGAATTAATCAGTGGCTCTTTGACCATGTGGGATTTTGGAGTGGTTTTCGGGACACACAAAAATGGTCAGGTGTGACAGCTTTGATTTTTGCACTTTTGGGAAGTGTAGGAGTTGGTGTTTTTACTGGAAAATTTGTAGCAAAAAAGAAACTGCAACGTTTTGTGCTGTTTACTTGTCTTCTCTTACCGATTGTCTTCACACCGTTTATGTTGGGGGGATTTCACGGACAGTTGAGAAGTGTTTGGTATCCCGCTTCTTGGCACAAAACCAATGAGTTTCTTCGCGCAAGTGAAGATGAGTGCAAAGCTGTTTTCTTGCCTTGGCATCAATATTACAGTTTGGATTTCAACAGAGGGTTTTTGGTTGCGAATCCAGCAACAAGGTTTTTTGATTGTGAAATTATTTCTGGTCACAACACGGAGCTAGGTGAAATACAGGATATTCCTGGTGATGTTGAGGGGTATTCTGAAGTTGAACAAGTGATTACATCTAATTCAACTGAAGCTGGGAAAATTTTTTTGGCAATTAAAACTTTGAAAGAGCATGGAGTGAAGTATATTATCAAAACAGATGATCTTGAGGGGAGCGACCAATATCTATATCCTTTCTTGTCCTCGTCAAAAATTCACGTTGCACATGCTGAAAGTGGGATTGTTGTTTATGAAATTGAAAAATAGCTTTTGACCAGATAGTTTATTTGTGATATAGTTAACAATAAGAGGGTTCATATGAATAAACATTAAAATATATTTTAGATATGGATCAAAATAAATTAAAGATAATCAGCATCACAGCAGTTATCTCTGTTGTTTTGACCATTTTGCTAGGAGCGTTGGCGATTTCTCATCGAGGGATGCAAAGAATGACTCATGATATTTCCCCATTAGTTGGGAGAGTTGAAAATCGAATAACAAAAGGAGTTGTTCCAGAAAGTGAGCGAGTGGATACTCCAAAAACCGAGGCGGACATTTTGATGGAGGCAGTCGGGAAGAACCGTGCTTTTTCAGTGACAATTTATACTGGGAAGATTGTTGATGCAACTGAAAGAGGATTGGATGACAAATTTGTTGCGCGTGGAGTTGTATATGACAAGGAAGGTTGGATTTTGACAGATGGCTCAGTTATTAAAGATGATGGTGAATATTCAATTGTTATTCCTGGCAAAAAAGATGCTTTCATTGTCAAAGAAATCAAGCGTGATGGAGTTTTGGTTTCATTGAAAATTGAGAATGATTTCTCCATGGCGCCAACTTTTGTGAATAACTTCAATAAGGAAGATCAGCTTGTGGCGACGATTAGTGGAGGATTGATTGAGGAAGTTCACTCTGGAGTTGTTGTTTTGTCGAGAGATGATTTGTTGGAGGATGTGATTGAAACAACTATTATTGCTGGAATTGTGCCAGGTGCACCTCTTGTTTCATCAAAAGGAGATGTTATTGGTATCGCTCTTGGAGAGAAAGTCGGTGAAAATGGGGCGCAATTGTTTCAGACTATCAGAGAAGTAGAATAAATGAGTTTGTTTTAATTATTTAATATGTTATAATTTCAAATAGAATTTAATAACTTTAATATTATTGGAAATATATGAGAAAATTAGGAATTATTTTGAGTGTTTTTGCCGTTTTCGGACTTTTTGCTTTTGCATCTAATGCATCTGCGATTCAAGATGATATGTCTGGTTATGGAGGTGACGCAGTTTCTTGTAATATGCATGCAAATCCAGAAACAACCACTGATGGAACAACAACTTTGATTTGGAATTCCAGCGATAATGTTGTAAGCGCTAAACTTCATCCTAAAAATTCATCTTCTTGGATGCAAGATGTTTCTGCTGATGGTTGGTGGTGGCTTTCTGGAATCACAAATACACGTGAATATACTTTGACTGTTACAGGTGTCCAAGGACAAACTGCTAGTTGTGATGCCCAAGTGATCGTTGAGGATGTTGTTGAAGAATCTCCAACATGTTCTATTTACGCTAATCCAGGCAATATTGTTGCTGGAGGCGGAATAAATCTAATCTGGAATTCTAGTGAGAATGTTTCAAAGGCAACACTTCATCCTAAGAATTCATCTTCTTGGATGCAGGATGTTTCTGCTAATGGGTCTTGGTGGTTATCTGGAATCATGGATACAAGAGAATATACACTTACTGTGGAAACACCAGAAGGGGAAACATCTACTTGTGATGCATTGGTGATCGTTGAGTCTGAAGAGGTTGAGCCAGTTTCTTGTAATATGCATGCAAATCCAGGTGTAACCACTGATGGAACAACAACTTTGATTTGGAATTCCAGCGATAATGTTGTAAGCGCTAAACTTCATCCTAAAAATTCATCTTCTTGGATGCAAGATGTTTCTGCTGATGGTTGGTGGTGGCTTTCTGGAATCACAAATACACGTGAATATACTTTGACTGTTACAGGTGTCCAAGGACAAACTGCTAGTTGTGATGCCCAAGTGATTGTTGAAGAAGAAGTTTCTAGTGTTCCATCTTGTGAGATTAACGCTATCCCTGATGTTGTTGAAGTTGGAGGAGGAACAAACTTGGTTTGGACAAGCGACGACGCTGTTAGTGCAAAATTAACCCCTGTTGGTTCAAATCACATTATCGGAACTTTTGGTTCTAATGGATCTTGGTGGCTTTCTGGAATCGTTGATTCAAGAAGCTATCTTTTGACCGTAGAAGGAGCTGATGGAGAAGAATCAACTTGTTTAGCTAATATTGAAGTGACTCCAGCTGTAAATGCTGAAGTGGCTCCACAATAAGCTTAGATATTTTTAGAAATTATTTTTAGAACCACATCAAGTTTTGGTGTGGTTTTTGATTGTATAAATTATTATGACTTTCCAATTTCCTTTTTTCAAGAATGAACACTTATTACGTAGTAGGTGTTCATTCTGGTGATTAATTCTAGTCTTTTTGTCTGGTATTTCTTAAAAAGTGTTAGGGTTTCTGTTGAATACTTGAAATGTAATTATGGAAGATTTAATAATGATTAGGAGTTGATATACTTACTATAAGCGAGGATTCATGAGTCAGTATGCTAAATTTTGTCCTAAAAAAGCGAGCAAGATGATAACGGTTTTTAGGAGATTAAGAATGGATAGTCCAAATTTAATTTTGAGTGAATCCAAAGTGTCTTAATGTTGGTAGTATATTAGGTGCTAAATCTTGTTGTTCCAATTCTTCGATTGGAAGCCATTTCCATTTAAGAATTTCCTTTCCGGGAACAATTTCGCCGATTCGTTTTGAAAGAAAATGTACCAATATGATATCAATGATACCTTCAGGTGTTTTTTTCTTTGTGTGTAAGATAAAAGGCTTTTCATCTATGATTTCTATTTCAATACTGAGTTCTTCCTTGGCTCTTTGTAGGGCGGTTTCAATGAGTGATTCATTTTCTTTTGTTTTTCCTCCACAAAACTTCCAAAATCTATCGTCGCCGTGTTGGTCAAGAAGCACATTATTTTTCTCTACAATTACAGGTCCCGATGCAATGATAATTTTTTGCATAATTTCAATGATTAATTATTACGATTCTATATTTAAAGTTTATAGAATTTTTGTCATATATTCATCTTCAATCTTATAATCAAATTTTCGATAATATTCTCGAACTCCAATACCAGAAATAATAGCAATTTTCTTAAGAGTTGATTCTTTTCTTATTATTTCCTCTGCTTTTTTTAGAAGTTTTTTACCTAGCCCAATATGTTGTGGGGATGTTGAATCTGTTTTATTTATTTTAGCAAGTTTTCCGAAAGTATGCACCTCTCTAATAAGTGCACTGTTAGAGAGTGCCGGAATCAGAGTTTCCATTTCATTATTTTTTGACGGGATTCTGAGTCTTAGTATTGCATAAAGTTTCATTTTGTCTGGTGAGACATATTGAAGAAATATTTCTTTCCCCCCAGATGCATTATAGTTAATTCTGTCAAAAATAATTTTATCTTTTTGGGTAAAATCAGAACCAACTTCACGACAACGAATACATTCGCAATGAACATGCTCTTGTTGCATAATTTGACGCATATTTGAAATATTGGGACCAGCAATAATTGATTCTTTTGGGATATCTCGAATTAGTCTTGTGATTCTTGTGTATTGAGGAACAGTAGATTTTATTTTTTTAAGCAAATCTTTAGCACCATCATTTGTTAGTGGCGTGTATTCTCTTCTTTTCCACATTTGAAATAGTTCTGAATTATCTGTAACAACGCAAGGATAGATTTTTATAAGATCAGGTTGAAAATTTGAATTATTAAAAACTTCCTTAAACATCTTGAGGTCTCTTTTTGGACTACTGCCATACATTCCTGGCATCAAATGGTAATTTATTTTAAAACCAGCATCTTTTAAGAGTCTTGTTGCTCTAATTGTTGCTTTTACAGAGTGTCCACGTTTGTTCTTTTTTAAAATATCATCAAAGATATTTTGTGTCCCAATCTCAATTCTTGTAGCTCCTAGCATTCTGAATTTCACAAGCTCTTTGGGCGTTATATAATCTTGTCTGGTTTCAAGTGTGAGTCCTATGATTCTGTTTTTAGTCTTTTCATTTTTCTTTTTTTCAATTTTCAAAGAAGATTTTTGTTTGGCGGATAGTTTATCTTTTGGGAAATCATTTGCTGCCCTGAAACATTCTTTTACGAACCATGTTTGATATTGGGATGGAAAATAAGAAAATGTTCCGCCCATTATAATCATTTCTAGTTTATCTGTTGAGTGTCCATTAAATTGAAGAGCTTTCATTCTTGATTGAACCTGTTTGTAGGGATGAAAGTCTGTTTTGATTGCTCTCATAACAGCTGGTTCATTTGAAAGGTAACTTTTAGGTATGTTTTTTTCGTCTGGACAGTAGATACATTTACCAGGGCAGGTACTCGGTTTTGTTAATACAGCGATGACTGCTACACCAGAGAGAGTCCTGATCTTTTTTGTTATTAAAAGTTTTTGTAAGTTTTCATTTGGCGCTATTTCTTTTTTTGCTAACATTTCAAGGTAAACTTTGTTTATTTCTGCATTTTTAATAAACATCTCTTTTTCTTCGATAGCAAACTCTCTTTTTATTTTTTCAAGAGATTTTATATCCGAAAGTGGAGCCTTTAGAGCTTTCAAAATGATTTTTTTTATGTTAGATTTCTTCATAGAGATGATAAATAATTTTTCTCTTCAAACATATTATACAACAAAATTAAATGAGAAAGCACTACGAAATCAGAAAGGAGTTAAAAGAATTTTATAACAATGTCGCTGAAATATTTTCTAGTACTCGAAAATATTGGTGGAGAGACCTTTACTTTATCAAGAAATATCTAAAAAGTGAAGGGAAAGCCCTTGACTTTGGTTGTGGCAACGGAAGACTCTTGGATTTTTTGAAAGATACTAACCTTGATTATGTCGGTGTTGATACTTCTAAAAAATTAATAGAAATAGCTAGAAAGAAATATTTGGACAAATCATTTGTTGAAATTGAAGATGAGAAAAAGCTACCTTTTGAAGATAATGAGTTTGATATAGTTTTTGCAATTGCAGTTTTTCATCATTTTACGCCTAGGATGGCTGACAATGCATTATTTGAAATGAAAAGGGTCTTGAAAGATGATGGAATTCTTATTTTAACAATTTGGAATCTTTGGAATACTAAGTATCTAAAATTTTTAATGAAAAGTTTCTTGCGAGGTAATATAAACTTAGCTGCTAGAATTTCTTTTAAATACCAAGATGAAATCCAGTGGAGATTTTGCTATTGGTGGACAAAGAAAATGATTGTAAAGAAAGTGAAGAATTTTAGGTTTGAAATTGTGGAGAGTGGATTTACTTTTGGTCAAAAAAAGAAAACAAACAAGAAATTTAGAAGAAATATCTTCGTTGTTGCTGAGAAAAAGGCTAATAAATAAGGTGTTTTAGTTAATACTTTTTGTAAATGAAAAGAGTTGAAAAACATTTTCATAATATTCAATTTCGTGATACAATGAAAGTTGAAATGCGTTTAGGGCAAATCAGTTAATTTGACTGTTGCTTTATGTAGTAAAAACATAAATAAAAAAGAGTTATAGTATAATCAAAAAGTGCAAATAATAAAACCAAAAGTGCTTATGTTCGGCTGGGAATTTCCACCTTATAGTGTGGGCGGTCTTGGTGTTGCTTGTCATGGCTTAACAAAGAGCATGACCAAGCTCGGAATGAAGGTTACATTTGTTATTCCGAAGGCTCCGAAGGGAGCAAAAAGTCACTTTCTGGATTTGTTGGTTGCTGAGAGGGTTAAAGTAAGTAAATATGAGGAAAAAAATATAGAGAATATTGAAGGAATTACAATCAGAAAGGTTGATTCCTTGTTAATGCCTTATATGGATTCTCAAAGATATTCTTCTTTGATAAAATATCTAAAAAAGAATGGTGGTACATTAAGCGACTTTGTTCAAAAAAATGTTTTAAATGATATTGACCTAATGAGTCAATGCGAGAGTAACTTACTAGAAGAAGTTTGGGGAAGTGTAAACGCAAGTAAAGCAGACATAACCAAAAATCAATACGGAAGTAATTTGTTTGAAGAGGTTTGGCGGTATGCTAACAAGGCTGCAATAATAGCTAAAAAGGAAACTTTTGATATTATACATGTACATGATTGGATGACTTTTCAGGCGGGTATTGTTGCAAAGGAGGTTAGTGGAAAACCACTAGTAATTCATATACATAACACTGCCTTTGATCGAAGTGGAGGAAATCCTGGACAAAGAGAATATGAAATTGAGAAAGAAGGTTTTGAAAGAGCTGATAAAATTATAGCTATTAGTTTCCATGTTAAAAAGAGGCTACTTGAAAACTATGATGTGCCAGAGGATAAGATTATAGTTTCTTATAATGGAATTGATACGGAGGAATATTGTTTCAAACCTTCTGAAAGAAATATAGACAATAAGATAGTTCTGTATGCTGGTAGAGTCACTTTACAGAAAGGTCCAGAATACTTTATTAGGGCGGCAGCTAAGGTTTGTGAGACACGTGATGATGTCACCTTTATTCTAGCTGGAGGAGGGGATATGCTAGCTGGCATGGTTGAGTTAGCAGCTTACCTAAAGATTTCAGATAGATTTGTTTTTACAGATTGGTATAATAAGAAAGAAGGAGAAACTTTGATGAATATGGCTGATGTGTTTGTGATGCCATCTGTTTCAGAGCCTTTTGGCTTAGTGCCACTTGAGGCAATGTTACAAAGAACACCGACAATAATCTCTAAGCAGTCTGGAGTCAGTGAAATTCTAGAAAATTCGCTGAAGGTTGATTTTTGGGATACTGATGAATTGGCCAATAAAATTATTTCTGTTTTAGATTATGATTCTCTTAGAAATCATCTTGTTGATATGGGAGAAAAAGAGGTTAAGGCAATGACATGGGATAAAACAGCTTTTAAGTGTAAAAGAGTTTTTGAGAGATTGATATATGAATATAAAATGTCTGAGAATTATTTTTAATTAATTTACTTAGTAAATAAGATGCCGAATATTTGTTTCTATTTTCAGGTTCATCAACCGTATAGGGTAAAAAACTACAAGGTTTTTGATATTGGGAAGGATCATAATTATTTCAACGATAATTCGGAGGGGAGTTTGAATAACGAATGGATAATTAAAAAAGTTGCTAGAAAATGCTATTTACCGACTAATCAACTTCTTTTGAAGTTGCTTAATAAATATCCAGATTTTAAGATAAGTTTTTCTTTTTCAGGGGTGTATTTGGATCAATTAGAGAGATATGCGCCAGCAGTGCTGAAATCATTTCAGGATTTAGTCGCGACAGGTAGAACGGAGGTTTTGAGTGAAACATACTATCATTCACTGGCTTTTTTGTATTCAGAAAAGGAATTCGAATATCAAGTAGAGAAACATCGCCAGAAAGTAGAAAAAATATTTGGAGTGACACCAAGAATTTTTCGTAACACAGAGCTTATTTACAATAATGAGTTAGCTAAGAAAATTGAGTCAATGGGCTACAGTGGTATTATCGCTGAGGGAGCTGATAGAGTTTTAGAATGGAAGAGCCCTAATTTTCTTTATGATGCTGCTGGTTGTAAGAATCTAAAATTACTCTTGAAAAATTATAAATTATCAGATGATATAGCATTTAGATTCTCTGATCATAATTGGGTAGAACATCCATTGTCTGCTAAAACTTTTGCTTCATGGATTTCTGATCACAACGGAAATGGTGAGTTGATTAATCTGTTTATGGATTATGAAACTTTTGGAGAACATCAATGGGAGGATTCGGGAATTTTTCAATTCCTAGAACATCTACCAGAATTTGTTTTGGCAAATCCGTCTAATGGTTTTACAACGCCTAGTGAAGCTATCGATGCCCTTGAAAGTAAGGGTTCAATTGATTTTTTTGATTTTATTTCATGGGCTGATGAAGAGAGGGATTTGTCGGCATGGAGATCTAATGTTTTGCAAACAGATGCTCTTGAAAAAGTCTATGCATTGGAATGTGATGTTTTGAAGACTGAAGATGAAGGAATAATAGATGATTGGAGAAAACTTCAGACTTCAGATCACTTTTATTATATGTGTACAAAATATTTTGCAGATGGAGATGTTCATAAATATTTTAATCCATATGAAACTCCGCATGATGCGTTTATTTCTTTTATGAATGCGATTAGTGATATGAAGCTTAGAATAAGAAAGTGTGTTACAATTAAAGTGTAATATGAAGTATATATAAAATTTTATCAAAAATAAAAATGAGCCTATTCAAACAACTTATTGTAAATTTTGAGGACAACGAGGATTCTAAAGAAGAAGAAGCAAAGTCTTTAACAACAAAAACAAAAGAAGAGACAGTGAAAACACAAAAAGAAAGTGTGAAAAAGATAAAATCCTTTGATACTTCACCAAATGAGGATTTCTGGTTTCATTATGGTCCAGTTGTTAAGAATTTAGCAGAGTTAAGAGATGCCTTTTTGAGAATTGATGATGATTTGTATAATTATCATGCGAAAGGTGACGGAAACGATTTTGCAAAATGGATTAGTAAAGTTTTTGGGTATGATGAGTTGGCAAGTAAGATTGAGAAAGCAAAGACAAGAAAAATAGCTTACAAAATTCTTAAAGACGCTGTTGAGTAGATTGCTTATGTATTTTAAATAAAAATAAATTTTTAGATTTACAAATGCCAAAGTCATTAGTTTTAGGTAATGGGAATATGCTTTTATGTCTTGACGAGAAGGCTCGTGTTCGTGACTTCTATTATCATTATGTTGGTTTGGAGAATCATGCTGGAAGTGGATGCGTTCATAGAATCGGAATTATGGTTGATGGAGAATTCTCTTGGTTGGAGGGCCTAAATTGGAAGATTGAGATGGGATATAAAGAGGATTCTTTGGTTTCTGATGTTGTGATGACCAATCAAACTATAGGAATTAAGATAAATTTCAAAGATACTGTTTATAACGAAAAGTGTATTTTTTTAAGGAAAGCTACAGTTAATAATCTTTGGGATTCAAAACGTGAAGTAAAACTATTTTTCCATCAACAATTTAGGATTTATGATACAGAAAGAAGGGATACTGGATATTATGATCCAGATCGCGAAGTAATCACTCATTACGAAGGGAGAAGAGTTTTTGTTGTTGGTGGTAGACAAGGTCGGAAAAGTTTTGATGATTATTGTGTTGGAAATTATGGGATTGAAGGGAAGGTTGGAACATGGAAGGATGCGGAGGACGGTGTACTGGAGAAAAATCCGATTGAACATGGGCCAGTTGATTCCGTTATAGGATTTACTTTTGAGATTGAAGGGCACAAGAAAAAAATAGTAGATTATTGGATTACAGCTGCTAAGGTTTTAGACGAAGCAAGAAATTTACATGAATATGTTTTAGCTAGAAATGAGGATCATCTTCTTGAATCCACAGAAGATTACTGGAAAGCATGGGTAAACAAAAACAACTTAGATTTCCAGGATTTGGATAAAAAATTTGTTGATTTATTTAAAAAATCTTTACTTATAATTAGAACACATACTGGCAATGAAGGTGGAATTATTGCTTCAGCTGATTCTGATATGTTGCAATATGGTCGAGATACATATGCATATGTATGGCCTAGGGACGGAGCTTTTGTAACACTTTCTTTGATAAAAGCTAAGCACTATACATTGGCTAGAAAGTTCTTTGAATTTTGTAATGATGTAATTAGTGAAGATGGTTATTTCTTCCACAAATATAGAAGCGATAAATCAATTGGTAGTTCTTGGCATCCTTGGAGTAAAGATGGCAAAAAACAACTAGCAATTCAAGAGGATGAAACTGCTTTAATTTTGTATTCTCTTTGGGAATACTATGAGGCTAGTTTGAACATTGAGTTTATTGAGAGCGTGTATAATTCGCTGATTAAAAAAGCAGCTGAATTTATGTACCACTATCGAGATAAGAGAACTGGACTTCCAAAAGAGAGTTATGACCCTTGGGAACAGAAATATGGAATTTCTACATTTACATCAAGTACTGTATATGGTGGACTGTTGGCGGCTAGTAAATTTGCTGAAATTCTTGGAAAAGAGGAAGCTGCAAAAAAATATAAGCACGAAGCAGAGGAAATAAAGGTTTTAATTGTAAAATATCTACATAACAGTAATAATGGATATTTCTATAACAGAATTGTTTCAGAAAAAGAAGGATTCGGTTTTGATGATACAGTCGACATAAGTAGTTTCTTCGGACTTTTTTATTTTGATATTTTAGGAATTAAAGATCAAATGTTAGACGATGTTTATGATGTTGTTGAAAGAGAGCTTTTTTGTAGAACAAAGGTTGGAGGAGTGATAAGATATGTGAAAGATGAATATCACAGAGTTAGTGACGATGCTCCGGGTAATCCTTGGATTATAACAACTCTTTGGGTTGCTCAGTATAAAATAAAAAAAGCAGAAACTCTTCATGAATTGGAACAAGCAAAGGAAGTGTTTGAATGGGTCTATAAACAAACCACGAGTGCGGGTCTTTTACCTGAACAAGTTAGTTCAGATACAGGAAAACATCTCTCAGCAGCACCTTTAACATGGAGCCATGCCGAATATGTTACAACTGTTATGCAGTACTTAAATAAAAGAACAGAATTAACGAAATAAAATAAGCCTTTTGAATTATTTTAGAATTTGATATAATGAAATAAGGTACTATAAAAAAATATTAATCGAGGTAAATGAAAATACAAATTGATCAAGACAGGTGCGTAGGATGTGGAAGGTGTACTGAAATGTGTGCTTCTGTTTTTAAGCTCAATGAAGAAGGGAAAGCGGTTGTGATAAAAGAGAAAATTACAGAATGTGAAAATGAGCCTCAGGGCGAAGAATGTGCGATTGTTAGCGAAGCAGTAAAAAAAGCTGCGGATGAATGTATTGTTGAAGCAATTGATATTGATATGGAGATAAAATAATCTTCCTTATATAAAAAGTTGAAGTAAATAAAAGAGACCTAGCTGAATAGGTCTTTTTTATTTATTTTTGTAATAACTTTATCTTTTTACCTTTAATACTTCTAAAAGACTCCGGCCTGTCATTTCTGGGTCTTTTGGGATATCCATTAATTCAAGTATTGTTGGTGATAAATCTACGAGCATTCCTTCAATAGGCGGAAGCTTGATTTCTTCCAAAGGCTCATCCCTATGATTATTTGAAGTGATAAACCAACAAGGGACAGGGTTCGTTGAATGTTCAGTATCTCTTTCTCCTGTTCTTAAGTTAATCATTTCTTCAACGTTTCCATGGTCCGCTGTGACCAGTAGACAACCATTTTTTTGAAGCACTGTCTTGATTAGTCTCTCTAGACAAACATCGGTTGTTTCAAGGGCCTTAACGGCAGCCGGAATATCACCAGTATGTCCAACCATATCAGGGTTTGCATAATTTATCAAAACGAAGTCATAGTCTTTCTCTTTGATTGCATCAACTACTTTATCGGTAACCTCAAGTGCACTCATTTCGGGAATTTCTGCATAAGACGAAACACTTTTTGATAAGACCGGAATACGATCCTCTCCTTTGTATGGTTTCTCTGCACCTCCGTTAAAAAAATACGTAACATGTGCAAACTTTTCAGTTTCAGCAATACGAAGTTGAGTGAGTTTATTTTCTTCAAATATTTGACCTAAACGAGTTGTTATTTCTTGTGATGGAAAAACGATGTTGTCACATAATCCTTTTTCATATTCTGAGAAACAAGAAAAAAATATACTGTCAATTTTTTTAGCTTCTTTAAAGCGGTCAAAATCTGGTTGTTCAAATGCTTGAGTAATCTGTCTAGCTCTGTCTTTTCTGAAGTTAAAAAATACTACAGCATCATTTTCTTTGATAAGGCCAATTGATTCACCCTTTGAATCTGTTAGGGAAATTGGTTTGATATATTCGTCCGTGGTGTTTTCCTTATATTGTTTTTTAAGAGCTCTAATTGGGTCGTTGTCTTTTTCACCTTTACCTTCTGTTATCAATCTAAAGCCTTTTTCAATCCTATCCCAGTTTTTATTTCTGTCCATAGTGAAATATCTTCCGATTAAAGAAGCTAGTTTACCAACACCCAAGTGTTCCATTTTTAGTTGAATTTTTTGGATAAACTCAATGGCTGCTTTTGGTGCGGTATCTCTACCGTCAGTAATTCCATGAATAAAAACATTTTCCAACTTTTGTTCACTGGCAAATTCTAAAAGTGCACTTAGATGATCAATGTGAGAATGAACAGCACCATCACTGATCATCCCTAAAAAGTGTAGATTTGAATTATGTTTTTTTGTCCATTCAACTGCTTCTAATAGAGTCTTATTTTCAAAAAACTTTCCATTTTCGATTGCGGCTGTAATTATTGGGAGGAATTGATAGATTATTTGACCAGTCCCTATAGTTTGATGTCCTACTTCAGAATTTCCATAGATTCCCCAAGGCAAACCAACTGACATACCAGAGGCTTGCAACAATGTTTTTGGATAGTATCTATTAAGTTTGTCTATGGTAGGAAGATTTGAAAGTGGGATAGGATTTCCTTGCGTATTATTCCATTCGCCCCAACCATCTAAAATTACAAGTACCATCGGCTTTTTCTTTGCCACCATATTTTTATTTTTTGTTTTTAACCTTCTTTTGAATTATAGAGTAAAAGCAGACTTTATTCAATTTTTTCTTCAACCTTTTTGTTTTCTATTGGTTCATTTTTGTCTTCACTTTGAATTTCTTGAACAGAAGGACCGGTTTCTGGTTGTGGAATGGGAGCCTTCTCTTCTTGTTTAGCGCTAGTTTTTTTGAATGAAACTGAAAAGTTTGGTTCATAGAGATTGTTATATTCATCTACAACTTCGACTGGTTTTCCTTCTATTAAAGTTGTCATTGCAATGTCACTTTGAATTTGTTTTAAATCTGCAATTGTTATTTTCAGGTCATCTAAACGATCCCAACGGCTTCCCATTTGAGATTGTGATATTGTTTCAATTTCTTTTTTTCGCATCTTTAGTTCATCTAGCTGTTCTTTCAGTTCTTGGTATTCCTGATTTTGAATTAATAAGTCTTTGTATTCAGCTCTGATTTCGGATTGTTCTCTTTTGGTTTCTTTTAATTCATTGAAAATTTCTTGAATCTCTTTCATTTTTATTTTTTAAATTTGTTAATTATTTTTTGATAAGTGTCATATTTATAATTGTGATTGCTTCAAGAGGTTTGTCTCCAGGCGCTGTAGGAGCTGCTTCAATTTTTTCAACCACTTCCATACCTTTTGTTACAAATCCAAAATTTGTATGTTTTCCATCTAGCCAACTAGCATCATCTTTTGTAACAATGAAGAACTGAGATCCATTGGTGTCTAGTCCTGAATTAGCCATTGCAAGTGAGCCCTTTACTAATTTATGAGTATTGATTTCATCTGGAAATGTATAGTCTGGACCGCCCATTCCCCATGTATGAGGTGAGCTGTCGTCTTTAGAATTAGGATCACCACCTTGAATCATAAAATCCGCAATTACTCTATGAAATTTAATATTGTTGTAGAATCCTTCTTGTGCTAATTTCATAAAATTATTCGTTGTTGCAGGCGACTCATCTGTGTATAGCTCTACTTCGATTATTCCTAGGCTTGTTTCGATTTTAACACCCTTATAGTTGTCTTTGAAATCTAATTCTGCAAGTTCTGCAAGTTTTTTTATTTCCATGATTGGCTTTTTAGGTTTATTAGGAGTTTGTTTTTTAGCTTGTTTTGGTTGTTCTGTGGATTTACCCAGAATTTCTTTTTGTCTTTTTTCTTGAGCTCTTTGATCATATTTTGTGATGTTCGAATTTTTGTCTTCACCTATGTTTTGCCCAGTCGCTTCTGTGTTTGGTAAGCTAGAATTCGAACAACCAGCTAACGTGATGACACAAAGCATTAATACTGTTAATTTGGATAGTCTATTCATTTTTTATTAAAGTTAATAAGCAATTCACTAGATAGTATATAACATTTTTTTTCTTGAGGCTAGTAGTTAGTTTAAAAGGCCTGGAAACATAAGCAAGATTGACTTTTAGTGGATGATACTCCATACTATAGTTGTATGTAAGGTTGTATAATCTTTTGCATTATAATTTGGACATAAGGTGTGCGGGTCTATGTCATTAAATTGATAAAGCAAAGAATACAAAAAGCCTACAAACAGGTATAAATTTTTTAAGTTTAAAAATGGAAGAACAAGAAGTTAACAAAAAAAAGCTTTTCGTGGGGAACATTAGCTATGGAACAACAGATGAACAACTAAAAGAACACTTCACACAAATTGGGGAAGTGGAATCAGCAAAGGTTATCATCGATAAGATGACTGGTAGATCAAAGGGATTCGGATTTGTTGAAATGTCAACAGAAGAAGAAGCTCAAAAAGCTATCGAAGAACTAGATCAGAAAGAATATGATGGTCGTGCATTAAATGTAAATGAAGCACAACCACCAAAGAGACATTATGAAAATAAGGGGAACTTCTAGATATTGTCGTTTATAGACATGGGAAAGCAGGGAGCGCACAGCTCTGTTTTTTTATTGGGAATAATAAAAATCACAGCTTAGCTGTGATTGATAAATACAAATTTTTATATATATTTATTAACTCATTTATTAACTCTTAGGTCTTAACGCTACTACGACTGCGGTTAACGTAACTCCTGCAAGTATGCTATATATTAGAGTATGAATTTCAGGTAATTTTGCTTTTGAAATATCAAAAAAGGAAATTGCTGAAAATAGTGCAATCAAAAGGAGTAGAGTTATAAACATATGGTATACGGGCACAACTTTTTTATCAGTATTGAATGTGATTGGTAACACTGCTAGGAATAAAGCAGCTGCAGCAAACGACCAAGTGTAGAATTTGAAAAATTTTTGTTCAAAAAGATTTAAAGAGGCTATCAATCCACAAAAAATTGGAATAAGTAAAATTAGGAGTCTCATTTTATTTTTATTTACCGTTTGTAAAGATATTATAACATCATCTTGAGTTGAAAGAAAATAAGTAAAAGAAAATATTTATTTGGTATCTTGAAAAAAACCTATATCTACGATAAACTTAGAACATTGGATAAAATTAAACTTAGTATAATGAAAAAAGGAAAAACTGCTGTAAAATATGATTTTGCAAGAATTGAGAAAAAGTGGCAAAAAGTTTGGCAAGACCAAAAACTTTTTGAAGTTGATATGGAGAAAGCAGAAAAACCTTTTTATAACCTAATGATGTTCCCATATCCTTCAGCTGAAGGCTTGCATGTAGGGGGAGTCTATACGTATACAGGTGTAGACACTTTTGGTAGATTCAAGAGAATGCAAGGGTATGATGTTTTTGAACCAATTGGATTGGATGGGTTCGGAATTCATAGCGAGAACTATGCAATGAAAATTAGAGAACATATAGAAGAGGTTTCTAAAAGAACAGAGAAAAATTTTTATAGACAACTTTCTTCAATTGGGAATATGTTTGATTGGTCAAGAACAGTTGAAACATATAAGCCGGAATACTATCGCTGGACACAATGGATTTTTTTGCAAATGTTTAAAAAAGGTCTTGCATATCAGAAGAAAGCTAAGGTAAATTGGTGCCCTTCTTGTAAAACTGTCTTGTCTGATGAACAAGTAATTCAAGGTCAATGTGAGCGTTGCGAAAGTTTTGTTGATAAAAGAGAGTTAAAACAATGGTTTTTTAGAATTACTAAATATGCTGACAGACTTTTAAAGAACCTTGATTGGATTGATTGGCCAGAAGATGTTAAGACTAACCAACGAAATTGGATCGGGAGAAGTGAAGGAGCAAATATCAAGTTTAAAGTTGAAGTTTCTGATAAAGAAATTGGGGAATTAGGAGTATTCACAACTAGGCCAGATACTTTATTTGGTGCTACATATATGGTACTAGCCCCTGAACATGAATTGGTAAAAAAAGCAAAATCAGGAATTACAAATTGGAAAGAAGTTGAAAAATATATCTCGAAGGCTATTAGTAAATCAGAACAAGAGAGGAAGAATGATGAAAAAATCAAAACAGGAGTTGAATTAAAGGGTGTTTTTGCAGTTAATCCTGCAAGCGGAAACAAAATTTCTATTTGGGTAGCGGACTATGTTTTAGCAGGTTATGGAATGGGTGCTATTATGGCTGTGCCAGCACATGATACTCGTGATTGGGAGTTTGCTAAGAAATTTAATATTAAGATTGAGTCAGTAGTGGCACCATATCTTTTTGATACAAAATATCCTACAAGGGAAGATAAAGAAACGAAAAAAAGAGACGTAGTGGTCGCAATTGTTAGAAATAAAGATAAAAAAGAATATCTTTGTTTAAGATGGAACAAAATTGGTTGGCAATCATTTATTACAGGTGGAATCGACGGTGAAGATATCGTGAATGCTGCCAAAAGAGAAGTTCTTGAAGAATCTGGTTATGTAGATTTGAAATTTGTAAAAGAACTTACTGGTCCGATTTTTGCTGAATTTTTTCGTCCGCATAAAGACAGCAATGTAATAGCTAAATTTAGATATTTAGTTTTTGATCTAGTTAGTGATAAAAGAGTCGAAGTTGATCAAAAAGAAAAGGATCAGCATGAAGCAATTTGGGTTTCGGAAGATAAAATTGAGAAATTTCTGAATGTTGGAAATCAAAAAATGGCATGGGATTGTTTACAAAGTGGTGAAAAGGTTTTTACGGAAAAGGGAACAGTGATAAATTCAGGATTTTTGAATGGACTGAAGACTGATGAAGCTAAGGCAAAAATGATTGATTGGCTTGAGGAGAAGAATATAGGAAAGAGATCAATTGATTTTAAGCTTAGAGACTGGTGCGTGTCCAGGCAAAGGTATTGGGGACCGCCAATTCCTATTGTATGGTGTAAAGAATGTGCAAAAAGACAAAAGAAAAGAAAGGTACTTATGGTTCATGGTTTTGAAGATGCTGGTGATGGTAATTGGTTTTCTTGGTTGAAAAAGGAATTTGAAAAGCATGATTGTGAGGTTTTTACACCAACTTTAAAAACAAATAAAAAGCCAAATCTAGAGCAATGGATGGAGCAACTGAAACCATATATTGAAAAATTAGACGAGAATAGCATTGTTATAGGACACAGTCTTGGATCTAAGGCAGCGTTGCATCTTTTGGAAAGAAATAATAAGAAAGTTGATAAAGTATTTTTGGTCGCCTCTGCTATTGGAAATTTGAAGCGTGACTGGAAATGGCTAGCAAATCGTTGGAAAGATTCGGATGTTGATTCATTAAAGAAATTTTGGGAAACTGAATTAGTCTGGGATAAGATTAATAGCAAAATAGGACAGGCTTTTGCAATTGTCTCAGAGGATGATTGGTATGTTGATTCAGAAAATTATAAGAATATTAAACTTGAAGATTTAAGAGTTGAGCTTTGGGATGGGCATAGACATTTTCAACAAGTAGAAAACGTACAGTTAAGAGATTTTATCTTTGAGAATGTTTTTCCTGATGGTGACGAAGTTCCTATTCCGGTAGCAGACGATAAATTGCCAGTCGAGTTGCCTCATATGGATGACTTTCTACCAGAAGGTACAGGAAAAGGACCTCTTGCTAGAAACAAAGAATTTGTGAAAACTACATGTCCAATTTGTGGTGCAGATGCTGAAAGAGAGACCGATGTATCAGACCCGTTTGTCGATTCCTCTTGGTACTTTTTTAGGTATCCTTCAACTGAATTTGGCGATGTAGTTTTTGATAAAGAGAGAACTAAAAAATGGTTACCAGTCGATAGTTACATTGGTGGAAAAGAACATACAGTTTTGCATTTATTATATTCACGTTTTGTGACAATGGTGTTAAATGATTTAGGATATACAGAATTCGAAGAACCCTACAAAAGATTTTTTGGACATGGATTAATTACGAAAGAAGGTGCTAAAATGTCTAAATCAAAAGGAAATGTTGTAAATCCTGATGATATGATCGGAAAGTACGGAGCTGATACAACTAGAATGTATCTTCGTTTTCTGGGTGATTTTTCTCAGGGTGGAGACTGGAGAGATTCAGGTGTTGAAGGAATGAATAGGTTTATAAAAAAATTATGGAATCTTTTCTTTGAACTTGAAGGTAATGGAGTAGGTGTTGGGAATCTTTCAATGATTGATAAGACTATTAAGGCTGTTGGAGAAGATCTTGAAAAACTTTCTTTTAATACAGCTGTTGCAAGATTGATGGAGTTTACTAATTGGATAAAAGAAAATAAGGAAGTATTCAATAAAGATGAGGTTTATAGAGTAAAAGAAACCATGGCTCTTGTTTTTGCTCCAATGACTCCACATTTAGCAGAAGAGTTTTGGCAAGATATTGGTGGAGAAGGTTCTGTCTCAATTCAAAAATGGCCTAAATATGACAAGGATAAGATTGTTGATGATGAAATTGAAATAGTGGTTCAAGTTAATGGAAAATTAAGAGACAAGATAAAGGTTCCAAAGGATATTTCCGAGGAAGACGCCAAGAAGCTTGCCAAAGAAAGTGTAAATGTAAGGAAATTTACAAAAGAAAAGGAAATAAAAAGGATAATATATGTTCCAGGAAAATTGGTCAGTATCGTTGTTTAGTTTACTTAAAAGCAAGGCATTTGCCTTGCTTTTTTTATATAAAAACAAAGTCAATAGGAAGAATAAAAATATAATTCAGATGAATGAAAAATAAGGAAAGTACAGTGAAACTACTTGATTCTGTAAAATTTCCAAGTGATGTGAGAAAATTGCCACAAGAAAAGTTATCTCAACTTTGTGATGAAGTTCGCAAATTTGTTATTGAGACTGTTTCGAAAACAGGTGGTCACTT
Source organism: Patescibacteria group bacterium UBA2772 (assembly GCA_002352545.1). Taxonomy (GTDB): domain Bacteria; phylum Patescibacteriota; class Minisyncoccia; order Moranbacterales; family DUUL01; genus UBA2772. Next base: position 47,306 of record DEIO01000015.1, read on the forward strand.
TGGTTCTAATTTAGGTGTTGTAGAATTGACCGTTGCTTTACATCGAGTTTTTGATACACCTAGAGATCTTCTTATTTGGGATGTAGGACATCAAGCTTATCCGCATAAGATTCTCACGGGTAGAAAGGACAGAATGCATACGATTCGAAAAAAAGACGGTCTTTCTCCTTTTCCTAAGAGAACCGAAAGCCAGTATGATGCTTTGAGTGTTGGACACTCCAGTACTTCAATTGGATCTGCAGTTGGAATGGATTTGGCGAATCGTGGATCAAAGAATAAACCTCAGGTTGTAGCGATAATCGGAGATGCAGCTCTTACTGGTGGAATGGCTTTTGAAGCACTTAATCATGCAGGAGATATTAAGTCAGATGTTCTAGTTATTTTAAATGATAATGAAATGTCGATTTCTCCAAATGTAGGAGGAATGCGTCAATATCTTACGAAACTAATTTCATCTGAGCCATATCTAAAATTGAGAGATAAAGGTGAAAAAATGTTAGATAAAGTTTCTCTAAGTGTGCAAGAGTTTATGCGTAGGGCAGATTCTCACGCCAGAGGATTTCTCACAAAAGGGACGATGTTTGAAGAATTGGGTTTTAAATACTATGGTCCAATTGATGGACATGACATTGAAACATTGATGCAGATTTTAGAAAATTTAAAAAATGTAAAAGGTCCAAAAATTTTACACGTTGTTACTAAGAAAGGTAAGGGTTATAAATACGCAGAAAATGATAAATTTTCCTTACATGCTGTTAAACCATTTGATCCAGTAACGGGGAAAAACAATGGACCAAAGAACTCAAATCTAACCTATACTAAAGTTTTTTCTGACTGGATTTTGGATAAAGCAAAAAAGGATAAGGACCTACATGCTATAACGCCAGCGATGTGTGAAGGATCCGGATTGTCTCAGTTTAGCAAGAAGTTTCCTCAGAGATATTATGACGTTGGGATTGCTGAGCAACATGCAGTTACTTTGGCTGCTGGATTGGCATGTGGTGGAAAAAAACCGATTGTAGCAATATATTCTTCTTTTTTGCAAAGAGCATATGATCAAGTTGTTCATGATATTGCTTTGCAGAATCTCAATGTTTTGTTTGCTATTGATCGAGCAGGAATTGTGGGTGCTGATGGAGCAACTCATGCAGGAAGTTTTGACCTCTCTTTTTTGCGTGCTATTCCCAATTTAGTAGTTATGTCTCCTTCTAATGAAGACGAATGCTATTCAATGTTGAATCTGGGATATGAATTTAATGGCCCAGTGGCAGTGAGATATCCTCGTGGGAGTGGTCAAGGAAAATATAAAAATAAAGAGAAAGAGCTTGATATCGAATTTGGAAGAGCTAATATTATCAAAAAAGGTAAAAAAATTGCAATACTTTCTTTTGGAGCAATGCTTCAAAATTGTCAGAAGGCTTCGAATCAACTGGAAGCGACACTTGTTGATATGCGATTCGTGAAGCCTTTGGATCGAAAACTTCTTAAAAAACTAGCAAAAACACATAAGTTTTTTGTGACAGTAGAGGATAATGTTGTTGCAGGTGGGGCAGGGAGCGCAGTTGGTGAATTTGTTCTAAATGAAAATTTAGGAGTTGGTGTTAAGAATCTTGGTCACCCAGATTTTTTTACTGCTCATGGTTTGAGAGATGAAATTTTAAAAGAGATTGAGTTGGATGAAGATGGAATTTTAAAAACTATTAAATCAATTAAATAATTCAAAGTGTTAATTTTCTTGAAAGTTTAAACAATCCTTTAAATATGATATAATGATTTCAAAGAAAAAAGGAAAGAAGGTTTTCAGTTGATTTCTATTGTTTTTTTGCAAGAAAGCATCCAAAAACACCTCTTAAAAAACAAAATGCAATTATTTAAGAATATATTTTCCAGAAAATCTTCTGGGAGTGATTATGTGATTTCACTTGATATCGGCACCGAATTTGTGAAGGTGCTTGTTTTTAGGCTTGATGAAGAAAATCAGAAAGGTATTGTAGTCGGATTTGGGAAAAGAAGACAGAAGTTGAGAAATATGATTTCTGGTGCAGTCAGCGATATCAATGGTGTTATTGAAACTTGCCGTGGTGCGATTGAGGATGCAGAAACTATGGCTGGCGTGAAAGATGTTTCAAAGGCGATTATGGGGATTGCAGGAGAACTTGTAAAAGGAACCACGACAACTGTTCATTATGAACGTGCGAAACCGGAAATTAGAATTGATATGCCTGAGTTGAAGAATATTATTTCCAAAGTTCAATGGAAAGCTTTTGATCGAATTAGAAAACAACTTGCTTGGGAAACTGGACACAACGAGATTGATGTTGAGCTTATTAATGCTGCAATCGTAAGTGTTAAAATTGATGGGTATAGAATTTCTGATCCAATGGGTTTTCAAGGCAGGGATGTTTCCATTAGCGTCTTTAATGCATATGCTCCAATGATGCATCTTGGGGCACTTCATAAGATAGCAGATGAATTGAATTTAGAGTTACTTTCAATAGCAGCAGAACCATATGCTGTTGCACAATCAATGGGAACTTATAATAATCCTGACTTTGGAGCGATTATCATTGATATTGGGGGAGGAACAACAGATGTTGCTCTGGTTAGAAATGGAGGACTAGAGGGTACAGTTATGTATGCTTTGGGTGGAAGGGCTTTTACGAAAAGATTAGCTTTTTCTTTGGATTTGGAATTTGATGAGGCTGAAAAACTGAAAATGAAATATTCTTTTGGAATGTTATCTTCTGAAATGACAGAAAAATTCGATAAGATATTTGAATCTGATTGTGAGGTTTGGGCCTCTGGTCTTGAAATTGCACTAGATAGTTTTTCTAATTATGATCTTTTACCACCAAAGATTTTGCTTTGTGGAGGTGGAAGCGGTCTTCCTGGAATTCAGAGAATTCTAGCAAAAGGTGATTGGATTGAGAATATGCCGATTTCATCACAGCCAAAAGTAAGTTTCATTCAACCTAGGGATGTTGTTAATATTATTGATCAAACGAAACAGCTAAGAAGTCCTCAGCTAGTGGCTCCAATGGGACTTGCTAATCTAGTACTGGAATTAACAGGGGAAGAGAAAATTCTTTCCAATGTGTTGGGAAAGGCTGTTAAAATTATACAAAACTAAAACAAATAAGAAGATAAGCGAAATTTTATGCATAAGACAATATATATTGATATAGACGAAGAAATAACGACTATTCTTGATAAAATCAGAGATGAAAAGTCTAATGAAATCTGTATTGTTGTACCTAAAAATGCAGCTTTGACTCAGGGAATTATTAATCTAAAGCTTCTAAAGAAAGAAGTTACGAAATATGGAAAAACAATTGTTATTGCAACTAATGATCCACAGGCTAGAAAAGTTATTAAGCGACTTGAAATTAAAACTCAGGAAATTGCTGAGGTTGACCTAACTAATGATAAGCAGGATAAAAAGAAGCCAGTAAAAAAGGCTGTTAAGAAAGAAAAGAAGGAAAAAGAAAAAGTTTTAGAACAAGAGATTAAAGAAGAAGTTCAAGAATCAGCTGATAAAGTAAAAGTTGCCAAACAAGAATTTGCTTCTAGTGATATTGGTTCAGAAACATTTTTTGATGGAATTGTACCAGAAAATCTTTTAGAAGATGAGATTGAGGGAGGAGAGAGAAAACAAGAACCTAGATTAGTTGAATCAAGTGAACTAAAAGAAGAACTCTATAATAAAAAAAATAAAGAAGAGATGTCAGAAGCCAGAGAGGCTTCTGAACAAGAAGCTTTTCAAAAAGATGATATTGTGAAAGATTTAAAAGAAATGTCAGATCTAAAACCTGAGAATGGTCTTGTTTCGTCTGTGGACAAATCAATAGATATGAAAAGACAAACAAAGACAGTCAAAAGAGTTTCCTCAATACAAGAAACAGAAGAGGTTAATCCTGTATTGACGACTGCTGCAATCCCAAAGGGTGCAAAAGCAGTTGCTTCAAGAACGGTTGACTTCGGTATTGCTCCTAAAACTCCAAACAACAATCTGAATATGGAGAATAAAGTCTCTGCTAGAAAAAAAGCTATTAACAAAATTCCTTCACAAAATAATTTTAAGGTTAATGATGAATTGAATTTGCGTGATTTTGATGAAGAAACTTCGAAAAAGGCAGAAGAGTTTTTTGGTGTTGAGAGTGATGAGATGAAAAATGGTCCAGCCAAAGAAATTGTTAAAGAGGTGAAGAAAGTTGAAAAAGAAGTTAAGAGATTTTCCGAAAAGAAAGGTTTTTTCAGGCGTTTTGGATTCGCAATTTTTATGGTGATTTTGTTTGTTGGTGTAGGAGGAGCTATTACATGGGGATATTTGAATTATCCTAAGGCTGAGATTACAATTTATCCTCGCAAAAAAGATTTTTCCAAGGAGATTAAAGTTACTATAAAAGATGGTGTTGATAAAAGCCGAATAAGCGAAGGAATTATTCCTGGGCAGTACAAAGAAATGGTCATCAAGAAAACGATGAAATTTAATGCCACAGGTGAAACATATTCCACTGATGATGGTAAGGCTAAGGGGAAAGTTACGATTTATAACAAATATTCTGAAGACGAACAGCCTTTAGTTGTTACAACCAGGGTTCTTTCTAAAGAAGGTAAATTATTTAGATTAGCTAAAGCAGTAACGGTCCCAGGTATGACTGCTGATAAACCAGGAACTGTTGAAGTTGCTGTTATTGCTGATAAGCCAGGGGAAGATTTCAATATCGGTTCCTCATCTTTTACAATAGAAGGTTTTAAGGGGAAGTCTAAATATACAAAATTTGAAGTTAAGTCATTTGAGCCAATGGTAGATGGAGGTTCTCCTGATTCGAATAAAAAACTATCGATGATTTTAGCAGAAGATATTACAAGGGCTAAAGAGAAGACAGCAGCTTCTTTGGAGAAAAACTTGGAAGATGAAGTCATGGCTCAACTTGATAGTGAAATGAGTGCGATGTTTGATTCTGTTGAAAAAGAGGTTATAAAAGCTTCATCAACAAATGATGTGAAAGATGTTGTTAAGAGTTTTTCTTATACGATTGAGCAAAAAGTGAAACTTATTGCATTTGCAACAGCAGATGTGAATTCAGTTGCTCTTTTAGGAATGAATAAAGAAATTGATCAGGATTATGAAATTGAAGAATCTCAAAGCAAAGTTATCTTCAAAAAAAGTATTACTGATTTTGAAAATAAAACCATGACAATGTATTTGGATTCAACAGCGGTTGCTTGGCCAGAAATTGAAGGAACAGCCTTAGCACAAAAAATAGCTGATAGAAAAGAGGAAGAGATAAGAACTATTCTAACTGGATATCCTACAATTGAAAAAATAGAATTTTTAGTCAAACCTTCTTGGCTTACGGGTTTGCCTATAGGAAAAGACAAAATTGATGTTAAAATGGTAAGATAAATTTTATATTTAGAATTTGTGAACAAAAAGACACTTTAGGAGGGGTGTTTTTTGTTTTTATACAATTTATGTAAAAAGCCAGGCTTCACTAGAATCTAGTGAAGCCCGGTATTATAAAGTTTACAGCAGAGTAAGGTTATGTAGTGGCACGTTTTTTTAAACGAGCCTCTAAATGAGAGAGATCTTCCAGGTTTGTATCAATTTTTTTCTTGATAGCCTCATTTTTTTCTACCCATGTGGTCATCTTTTTCTGAATCTCAGATTCTTCTCTCCTTAGTTCTTCAAGAAGAAAGTTTTTTCTGTTGATTGTACTCAACAGCTCGTCTTTTCTGATCATGAGACCATCGGAAGCTGAGATTAAAAGGGAAGAACCGTCTAAAGGGTTGAATTTAACAATATCTTCCCAGGCCCCCTCTCTTTCGTCGGTAACTTTGTGTCGAACTTGTACGACGCATGAGATGAAAGTGCCGGTGGTAATCTCTACTTGATATACATCATTGCTATCGGTTTTGTCGAGTGAGAAATCTCCCTCTGGTTTTTCGATTACGAAAAAAGAGCCATATCCACTGTCCGTGAGGGTTCTTTTGATTGGGAAAAAGTTATTTTTTTCTTCTGTCATTTTTACCTGCCTTTTGCTGAGTGTAAAATTATAAGTACTTGTATAAAAATTAGTCAACTAATGACTAATTGTGTAAGTATAATGCATCTATCTATTTTTGTCAATGTTAGGGTACCGCTATAGATACTTTAAATTTAATTTTTGATTACAAGGAGAGGCATCTTCTTTCTTGACACTTCTATTAATATTAGGTACAATCAGAACTAGTAAATTTTTTTAGTTACAATTTGATAGCTTTTGAGAACCGAAAGCGCATAAAGAAGGTGAAAGAGAATGATTTCAAGACTTTGGATAGAGACGAAAAGAACCTTCGTTTTTTTGGTTGCTCAAAATTTAATAAGTTAAACGGCAGAATATATGGCAAAAGAGATAATCAAACTCGAAGGGGAAGTTGTCGAGTTGCTTCCAAGTACAATGTTCCGAGTGAGGCTCGAGAATGATCATGTCATTTTGGCTCATATTTCTGGGAAAATGAGGATTCATTTCATTAAATTGATGCCTGGAGATCGGGTTGAAATTGAAATGAGCCCGTATGATCTAACAAAAGGCAGAATTACAAGACGCCTTTAATGGGGGATGGTCAATAAGATAAGCGAAATTATAATTTATCGAAAAAGATGAAAGTTCAAGCTTCAGTGAAAAAAAGATGTGACAAATGTAAAATCGTTAGAAGAAAGGGGAAAGTCTATGTTATTTGTGAAATCAAGAAACATAAGCAAAGACAAGGGTAATTTTAATAAATCATTTAAATTCTAAATAAAAGTATGGTAGTAAGAATTGCTGGTGTAAATATCCCAGATGAAAAAAGAGCAGAGATTGCTTTAACATACATCTATGGAATTGGAAAGACTAGGTCTAATCAAATTTTGGAAAAAATTGGTATTGATAAAGATACTAGAGCTAACAAAATTTCAGCTGATGATTTAAATAAATTGAGAGCAGAAATTGAAAGCAATTACACTTTAGAAGGGGAGCTGAAAAGACAAGTAATGATGAATGTGAAAAGATTGAAGGAAGTTGGTGCTTATAGAGGTTCTAGACATTCAAAAGGTCTTCCAGTAAGAGGACAAAGAACAAAGACTAATAACCGGACTGTTCGAGGAAACAAGAGAACAACCATGGGAAGTGGTCGAAGATCAGTTGAGAAGAAATAGTTTTCATAATATTAATTGAATTTTAAATAAAGTTTATTATGGCCGAAGAGAAGGACACAAAAACTACTCAGAGTGATGATCAGAAAGAGGTTTCAAAAAAGGAAGCCGTTACTGAGGAAAAAACAGTTGTTAAGACTGAATCTACTGAGGAAAAGAAAGCTTTATCTAAAGAAGATAAAGCTGATACAAAGGAAATCAAGGAGAAAAAGTCTGAAGAAGAGGCAGCTAAAACTCCTATTGTTCCAGTAAAAAAGAAAAAGAAGTTAAGAAGGCAAATCCAAAGAGGCCGAGCTTATATCAGATCTTCATACAACAACACAGTTGTTTCGTTGACTGATTTGCATGGAAATCTTTTGGCTTGGTCATCTTCAGGGCTACTTGGTTTTAGGGGTGCTAAGAAAGCTACAACATATGCTGCTACTCAGGTTGCTGCTGATGTTGATGAAAAAGTTCAGAAATATGGTCTTCGAGATATTGAAGTTTATATTAAAGGAGTTGGGTCTGGTCGTGAAGCTGCTCTTAGAGCTCTTGCTCAAAAGGGATACGGGATCACAAAGATCAAGGACATGACACCAATTCCACACAATGGTTGTCGACCTAAGAAACCAAGACGAGTTTAATCGAATTTAAAGAATTATTAAAGATTTTAAATAGCTATGGCAAATCAAGTAAAGTCGAAATGTAAGTTGTGCCGAAGAGCCGGAGAGAAACTTTTCCTAAAAGGGGATCGCTGTATTTCTCCTAAATGTGCTATGGTACGAAAACCTTATATCCCTGGAGTTCATGGAAATGCTGGAGGAAGAAAGGGACGCGGATTATCTGATTTCGGAAAACAATTAGCTGAAAAGCAAAAGTTGAAGAGATTATATAGAGTAACTGAAAAACAATTTAAAAAGCACTTAAAAGAAGCAGAATTGCAAACTGGTGTTGTCGGTGAAAATCTAGTGATACGTTTGGAATCAAGATTTGATAACATTATTTATCGTCTTGGAATTGCTGTTTCAAGAGCTCAAGCTAGACAATTAGTTAGTCACAGCATGTTTACTGTAAATGGAAAGGTTTTGAATATTCCATCAGCAATTTTGAAAGTTGGCGATGAAATAGTATTGAAGCCACATAAAAAGGAAAAAGTTTTTTTTAAAGATTTGCAAGCAATTCTAAAGAAAAAGCAGAATGTTGCCCCTTGGCTCTCTTTTGATGCGAGCAATATGAGTGCCAAAGTACTAGCTGCTCCAAATAAAGATGATTTAGGAACAGGAGTAAACGTTTCTTTGGTGATTGAATTTTATTCTCGATAATAGTTTCAATTATCAAATACAAAATAACTATTAAATAAGTTAAATCAATGTTTTCAGTATCATTACCACAAGCACCGCTCCACGAAGATTTAGGTGAAAACACTGGTAAATTCGTTGTTAAGGGATGTTATCCTGGTTTTGGAACAACTTTAGGAAACTCCTTAAGAAGAGTATTACTTTCTTCTTTACCAGGTAATGCAGCGGTTTCAGTTAAAATTAAAGGTATCACTCATGAATTTGCAACCGTTGACGGTGTAATGGAAGATGCAGTTCAAATTATTTTAAATCTCAAAAAAGTTAGATTCAAACTTCACGGAGTTGAAGAAGCTACTATTTTTCTTTCTGTTAAAGGAGAAAAAGAGATTGTTGCTTCTGATTTTAAAACAACTTCAGAAATTGAAGTTGTAAATAAAGATCAAGCCATTGCTACCACAACTTCCCCTTCAGCTGAGCTTGAATTGGAGGTTAAGGTTCAAAGAGGTTTAGGATATGTACCAGTAGAACAACAAGAGAGAGAAGAAAAGGAAATTGGTTCTATCGCTATAGATGCAGTGTATACACCAATTAGAAGAGTTAATTTCGTAGTAGACAACATACGTGTTGGAAAACGAACTGATTTTGACAAAATTACATTGGAAATCATAACAGATGGTTCAATTACTCCGGAAGAGGCATATGCTCAAGCAGCTGAAATTCTTCTAGAACAAGTTACTTCAATTGCTCAAATAGGAGAGGAAGAAGTTGAAGAGGTTGTAGTTGAGGAAGTTGTAGAGGAGAAAGAAGTAAAGAAAGAGGGGAAGAAGAAAAAAGCAGAACCTGAGAATACTTCTATTACAGAGATCGGAATTTCAACTAGAACTATGAATGTTTTAGAAGCAGCTGAATTTTCAACAGTCGGACAAGTTGCTGAAAAGACAGAGGAAGAAATTTTAGAACTTGAAGGAATGGGAGATAAGGGGATTAAGGAGATTAAAAAAGCTATTGGAACTTTAGGAATAACTCTAAAGTCCTAAAGAATAATTTAGAATAAGACTAGACATCAATGAATAAGCGAAAGAAAGGAAGAACATTATCTAGGTCAAAATCTCAAAGAGAAGCACTACTCAGAACTCTTTTAGTTAGTTTGACCAAGTACAGGAAGATTGAAACTTCTTTGGCGAAAGCTAAGGAACTTCGATCTTTTGCTGAAAGGATGATTACAAAGGCCAAAAGATCTTCAGAAAGTGAAGGTAAAAAAATGGCAATGATTCGAGAGCTCAAAAAAGATCTTCCAATTGAAACAGTGAAAGAACTTTTGAGATTTGCAGAGCAATTTGCAAAAAGAGAAGGTGGTTACCTTCGAATCATCAAGAAAGTGCACAGAAGAAGCGATGCTTCTGAAAGAGCAATTATTGAATGGGTTGAAGAATTCAAAGAGAAAGAGGAAGAGCCAAAGAAAGTAGAGAAGAAGGATGAGAAAAAAACTTCAGCTAAAAAAGTAGAAAAGAAGGTCGAGAAAGCTGATGATAAGAAAGATAAAAAGCAATCAGACAAATAATATTGTTTGATAAGAAGAATATATTATGAAACAAGGAAAACCAGAATACAAGCTATTTGATGCTAAAGGACAGATTCTTGGAAGATTTGCTGTTGATATTGCTAAATATCTTTCCGGAAAAACTGCAAGAGATTTTACACCAAATATTGGTGGAAAAGATTGGGCAATCGTTATAAATGCTGACAAAGTAAGGTTGAGCGCAGATAAAGCAAAGAAAAAAATCTATTACCACCATACAGGATTTCCAGGTGGAATTAAGTCAGCTACTTTTGAAGAAATGATGGCAAAGGATTCAACAAAAGTAATTGAAAAGGCTGTAAAAGGAATGATGTCAAAAAATAAACTTTCAATAGCTGCTTTAAAGAGATTGAGGATTTCTAAAGATGGGGATCACTCTTATGCTAAACAGCTTGAGAAATCAGAGTAAAAAATAATTTAGAATATCTATGGCAAAAAAAGCAGATCAATATTACGAAGGAATCGGTAGACGAAAGTCAGCTGTAGCAAGAGTTCGAATTGTTGAAAGCACAAAAGGAAATGAAATTCTTGTGAATACTAAAAAGAATGATGAATTTTTTGATACAGAGGAACTTCGAGCTACTGTTAAAGCTCCTATGACTGCAACAGGAACAGAAAAGAAATTTTCAGTTTCAGTTTCAGTAAAAGGCGGAGGAATTAGAGGTCAAGCAGAAGCTATTCAATTAGGTCTTTCTAGAGCATTAGTAAAGTTTGATGAGGACTTTCAGAAAATTCTTAGAGACTTGGATTACCTTAAGAGAGATCCAAGAAGAAAAGAAAGAAAGAAACCAGGGCTTAAAAAGGCTAGAAAATCTCCACAATGGAGTAAACGATAGTTTGATACATTGTGGCTAAAGGGGTGTTGGGGTAAGATATTCCCCGTGGCGGAAATATTAAAACCAAGGGGTTTTAAAGAGCGAAGCGACACACAATCGGAGCAAACGATAGTTTGACATATTGTTGAAAAGTCAAAATCTTTCGATAAAAACATTGATGATAAAAACTGCCCTTGTGGCAGTTTTTATGTTTGCCAAAAAGTCTTTAGAATAGTAAGATAAGGTAAAATCAAATAATATTATTAAACTGGTTTGAACAAATTGAAAAAGAATAAATTGTATATATGTTTGATGCTAACTGTAGTTTTTACAGTTGCTTTTTTGTTTATGCATTATAAAGGAGGTAGAGGTATTAATAGAACTTTAAAAGAAGAACAACCTACAATTGAGAAGGTCGTAGAGAATGAGTTGTCTGATTTGAAGATAGGGTATATAACTGATGCGCATTGTTATGGAAAGTGGAAAAAAGATGGAAATTGGCAAACGAACTGGCGTTGTACCAAGCCAATGGAAAAATTTGTAACTCAAATGAATAGCGAATTTAATCCAGATATTGTCATGGATGGAGGTGATTTATCTGATGGGAGAGATAATGAAACTTTAAAAGTTCTTGGGATAGCAAGAGAAATGATGAGTAAGCTTGATGCACCCGCTTATCATGTGGTTGGTAATCATGAAGCTAGGGATCTTGAGAAAAAAGAATGGCTTGAGTTAATGGGATACAAAAAAACATATTATGCATTTGATGTAAAAAATTATAAGATTATAGTTTTAGACGGAAACTTTGCTCCTACTAATAGATCTTCTAAAGACATCAGTTCCCTAGAAGATATAAATCCAGAGGTCGATGACTTTTACCCAGGGGTTGTAACTACAGAGCAGATTAATTGGTTAGAAAAAACTCTTTTGGAAGCTAAAAATAAAGATACAATTGTTTTTATTCATCAACCAGTTGTAGAAAGAACTTTAATAAAGGATAGAGATAGTTTGCTTTCTAATGGTGGTGTTTTGAGGAAAATATTTGCTAAAAATAATGTCTTAGCTGTTTTTTCAGGTCATATTGAAGAAACTTGTTTTATTCAGGAGGACGGGGTAACCTATTATACTTTACCTGGGTTCCATAAAGGAAATAAATACATTGAAGATGCTAAAGATAAACCTGTTTTTTTTGAGCTTACTATCGAAAGAGGTGTTTTGGAAGTAAAAGCTTATAAGAGCAGTGATAGGGGTGATAATTTCGAAAGTTTTGTTGTGAATTCAGAAACAACGTTGTGCAATAATAAAGGTATAGAAGAATTAAAGCAAAAAATTGAAAAGGGTGAGAAATAAAAAATTGATAACAGGTGCGGTAGTTTTTCTGGTGGTTATAATACTAGGTTTAGGTGTTTTTTATGCTAATAGTGGAATAGAAAAGGGAGAAGAACTAAAGATCGGTTTTGTAACAGATATAGAATATTCGCAGAATAGAAAGATTGGTAGTAAGTTCACAAACAGCGCCTTAATTCAACTTGCCGAGGTTTGTGCTCAGTATAATAATCAGTTTCATCCAGATTTGATTGTTGCAGGAGGGGATTATGTGAGAGTTGGAAAAGACGAGAAAACCAATTTTTTAAAATTATTTTCTAAAGTTAAGGATGGTTTTAGAAAGATGAGTGCCCCCAAAATATTCATGACTGGAGGTGCTGAAGAAAAAGTATTTTCTCGAGAAGAAATAAAAAATGTTTTAAAGATTAAGCATCGTTATAATTCAAAAAAAATAAAAGGTGTTAGAATCCTAACACTGGATATGAAAGGGTTTAAGAATAAAGATGAATCAGCAGTTGGTGGAAAAATAAACAAAGAAGAATTAGAGTGGCTCAAAGAAGAACTTGATAAGGATAATCCAACTATTATTTTTTCTCATTTTAGTCCAGTAGCGATTCCACTGGAAGATGGTTGGAGGGATGATTTTGAAAGTGAAAAAGAGTTAGTTGAATTAATACAAGAATCAGATAATGTTTTGGCTGTAATAAGCGGCAATAGTCCCGTAAATTATGCCCAGAAAAATTATAAGGTTCCATATCTTAGTGTAGCTAGTTTGGTGCAGGAGGGTTTGTTGGGAAATAACTTAAAATTGAAAGTTTCTTTCGAAGAAGGGGAATATAAATTGGAAGCAAATTTTTCAAACGGAGAATGGGCTAGAATCACTCAAAACAAAGGAGAGAGGCGTTCTTCTAAGTTAAAGACATCAAAGGTCACAAAATATGATTTAAGCCAGGAAGAGTGGAAATTTTTAGACAAAGACAATTCTTTGCAAGGTCGAATTAGTAATTTAGCTGGAACTGAATCAAACCTAGTTTCTGCAAGTGAGAATAGAATTTATGTTGCATACCAAGACGAGGAGCATGATAACGCAGCACACATCAAATATTTTGATGGTCATAATTGGGATGATGTTGGTAAGCTTGGAGATTTTGCAAAAGGAATTTTATCTGCGGAAAAAGGTGGCGATCCTAATATGGTAGCAAATGATGATGAATTGTTTGTTGCTTTTATGGATAAAAAGAATAACAAGAGAGCTAAAGTTTTGAAATGGGATTTAGGCTGGAAACCTCTTGCTGATAAAAGCAACGCTAACGGTTTTGTTAGTCGTACATTGGGTCATGAGCCCGTGCTGACGTTTGATGAGAATAAAAAAGATCTATACATTGCTTTTAGTACTGATGGAGAAAAAGATGATGATGAATGCGATCATTCTTGTAGGATTCGAGTAAAAAGATGGAATGGTAGCGTTTGGCAAAGAGTTGGAGGGGAGTATATTTCAAAAGATATTGCTTCTGAGGTTGATATTGTCTCCTCAAAGAAAGATAGCTCTGTTTACATTGCTTATCAGAATCATTCGGATAAAGGTAGAATTCATGTAAAAAAATGGAATGGAGTTAATTGGACTGATTTGACTGATAATTTCCATCGTTCAAATTCTGCTACGGATATTGCCGGTTTTAGTCCTTCAATAGCGTTAGACGATGATGAAAATCTTTATTTAGTCTACACAGGTCTTGATTTTAATAAGACATATATAACAAGGTGGAATGGTGTAAATTGGGAAAAGGTAGGTAATGGTATGGTCTCAACAGGAAGAACAGCTGAATCTACAATTGCAATAGAAGGAAATAAGATAATAGTTGCTTTTTCCCAGCTAAGAAAAGATGCCAAGATTGAGGTTGAAGAAGATAATACTGATGAAATTAGTTATAAAAAAGGAGATTATTGGAGGTTGAGAGTTGTAAAATGGCATGCTGGAAAATGGCAGAATTTACCTTCAAAAAACTTTCCACAAGGCTTTATTTCAATTGGAAATGGCAAGGCAGATCCATCTGCTATAATAAATGAGGGGAAGCTAATGATTTCTTTCACGGATGCAAAAAATAAGAACGCAACTAGAATTATATATTACGATCTTAATACCTTAAATAGCAGAACATGGTTAAGGACACTAGAGTAGTGGGTTCGGATATACTAAAGTTTTTATAAAAAATAAGTTTTTAAATTAAATATAAATGTTTAAGAATAAGCCCTCTAAAATAGTTATTATTTCTGCACTAACAATTCTCTTTTTGGGTGTGTTTTTAAGGTTACATAAATTAGGTATGCAATCTTTTATTGCTGATGAATATCTGGGGATTAAAGTTGCTACTGGATATAACAAAACAAGCGAGTGGAAGCATTGGGATTTTAACACAAACAAACTTACGAATGATGAGTATACCAGAGGCCAAGTCTATTATTGGCAAGTTGCAAAGGTGTTTGATTTTATGCCAATTTCAGAGGCCACTTCTCGCTTGATTAGTGTAATGTGGGGAACAATTGCGATGGTTACAGTTTTTATTATTACATTCTTGATTACCCAAAACTGGACAATCGCTTTGATTGCACTTTTCTTGTCAGCAGTTAGCATCACCGAGCTTATGTTTGATAGAAAACTAAGAATGTATTCTATGTTTGCGCCGGTTTATCTTTGGTTTTCTTATGGAGTTTTTAGATTTTTGGAGTATAAAAATATTTTTAAAGGCTCTCCTCTTTGCTTGAAAAACAAAAAAGAGAAGAGTTGTTTTTTAGATAGTATTTCTCAAAAAACCGGATTGGGTTGGGGCTGGCTTACTCCTGTTATCTTGCTTGGATTTCTTTCCCTAAAAACACATGATTTAACAGTGAATATAATCCCAACTATCCTGGTATATCTTTTAATTGTTGGTGTCTATCTTTGGCTCAAACAAGACAAAAATTCAAGACATTATTTAGGGATTACGGCAAGCTTTGCTGTTTTGGGTGTTTTATTTAAATTAGTGGCTCCTTTTGTAGAGAATATTCCAGTTCTTGGATATTTTGCAAAAAAAGTAGTAGGCGCTTCTAGTTGGGCAGGATCGGTTTTTCATTGGACATATTTAGAGAAAATAACCTTAGACTATAGTTATATTTTGCTTGGAATTGTCTTTATTTGTATTGGGAGTTATCTAATGGTGAAGAAATATGGGAAAATTGGTTTGTGGACAGTGTTGTCATTTTTAACACCACTTATACTAGCAATATTTATTTGGAAGAGAAATGTTGGGGACCAATACATTTATCTTACACAGCTTTTTAAAGTCATTATAATTTCTTGCGGAATATATTTTTCTGTTTTGAAAATGTCTTTTGCGTTTAAGAAAAGAAAAAGAGCGTTTAATTTGATTTTAGTAACGATTCTTTTTTCACTCATTAATATTCCATTTTTTTATTCAGAAATAGGGTTCTATCAAAGTGTGAAGAACTGGAAGCATTCGAATTACCGAGAAGTATATGATTATTTCTTGAAAAAGAAGAGCGATAAAGCTGTTTTGATCGCAAGGCCCTTGACTAACTACTACCTAAAAGGTAATAACGTTAAGTTGCTGGGTTACGGTGATAGCAACAAAATGACCCTTGCTAGGGTTGTTGAGGCACAGGCTAAATATGATGAAGTGTGGGCTATTTTTGCTAAGAATTTGAATATCACAGGCGACGCAAGAAGATATATGGAGGACAAGTTTGAATTAAGAGAAACTAAATACACAAATAAAAAAGTTAAAATTTATGTTTGGAAAAGAGGTCAGATGGATTCAGTTGCTGAACAAACTCCAAAATAAAGTGAATTTGAAAAATATTATAAAAAAACATAAAATAGTATTATTACTAGGCCTGATTATTGGGGGAGCTTTTTTGATAAGAATATATAATTTGCCAAATTGGCAATATCTTCAGCACGATCAAGGCAGAGATCTTATTAAAATTTCTGAAGTAATAAGTGGAGAACGTGAAATTCCATTATTAGGTCCTAGAGCTTCTGGTGAGAACTTGTTTCTAGGTCCTGCTTTCTATTATTTTCAGATAATAAGTGCTTTTATTTTTGGTGTTTCACCTCTTTCACTTGTTTTGCCAGATCTATTTTTTTCTGTCTGTACAATTCCATTATTGTATTATTTTTTGAGGATGTTTTTTACCAAAAAAGTTTCTATTTTAACGGTTTCAGTATTTTCTTTCTCTTTTGCTTTCGTTCAATTTGGACGCTTTGCTTGGAATCCAAATTCTATTCCGTTTTGGAGTTTGCTTTTGATGACAAGTATTTTAAAGATTCAGCAAAGTCTTAGCGAAAAGCAGAAAGGAACGTGGCTAATTTTAGCAGCAATCAGTTTCGGAATCGTCAGTCAACTACATTTTATTGCACTTTTGGGATTTCCTGTTTCAATATTATTGTTCTGGTTTTTTTATCATCCAGTTAATATAAAAGTTCGGTACTGGTGCTATTCTTTGAGTGCTTTTTTATTAGTTAATCTACCACTTGTTTTAAACGATACCGTTTTTGGAGGTGAAAATTGGCGTCAGTTTTTTGGTGCACTAAGCAGTGGGGTTGAAGAGAAAAGAGGTTTTGTGGAGAATTTATTGAAATTTTTTGAATATGCTAGTTCAAATCTAACCTTTTTTGTTTCTTCTTTGAATAGTAAAGAGCTGGGAATTCTTTGGATTGTGGCTCTTTTGATATTTATTGATGCTTTTTGTTTAGCTGTTTTATGTTGGCAAAGAAAATATAAAAAAGAGGTTCTTTTTGAAAATGTTGATGATAAGGGCGGGAGTTTTTTGGTATTGAATATGTGTTGGTTTTTGGGATTCATACCTTTGTATTATAAGTTGGCTTTTGATATGGACAATCTTAGATTTTGGTTTCCAATATTTGTGGTTCCTTTCTTGATAATTGCTTTATATTTAAGAATGTTTTTTCATTTAGGTAAGACAAAAGCTTTCTTCAATTATGTAGGTTATCTAATAATAGTTATATTGCTAGTGTTGAATTTTTCTGCTATTTGGAAATGGTATGGAAGTTTATCTAATCAAAAAGAAATTGACGTTATGGGAAGAAGCTGGACTAGTTGCTCTTTCAAACAAGACAGTCTAGAAACAGTTCAAAGTCAAAGAGCTATAGCAAAGCACATTGTTCAAGATGCTAAAAATCAACAAACAGGTATTTGTCTCAATACTCCTAGTGAGTTCACTACTGTATATAAATACTTAATTCTGAAAGAGAATGAATTTAAGGGATTTTTCAAGAAAAAAGGTGTTGATAACGAGAAAGCTTTTAATCAAAACAAGGATGTTTGTAGGGTTTATGTCATTGACAAGACAAGCAAAACAAATGAAGCAATTCTAAGAAAGATGGAAGGCAATTTTAGCCTAAATAATAAAAAGACAGAAGGGACATTTTCTACGTGGATCGTAACTGGAAAATAAAAATAAGGAGAAGAAACTTATGGAGCTAATCTAGACGAAAAAATTCTTTTGAAATAGAAGAATAGATGCAAGTTTCTTAAAAAGACTTAAAGTAAAAAATAGATATGAAATAGTTGTATCTGCAACTTGGGAAGTTGTACTTGAGTGGTGAGATTGAGCATTATTTTTTAAATAAATCTCTGTACATACATTTTTCTCTTCCATTGATTGAGTAACCCAGTTGATAGCAACGAGGCCTATCGTTTGTATTTGCTGGAAGTTTTAAAAGTTCAGCCTCCGCATGCAAGGCTGGATTTTTGAGTTTTAATTGCAATAAAGCAATTGTTCCTAAATTAAAAATTTTTTCTATTTGAAGGTTTCCCGATAGTTTTTTGGAATATTTTGGTTTTCCAGAAATTTTATCTGTTTTAACTATTTCGAAATAAAGCCCATCACTATCTAATTCACTCTCTTCGTCAAAATTTTCAGTGGGTATTTTTCTTTCATAGTTCAATAGATAAAGCGCTGGTCTTAGTAGGTATACTTGTGAAGCTATATAAACGTTCCTTTGTTGGTCTTTATATATCTTTTCAACTTCATCATTGAGATTGTTCCATTGATGCATTGTAACGTTAAAATAAGACTCTAAGATAAACTCCTCTTTTCTTTCTACGTCTTTTGTTCCATATGAATTGATATTTCTAAGCCAGTTATATGAACCGAGTAAGTTTGATAGAATCAAGAACGAGGTAAAAAAGATTATTAGATTTCCTTTTTTTATAAATTTTTGAGATAAAAATTCAATTGTAAAGCCAAAAAGAATAATTGGTAGAAATAGTATAGGCAAAAAGAATCTAGAATTTAAATTAAGTGACACTGGAAAGAGGATTAGTAGGAAGGTTGCTTGCCAAATGATAACAAGTTTAAGAAAATTTAACTTTTGGCTGTTTTTCCCGGAGTCAGTACTTTCTTTTTTGAACAATTTTTTTAGTGAAATAAAAGACAACGCTATCAAAAGAAAGAAAGCCCCACCTTTTAGTAGATGCCAGATATTATAGCTATTGTTTTTTAATAAATCAAAAAAATCTCTACTACTAGAAACTCGAGCAAGAGGCTTTATAAAGGGTTGGGAAGTTATAATTGTAGAGTAAAACTGTGATAAGTTATAACCAGTCATAAAGAGTTTCTTGCCAGTTGTTGAATATTTTTCTTCCCTAGTTCTTTGTGTGAAGGCCTCAATAAATCCTTTGGAATTTTCTCCCTTTGTTAAAACTTCATTTCCGATAATAGGTAAAACAGAACAACTGAAAACAAAAAATGCGAAAAGCAGATGTTTTAAATTTAGTTTGTTATTTGTGAAGAGCATATATAAAAGAATAATGACCGGGATTCCCAACATGCTAATTGTATGAAGTTGCATCGCAATTGAAGCAGAAAGTGTTTCCAAAAATAGCCATAAATATTTCCCCCTATCATGTATCTGGGAGATTTTCAAAAGGGAATAGAAAGCTAACAATATAAAAAAGGGAATATTATTTGGGTTCCAAGAAAAATGTGCATATTCTATTGCAAATAAAGAAGTGGAAAGGAGAGCAGTTAGAACAAGTGAAATTTTTAGATCAAAAAATTCTTTTAAGAATAAAAAGAATAAAGGGATTGTTAGAACCGATAACAATAGTTCTGGAATTGCTAAAACATAAGGATAGTTACCAAAGGTCCAGGCTAACAATGTGGGGAGGAAATAGAATGCTGGACCTAAACGAAAAATTGTTCCTCCAGCTTTGGGTCCTAATAAAGGGAAATTGTCAATTCCCCCTGAAAGGATGTCAGAGATTATTCGAAAATCTCTTGCTTGATCTATTGAGAAAAAAACAAGATTTGAAAAATTGAAAATTCTAAAAAATAAACCAATTGAAATTATTAAAAATAGGCTTATAAATGTCTTTTTTTGTAAAGTCACACAAAATTAATAAATAATAAAATAAAAAAACAAGTAAAACTAATTCTACTGCTAAGCTTATTCAGAAAAGCTAGTTATTTCTTTTTCAAGTTTAATTTAAGTTGAACAATATCTTCTTTTGAAAATTCTTTAGTAAGAAAAAGAAAGACGAAATATATAGCTAGAAGTAAGAGCGACCATGGGATAAACATAAGTTTGTCCTGAGTGATACCTAAACTAGCAATATAATATATGATAGCAGAACCAGTGATGTATCTTGTGAGGGAGAGAATATTCAGGAACGGTGTTATGATTTTTTGTGTAAAAATAATAACCAAAACCATTGTTATGAATGAGGAAATCGAAGTTGCAATGGCTGCTCCAAATATGCCGTATTTTTGAATCAAGAAGAAATTGAGCAGACAGTTGAGTATCATTCCACCAAAAGCAATCCACATAGGAACTTTGTTTTTGCCAGCTCCATTTAATACAAAAGCTAGGATATAAAAAACAACCAAAAAGCCAAGACCAAATGCTAAAACTGAAAGAGGTTCACTCGCGGATATAAATTGTTTTCCAAAGAATAATTCTGAGACTGATTCAGAAAAGAATGATAAAAGTGTTATTGCTGGAATCAAAAGAATAAAGAGGAATCTCATTGCAAAAGAAAGGATTTTCTTAGTTTGTTTTTGGTTTTTTTGAGAAGTAGTTTCTGATATTTTAGGCAGTAATATTATAGTTAAAAAGTAGAATGCGTAGAAGGGAAGTCTTCCAATTGTTAATGCTGCATTATAGAATCCAGTAATTGTGTCATCTCCCGTGAAAGCTTTTACCATATATAAGTCAACTGAGATCATTATCTCATAAAAAAGCATAAACAAGGTTATTGGCCAAGCAAAAGAGAGCATTTTTTGCCATGAAACAGAAGATTTCTTGGCAGATTTTTCTTTTCTAAAAGGATCTAAAAAATATGCAAGAAGAAAGACTGAAAAAGGTGCTAATGCATGACCAACAATAGCTCCTTTAGTAGAAAACAAAGAGGCTAATGAAACAATAAATATAACTTTCGTGAATCCACGATAGAATTTTATTAGAGATTGAGAATTGAATTTATGTATCCCATTGAAATAATAAACATAAAAACTCGCCAATGCAAAGGCGGGTATTATAGGTGTTGATATTCTAAATAAAGATACAAGTGATGGATCGTTTAGTAATTTTGCTGCTATTGGTGGTACTAAAAAATAATATAATATAGTTACTACCGAGATCAAAATTGTTTGAACTATTGCACCTGTTTTTCTAATGGAAAGAATTGTGCTAGGATCTTTTTTTCTAACCTCACTTAAGTATTTGCTCATTGCTATGGGAACACCTCTTCCAATCAGAACAACAATCATTGTTGCAAATGTTATAATAATACCATAGCGACCATATTCAGCTGGTCCCAAGAACCTACCCAAGAGAGAGTGGATGATATACCCAGACAAGTTAAAGACTAGCTCGGAAATTGTTAACCAAACAGACGCTTTTATTAAAGACATATGAGCTACTAAAGTTTAATAGTTTTCTTGATATCCGTACTAACTTTTTTGACAGAGTTATTTCCATCAATGATTCTTATATTCCAACGGCTAGTGAATTTATCAAAGATTTTTTGTTTATCCTTCAGAAATTGTTCACCTTGTTCAATCTCACGGTCTCTAGAAATAGCAATTTTGGAATCAACTTTGATAAAAATTGAACAATTTGGCTTAAACATGATTTTTTCAGCAAGTTTTTGCCACCAAGGGGAATGCTTTGGCGAAAAATTATTTTCTAAATAATGTATGTTCGCAATTTGATCATAGAAATATCTATCAACCAATACATAATCATAAAGGCCATTCATCTTTAGTGCCAAAACAAGTTGATTGAAGCGAAAAGAATCTATCAGTAGCGCAAGTTTTCTCAAAAAAATTGCTAAAAACCCAGCCTTTGTAACTGCTTTTGCTTCCTTTTTCTTATTATTGGATTTCCTTTTTCTTTTGGTATTTGTTGCAAAAAGCTTATTTGCTAAAGAAAAACTAATAATATGCAAGGTATACACACTTTTTTTGTTTGCTTCAAGTTCTTTTTGGAGTAGCTCTAGCTGTGTGGTTTTCCCACTACCGTCTAATCCAGAAAGTGTGATTATCTCCATAGTGTAGTTTTTAGGCCATTAATACAGCAACTGGTATCATTTTGACAACAGGTTTCATGACTTTATTAGTCTCCATTCCTTCTATCGCAATGGATGGATCTTTATAATGAGCAGCATCTTGATTGACGATTCCCTTTGAAGTCGCATTGTAAAGACGAACCTTTCGTTCTTTCATCTTTTTCATAAGCTCATCCCGGTCTTCTGGTACGTGAGAAGTTTTATTCTTTGATTTACCAGTTCCATGTGCAGAGCTAAAGAAGGTTTCATCATTGTGATCTGTTCCAACTCCGAAGTAAGCTTCAGTACTCATCGAGGAAGGCATGAAGATTGGTTCTCCTGTCTCTTCGAATAATTTATGACCTTTCATTCCTTCTGGTCCAAGTGCTCTAGTAGCGTTGCTTCTGTGCACAATTACATTTTCGCCAAAGTGTTTTTCCTTTGTGGCTGATACATGTGTCATATCGTAGACCAATTTTAGAGCATTGTCTTTCCCAAGAACCTTTTTAATTGCTTTCTTCAGATTGTATTGCAAGAGTGTTCTATTTGCGAAACCGTGATTTGCAGCTGCTCTATGAGCTGTAAAATAGTTCTTGCCTAACTCTGAATTGGCTTTTATTTTAAAGAATTCATTTGAATCACTATATTTAGGGATGTCATTTTTCAATACTTGATGCCAATCTTTCTTTTTATCCAGGAAAGTTGCTCTAGCAAAATTAGAAATAAGTTTTTGACTTAAATGTTCTTTCTTTTTTGGAGTGTAGAAGTAACTTGCATATTGACCAAACAATCCAGAGCCAGTGTGCATCAAAAAGACATATTGGTCCTTATGCAAACCAAATTTAGAAGCCGTGTCTTCGTCTATAACTTCTGTTATCTTCATAAGATCCAAGAAATGATTTCCTGCAGCACCTAGAATCCCAGTTCGTAGCTGAGCTATACGGAGAAATATTTTTGGAACTGCTTCGTATAAATCTTTGTCTGTGATTTTTTCGTCCTCAAACATATTTCCTTGATGCAGAATTCTATCTATTTCACTAGTATCTTCCTTTAGGTATTCCAATAGTGCAATACTTCCACGTTTTGAAATATCCACAATCACTTTATACGGTAGGTAAGTACCAAGGAGCGTTTCTGTAGGAATCACCTTAACTAGTTCGGTGAAAAGCTCATCAATTTTTTCTTCTGTTAAATCGTTTACATCAAAAGGAGTGGAAATAAATCTCATTCCACAATTTGGAGCGGTGTCCAAAAGTTGAGGCATGAAATAATCCTTGGTCGCAACAACGGTCCCTGAAGGACTTTTTCGTCCAGGTTTTTGACACACATCAGTAAGAGCAGCAACATGATGAAAAATTTCTTTATTTTTTGCTACTTCAGAAAGTTGATCAATTGTAGACTGGTCAGGCATAAGTTCATCTGAAACTCCAAACTTGATAGGATTCTTCCTGTCTTCTGTTGGTTCTAGAATCTGCTTAAACTTAGATATTTTTTTGATTTTATTCATTTTGTATACTTTGTAAATTATATAAATTTATACTTTTTTTACTAATTCAGTGTACACCTTTTTATAGTGTTTAACAACGTTTTTGATGTCGAAAGTGCTGTGCACATATTTTTTAGCATTTATTGCTAAAAACTCTCTCTTTTCTTTGTTTTTGAGCAAATCCAATATAGCATCTGCGAGTTGTTCTCGGTCTCCCTTTTTTATAACTAAACCAGTTTCTTCATTTTTCACAAATTCTTTCAAAACATCAATATCTGAAACAATCATGGATTTTTTGCAGGCCATTGCCTCTATTATTGCTAGAGGTATATCAAATTTTCCAGCCATTTCTTGAACAGGAAATATGTTTATATCAGAAACATTGAAAAGACGTGGCATATTGCTAACTGTTTCCAAAAAGACCATTTTTTTGAGATAACCTTTCTTCTCGGCTATTTTTTTCAGCTTTTTTTGTTTCATAGCGTCTTCTGGGTATTTTATTCTGCAAGCTAAAACTAGTTTTACATTGTGCATTTCCTTCTTATTTTCTTTGAGGAGTTTTTCAAATGCCGCAATGATATCATCAATAGCTTTTAATCTGGTATATTCTCCGGCAAAAAGAATAACCATCTCGTTTTCTTGAATACCAAGTTCTTTCAACATCTTTGGATTTTTTTCTTTTGGAAAAAATCTTTCAAGGTTGATTCCTGGATAGATTACTTCAACATTTTTGATTCCAGCTTTTGTTAGTTTATTCTTTGTAACATTGGATTGAGCAATAATCTTGTCTGCGAAGAGGATTTTTCTAAGCTTTTTGCCTTCTTTTATTATTTTGTCATCTATAGTGGCTAGCGTTTGGATTGTTTTTATATTAGAACAAGCTAATCTAGCTCTGAAAAAGATTGAAGTGAGCGAACGTGGTGTGAACAAAAAATGAATAATGTCGGCTTTTGTGTTCAGATGAAAAAGTCTTTTTATCAGAGTTATTTTCGCTTTTTTGTCGAAAACAGGGGAGTCAAAAATTGGTTCAGCAGTCAGAGATCCCTTTTTTGCTAAATGGCATTTTTCGATTGATATCGCGTGAGCCTTTGTTGTTAGGAGATGAAAATTGAAAGTTCCATCAGAATTCAATGCGATGTCATATGCTAGATTCTTAGAAGCCTCATCCCAAGGTGGTGTGAGAGGGCGAGTATATAAGAGAATTTGTTTTTTATTGTTTTTCATTTTCTATTCTAAATTGTTTTCTTAGTGATTTTTTGTTTTTGCTCCATTCTATTTGAACAAGATACTCATTCTTTTGATTTTGTTTGGATTCCTCAAATATTTTTTGACCAGGATCTATTAAGAGAATATCTCTTGACTTAACCTTGACTTCTTTTTCTTCTAACGGCTTTTTATTCAAGAATGTAGATACTCTATAAGTAACTTCCTTTGTTTCCATGTTTTCAATTTGCAATGTTAAAGAAGAATATTCATCTAATGATACTGTATCCAATGAATCTGCAAAACTAAGGACAGAGAAACCTACAACAGCATGTTTTTTGATGGTTTCTTCTCCGTGCCAAAGCAAGAATGTCAAAGGAATGGAGAAAATTAACAATAAGTATAGTATTGGTAGTTTATTCTTGGACATATTTTTTATAGATAACAATATTTTTAGCTGTGTATATTTTTGAAAAGTTACTGCTTTTTTCAAACTGGACAGTATCAAAACCATCTTTCAATACAATGTAAGCAGTTGAAGTGTTTTTGAAACATTCTCGTCCAATTTCCGAATCAGGAATTGCAATCATATCCCTTGTGCATGTCTCTCTTTTTTTTGTAGGGTCTTCATATCTTCTCAAGTATGAACGTGAAAGAGGATATTTGTACTCTCGCATAAAGAATAGCTTCATCCAAGTGTCTCCTTCTAAATGTATATGATCTTTGAGCACAACTTCATTATCTCTTGCTATGTCACTAAGATATTCTGATGCTTTGTATGTTTGCATAACCTCTTTTTCTTTTGCGGGGTCGTTGTCTCTAACAGAGTCTGATATATCAGCAAAACCTGATATTACTCCAGTTCCTAAGACTAGAAAGAGTAAGACTTGTATTACAATCTTAGAGGTTTTTCTCGATAGTTTCTGGAATGAAAATGCTATGAAAAATGCACTAAGAATTGCTAAAGGAAAAGTGATATAGCTAACAATTCTGCTAGATATAATATCAACTTTCAAAAGTGCTGGTCTTGTGCTCATCGTAAAGATGACCAAAAACCAAGCTGCTAAAAGTGAAATAGCTATAATTTTAGTCAGACTACTTTTTTTGTTTTTCTCAAATTGATTTTTCACGAAGACTGAAAATAGAACTAAAATTCCTAAAATTCCATAAAACAATTTCCATGCACCAACACTCAAACTAATTGCTCCAACTGATAAGCCAACTCGAGTTGATTTGCTTGGAGCACCAACTGCTGTGTCTATAGCACTTTTGTTCAGATATGAAGGCATGTGCACAAAAAGCATAAACAAAACTATAAGTAGCAATGTTAAAATATTCCATTTTGAGAGGAATACTTTTAAATACGGAAAAATATTCTTAAAGGTTTTTGACAAGTTAAAGTGATTCTCAATTAATAACGTTAAAACGAAGATTGTTAGAAATCCCACAAAAACGTAGAGAAAAATAAAAGTTGATAAATGATGAGTAAAGCCAAGGCCAGCTAAACAGATATAAAACAACGAAGCCATTTTAGAATCAAGTTTTTTAATTGCTAGGAAAAAAAGCAGAAAAGAGGTCGGGATAAGTAAGTTGCCAATCATATTTCCGATTACTCCTCCTGAAATAAATTTTGCTTGTGGCGTGGATGTTGCATAGAAACAACCTGCAATAAGCAACGTTAGTAGAGCAGTGATTTTGCCAGTTCTTTTGTTAGTAAATTGTTTAACAATATAGAAGGCAACAACAGATAATGCTATAAGAGAAAAGATATTTACCAAAAAAAGAATCGCAACTGGCATAGCGCTGATATATGAAATACCACTCAGAAGAGATACAACGGAGAAAATGATATGTTCTCCAATAATGAAGTCAGGCATGCCATAGTTAGGCAATTGGCCTGTTTGTGAGATTGTCTTTGACCAATAGATATGGTGACCAAGATCTGTTGTCTGAGGCACAATTCCATCTGCGACATAGAAGGTCCTGATGATAGCTGAAAGCGCTAAGATTAATAGAAAAGTACCCAGTTCTTTTTTGGAGAATAGCTGCAGTGTAGAAATTTTCTTTTCTTGGTCTTCTGCTTGCTCTTTTCTGGATAAAAACCAAAAAAAGAAAGAAAAACCTAGGAGTGCTAAGAATAGACTAAGACCTGTTATTTTTATAGAAAGAAAATCTAGTACTATGGCAATGAAATTTGTTGCGATTAAGCTAAAAACAAATGAAAAAAGACCTACTTCAATAAAAGAAAATGCTCTAAGATATTTTTTCAAGAAAAATTTTGTAAAAAAATATCCAGGTATAAATAAAGAAAGTAATATCGCTAAATAAAATTTGATAAAAAGTAAAAGCATGTTAGTATTTTTTCATTTCTGCTAAGTATTGTTTTGCAATTTTGCCCCAAGTATTATGTTCTTTGATATGATCGGAGGCTTGTTTTCCAAAGTTTTTGAAAAAGGAGGGTTCTTTTTCCAGAATCTCAAAAACTTTTTCCTCCCAAGCTTTTACATTTTCTGGTTCTACTAGGAACCCACTTTTTCCATCTGATACAGCATCTGCGAGTCCTTCTAGATTCGAGGCAATAACAACTCTTTGGCAAATCGCAGCTTCTATTACGTTTATACCGAAGCCCTCCATTGTGCCAGGAACCTTGATATTTGGTGAAACCACCAAATCAACTGTGCTTAGAAGTGTCTTCACATCTTCCCATGGCAAAGAAGGGAGTAATATTGCTCTATCTTCAAGTTTTTGTTCAACAATAATTTCTTCGCAGGTTCTAAAATCATCTTTATCCCCGGCAGTTCTTTTATTGACCCTGCTTCCAGCTGCAACAAAAATACAGTCGCTTGGTAGTTTTGAAACAATGTTATTTAGGAACCAACTAGTTCCTTTATGTGGAACAAATCTTCCCAATCGTAGAACGACTCTTTTGTTGGAAAGGTCCCTTTCTAAGAGTTTCTCTAAATCTTTTCTGGTTCTTTCGCAAATCAGTTTCTCCTTGAAAACTCCATTTGGTATAAATGTGCAAAGTGAATGATCAACCCCAACTTTCACAGCTTCTTTTATTGTTGCATTGCCAACCATGAATAGTTGGTTAAGTCTTTTTAGGGCGTTGATATTTATAAGACGATAAATTGTTGGCAAAAAGCCAGTTCTGTTAGCATATGTCACGTCCAGTCCATGTACAACGCAAAAGAAACGTTTTTTAGGAAAGAATATTTTTAAGAATGCACCTACAGGTGCTAGCACGCCACTTCCCAAAAGGCAGACGTCATATTTCTTTGCATTCAATAAAGATTGTATTGTTGCTAAAACAACAAAAAGGGGAAGAAAAACTTTCCCTTTTTTATTTGCAATAATTTTTACGTCGGCTATATCTGATAAACTTTTCGATAAGTCAAAGTTCTGACTCTCAACTCCTCCAAGTGTAGGAGGATAGGAATGTGAAATAAATAAAATCTTCATGTCAAATCAATTCAATCTTAAAATTATTGTTTGTAATCGTCTAGATACAACTCTAGTT
Source organism: Patescibacteria group bacterium UBA2772 (assembly GCA_002352545.1). Taxonomy (GTDB): domain Bacteria; phylum Patescibacteriota; class Minisyncoccia; order Moranbacterales; family DUUL01; genus UBA2772. The sequence goes on from DEIO01000015.1 coordinate 75,264, forward strand.
TTTTGAATAAAAAGCATGATTTGCAACAATTCCAATTCCCAAAAGAAGGAAGACTATTGTTAGTGTAAATAGAAATAAATCTGGAGCGAAAGAAACTGTCACATTCTGAAAGCTAAGTTGAAGAACCTGAATCATGATTGCTGCACCAGTTATGATAATCAGCATTCCCAAAAGGAACATGAACTTCTCCTTTGATTGATTTCTTACAGTTTTTTTTGTACTTTTTCTAGTTCTTTTTTTTACTATTTTAGTTGCTTTTTTAGCAGCTGGTTTCTTTTTTGTAACTGCTTTTTTTGTTGTTTTTGGCATTTTTATTCTAGTTTTTATTATTTTTTATTATTTTTGATATCTAAATTTTTTATTTTGATACATCATTTCTTCAGTTAATTGTCTGTTAGATTTAATCATATCTGCTATAAGCGCAAAGATTATTAATTGAATACCAAACATAATTGAAATTGACGAAAATATAATATAATTTATAAAAGGACTTATTTTAAAATCTTGAATGTAGTGTCCAAAGAATGCAAGGAAGCCTACCAATCCGATTCCAACCAAGAATATTCCAGGCCAACCAAAAAATTTCAACGGTCTAACATCTCGTATTGCTTTTAGTATTATTTTACCTGAATTTCCAACAAATTGCCAGACTGATTTTACAATCCTTGATTTTCTGTTTGAGAAGTAGGCTACTTTGACAGGAATCCACTTTATTTTTAAATTTTTCCCAATTGCATCGATTATGGTTTCTTGTGTATAAGTGAAGTGAATATTTGTTAGATTGAAGCGCAAAAGAGTTTCTCTGTTGTGAGCTCTGAATCCACAAGTGAGGTCATCAATGTCGTGATTTAGGAAGAAACCGATCATCTTTGCTGCTAAACGATTCAAAATGTTTTTAATCTTGGGCATATTCTTGGCTTTGTGCTTGCCAAATCTGCTAGCAACTACCATATCAACTTCTTTCTTGGCTACTGGTTCTAACAATTTAGGAATGTCTTCTGGGTCAAATTGTCCGTCGGCATCTATATTAACCATAAAGTCAGCATTTTCTCGCAAGGAACTTTCGACTGCTTGTTTGAATGAATATGCCAAACGCCTGTTAGGCTTATATGAAACAACGATATCAGCATTTTTCTTTGCAATTTCTGTGGTGTTATCAGTGGAACCATCATCAACGACCTGTACCAGTTTTTTCTTTATTTTCGATCCAATGCCTTTTTTGTAGAAATCGCTCTCAAAACTTTTTTTGATTCTTTGAATCGTTTGGGCGATTTTTGCTTCCTCGTTATATGCTGGAATATTAACGATTAATTTCATGTCTTATTAAAAATATTTATACAAAATACAAATACTCCTTAGGTAGGGAATTTGCTTAAAATCAAATTTTATTTATCTATAGACAGTATACTTTAATTTTAGTTTTTAATCAATAACAAAGCGTGTTTTAATATTGATAATACAAGTAATTTGTGTTATAAAATGAATAGTTCTCAATATTAAAATGTTTTATTTCAGAATACAATCTAAAAAGAGGGGGTGTATGTTTAAAAGTGAGTATACTTTTGGCAAAATGATTTCATTGTTTCTGGTTGCAATGTTAGTAGTTCATGCGATTTACAATCCGCATGGCATCAGCTTGTACGACTGGATTCAGGAAATTGTTGTCACGCGTAACTTTCGTTCTAACGAATTCTATATCTGTGGAATGCTCAGTTGTCTTATCCTGGGTCTAGGATATTTCTACTTTCAAACAGCGCTAAAGGGTAGTTTGATTGGAAAATTTTTAACAATTCTATTCCTCGTGTTTTTGATTAGATTCGTAGTTTATAACTTCAAATTGGACATCCACAACAAATCTGTTGCAAGTTATCTTGTGACGGTTCCAATCTCGATATTTCTTGGTTGGGGCATGAACACAGCTCATTTGACTTCTCGCATGAGTGGAAGAGTCCCCACAAATTAAATCGAAGATTCAAAAAATTGAATCAAAAAGTACTTTGCAGTAAGCATCTGCAAAGTACTTTTTTTGTTGAACACGTCTATGAAGATGTTTCCTATTTTCTTCCGATACCGTGATATTCCATTCCTAGCTTCTTGATTTCCTCTCCGTCTAAAGCATTCATCCCATCTACAATTGCTAAAACTCCATTTTCTTTGAATTTTGAAAGTGGAATTTCCATGAATTCTTTGTGATTCGTAACAAAGATAATAGCTTGTACTTCTTTCAAAAATTCATCAACATTTTTCACATCTGACATGTCTAGTATATAAGGATCAAAAGCAACAATGTCAGCATTTTTCTTCTTTAGTTCCTTGACGATTTTGATGGCAGGTGATTCTCGCAAATCATCAATATTCGCTTTATATGAAAGTCCCATGACCCCAATCTTAGTTCCTTTCATTGGAAGTTCCACGTTGTTGAGAAGATCTTGCATCAATTCAACTGTGTAGTTAGGCATTGAGTTGTTGATTTCTCTTGCAACTCGAAGGAAATGATGATCGAAACCTTTTTTCTTGGCTTGCTCAATGAGATAATATGGGTCAACAGGGATACAGTGTCCTCCAACTCCACGACCAGGGAAATGTGGCATAAAAGCAAAAGGCTTTGTCGCAGCTCCAAGGATTACGTCTTTAACATCGATTCCCATTTGATCAAAACTTTTTGCAAGTTCGTTCACAAAAGCAATGTTAATATCTCTAAATGAATTTTCCACAACTTTTGTTGCCTCAGCTTCACGAATAGATTTCATAGCTCGAACTTCGCCTTCAATGATTGAGGAGTAGAATTCTTTTGCAATTTTGACACCTTCTTGGGACATTGAACCTACAACTCTTGGAATATTTGTTACGTTCCATTTTTCATTTCCAGGATCAATTCTTTCCGGACAATGTGCAAGATAATAATCGGTTCCTTCTGCAAGATTCGCTTCAGCGAACATTGGCTCTACAATTTCTTCACAAACGCCAGGATTGATTGTTGACTCAACTACAACCAACTGTCCTTTCTTTGTGTTTTCGATACACATTTTCACAGCGCCTCTTACGGGGTTTAGGTTCGGATAAAACTGTTCGTCGACTGGTGTTGGAACACAAATCAATATAATATCAGCATCTTTCAACACAGATGCATCGTTTGTTGCTTCAAGTTTTTTCAATAAAACTAGTCTTTCTTCAATGAATTCTTCTTTGAAAGGGCTTTTTCCTTGAGCAATAGAGTCTAGTTTTTTTTGATCCAAGTCCAATCCCACGACTGAGTAACCTTTTTCAATACAACGAATTGCCAACGGAAGACCAACATAGCCTAGTCCGATCACTGCGACTCTACTTTGCTTTATGTTCATCGTTTTTTGTTTATTTTATAAAGTTATTATTTTCATCAAATTGTTAAAAATGACGAACTTATTTTTTTATGTTAGTACATTTTTTTTAAAATGCAAGAAGCATGTTGTTATAATAAATCAAATATTTCTTTTTGGCTAGATGTTTTTAATTAAAGAACTTTATTTGAAATTTCAAAAAATGAAAGCTTTTTTCTCAGAAAATAGAGGATATAAAAAATGTTAACAACCATTGACAAAAGTTTAAAATCAACCTATTATTAAATGAAATAAAGCTAAATTGAGTTGTTAAAATATTTACATTTATAAATAGATGAAAAAAACAAGAATTGTTGCAACGATTGGTCCGGCATCAGATAGTGTTCCAATGTTGCAAAAGCTAATCAAGTCAGGTCTTAATGTTGCTAGAATGAACTTTTCCCATGGAGATCATGCAGAGCATACGCAAAGATTGGAAAATATCCGAGAAGCGATGAAAAAAGTTGGTCAAGACATTGCAATTTTGCAGGATCTTGGGGGAGTGAAGATTCGAATTGGAGATTTTTCCAAAGGGCAAATTATGCTAAAAAAGGGTGCTAAATTTTCTATCACTGCAAATGATTGTGCTGGTGATGACAATTGTGTTTCTGTTAACTACAAAAAACTTCCCTGCGAAGTTGAAGTGGGTCAACCAATTTTGATTGACGATGGAACAAAGAAACTGGTTGTGACAAAAACAACGAAATCAACAATTGAAACAAAAGTTGTTATCGGAGGAATGATTCGTTCACGTCGTGGAGTGAATGTGCCAGGTGCACGTTTGAGTTGTAGCGCACTGACACCAAAAGACAAAAAGGATGCAATCGAGTTTGGGATTAAAAATGGAGTAGATTTCATTGCTCTTTCTTTTGTTCGTAGCGCAAAAGATATTGAGGATTTGAAAAAGATTCTAAAGCAAAAGAAATCAACAGCAAAGATTGTTGCAAAGATTGAAACTCCTGAAGCAATTGAAAATCTAGATGAAATTATTTCTGTTACAGATGCAATTATGGTGGCAAGAGGTGATTTAGCAGTGGAAATGCCAGCCGAAGATGTGCCACACTTGCAAAAAATGATGATCAGAAAGTGTAATATCGTTGGAAAGCCTGTGATTGTTGCAACTCAAATGTTGGAATCAATGATCACTGTGCCAACACCAACAAGAGCGGAAGTGACGGATGTTACAAATGCAATCTTGGATGGTGCAGATGCTGTGATGCTTTCTGCTGAAACTGCAGTAGGTGATTTCCAAGTAGAGGTGATTGAGACGATGGCGTCAATTGCAAGAAGAACAGAACAAGATATGCATGGACGTGAGATTATTGATAATGAAGAATACACAAGCAGAACAGCGAATGCGATTTCTCATAGTGCGGTCCAGATTGCTAGAGAGATAGATGCAGTGGCGATTGTGACATTGACTGAGTCTGGTTTTTCCGCGAGAAAGATTTCGCGTTATCAACCGATTCAACCAATAATCGCACTAACACCACACAAGCAAACACACCTACAATTGCAACTTTCTTTTGGTTGTAGGTCATATATTTTCAAAGGATTTGATAGCGTTCAAAAAACAATTTTGAAAACCAAAGAGTTCATCAAAAAAGAAGGGATAGCAAAGAAAGGAGACAGGATTGTAATTGTCGCAGGAGTGCCCTTCGGAAAGTCAGGTTCAACGAATATGGTGATTGTGGAGAAGATATAGATTAAATTTAGAAAGATTGGTTAGAAAATAGAAAACTCCTTGCTGATTAGAGTCGGTGAGGGGTTTTTGGTTTGGAATTATAATATAAAAAATGATATACTTAAAAACTATATCATAAAAAATTAAGCAAAATAAATGTTTATAAAAAAGTATAAAAATCAGAACCCCGAGTATGAAATGCCTGATAAAGGCGAATATTTAAGTAATCTCAAGAAGCTGACTATTTTTGTTGGAGCAAATAATTCTGGAAAAAGTAGATTTATGCGTGCGATTTTTCAGGCAGAGATTGATGACTTTGTCTTTTTTGACACTCACAGTGAAAAACTAAAGAAAATTTATGAAGAACTAAAAGTAAAGTTTGATGATAAATTCTATATGAATGATTTGAAGGAGTTGTCTTTTTCTGACACAGGCAACTATAAAGAAAGATATGATAAGTTTTATGAAGAAATAGAGAAAAAAATCAAAAAAAATAGCATAGATAGAAGTTTCAGGGGGAATGGTCTTCGAATAGCAGATCTTGATGTAGCGAAGGCTATAAAAAATAGAATGCAAGGAGAGGGACTGCCGAAAATACTAGCTATTGATACTGATATTGATATTCACAATAAAAGTGTTTATATTCCAATGCTTAGGGGATTGAGACAAGTTGAAAATGAAGGCTCTAATGATTGCTATAAGCACAGAATTATTAAAGACCATGAGTTAATAATAACTGGAGATAATAATAAAGATGTTTTTTCTGGACTAAGTGTTTATGAAGAAATTAAAAAGATGATTCTGGGTAATCCTAAGCATAGAAATCAAATAGAAGAATTTCAATCTTTTTTGGCAGAACATTTTTTTGAAGGGAATTTTGTTAAATTGACTTCTGACTATGGTACAAATAATCTTAAAATCAATATTAACAATAATTCTGATGATAGGAACATTTTTGAAGTAGGTGATGGAATCCAATCCATAATAATCAATACTTTTCAAGCATTTAAATATAAAGACGAGAACCTGATTTTGTTTATTGAAGAACCAGAATTAACGATGCATCCTTTCGCTCAAAGAGTTCTGATTGATGTGCTGTTGAGGAAATTTCCAAAATTGCAGATTTTCTTAACTACACATTCAAATCATTTTTTAGACTTAACATATGACTATCCTGATGATATTTCAATTTTTTCGTTTGAAAAAAAGGAAGATAATGGGTCTGAGAAATTTAAGATAAAAGACATTTGTAGCAACATTAAGATTTTGGATTTATTAGGGGTTAGAAATTCTTCTGTTTTTCTTTCCAATTCAGTTATTTGGACAGAAGGTGTGACAGACAGAATGCTTTTGAGGAAGTTATTTGAAATCGATGATAGTTTTGAATTTCAAGAAGATTATCATTATGCTTTCGCTGAATATGGAGGCGGTAATCTTGAAAATTTTGATTTTATTGATGAAGAAAATGAGAAAGAAGAAAAGGTTAAAGTGGAAAGTTTAACAAAGACCAATTTTCTTGTCGCGGACAATGACGGAATTACTGACCCTAAGGATTTAAAACGTATTAGATTGGGGAAAATAAAGAATTATTTAGGAAAAGAAAACTTTTCAGATTCGCATGTAGAAATAGAAAATTTAATACCTTATAAGGTTTGGGTTAAGGTTATAGAAAAAATGAAAAGTGATCATCCCCAAAAACGAATAAAGTTTAAAGATGAATACAAGGAAAATGAAAGCGCATTTAATGAAGACCTCGAAACTCTTAAGATTGGAGAAATTTTAAAAAAGTATTTGATAGAGAAAATCGGAAAAGAAAAATTAGATTATTTTGATAAAAGTGAAAATATAAAATGCTTAGACTCTTCAAAGAAGAAAATTATGCAATATGTTATTGATGTAACTAAAGAAGAAAAGCTTAGGTTGAGTGATTTTCCTAAGATGACCCAAGATTTGGTGAAATTGCTAAAAGTATTTATCAGAAAGGCTAATTAATCTGTGCTGAATTAGATTGCACTAATTAGGACTTAAGACTAAGACTTTTTATTTCAAGACATCATAATGGCAAATGATTTACTAGTAATATGACACAGAGCCTAATGGATCCCTGTCTTCACGAGAATGACACATGTGAGAAGAAAGGAGACAAATAGTAATAATCTACTATCGGAAAATACGAGCAAATCATTCTCTCTAAACCAATAAAATAAATATCCATTTAAATTGCAATTTAAATATCCATTTTAAAAAATAAAAACATGCGAAGAACGGATTGTGAATTGGCACAGTTAAATTTTCAAATATCTAACGCGCTAAAGAAGGAATAGAACGAGACTTATTTGAGAAAGTGGAGTGGAAGGAGAGTAAGTAGGTGTATGTGTCATTCCCGAGCAGTCGGGAATCTATTAGATTGTATAACAAAAAAATAGAACAACAATATGCAAAAGCACTATTTTGTATACATTATGACTAATAAAATTTATGGTACTTTGTACATTGGAGTCACCAATGATTTATTGAGAAGGGTTTTTGAGCATAAGGAAGGAAAGACGAAAGGTTTTACAAGTAAATATGGATTGAATAAGTTGGTTTATTATGATGAAAGTGGTGATGTTAATGCAGCTATTAGAAGGGAGAAACAACTTAAGAAGTGGAATAGACAATGGAAGATTAATTTAATCGAAGAGTTGAATCCAAACTGGAATGATTTGTATCAAAGATTAATAAATGGAGCCTAATGGATTCCCGACTGCTCGGGAATGACATGTGGGGGAATTCTAAAAACAAACAATCCAACAAATGAAAATAATCGAGAATTTAAAGAAAAAATTTGAGGGCTTGGATGAAGAGAAAGAGAAACTATTAATAATCGCTGTCATAGTTCCTGTAATTGCCATTGTTCATACACTCTCTAAATACTTTGGATGTGAAATGGGGATGTCATGGCGTTGCGAGACAAGTCTTTTGGGGAGAGTTGGAATTGCAGCTCTTATTTGCATCTCTGTGTGGATAGCAACCTTTGTTTTGTGGAATAATCCACAGTGGCTAAGAAAGGGTGATGGGGCAAAATCTGGCAAGGAAAAGTAATTCACTGAATAAAAGATTTGGATTGCAAAGTTTCATCAGAGCAGGGTAAGGGTGAAATTTATTGAGATCTAAAATTAGACAGTCAACAAATCGATTTAGCTAAAAGCGATTTTTTGTTGTTAAAAGTTTGGTAAAAGCAAAAAAAGGGTTTACAATTAACTTATTATAGAGAGTTGATTGTTCGACAAAGGTCTATTATCTTGAAAGATAGATATAGGTCGAGTTTGAATACTAAGATGTGAGTCTATGAAAGATTTGAAAACATCTTAATATGAAAATATAGAGATTAAAACCAAGATTCATGGAAAAAGATTTAGCTATTGTTGCTGATGGAGGAGGAATGAAGTGTTCATATTCTGCTGGGGTTTTGTGTGGTTTGGCAAAACATCACAACTTGAGGGAACCAGAATTTCTAATAGGAAGTTCCGGGAGTACTGGTTCTTTGGCATACTACTTGGCACAACAATATGCTGGATTGGAAAATATGTGGATCAATCTATTGGTTTTGAATAGATTCATTGCTTTCAAACGATTGAATAAAATCATGGATATTGACTATCTAGTTGATGAAGTTTTTAAAAAACAAGAACCTCTTGGGATAGAGAGACTGAGGAATTCGAAAACTAAGCTATTTATTTCTGCGACTGAATATGATTCGGGGAATGTTAAATTTTTTACAAATCACATGAGTGGTGATATTTTCGAATATTTGCGTGCTTCCAAAGCAATTCCTGTGGTTTTTAATAAGAAAGTTAGGATTGAAGGAATAGACTATATTGATGGGGCAATCAGTGCGCCACTTGCAGTTAATATCAAAAAAATAATCTCAAAAGGTGTAAAAAACATCATTGTTATTCAAGACGGAGAAGTGGATTCTCGATTGACTCAAATGTTTTGGAAAGGATATTCCTTTTTTGTAAATAAAGGACTAAGATCGACGATAAATAGAAAACTCAAACAAGGAGACAGTACATTGTTGAACTTTCCAAATGTAAACATACTTTTCGTGTCTCCAAGTAAAAAATTGAAGATTTCTTTTTTGGATAACAATCGTGAAAATCTAAAGAACTCTTTTGGGTTAGGTCTCGAAGATGCTAAAAGTAACAAGGAGATAAAAACATTTCTTGATTCTTTGGCAAAATAGAAGCTTCATCAAAAACTGCTTCTTTTTGAATTAGGAAAGATACGGCCATGGTTTCGAATCAAAAAATGATGTGGTATAATAATTTTAAGACTTAATAAATAAAACTTAAAAAAATGAAAATAAAAAGAACTTTCATTGGAATGTTTCTCAGTTTTTTTCTGTGTTCGTTGTTCGTCGTTTCATCTGCAAGAGCTGATGGAATGTTGGTTTCACCACCTAATGTTCAAATGTATGAAACTGATCAAAAAGCAGTTATTTTTCATGAAGATGGGATAGAAGACCTATTTATATCAATTTCTTTTAATGGAACGGCTGAAGATTTTGGTTGGATTGTTCCAACACCATCAGAACCAGAGGTAGTGAAGTCAACGGATGTTTTATTCACAACATTGGATGATCTAACAAAACCAGAATATCCAGGAACTCAAAGCAGAGGAAACAACTGGAATGACAAGGCAATGTTAGAAGGTGCTATGGATTCTGGTGTACAAGTTTTGCAAACAAAAAAAATTGAATATTATAATATCTCAGTTCTAAAAGCTATTGACAAAGACGCTTTGTATAATTGGTTTAATGATAATGGATATCGTTTTCCACAGGCAGGCAAATATATCATCGATGAATATATCGAAAACGGTTGGGCTTTTACAGCAATTAAGATTGATAACGAAAGGCTTGGTACTTCTTCTAGAATTCAGAGACAATTCAGTAGCGGACATGCAATTCCTTTGAGAATGACTTTCAAGACTGATAAGCCTGTATTTCCATTGAAAATATCATCTATCAACGGAATGGATGATGATGCACCAGAAGGGAAAATCGCATATGTTACTGGAGCAGAAGGAAAAGGAATGTTGCTTGATTCAAGCAAACTTGTTGCAACAGACAATGTCATCAAGGACTTTAGCGTAGACGATGGAAGTATTAGTTTCAATTTGAAAAAAAGAAGAAATGGAACTATTGGAGAAATTATGAGAGTTGAACAAGCTAAGTCATATCTAGGACAACATCAAGGAATCACAGTTACAAATGTGCGAAGTAATGTGTATTCTTTTCAGATTTGGAGGAACGGAGGGCAACACCAAACAGCGCAAGTTGATTTGGGAAGTGATTTCAAACAGAACGAGTGGCAAAATTTTGAATTTAGCTGGAAGAAGAATGAGACTGATTCTAAAAAGGTTGATATAAAATTCTCAATTGACGGGGTTGAAAGAACTCTTGCTATGAGAGGATATGGATTCAACTCAATCAGGGCTAATGAACTCAACTCTGAAGCAAAGCTTGTAATTGGTGGAAAGGAAGTTTATAGTGACGCAAGTGGTGAAATTTCAACTTATCGTTTGCAAAGAGATAAAGTTTCTGGAGAAGTGGGATATGTTCCTCCTGAACCAGAATATAAATATTCTACATTTAGAAACGTAGATATTTTACTAGATGAATTGCAATTGAATTCAAACAATGAAGTTGTTTTCAAAGCAAGTTTTGAGGATTCAATGGACATTACACTTTCAAATGATGTTGCTGATGTAGTCAGAGTGTTTGAAGGTCAAAATACTACATCCTCTTCTATTAAAGTAAGGCCTGATTCAATGGGAGTTTTGATTTATGTATTCTCTGATAAAAAATATGAGATTCCAGGATTTGATTTGCAATACGCAGGTGGAATTGATAAAGAAGGCATTGAGAACATCGCGAAAATAGATGGAAAGACACCTTGGATTTCACCAAAGAAGGATAAATACTTCCTCACAAGAATGTATAGGAATATGAATATTTCTCAAATGAATGAGGATATCTATCCACAAAAGAGTAAAGATCAGGATCAATTCAACTATGCTGGTGGAGATAACAATAGGATGATTTTTCTAGCGATTTTATTGGCTATTAGTTTTGGTTCAGTTGGGTTTATGGTATTTAAGATAATCAGAAGCGAAAAAAAGGAGATGAAAAAATCCAAGATGAAAACAAACAGTGCTTTGAATAACAAGAAAATAGCAATTAAAAAGTAAATCAAATATATGTTTTTTCCAGGAATAGATTCAGGAGGATTCTTCGCTTGGCTAGCCCTTGCAACAATTTTCGCATTTATTTATATAACCAATAAGAATAAGAACATGTCCAACAATACCGGAAATTCTAATCAACAAGGTCAACCTGTCCCAGGAACGGGTCGGAGTAATGTTCTGGGAGCACCAATGGCAAATCAAGTTGGTGTCGTGAAAAGATCAAAGCCGAAATATTCAGTACTTAGTATTTTTATGGCAGTAGTGCTATTTGGAATATTAGTAATGTTTGGTGAGAGGTTGATATTTGATTTGAATAGATATATAAATCCTGTTGTTGACAATGAATACACTCAATGGAAAAATCAACGAAATGTGAATGTCAGAAGAGGAATTGACTATGATTCGCCAAAAACTCCTGTCAGACGTTCGTTTGAAATGACTCAGGATTCTGTGAGTGCAGTTAGTCAAACACAAATATACTATCCTTCCAAAGAGAAAGGACGATATCTAATGTACAAGTTAATTATTCATGCAGCAGTTATAATTCCTCTGTTTGTTTTGGCTTTTGTGTTGTTCTATTACAAGAGAAAAGAAACTTGTTTGAAACCACTTCTTGTTAGTTTTCTTTGCTTTGGTTTTTGGATGATATTCCACTTGTTGGGAGAGACAATCGCTTTCGTGATGAATGAATATCGAAATATTGCAATCTATGTAATCTTGATAGTGCTGGGAATTGTCTTTGCAAGTGTTACATATTTCTCTCAAGCTAAATTGCACAAAGACGAGGATGAAAAATAATGATCTAACAGAAACAAGATGTACGAAATACGAAGAATAGATGTTAGATCAGCTGTGAAGGTTGGGGCTATAAGTGCTTTAGCACTGGCTCTTATTTGTCCCCCAATAACAGCCTTGATAATAGGGTTTCTTGAAGAATTTGCTTTTAATAGCTCTTCTGATATCTTGGATGTTTTTGAGTATTTGTTTGATGACGATTTTTGGGAATTTTATGTGCCATTTGTGCCAATTGCAACAATAGGTGGTTTGGCAGTTGGAGCAGTAATGTCTTTTGTGTATAACATTATTTGTGAGAAAATAGGTGGTTTGAAGCTTGAAATTACACTTGAAGAGGTTCAACAAACTCAAGTTGTTGAACAACAGAAATAAAAGAATTCAAAAGAAAAAATGAAAATGAAAATGTTTAGAGAAAAAAAAGGATTGGAACATAGTAAAAAAGTTTTTTCCGGAATCGTTATTTTAGCGGCTACTTTTGTGATCAGTTCCCTAGGAGTGCAGATGTATGCAAATGCTGCAACTGGTGATGCTGAAGATGGTGATCAGGATTATGAAATGTATCTAAAATATGATAAATATAAAAAATACACAAAAAGGAAGCAATATAGAAAATATAAAAAAGCCAAGAAGAAATATGGTTTTGATTCAAGTAGTGATAAATTCAAGGCCAAGGCCTGTTATCGAAAGATAAAAGATCTTCGAAAGACTGGTGTGGCAAAAGCACAGACAAAAGATAATGTTTGCTATAAAGGTTATAGTAAATATAAAAAATATAAGAAATATTATTCCCCATATAAAAAATATAGGAAATATAGAAAGTATTATAAGGATGAATATAATCATAGTTCATGGGCTACATATGGAACAAGTGCAAATAAGGCAGCATATGAAAGATATGAAAAAAAGAAAAACAGTGAAGCTAATCTAGGCGGTGAGTCTTTGGGTCCTGAAATTAGAATTGGGCTTTATGAGTTTACTGAGGATGCCTTGAAAGATGATTCTTTTAGGATTAGAGCCTATAAAGCTTCTACAGGAAACGCTATTCCATATACAATAAAAGACAAGAATGGTGATGTTGTTGTGGATGTAGCAGCAGCTCTTGATAGTGATGATGTGACAAAAGTTAAATACGATGGTAGTGAAAATCTGAGAGTCTATGATTATGACGAATCTGTCGTTGGTGAAGAGAAGATTGTTAATGAAAAAGTGCGATTTGTTGCGAAGAATTTAGCGGACGAAGACGATATATATTTTGAATATTCTCATGATGACATTTCCTCTTCATATGTAAGATATCGTGACGGAATTGAATTGAATCACTACAATAAATCAGGGTCTTCTTCAAATGATAGAATTTGGGTAATCAATTTCTTGCCACTAGAGCATTATGTCTGGGGAATGGGTGAAATCACTGGAACAGGGGATATGGATTATAATCGAGTGATGACAATTTCTTACCGAACGTATGGTTATTGGAAGATTAAATATAGTACAAAGTTTGCGAAATATGGCTTCAAGGTAAATGCTACTCCTGGTAATCAACTTTATTATGGATATAGATATGAAGTTGATCACGATAGGATTAAAAGTTCAGCAGAAGATACAAGAGGAAAAATTGTTATGTATGATAATAGAATCGCAATTACTCCGTATAGTTCATGGACTGATGGAAGGACTAGAAGTTGGGAAGAACGTTGGGGTTCAACAAACTACCCTTGGTGCAAGTCAGTAGAAGATTCTTATGGGGAACATCCTTCTATGAGTACGGCGGAGCTTGTTGCTGCAGGTAATCACATGGTTGGTCTAAGTGCTCATGGAGCCTTGGATAGAGCTGATGCAGGTTGGGATTATGAAAGAATACTAAAATATTATTATGACGGAATTTATTTACATGAAGCTTACTAAGAATCTATTATGAAAAAGTTTACAATGATAGCAGTTCCTATAATACTTTTTTCAATGTTGATACTTTTTGGCTTGAATTATTTTTGGGAGAATAGGTATGAATATTTCTTTAAAGGGGAACAACCGTTTGAATTGAAACAGGAAACAAAAAAGCATAACACAAAGATAAAGCCTGATCAGAAAGATTCCTCTGGACAGGGTTTCGATCAAGAAATGGATGAAGAATTAGATAAGCAAGATGAAAAAAACAGACCAGTTCAAGAATACGAAGTTCCAGAAATTGAGAAAGCGGATTGTGAGAATAGATGTGATGATTTTGAAGATAAGGATCTTGAGTATTGCAAAGAAATTTGTGGTTTATCAGAGAGGGAAATTGAAGCAAAACAAAAGCAGGAAGAAGAAGCTGATGATGTGTGTGTCAATAAAGTTGGACTTGAGCGAGACACTTGCTATAAGTGGAGAGCAATAGAAGAGAAAAACATCAAGCTTTGTGATGAGATTAGCAATGATGAGTTAGCAGAAAATTGTGAAAACAGAGTAATAGAAGAACTTATTCCCTAAGAAAATGTTTGGGGAAGTATTTTTTAGTTTTTAATTTTTTTGTGTTCGTGATATAATTTAAATAAATTTTATCTTAAATTTAAGTCGCAAAAATAAAAATAAAAGCAAAATAGATGGAACTTAGAAAAAGAGACACCATTACAAACGTCAACTTCAATCAAAAAGGTGAGAAGATCAAAAACACGCTTTTCGAAGATGAAAAAGAAGACGAGGGTGGTAATCTAGGCAAAGAAGCAGAATTTACAAGCAATGGCTTGAAAGCCAAAGAAAAGAGAGAAGATGGAGTGATTGGACTTCCTGGGGAAAATGATAATAGATCAGTTTCTGTTTCAAAAACACCAGATTCTTCTATTGTAATTTCCAATGTGAGTCCACTTGAAGACCATGAAAAGAATGCTAAAGTTGCGAAGTTTAAGAAGATTTTTATCTTTAGTGGAGTTTTTGTTTTTATTTTGTTTTTAGTAGGAGGTTATTTTGGACTTGAAGCAAAAGATATATATTTCAAAAAAGTTCCACTTGAGAAAGTTCTAAAGGGTGGTGGGCAGGTTGTTTTCGATATCAACTCAAATGCTGATTTTGAGCAGTACAAATATCTAGATGACAATTTGAGAAAATTCCCAGGCTATAAGCTATTAGAGAAAGAACTTGATGATATTGGTGAAGGCAAGACTATTTCGGAAGCACTTCATGAAAAGTTTGCTGAACACAATTTGAGTTTCAATGATGATATAAAACCAGTTCTAGGTGATAAAACGTTAGTGGTTGTTCCAACAGTTGCTCCACTTACTAATGAATTGCAGAAATTGGCTTTTGATGCTGGGGACAAGGCTAAAAATATCCTAAGAAAGAAAGAACTTGATGGAAAAGTTGCAAATGCAGAAGATGCGCTTGCTGTTGGTGATATTGCAGAGGCTGGAAGAGTCAAGGTTCTAGGATTGACAAGTGATTTTTATGCAGACAAGAGCATTGAACCAGAAGAGAAGCCAGAGCCTGTTGATTTCATGATTGGTGCTAAGATAAAGAGTCTAAAAGATGCAAAAAGAGTTTTAGACAAAATCATGGGAGATAAAAATAAATATGAAGTAACTGAGATAAAATTCGAAGGTTATACATACTATAAAATCACAAGGAAATTGGAAGATGATGATTTGAATGATATGCTGATAAGTGTAAAAGATACATTTCATGCTCTAATCGGTCAAAATTGGATCATGGCAACTAAGGAAGCTGATCTAAAAGAAATGATTTCAGCAAGAAAGGCTGAACATACTCTATCAAAGATGACCTTTTGGAAAAAAAGCGATTCAAAGATGCAAACTCTGTCACAAGATGGAGATTATAATTTCGTAAAGAGAGACCTAACGGTTGCGTCTCAGGAGGGAATAGTTTCTGTTTATACAAAACTCAGTGAAGATTTGTTGAATCCTCCAAGTGATTCTACAAATCAAGGATATCAACCAAAGACATATTTCAAGAGTCAGGAAAAAGATTTATTAATTGGTTTTTTGTTTAGAGTTACTCCTGATGGAATTGTGTTGAGATCAGTTTCAAATCAAATCAACTTAAGTGGAATTAAAAATGCTCCAATGGCTAGTGGTTTGATTCAAAAAATGCCGAGAAAAGTAACGAATAAGTGGACGGATGTCTATGCTGAGACAGCTGGAATCAAGAACCTATACTATAACTTTAAGAAAAACAATCTAACAGAAGATGGTATTGATGCTATTAATGAAGCAAGAGAAGGTATCAAGACTGCGTTTGGTGTGAATTTTGACCTAGAGACCGATTTGATTGATCATTTCAGTGGGAATATAGCTCTTGCTGCTTTTACAGCAAGAAACCTAGCTCCACATGCTTTTGTGATTGTTGAGATTGATGATAAGGATCAAATGCTGGAGTCTGTTCAGAAGATTGTAGCAACTATTAAGAAGATTCAACTGATGCCGTATCAAATGATGATGGAAAGAGAGACAAGAGCAAATTCAGCTCCTACTGTACCAGGAGGTACTAGTCAAGATATTTCAATATCAGTAAATAGAGGGCTTACTCCTGAGACCAAGAAACAATATGAGGATAAAGCAAAAGCAATAATGGAATCTCAATTAGTTGAAATTCAGACTGAAGTAGGACCTGTTTATCAGTATAAATTTCCCGTAGCACCTGGAACAGAAGAATTTTCAATAAACTGTTCTTTCGGAGATGGTACGATGATGTTTGGAACAGATCAAGCTGTGGTTACGGATTTGGTTAAGGAATTTGGCACAGGTAATGCAGTCAAATTGACTAAAGCAGAAGACTTTAATCGTATCGTTTCAAATATTTATCCTGATGGATATTCAAAATCATTTATAACACCTCTAGGTATCTGGAATGGTATTAGTTATTATATGGAAAAACTTTCTTCGACAATGGGTGTCAGAATGGGAGATGAAGAAAGAGATATTGTTACTGCAGTTGGAACAGTTTTCAAAACAATTAACTCAGTTGCAAGTACACAAGTGGTATCACCTGTTTCTGATGAGAGTGCTTTTAACAAAGCAGCTATATATATTGATATAAAAGAAGCCGAAAAAGAAGAAAAAGAATTTGCAGAAAAGATTCTAGAAAAGTTTTAAATAACTTATGGGTTGAAAAAAAATTGATTTATGACTAGAATCAGTTAAAAGATTAGGATTTATACCAAGCGGATTTATGGACATTCTACAAGCAATTATTTTAGGTCTTATTCAGGGATTGGGTGAATTTCTCCCAATCTCTTCTTCTGGACACTTAGTTATTGTTCCTTGGCTTTTCGGTTGGAAAGATCAAGGGTTGTCTTTTGATGTGGCTTTGCACTTTGGAACCTTGATAGCAGTCGTTGGATATTTTTGGAAAGAATGGGTTGTTATAATATGTTCTTTTTTTGGTTGGCACTATAAGTTATGTGAAGAGCAAAAGTATCCTTCACACTTCTTGCCCTTTTTAGCTGCCGGAACAATTCCTGGTGCACTTATGGGTTTTTTGTTGGAAGAAAAAATAGCCACTGTTCTTAGGAATCCTTGGGTCATTGTTGTTTCACTAGTTTTTTTTGGAGGACTTTTATACTTAGCTGATGTGAAATCAAAGAAGTTTAAAGAAACAAATCTTGTAAAATTGCGAGATGCAATTTTGATCGGTTGTGCTCAGGCCTTGGCAATTATTCCTGGAACTTCACGTTCTGGTGTGACAATAACTGCTGCATTGGCATTGGGGTTTGACCGGAAAAGTGCTGCCAAGTTTTCTTTTTTGCTTTCAACTCCAATTGTTTTTGGAGCTGCAGTTTATAAATCAAAGGATTTAATAGAAACTGGGATTGGAGTACCTGAGGTTGTTGGTATTTTGGTTGCCGCTATTAGTGGCTTCTTAGCTATTGCAACACTATTAAAATTTGTTGAAAAAGTTAGTTACAAAGTATTTTTTTGGTATAGAGTGGTTTTGGCAATTTTAATTGTAGGTTTAATTTTCGTACGTTAGATTTTATGAAAGCGTTATTACTTTTTTCTGGGGGATTGGATTCAATGTTGGTTGCTAAAATGCTAAAAGATCAAGGAATTGAAGTTGTAGGTTTGGTTTTCAGTAGTTATTTCTTCGATGATGAAAGAGCGAAATATTCTGCCAGAGAGATGGGGATTGAGCTTATTTCAAAAGATTTTGCCAAAGAGCATTTAAATGTTGTTAAACGTCCTAAATTTGGTTATGGAAATGCAGTTAATCCTTGTATTGATTGTCATGCTTTGATGTTTGAGGTTGCTAATAAGATCTTTAAAGCTGAAAAATTTGATATCCTAGCTTCAGGCGAAGTTTTAGGACAGAGACCTTTTTCTCAAAACATGCAATCCTTGAAAAAAATTGAAAAGAAAACAGATTTAAAAGATAGGATTCTAAGGCCGATTAGTGCAAAGTTTTTGCCAGAAACTATCTATGAAGCGAATGGTCTTGTTGATAGAGAGAAGCTGGGGGATATCTCGGGGAAAAGCAGAAAAAGGCAGATGGAATTGGTAGAGAAGTTTGAAATCAAGGAATTTCCTTCGCCAGGAGGAGGATGTCGTCTTACAGAGAAAGAGTTTGGAGAAAAAGTTAGACAGATCCTTCCTTTTACAGACTTCGCAATTAAAGAGGACTTTGAACTTTTGAGAATAGGTAGACATTTTTGGTTTGTTGAGGAAAATGGGGGAGTGATGCAGCATTTGATTCTTGGGCGAAACAAGGAAGAAAATAAAGTGATGTTTGTTTTGGCGAGCAAAGAGGATACAATTATTGAAATCGAAGATGGGCGTGGGCCAACTGCGCTGATCAGGACCTATAATAAAACTCAGCAAGATCAAAAATATCGAGATAGCGTTATTCTGAAAGCAAAGAAAAAGATTTGGCAGTTTGCTAAAAGAGAAGACGAGTTCGACGAGAGTGCTTTTTCTTTAGTGATTTTAAAATAATGAAAAAATTCAAAAAAACAGTAGAAAATTTCAAATGTGAAAATTGTGGCAAAGAAGTGAAAGGTGACGGATATACAAATCATTGTCCTTTTTGTCTTTGGTCAAAACATGTTGATATAAACCCTGGTGATAGAAAGGAATCTTGTGGTGGGGCAATGGAGCCAATAGAGACTTATTATGAGTCTGATAGTTGGTTTGTTATACACAAATGCAAGAAATGTGGTGAGAAAAAAAAGATAAAACTGAACAAACGAGACAATCTCAGAGTGGTTGAAGAGGTAATTTCCAAGCAATTACACTAATGGTTAAATTTAAAAACAAGGAATGAAGGAAAAACTTGAGATAAAAAATATCGAGAAAAAAGAAAATATTGTTGGAAAAGTAGTTAGAACTTTGTTTGGAGGGGATTATAAGAAATTTAGAAACAATTTAGAGCTTTCATTAGATAGTAATGAATTTATTGTTGGCACAGGCTCATTTATGCGCAGTGTGATTGGTCAGGTGAGTTTAGGCAACAATGAGTACTCTGAGTGTCAAAGAGCTATCAGGATGGAGATTTCGAGGATTAAGAAGGAAAAGAAGAAAGCACAAATAGAAAAAGAGCTAGAAGATAAAGAATGCTTGAAAAAGGAGATAGAGGATAAAGACAAAGTGATGACTGATGAAATTCGGGCAAGGATTATGGCTGGTGCTAAAAACAAAGAGTTCAGAGAAAAAGCTTATTATAAGAGATTTGGACTAAAGGATCCTGGCGATCCAATGGAATAATCAAAATAGTAGCAAACAAAACAAAGACCACTAGTTTATACTAGTGGTCTTCTATATGAAGTACGTCAATTGCGTTAGCTTCTATTTCACTTTCTCGATAAATTTTGCGAAAGTTTCTGGATTCTCAATTGCCATTTGAGATAGAACCTTTCGGTCAAGATCAATTTTCTTAACTTTCAAAGTTTGAATGAAAGTAGAATATTTCAATCCCAATTCTCTAAGAGCATTGTTTAATCTTAGAATCCAAAGTCTTCTGAAGGTTCTCTTCTTGTTCCTTCTATCTCTGTAAGCATATTTTCTAGCTTTCATAACAGCTTGTTTAGCTGCTTTGAATGTGGACTTTCTTCTCCATTTATATCCTTTTGCTGCTTTTATAACTTTGCTTCGTCTTTTGGATGCAGTGACACCTCTTTTTACTCGTGGCATATTTTTAACTTATAACCATTGTTAATTATTCTTGGGATTGGTTTAACCCTTTTTCATCTCCGTTAGGATGTTCTTTGCAACTTTCCCTGAAACTGATTTGTTCTTTCTTTTCGATCGAGTCTGATCGGAAGTTGCACGAGCATTGAAGTGGTTTTGTCCAGCAGCTCGTTTTGAAACTTTTTTCTTGGTTGAAACTTTAAAGCGTTTTGAGACCGCTTTCCTTGTTTTCATTTTTGGCATAATACAAAAAAATCTAAACACTGATGTTCCTAAAGCAGTGCATCAATATCCAGAGTTCTAATTAAGTGACTTTATTAGAAGATATAAGAACGTTAAATCCGTTAAATTGACGTTTGATACCTTGTTCTATTTTAATGGGAATTTCAATTTTGTCAATGAAGGCTTGTAATTTTTTTCTCGATAGGTCGGCAAATGCTTTTTCTCGTCCACGTAAAACGATCTCAACTTTTACTTTACTGCCCTTTGAAAGAAATTTATGAGTCTGTTTTAATTTGAAATTAAGGTCGTTTCGGTCGGTTGAAGGACGGAAACGAATTCCTTTGATTTCAATCTTTTTCTGTTTGGCACTAGCTTCTTGTTGTTTCTTTGCTTCTTGGTATTGGAATTTTCCCCAATCAATGATTTTACAAACAGGTGGCTTTGCAGTCGGTGAAATCTCAACAAGATCTAAGTCTTTGCTTTGAGCAAGTGCTAAAGCTTCTCTTGTTTCAACAATTCCAACTTGTTCACCTGTGTCGTCAATAAGACGTACAGGAGTAACACGAATCATCTCATTTAGCCTTGTTTTATTTCTTTGTGCTCTGACTTCAAAAGTCTTCTTCTTTCTTGGTTTTATCGTTTTATTCTTTAAAGATTATTAAATGTGGAGGTGATGGGAATTGAACCCATGTCCAAAATTGATTCTCTAAAACTTTCTACAAGCTTAGTCTACTTGGTGTTCATATTACCGATAAAAGCAGACAAAAAGGGTAATATGTTTTTCCTTTTATGCGCTTAGTTCATTTCAAAGGACAACAATGAACGCATCTCAAAGGTTGGCGTTAGTTCGGAATATTGAGAATCAACCGGTTAACGGGCTATTGCACTAATTAGGCAATAGCAGTGGCGAAAGATGGTGCAAAAGTTTGCGCGATTGCTTTCTTTGCCTTTGTAATTACGTTTGCATTTAAAATGTGTTGCCATAGTTTTACAAGATATGACAGCTTGACTTGCAAATTCTAAAGGACACAACTTGTCGAAGCCTAGCACCCCCAAACTAATGGCGTTGCCTCATTGTTCTGCCTATTCGAACGTCATCTTCACGTTGTTTGATGACTTGGCGTTTATCAAACTTCTTTTTCCCCTTTGCTAGAGCGAAAGAAAGCTTAAGTCTACCTTGTTTATTATACACTGAAAGTGGTACTAATGTCAATTTATCAGCCTGAGCCTTTCCAGTTAGTCGATCTATTTGTTTTCTCTTAACTAAAAGCTTTCTAGAGACTGTTGGATCATAATCAGATACAGTGGCTTGTTTATACAATGGAATCGAAGCATTTGTTAAAAATAGTTCACCTCCGTGAACTGAAACAAAAGAACCTTTCAGTGACATATGTCTTAGTTTGACTGATTTCACCTCATATCCTTTCAAAACTAAACCAGCCTCGATTTCTTCCAGGATTTCATAATCAAAAAAAGCTTTTTTATTCCTAGCTAAATTAGCCATTGATACTTGGATTTAAACTTAAAACAAGGCAAAATGCCTATGTCTTACATGATATCGTAAAAGTGATAAATGTGCAATTGTTAACAAAAAATGCTCCAAAAGGCGCTTAGTGATTTTAGGTAGAATTTGTTATTTATATCTAAGAGCATCAAGGGGATCAAGGGAACTGGCTCTTCTTGCTGGTACAAGCCCAGTTGCAAATCCTACAATTGTAGCAGCTACAACAATAGTTCCTGTGAACCAAAGAGGAGAATAGAACAAATCGATTGGTTCACCTCCAAAGCGTCCTGAAATAAAGTTGAGCAACCAGTTGAAAGTCTCTCCTTCAAGCATTCCAAGTAATATTCCAGCAAGGCCACCGAAGAATCCCATCACGGAGGATTCAGCAACAAACATAAGTAAAATATCTTGATTTGAAACACCAATTGATTTCATGATTCCAATTTCCTGTGTTCGTTCCATCAGTGTCACGGTCATGGTGTTGAACATTCCAATTGCAGATACAAAAAGAGCGATGATTCCAAAAAGTCCTAGAACAATCTGAATAACTCGAAAAACCTTATTAGCTTGGTCAACAGTTTCAGAAAGCGACGAAACCATAAAGCCCTTTTCTGTGAGGATGTCACGAATATTGTTTAGGGAACTGGAATTTTTTGCCTTTACCTTTGCTTTTGAAAAGCGAGGGACGGTGGTATATTCCAAGACATCTTTGATATTCACATAAACCAATGGTTCATCTTTTTCAATGACACCGATGATTTCAAAAAGTTCAGATATTTCAACTTTCTTGAATTTTTCATTTGCCTTGGAATCTTCTGAGTCACCTGCATTTTCAGGAACCTTGATTTCAATTCCAATTTTCTTTCCAAGAATCGAATCTGTTTCTTCTTTGAAAATTTTGGTAAAAGCAGAAGTAACGATAACCCCATTTTTCTTTTCGTCATTAAGACCTTCTCCTTCGTCAACCTCTATTCCGTCTAGTTTCAAGAATGAAGAAGTTATAATATAGGTTGAAATAGAAGACGTTAGATCGTTGAGATTGATTTGGGAACTGATTTGTAAGACAGGGCTTACTTCTGTTACGTTATCTACTTTCTCTAGTTCTTGAACGATTTCAGGCGTAATCACTCTTTGTCCTTCGTTGATTGGGTTTACATCTAATGCTAAGAGCGAATCAGAAGTTGTGATTTTTTCAAGCAAAACATTCTGTAAGCCATAACCAAGTGAAACTAAGAACAAAATTGCTGAAATCCCAATGCCCATACCAAGAATTGTCAAAAGAGTTCGTGTTGTACGAGCTTTAAACATTCTAGTAGACAATTTTAGGATATCAATCAAATTCATAGTTGTTTTTTAGACTTATCCATAGTTCAAAAGCATGATCATTTCAACTTCTCTTGCGATTTTATTAGCAGTTCGCTTGTCAAAGCCAGCGCCGCCTTCTCTGGTTGGAAGGTCGAAGCCTTTTTGGGTTTCTGTAACTGAGATCTTATTTTTGACTCTAAGTGAAAGAAGTATTTTGGCCCTTTTTTCTTGGTCAGCGTTCATCTTCAGTTCAAATTTTTTCACTAAATAATCAAGGATAACTTCTGCTGAAGCCTCTGAGTGTTTTGGATCAATTTTTTGTTTGGTGGCGATTAAGTCCATTGCCTGACGAGCGAATTTTTCAGCATTTCGTTTGTCAAAACCAGCACCATCTTTTTCGATTGATGTGTCCAATTTATCAACAAATTCGTCATATGACATCTTGGAGAGCAAAAGATCTTCGAGTCCTTTGCTGGTTCTATCAATTTGTTCATATGTTTTGGAAAGCATTATATGTGAAAATAGTTGTTGTGCCTTGAAGGGTGCTAACAACACTCCAATTTGTGAAAGTGACAAGTCTTGAAAGGCTCGCATAAGCATTTTTAGATCTGGTGCAATTTTTTCTTGAGTGGAAACTTCTTCAGGCATTTGTTCGTCAGGGGATAGTTTGTTTTTTACAATTTCTTCTTTTACAATCTTGCCATCTCTCATGTATAAAATGCGGTCTCCAAAGCGAAGATGACTGGCATCATGTGTTACCAAAATAACCATCTTGCGATCTCTTTTATTTAAGTCATCGAGAATTTTCATCACATTGTGTTTTGAGATGGAATCCAAATTTCCAACTGGTTCATCGGCAAGGATAATATCGGGGTTATTCGAAAGTGAACGTGCAATTGAAACACGTTGTTTTTGTCCACCGGAAAGTTCACTTGGCATCTTGGTTGACTGGTTGGCAATTCCAAAACGATTTAGCAAGATCTGAGCTTCTTCTCTTCTTTTTTTCATTTGTGCACCGCCAGCAGTTTTTGGAAGACAAACATTGTCTAGCACATTAAGCGAAGGAATTAGATAGAAAGCTTGAAAAATCAAGCCAATTTTACGTCGATGAAACTCCACCTTTGCTTTTTTACTCAAAGCATAGATGTCTTCGCCATCAATATGAACCTTTCCTTTTGAGGGTTTCTGAAGCCCTGCGATTGTATATAAAAGTGTTGATTTTCCACAACCAGAAGGACCGAATATAATCACATATTCTTGAGGATAGAGTTTGATATTGGAGTCAATAAGAGAGCGAACTTCGTTCGATTGTCCCTCATTATATGTAACATGCACATTTTTCACCTTAATTAAAGGTCCCTTATTTTTGTTGATCATTTAATATTTCTTTTTGTTTTGCCTGCAAAATTGTCCAAGCCTTTCAAATGCAATTATAACACCTAACAGCTTCCTTTGAAAGTTGTTAGGTAAAATCACAAGTTTAGCCATTCGCCATCTTCCACTAAGATCTTTTTGAAGTTTAAACTTCACTTTTTGTTTAGGAAAAAACTTTGAAACTAGCTTCGAAACAGACTCACTTTGTTCAGGTGAGATTTCAAACAATGCAAAGATTTTCATGAAAGGATTTTCATTCTTGATTTCCAAAAGTTCCTCCAATAGTTTTTTATAATGCCAAAGACCCTCTTCGTCAGAATAGAGAGATGTCTTTGGCTCAAAATTCTTCACAGTGACAGGAGTCTTGGAATATATTTTTTCTGAAAGATATGGAAGATTTGCTAGAACCAAGAAAGTTTTTTTCCCTTCTAGCATTTTTCTTTCCAAAGCGGGGGATAGCAAATTTCCTTCAAGGAGTGTGATTTTTCCCTCAAGTTCATGTTTTGCGATATTCTTTTTGCAAATTGCGAGCGCTTCTTTTGAGATATCACTAGCTGAGAAACTGGTTTTGTCTAGTTGTACTTTTTCTTTTTCAAGTTTGTTTGCAACACTGATTGCAATGCAACCAGAGCCCGTTCCAATATCCAAAACAAGCAGTGGAGAAGCGCAATGTTCTTTTATGATAGAGATTCCTTCTTCAACCATCATTTCAGTTTCCGGTCTTGGCGTTAGAGTATCTTTTGTGACAATAAAATTGAGTCCAAAAAACTCTTTATTTCCAACGATTTGAGAAATTGGTTCTTGGATAGCTCTTCTTTCGATTAATTTCTCAAATTTCACAACCTCATTTTCCAAAACCTCAAATTCTTCGTGAGCAAGCAGAAATTCTCTTGGTTTATACAAAACAAAAGACAATAGAAACTCCGCTTCAAAGCGGGAGTTTTCGATACCATGATTGGCTAAGACTTTACTTTTGTTGAGAAGTAGTGTTTTTACGTTCATTTTTCTATTCACCCAAAATTCTTTTCTGATCTTCAGTAATAATAGCTTCAATGATTTGTTCAACATTTCCGTCCAAAATTCCTTCAATGTTTGACCAACTCTGTTTGATTCGATGGTCAGTGATTCGGTCTTGTGGAAAGTTGTAGGTTCTGATTTTTTCACTTCGGTCTCCAGTCCCAATTTGACTCAAGCGCGCTTCTCCTGCTTTTTTCATGTCTTCTTCTTTTTTGACAGCCAAGATTCGACTTCGCAGAACTTTCATTGCTTTTTCTTTGTTTTTGTGTTGGGATTTTTGATCCTGACAAGAAGAAACTGTTCCAGTTGGAATATGTGTTATTCGTACAGCACTGTTTGTTGTGTTTACACTTTGTCCTCCAGGTCCTGAGGAAGCGTACGTATCAATTCGAAGGTCACTTGCTTCAATCTCGAGTTCAACATCTTCAACTTGTGGCAAAACTGCGACAGTTGCAGTTGAAGTGTGGATTCGTCCTTGTTTCTCAGTTTCAGGGATTCTTTGAACTCGGTGAACTCCTGATTCATATTTCATTTCTCCATATACCTCGCTTCCTGAGATTTCAAAGTTAACTTCCTTGAATCCCCCCAAGTCATTTTGATGTGAATCCAAAAGTGAAAGTTTCCATCCATTTTTTTCAGCAAAACGTGAATACATTCGATAAAGATCGCCTGCAAACAATGATGCTTCGTCTCCACCTGCTCCAGCTCGAATCTCTACGATGATATCCTTTGCATCGCTAGGGTCTTTCGGAATGAGAAGCAAGTCGAGTGTCTCTTTAGAACGTGCAATCTTTTTTTGAATTTCAGCATTTTCTTCTCGTGCCATTTGGGCCATTTCCTTGTCTTTTTCCATGGCTGCCATTTCTTCATTTTCGATGAATTCTTTTTGCATCTTTGCGATTGTTTCACTTTCCTTGATGATTTCAAGAAGTTCAGTCCTGCGGTTCGCCAAAGTTTTCATTTTTGAAGCATTGGTAAAATTAAAGGAATTGTTCAATTTCTTTTCAATTTCTGAGAGTTCTTCCTTGAAAGATTTGATTTTAGGAGTCATATGTTTAAAATTATGAGGGCTTCTAATATTTTTTAGTTTCGGATTTGTGACATGTATATATTTGAGTTATTTGTATACTAGCATGATCCAATAGTTTTTGTATATACCTTACGTCAGTTCCATTTTCTAGTAGGTGAATGGCAAAACCATGTCTTAATGAATGAAAGGTTATTTGTTTTTTATACCATTTTCTTTTAAACTTTTAGGAAGCACTTTTTGCAGGAAAGTTGTTGTTAGTTTTTCTTCGCGATTTGAGTTAGAAAGATAATTGCTATAATGTTTTTTTGTAATTAGGTTTCGTAAGTTATTTACATTTGTATGATTTTTTTACTTTTTGTATTTTTGATGTGAATTGTTTGTTGTTTTATATTTAAATCAGATATCTTCAAAGATACAATTTTATTTATACATAATCTACAGATGTAAGTTAATGATGCGATTAGTTTATATTTGCGATTTTTTGTAATTTCTATGATTTGCTTAATTCCTTTGTTTGTTAAGACAATCAGTAAATATTTTTTAATAACAGTTTACTTGTTTCC
Organism: Patescibacteria group bacterium UBA2772; assembly: GCA_002352545.1. Classification (GTDB taxonomy): domain Bacteria; phylum Patescibacteriota; class Minisyncoccia; order Moranbacterales; family DUUL01; genus UBA2772. The sequence continues at coordinate 102,456 of DEIO01000015.1, forward strand.
AGTCTTATGTTTTTTAGAAAAAATGATGTAATTTTAAATATAAATCAAATAAACTTTATGAGTTTTAGGACTATAATTTCACAAATACATAAAATCATTAGTTTGTATAATATACAAATTTTGGTATTAAATAATTATTAAATAATTGTATAGAAATCAGCTATGTATAATTCAAAAGAGACTTTTTAAAATAATATTAGAGTCTCGAGGTTCTCAATCATTTTTGAAATATTTAATATTAATACATGTGTATGAGAAAAAACAATTATATCGCTCATATTTGTAATTGCAATTTTTGTATTTATCATTAGTAGTTGTACTAAAAAGATAGTAATAGAGAATGAAGTAGTTGATACACCCAAAAATATAGAACAACAAATATAGAACAACAAAAGAATGCTATAAATGAAGAAACTATAGAACAGACAAAAGTATCAGAAAAATGTTCACAATTATTTATTTAGTCTTTAGAGAAAATTGAACTTGATTTCGAAAACCCAAGAAGAAGATGGTTCAACTACTACTTTAAGAGATGTTCTTAAAACAAGAAATCAAATGTATTGGCTTTCTATAGATAATATTGAATAAATGTATTTTAATTAGAAAACTCAGGGTTCTTTATTGTCTAATAGGATTCTGATTTTGATAAAAAGGTTTTTTGAATTTCTCCAATATCGTTACGATTACGTTATGCTTGAGCTTTGTTTTATTTTGCTCAGGATGTATGATAAAGAGTAAAAGGAAAATTGCGAGCTAAACAAGTTTCTCAAATTTTTGGAATAAATGATAATTTAATAATGTATTTCAAAAACTATATAAAACAAAGTATATTTGGTTTTGCTCAATTTTCAAAAAACAGCATCTAATACTTAACAGTTGATTTCAGAATTTTGCTTAAATATATTTCGAAAAAATGTGAAATTCTTCTGTCCAAATTTTATTTCCTTTAAACATACAACATGTAACAAATGATGACTTCTGTCAAATGATTTGTTAATATGCGGTTAATAGTTAATAAACCAGTTGTAAAAATTCAGTTATTAAGAAGTATTGTACAAAATTTCGAATTCTGTTTCACATGCAGGAAATAGGAATTATTTAAATGTATATTAATTAAAAATAATAATGAAAAAATCTAAAGTAAAAGTGATTATTTTATTTTAGATAGTTATGATTTGTATGTTGGTGCTGATATGCAAAACAGATGATGAGCGTAAAATAATCTACGAAGATTTCATTATAGGAGATATTGGTCAATCATTAACGTGTATTACTGAAAAAGTGTATTGTTAACGAGCTTAAAAAAGCAATGAAACAAAAAAATGTTGCTAGAGTATGGTTTATTGATCAGGAACATCTATTGTTTTTTTATGGAAACAACGCAGAAACACCTGATGATTATCAAAAAATAAATTATGCGGAGAATAAATATGAAGTCATTTCCGACAGTGAATTACAAAAGGAATATTTAAGATATTGGGGTAAAATTAAAGAAGAATTTAATCAAAATGGACAATTTAGAGATGGCAAGCTCCCGATTCTAAGGGATTATACTAAACATGTAATTAATTTACTATATTATGCTAAAGCAAATGTAGAAAATAAAAAAGAAGTTATCGAATTGTTAATAAAAGTAGCTGATTATTTAGTGTCTATACAGTCTTTTGTTGGTGTTTTTGGAACACCAGATTTAAGGAATATTTCAAAAGAAGAACTTCAAAAATATCAACAATTAAGTCATGTACCATTAGAAAAGATGAAAAGCGATCAATTAAAGCAAAGGAAAAGTTCACATTGTATTCATGAAAATTGTTTTGAGATAATAAATGATAATTCTTGGCAAATTTATTATTATAAGGGTGGACTATAATTCGATAATGGTTTAGTATTAGCATTTTTATCTATTGTTGTACAAAGAAACATCTGATAATTTTTTAGACTGGAATTTTGTATTGAATAGAGATGAATATCTTAACTCTGCTATTAAATTCGCTAATTGGATTAAAGAGCAAGACTGTGTTTTTAATTTTAACTGCAATTCTTTTTTTGTGTATGGTTTGGTGTATTTATATGAAGCATCTAAGAATGAATATTATTTGAATTTAGCTATCGAGAGAATGAAATTAAGTATTCCCCCTGGGACAATACCAGGTGGATATTTTAATGATTGGCGCGATGGTAGGTTTATGGATACACATAATGCCAAAAATGTATATCATTGGATAATTGTTAGAGCAGGAATTACAAATATTGACTTCTATGCAAAAAAATAATCCTGATTATGATTTTGTTAATTACTACACAAAATTAAATTTTATTGCCTGAATAAATGAAATATCTGAATTTGGTGTATCTAGAACATCTCCTGCACATGAAATAGCTTCTTACTGTTATTATTTTTATCGAAAAATGAGGATGTAAAATGGTGTGGTTCGAAATTTTATGAATTTCCTTTATTTTTGGTATTTTGAGAAATAGCTTCAATTGGATAATTATTTAAAGAAGCTTGAATATCTCTTAATGATTTTTATAATTGGAATGTTTTTTGAAAAAAATCTTGAGTTGAACAATAGCAATATTGTTGGGAGCATAATTTAAATTTAGAACGGTTTGTTTTAAGCTTAAAAAGGTTTTATAGATTATTAAAAGCTTCAAGTTCAATTAAGGGGGATCTGTAAAAGAATCCTTTTTATTTAACTTATATTCCGCTTGACAACCCATACCCAGTAGGAGTATCATAATTATTGTTTAATTATTTAATAATTTATATATGCAGGATACAAACATTAGACTTAAAAAAATAATTGGGCAACTTACAGGTATTATGAAGATGCTTGATGAAAAACAGGATTGTGAAAAAATTATTATTCAATTCCAAGCAGCTAAGGCTGCTCTCGACAGTGCTTTTGCAGAAAACTTAAATATAAATTTGGAAGAATGTTTGTTAAAAGAAGATTCGAAGAATATGAAAAATATTTTAAAACTTCTTTCTAAAAAATAACTCTTTTTATTATTCAATTTACTAGTTTTATCGTGTTTATAGTTATCTTTTAAAAATTCAAGATGAAGTTTTAGATTCATATACTTCGTTTTGGTTTTTTGAAGATTGATAATGACTAAATTTATTAAATGATGAAAAAGAGAGAAACTATTAGTATAAAGTCAATAGTTATAAATATTTATAAATTAAATTTAAAAAATGAAATTTCTACAATTTCTACAATTTCTACAAAAAAATCTTATTTGGAGTATCCCATCATTTATGATTGCTGGAATGCTTTTTGGTAATTTTTATAATCCAGCAGTTTTGAAATCTGCTATATTACCATTCACTTTTTTAATGGTTTATCCTATGATGGTAAATTTAAATCTTAAAAAAGTATTTACTAAAGGTGATGCAAAACTTCAGACTGCTGCACAAATTATAAATTTTGCTGTAATTCCTTTTCTAGGGTTATTAATTGGAAAAGCATTTTTTGCTGATTCTCCGTTTGTTATTTTGGGATTTTTATTAACCTCACTTTTGCCAACATCTGGTATGACTATTTCTTGGACTGGCTTTGCTAAAGGTAATGTGCCGGAAGCTGTGAAAATGACTATTATTGGTTTGATTCTTGGTTCGGTTTTTACTCCATTTTATTTGCAAGCTCTAATAGGAACAACAATTGAAATCCCACTTTTAAAAGTGTTTCAGCAAATTGCTATTATTGTTTTTTTACCTATGATTTTGGGATATATTACTCAACAATTTCTGATTTGGAAATATGGTATTGCTGTTTATCAAAAAGATTTGAAGAAAAAATTTCCGCCTATTTCTACTCTAGGAGTTTTGAGTATAGTGTTTATTGCAATGGCTTTGAAATCCAAAATGATTATTGCTGAACCACTTTTACTTTTGAAGTATCTGATCCCTCTGGCAATTATTTATGGAGTTAATTTTTTATTGAGCACGGTTGTTGGAAAATATTTTTTTCGTCGAGAGGATGGTATTGCTTTAGTTTATGGTACAGTTATGCGAAATCTTTCCATTGCACTAGCTATTGCTATGACTGTTTTTGGAGAAGATGGATCAGAAATTGCACTTATCATTGCTTTAGCCTATATTATCCAAGTTCAGGCTGGAGCCTGGTATGTAAAATTTACAGATAAAATTTTTGGAAAAGCGTCATTTAATATTATAGGAAATGCTACGCAAGAAGGTGTTTTCTCTTTGCATGATAATGATTCTATTCAAAATGCAATTTATTTGTTAAAAGAAGAACATATTCACTCGATTGCTATTCTTGATGACAAAGAGAAACCAGTTGGACTTTTGACTTCGGAAATGATTTTGAATTATTTAACAGACCAAAAACATGATGCGAATCAAATAATTCGAAATATTAAACTCGATTCTTTCTTGAAATTTTCTAAAAACATCTTTAGTTAAAGTAATGAAAACTATGAAAAAGAAGTATCAGTATAAAGTGATTGTTATAAATCAAGATGGTGATATAGTCGGTGTTTTAACTAAATCAGATGTGCTAAAAAGAATTTTAGGGGAAAAATAATTTTATTTTAAAACTTTTTAAATTATGAAAAAGCAACAATTACAAGATGTATATCCAATTCTTAGTATTGAAATCAAAAAAGAAGATTGCATTAAAAAAACGGTTAAAGATATTTTGAATACTTTGAAAGAAAAAATTGATATTCATCCAGTAGCTCAATTCATTACTATTTTTGATTATTTTTCTCATACAAAAAAAATTGATGATAGTATTATTTTACCTACTATGACCGATGCACAAATAATAATTTTTTGTTTTGGAAAAAAACTGGAGAATCCACTTCAGTTAGCGGTAAGGCCTCGTTCTATTGGTGTAGTGGGGGACGATGAGAAATTTGTTATAAGTTTTCTTGTTTCTTCGAATTCAGTGTTTAATGACACAATGGAAAGATGGGTGAAGAATTTAATTAAATAATTTTTTAAATTGATTTTTTTACAAAGTTGTTTGTAGGGCATTTGTTTATAAAAGAAAAAACAGAATTGATTTTAAACAAAGAGAAAAAATAAAGAAATTCGGTTTTTAGATGCTGATTTATCTATTATTAGGCAATAGAAGATTTTTAGAAAATGTCATCATTATGTTTTTTGATTTAAAGGAAAAGCTAGTGCTTTTGTGTATTGATACAGACAAAGTGAAAGCCCAAATCAAATGGGAAGATCATAACAACTATGGCAATGAATATCCTCATATCTATGGTGAACTAAGCACAGATGCAGTGATGGATAGTTTTCCTTTTCAAAAAGATAACAAAGGAGTTTTTGAGTTGAATTCGGAAATAGAACAACTTGTATAAAATCTGCAACATAATGGGCAAAATTTTGATGTAGGTATGAAATGAGTTAAAATAAAATATATCTCTAAAATAATAAAATAAACAAAAAAATGAAAAATAACAAACCTTAAAAGAGCTCTTCTCCAAAGAAATATAATTCCTTAAAGGATGCAAACTTTGGGATAGCACTTATTGCCAGTCTTTCATTGATCGTTTTGTCAATTCTAGTTTCGTATTTAATGATGATGTATTCTTATCTTGCGCTATTATCTGGATTAATCCTGACTCACATGGGTTGGTTTGGTTGTTTTCAAAAAAGGGGAAGAATGGAGTCTAGCAGTGGGATTTTTAATCGGGTTGGTTTTTTTGTAATTGCATTTTTTGTATCCATGCAACGGGAAGGCAATAGGATTGAAGAATGTAAAAGATTACTCCAAAGAGTTTTAAAAATGAGAGATAAGTATTTTTAATAAAAAATTATACAAAAAAGAAAGAATGTTGGGGATAATTGATTCTGGTAAAATTTAAAGGTCACTTCTTTACTTTTTTTTAGTGCTTTCATTATCGTAGTAATAGTAGAAGTTATTATTAGAATATTCATGTAAATCTTGGATTCTAATTGGTTTTTTGCGAGTAATTTTGAATAATATTCTGAAAATATTTATATTATATCGTTTTAGTGGTGAAAGCATTTAAGTGCTAGAAGACACCATAGGTAAAAGCACAAAAATACTCAAAACGAAAGTACACGAAATTTTCTGTTCGTTGTACAAGGAAGACTATTTCAAGGAAAATAATCTCTCTAGAGAGCAAAGATATGAGTAGTATAAATAAAATGTAATTGACTTTGATTTGATTCTTTCTTTTATCAAATCAAGTGATAAAAGTGGTGGAACGGGATTTGAATTGGATTAAGCTATTAAGTATAAAAAGAAAATAGTTTTAGCTATAAATAAGGGATCGGAATTTCCTTATTTTTGTGATAATTTTGATGATATTATTGAATATGGTGATTTGGAACAATTCTATGAAATTTTAAGTAGTTATGATTTTAATTAGTTATTGTTGCTACAAAAATTAGGGGTTGAAAGCAATCTCAAGTTGTTTTATGCTATAATAAACAAACAAAGAAAATGATGAATTAAGCGAGAGGCAATCATAATGCAAATCAATTAGTGTTTATTCTTGAGAGCATTAAATTACTAATTAATTTATATAAAAATATGATACCAAAAAAAGCTATTTCAATTATGCTGGCTATTGTTTTGACAATTGGAGGAATCTATTATTTCTGATCAAAAATGCAACAAACGAAGAAAAAGAGGTTGCAACTAAGAGTGAAGTTGTCAAGGAAGAAATTTCTGTTTCCTATGTTGACATTGAACCAAAAACAGCCCATGAGATGATTTAGAAGGCTAATCCGAACATGCTTGTAATTGATGTTTCACCACGTTTCGTCGATGGACATTTGCCTGGAGCAATCAACTATTATGTTGGTGACGGAAGTCTTGGTGATGCCATACCAAGCTTGGACAAAGAAAAAACATATCTAGTTTATTGCCACGTTGATAGTGTTTCAATTGCTGGCGTAACAAAACTAATCGAAACTGATTTTTCGAAAGTGTATCGTCTCAAGGGAAATTATGCTCCGTGGTATAAGGCAGGATATCCAATAGAAGTAGCATTTGAGACAGTTGATGATTATTTTGGCACAGCGCTAGCTATCAGGAGCTATCTTGACGAGAAGTTTGAACATACTGTTGAAGTTAAGATAGCCAATCCAGCAAAAGGTAAATCCTATGAAGGTTGGTTGGTGAAAGGAACATCCTTTTTCTCTACTGGGAAAATGGAGAAAAAAATGGAATATATATTCTGGAATACACAGCAAACAAGGACAACCGTGACTACAAATAAATCGTAATTACTGAAGAAACTGAAGCACTCTGGCTTGATAACAAGCCGGAAGTACATGTTTTTGAGGGTGATTTTGAATAAAACGCGAATAATCTGTGAAGTCTAATTCCTATTTCATATAGTGTTCTAAAGTATGAATCCAATCCTCATCAGTCCCTTCTTCGTCTTTGGTTCTTTTGAGCCAAGCAAGGTATTGTCTATCTTTGATGGCAACGTCTTCGACCTTTTCGCCGTTATATTTCCCAAAGTTGAATTTTTTGATCAAAACTGGATTGTTTGAGATATCAATCATGCGGGCAATAATTTCTTCTTCGGAGGCATTAGGTGCTTTTTCTTGTGCATCTGCGAAAAGGTGATTGAAGACGGCTTCCAATACAATGACATCTCCGTCTGCACTATGTGGAACGACCTGCACTTCAACTTCATAGTAATAACGCAGGAACTGAAGATTATATTCTGGAACTTCTTGCTCAGAATCTAAATAGCGAGCTAAACGCAAGGTGCAAATGACCGAGTCTGATATTTTCAAGCCTTCATTTTGAAGCATTGCAATGTCGAACTTAGCATTATGCGCGACTAAAATATTTTTTTGTAGAATTCCTTCTAAATCTTTAGCAAATTTGCTATCTTTGAAAGCTTTTTCGTTTTCTACCATTTTGTTGGTGATATGTGTGACACTCATAGCTTTGGTGGAAATTGGAATAGTTGGTTTGAAATTTTGTACAGTCATTTTTTCACCCTTTTTGTAGGCGACTTGGCAGAGGCAATCTTTTTCCAAATCGTTTCCGGTGGTTTCAGTATCTAAGAAAATTAGTTGTTTTTTCATTTTGAAAAGATATTGTTTAAATTGGTATTATCTTAAGTATACAACAAAAAAGCCTTTCACTAAAGACCTGTTTTGTTGGTAAAATAAAAGTAAAAATTGTATACTAAGTATAAAGTCCTTATTTAGCTTTAGTTGAAAATAAAAACAGAGTCTATGATGGAAAAATATGACTTTAAATATTGTCAGAAAATCGTTGTACTATCAAAAGACAAAAGAAAAGATGAAGAAGTTGGAAAGAACTTTAGATTGAAACTTCATCTGATGTTCAGTTTGAATCTGTTGTATAAAAAGAAAGATGGAGCTTCCATGATTTTGCTACACTACTTGGCGATTCATGAGGATGGAGAGGTCTCTTTGAATGAGAAATATTCAGAATATAAATGGGTGAAACTCGAAGATTTAGAGAAATTTGAACCAAAAATTGCCAATATTCCTTCCACGATAGCAAGTCTTTTGAGATTGGGTGAAATTCTAGAAGAAAGAGAATCTTTTATAATATAGAAAATGGATATTTAAATTGCAATTTAAATATCCATTTAAAACAAAAAATATGAGAAGAAAAATTCAAGATCGTAATGTTCGAAAAATTTCCAAGCGAGGAGGAAGTTATTCGATTACTATCCCCGTTGAAATGATGAGGGAATTGAAGTGGAGAGAGAAGCAAAAAATTGTCTTCAAGAAAAGCGGTGATAGTCTTAGAATTGTGGATTGGAAGAAATAAACAACAAAAATAAAAGTGTTTAATAATCGATAAGTCTAATCAAATTATGAATAAAAAGATTGTTATTTGTTCAAGTATGAAGTTTCATAGCCTGATTAGAGTTGTCACGAAAAGGTTGGCAGATTTGAATTATACGCCTTTGTTTCCAAATTTGGATTACAGCTCTGGAAGTAGTGATGTTGCTTTGACTGCTGATAAGAAGAATAAGTTGGCCCAAGATCATTATCAGGCAATTCAAAAAGCTGATGCAGTTTATTTCATTTTGTCTGAGGGCTATATGGGAACAAGTTGCAAGATAGAATTGGGCTATGCTCTTGCATTAAAAAAACCAATCTATTTTTCCCAGGCAACTAATGATTTGGGGTTGGATAGTTATCCTAAGAAATTTATTTCCATAGACAATCTGATTGAATTTAACAGTGAATTTAACTAGTACAAGGTAGAAATAGAATATGAACGAAAAACAAAAAAATAATCCAAAAGAAAGAGAAGAGCCCGGGAAAATCAAAAGTTGCGTTGCTAAGCATTCTATTGGCAGGTATAGTTTTTGTAATAGTTTTTAACATGCTCGAGAGGCGAGAGGCTCAATGTGAGATAGAAAAAAACAACTTGATCGTAGAAAAAGCTATATTGCAAAGTAAGGTGAATCTCGCATATAAAGAAACTCAAAAAAAAGGATGGACTATTGGAGATTTGCTTCAATAAAAGACTTGGTTTCAAAAGAGAGCTAGATGTCGAGACGAAGGGTATTAAAATCAAGAAAAAGATATTCTTTCTAGTTGATGGCAAAATAAAATCTTTCGATTTAAATAGCAAAAAAGAGCGATATGTTGCAGAAGGTGAAGATTCTTTTGGAATTCTGGATTTCGATGTTTCTGAAAATCAAGACTTTCTTGCTTATTCCATTAAGAAACAAGGATTTCTAGGTAATTCTGACATATACATCAAAGACCTGAGAAAAGACAAAGTGATCAGATTGACAAATCAAAGTAACATCGCTTCATCCAACCAGTCATTTTTTCAGACAATAGTAAGATTGTCTATGTCAAACGTGTCTATGATGAGGGTACTCAAAAATTAAGTGATGGTGAGATTTGAACCATCGATTTTGATGGAAACTTTGAATCTTCTCAAAAGATCCTAGCCTCTAATAGCAAAAAATATATTGATGAATCAAATTTGGATAAAATCAATGATGATCTAGGAGTCTGGATAGGCAAGTATCTTTGTATTTCAAAAGAAGAGATAGATGCTCCGAAAATTGGTATTAAGGAGATAAGTTCTGCAGAGGGTGTTAAATTATTGGAAAAGAGAGTGGGCGTCTGAGTGTTCTGGACTTTGGAAGAAACCATACTATGCTAATTTGGATGGAACGGATTTTTTCACCAAGAAACTAGAAGATTATAATAAATTTGACTATAAGTTGGAAAATAAGGAGCAAAAATCTTTTAACTGGGAGACAAGAGAACTGTTTAATCTTGAGGAAGATAATTTTGTTTTAGAACAGAGCACTCCTTTGCTGATTTCTGCTAAATCTATTTTTTATTTTGATAAAGATCAAGAAAAAAAGTGGGAAATCTATGATAGTTTCAAGCAAGATCGAGATTTACTTGGTTTGTATCCCAATGTGATAGGCATCCATAGAAAAAATGACAATGAATACAGGGTTGTCTATAAAGTCTATGACAACAAAAATGGTGCAAGGTATTTCATGGAAGATCTTGTTTTCGGGGATACTATCAGTCTAGTTGATATTGACAGAAGAGAACCATTTCTAGAGAGATATTCAGATGGAGACAACGTTGAAATTGTTGATATAAAAATGTCAGATATGTATATCGTTGTCTACACTAGGAAAGTTTCAGACAAAGAATATCAGCTTTCAAATATTGGTTTTAGGGATAGAAAGATAAATACTATAGCAACAACAAATTCAAAGCCACAATTAGGTTTTTAGCATATACAGGGCAAGACAAAAAACGAAAAAGAAATCTGCTATAATATAGAAAATGGATATTTAAATATCCATTTTAAAAACAAGAGGTATGAATGGAAATATGGATAAAAACAATTAACAATATGTCAAAATGTGCTAAAATAAGTCAAACAGCAATCCCTATCGCAAGAATCAGGGCAGATTATACCAATATTCCTTATTCTAAAGAGATAATAAGGCATCTTAGAATGGTTGGAGAAAAGCATTTCTTGTATGACATGATTCAATCATTGGCGTATTATGTTCCAAGTATTAGGAAAAGATTCTCTGGCTAAGAAATAAGATATGAATCAACAGATTATGCTTTGAAAAAGGAAAAACCAATACAGGTTTTAGAATTGTCCACAGGATTTTCAGTAAGAGGATTGATATTATCTTCGAAGCTGGATATTTATTTAGAAACAGATTTGCCAAATGTTGTTAAAATAAAAAGGGAAATTATTAGAAAGATTGTGGCAAATAAACATTTGTTTATTTCTGCTTTGAATCCTTTGGATTATGATGAGCTAAAAAGTATCGGGGATAGATTTTTCAAGAAATCCAAAGATAAGAGAGTTGTCATAGTACAAGAGGATCTTATTACTTATTTTTCTTCTGACGAACAAGAACAAGTAAGACGCAATATTTCAAGATTTTTGCAAGAATACTGTCCAAGGTGGGGGTGGATTACTACTGATTTTTCTTATTGAAATAGAAAAGAAGGTTTTTAGCTATGTTTTGAAAGTAGTGCAAAAAAACAAAGAGAAAGTATAATTTTTTTAAATCTGACTCTGAAATCATACAATTTTTGGATGATGACGGTTTAGAGGGTTTTATTTTGGACAATTCAATTGTGCTTAACAACTTAGCTTGTTTGAAAAAATTAAAATTAAGTAAAGAATCTGTAGCTGAAATAGCAAATGATTTTAGGCCTTGGATAATAAAATTGAAAAAATAGAAAACTTATTTTAATAATAAATTACATAAATAGTATGTTTAAAAAAGTTGATACAAGAGTGCTTCTAGAAACTGATTTTGTGTTAGTTAAGATTGGCTAAATTTTATGAAAAAGCAACAAACAACTATAACCAAAAACTCTGATGGACTCTATTCTTTGGTGCTCGTATTTATTCTTGGTTTCGTGTCATGGATTGGCTTGCGATTTTTAGAATATCTAGCAGAAGGTAGTTTGACTTTATCTTAATTTGAAAGGGAAAACTCTATTTCAGGTCTACTTTCGCATATTTGTATGTTTTTTACTGGTTTTTTTGCTGGCTACAGATTTCTATTTAAAAAACTATGGATATTTGGTATTGTTGGTGTTATTTCATTACCATTTATCACTTCCTTTGAAATGACAAGGGACCATTTTTCGCATAACTTATGGCCGTTAGAATTTATATTTACATATCCTTATTTTGCTGCGATAATAATTGCTGGTGCCTCTGTTAGTAAAACAATGTATGAAAAAAACAAAAATAATAAATTATATTATAAAAAAGGCATATGGTAGAGGAATTAGTTATACAGATAGACGAAAATGACAATCAGATAGGTTTACGGACTAGAAGGGATTTTCATAAATATGATATATATCACAGATCAGCAGTTCTTTTATTATTTAATAAAAAAGGAGAATTGCTTTTGCAAAAGAGAGGAGGGAAGAAGAAGTGGTTTCCTAATATGTATGACTTTTCAGTTGCAGGAACAGTTGGTAATGAGACATACGAGCAATGTATGAAACGTGAAACAAAGGAAGAATTGGGAATTGAAGTTGCCTTTGAAATGCTTTTTAAGATGCTTCCATGGGAAAAAGATGACAAAGTTTCCCATGCTGTTTTTGTTGCAACAACTGATCAGGATCTTGTTTTAGACGAAGAAGAAATGGATTCGGTGAGGTGGATTTCCTTGGAAAAGCTAGAGGAAGAGATTGGACAAAATCCAGAGCAATTCACGCCACAATTGTTTGTTGGACTAGGAAAATATCTAAAACTAAAAAGACATTAATTTGAGTATGGAGTTTGGTCTGTAATATTTAAAAACAAAAACGTGAAAAAGATTATTTTTGCGATTTTTGTTACAATGGTAATGATTCCGTTACAGGTAGTCTATGCAGATATTGGAAATGCTGATAAAGCCTTGTTAGTTGAAAAAATAAAAACATTGGAACGTGTAGTGAATAAAGGTGACATGGTGGAAATTGGGAAAATGTTGTCGCCGAATGCTTCAAAAGAGTTGAAACAAGAAATCAACGACAAGATTGGGACTCAAAAAATCGGATATCGACAATGGATAAGCAAAATGGAACAGATTGCTGTTAATGAAGTGAAAGTAACATGAACATTTTCCGCTAATGGACCTAATTGGAATATTTCTGGTTTGTCTAATCACTTTGTTTTTGAGAAAATAAGTAACAATTAGTACCTATTGGATAGTGATTTTGCAAGAAAGTTAAGCGCAATGCACGTGTTCAAGATTGTTGGATCAGTTTTTGCTGTGATTATTCCAATTTTCTTATTATTTTCTGCTTTTTGGGTTTGGATGATAATCGATGTTATAAATAGAAAATTCAATGACAAAACACAATGGATATTGATAGTTATTTTCTTGAATTTTATTGGTGCTTGTTTATACTTTTTTATGATTCGAAAGGAGCTTGTGAATGAGGATGAACTTAGTGGAAATGTTTAATTTACTGTTGTTGTAATAAATAAAAATGCAAAAGAAAAAAAGAATTAAGGAAAAGAGAAGAATTTCAAATTTTGGGATTTTTATGATTACCTTTTTTATATCGCTATTTGCTCTTATGGGAGTTTTGACTTCCTGTCTTTTAAAAGTCCAGAAAGATGGGGGAATTGGAGATTCACAACCTGTATGTTCTGAGAAAAAAGAGATTATTGATGAAAGACTTTAAAAAACTTTCTGGTTTTGATGCGTATTTAATATAATTTGTCCTTAGAAGCTCTAGGTTTCTTTTGGGCTTATTTTTAAATAATTATTGAATTTATGAAGAAATTTATCACACCTTTTCTATTGTTAGGAGTCCTAGGAATAATAATCGGTATTTTTGCTATGAAAAGTAAAGGGAATAGGTCCGATACAAAAGACGACTCATCTTATATGGATGCCTACCTATAAGGAGATCAGAATAAGCTACAATGGAGTGGAAGTCGACACGCTTGTATATCAGCCAAATAGCAAAGAAATGGACGCTCTCTTGGTGTATCACGGAACAACCATGGATGATTCAAAAGTTCATGTTGCGGCAGAAACAATATTATCAAAGGTTAGAAGCATAATCAAAAGAGATGATCTTATGATTGTTAGTGTTGCATATCCTGAGGAAGGATTGCTCTTTGGTGATAACATAAAAGAGGCTGAGGCAGCTTTGTTGTGGGTCAAGAATAGTGCCAGTAAAGCATTGAAAGTAAAAGTGAACAGAACTTTTTTGCTTGGACATTCGCAGGGAGGATATCTTGTGACTCGCTTGAATACAATGCACAAAACTGATGGAGTTGTTGCAAATGGATCTGGTCCGATAGATTTGAGCTTTCGTTGCAAACTAGATGAGCGAAATAAAGTGGAACCTCGAAACGGAGCGAGCCAGAAAAAAGGGACGGTATGCTCTCTTTTGAAAGACGAATATGGAAGTGTTTTTGATGACCCTGATCCATATAAAGCAAGGTCATTGATTAATTTCTATTCAGGGCACAAATCTAAAATATTATTCGTTCAGGGGTTGAAGGACAAAAAGATTCAAATGACACTGTGGCCTAAGTTTAAGGAAAAAATAAATCAGTGTACGGATTGTACAGACTATACTTTTTTGGAATTAGAAGATTCAGGGCACGGGGCAATCTTTGAAAACAAGGAGGCAATAGAAGCTGTTAATGAATTTTTGAGATAAATTGTGTATAATAAACTAAGGTTTTGAGTTATACTAAAGGTGTGGATAATTTCTTGTGTTATTAAAACAAATAAATGCTAAAAAAAAGAGTTTCAGCCGTTATTATTGAAAATGAAAAAGTGTTGCTTATTCGTAGGATAAAACCAGGGAAAGAATACTTTGTTTTGCCAGGAGGTAGTGTTGAAGAAGGGGAGAATGAATTTGATGCACTGAAAAGAGAGTTGCTTGAGGAGACAGGATTGCAAATATCTGAAGGTAGGTTTATTTCCGAGGTTGAAGATGAATATGACGAACGTGTCTAAGCTTTATTTTTGATTAAAAACTATGAAGGAGATTTGGCACTTGGAAGTCCTGAAAAAGAAAGACAAGCGGAAAATAACAAATATCTCTTAGAATGGCGTGCAATTGAAAGCTTGAAGGATTTAAATGTTTTCCCTCTTGAATTGAAGAATATTTTGCTTAAAAAAGAGTAAAGATCATCATATGATAATAGTTAGTGGATGCTTGGCTGGTCTACGATGTCGCTTTGACGGAAGAGAGAATCCAGTTCAGAAAATTATAGATCTTGTGAAAGAGGGCAAGGCCATTCCACTTTGTTCTGAGCAACTTGGAGGACTCGCAACACCTAGAGCGAAGGCAGAAAGAGTTGGAGAAAAGGTTCTAACTGAAGACGGAGTTGATATAACATCTCAATTCAAAAGAGGTGCCGATGAAGTGTTGAAGATTGCAAAGATTGTAGGTTGCAAGAAGGCCATTTTGAAGTCCAAATCACCATCTTGTGGGTCTTGTGAGATTTTTGATGGAACTTTCTCAAAAACTTTGATAAAAGGAAATGGTGTCTTGGCTGAACTTTTAAAAGAAAATAATATAGAAGTTGTTACCGAAAATGAGATTTAAATGATTTTAAATTAATAGTTTTAACAGTGGATAAATTACATTTTATTCCTTTTGGCATCGTATTCCTTTTTATAGCATTGGAAATATTTTTCCCTAAGAGGAAGTTTTCTACAAAATTAAAACTAAATTTCTACCTAACTGATGGGTTTATTGTTATTTTTAATAATATTTTATTTTTGGGTTTTTCTGTTAGTAGTTTATATCAGATGTCGGAAAATTTCTTTAGTCTGAAACTTCTGTCGGATCTTGATTATGATAATATCTTCGTGGTTTTGGGGGTGCTTATCCTGTTAGATTTTCTGATCTATTTCTGGCATTCGCTCAATCACAAAGTTTCATTCTTGTGGATTTTTCACAAAGCTCATCACACGGAACTTTATTTAAATGCCCTTAGTGGATTGAGATTTCATATTGGAGAATTGATTCTCTCTATTATTTTCAAATCAGTAGTGTTGGTGATGTTTTTTGGAATTCCAATTGAAATAATTCTTCTAAGTGAGATATTTATTGTTATATTTTCAGTGTTTCATCATTCGAATATTGTTTTTAGAGGAGAAAAATTGTTTTCAAAGATTGTAATTGTTCCGTACCTACATCAAGTTCATCATTCTGTTACAAGAAATGACCATGATAGTAACTATGGGGTGGTCTTTTCTTTTTGGGATAGAATTTTTGGAACATTTTTGGATAAGGAGAATAAGCATATTGGGCTTGGAAAAATAAAGTTTCAAAGTTTTTGGAAGTTTATTGTTTTTGGTTTTAGAAATAGATATTAATTGGTGGAAGCGTGAGTATTAAATATGAAATAATAAGCATATATTAAAGAAATGATGAAAGAGCCAAGTTTTGAGAATAGAGAAAGTCCTGAAAAAAGGGTGTCAAGGTTGCTCAGAGAAAAAGGAATAGAAAATAAAGAAGCACATGAAGCTTTGATAAAATGGACGATAGACCAAGAGAAGGCTGTTGAAAATTCAACTGACCCTGAAGCATCAATTTTGTTTAATGTTCGGCGTGCTTGTTTATATCTAGAGGCTGGCTATATAGAAAGTTCTTTAGAAAATTTCTACGATGCAGCAGAGCAAGCTTATCAAGAAAGAAGAGATGAACTTTGTGAAAAGATTGAAAAAGAAGCGGAGGAGATTT
Source organism: Patescibacteria group bacterium UBA2772 (assembly GCA_002352545.1). Lineage (GTDB taxonomy): Bacteria > Patescibacteriota > Minisyncoccia > Moranbacterales > DUUL01 > UBA2772. The sequence continues at coordinate 119,161 of DEIO01000015.1, forward strand.
CTAAATCGTTGAGAGAAAAGTAGACTATGCAAGCATTACAAATAGCAGTTCATTATAGTTTGCATTTTCTTTTCCCAGGTGTTGTTGCCTGGACATTCTTTAGAAAAAAATGGAAAAAAGCTTGGATTATTATGATTTTGACGATGTTGGTAGATCTCGATCATCTTTTTGCAAGTCCAATTTTTGATCCAAATCGATGTGGAATTGGTTTTCATCCTCTTCATTCCTATTTTGCTATTGCAATCTATATTGTTTTGCTATTTTTTCCAAAACTAAGAGTCGTTGCAGTTGGTTTGCTTTTGCATATGTTAACAGATTTTCAGGATTGTTTGTGGATGTTATTTATAAATAAATAAGAAATAGTTAATGAACGAAGATAAAAAAGTTTTGTTGATAAAGTGTCCTGATGAAAAAGGAATAATCCACAAGGTCTCAGGTGTTTTGTTGAGCGGAGGGTGTAATATTGTTAGAAACGGAGAATTTGTTGACACTGATAAGAACATTTTTTATATGCGAACTGAATTTGAAGCCAATGGTTTAGATGTAGAAAATGTTTTGTCTGAATTAAAAGAAATTTTGCCAAAGGAGGCAGAAATTTCAATTCCCAGTTCCAGAAAAAAAAGAATTGTTGTTTTGGCAACAAAAGAACATCATTGCTTGAGCGAACTTCTGAGTAGGAATTATTTTGAAGAGTTTAACTTTGAGATCATTGCTGTTATTGCAAATCATGAAAATTTAGAAGATTTCACTAATAGATTCGGAGTAAAATTCAAATATATTTCTCATGAAGGTATTAAGAAACAGCAACAGGAAGCTAAGATTTTGGAAATTCTTGAGCAAGAGGAGCCTGATTTTATTGTTTTGGCTAAATATATGCGAATTTTGTCACCAAACTTTGTCAGCAAATATAAAAGTAAAATCATCAACATCCATCATTCTTTTTTGCCAGCATTTATTGGTGCAAATCCATACCGTAAGGCTTATGAGAGAGGAGTGAAGTTAATCGGAGCAACGGCTCATTTTGTAACGAGTGAGCTTGATCAAGGTCCAATCATTTTGCAAGATGTTGCGAAGATAGATCATGCGGATAATATTTTTTCGATGAAGAAAATAAGCCAAGATATAGAGAAACTTGTTTTGATAAAGGCTGTTAGATTAGCATGTGATGATAAGGTTATTATAAATGGAAATAAAACAATTATTTTCTAGTTGTTTTTTAGAAGATGAAATATGTATTATAATTCTAATGAAATTTAAAATAAAAACAAAAAAATGAAAAAGAAAAGTAAAAAATTGAATCAAGAATCCATTCTTATTCTGATGCTTGTAGCAGTAGTTGTTATCTTTTGTTCAATGATGTTTTTGTGTCAAAAGATTAGACTGCAAGAAACTGAAAGAAGTTTGCGAAAAGAAATCAACCAAATAAAAATGCAAATGCAGGCTGGTCAAATGGAGGAATCTCTTGAAAAAAAAGCTGAAACAATGGAGACAGGAAACGTTGAACTTAAATAAAAATAATTTCAAGTTAAAAACATAAGACTGCTAAAAAGATGGAATATTTGATGATTTCCCATTTTTTTGTAATCCAATGATATATTCACTTAGTAATAGCAAGTGTGTTTGATGGGAATATTTGTTGCTAACAATCTTTGTTGTTATACTTGTAGTGTAGTTTGAAAATAAAATTCAAATAAAAACAAAATATGGAAAAAAGTAATAAATCAGAATTCTGCTTAGAATTCAAAAAATTTGTTGTACCCGTGCTTACGTTTATTTTTCTAGTAATTTTTTTCTTTGTGTGGTAATCCATCGTTTTGGAGAGGGAGAATAAAAAGTTAAATGAAGATAATCAACTTTTGCAAAGTCAACTTCTTAGTTTAACCAACGAAGTGAAGAGTTCAGAGATTGAGATTCCCCGAAAGCCAAAGTCTGATTGGAAGGAATATTTTCCAAGCACTTTAGAGACTACGTTGTTAGGGGAGACAAAGAATAAAGTCGAGAATCTATTAGGTATACCACCTGTTTTGGCTAGAGACACAGCAACTAAGTCTAGTGAGAGCAAGGAGGTGTGGATCTATTATCCATATGACACAGACTCAACTGGTTTATATATATATTAAAGGAGGAGTTGTCGTGAATGGTTATTTGGATGAATTCAATGGTTTTGATAATTTAGCTATTTGGGCAAATGAAAAATTTCAATCCAAGCATCTTGTTTCTGGAAAAAAATCAAAAAAAAGCTTACTTGAATATTATGAGGGAAGAGAATCTTTGTCTGATCAGGATAAAATCAAAACATTTGCAACAAAAAATCCTCAGGAACTTGGTTTAAATGAGATTTCTAAAACCAGGATTGTTTGTTCTAACCAAAATGGTACTTCGTGTGGAGGGGAATTGGTGATTTTTGCAGATGAATATTTGCACGTGGGCGAACAAGAGTTTTATCTGGCTGTTTTAAATGAAAATACCTATGATTATTATGGTCCATTTGTCGATAATCTCGAGGCAATTGTTGACGAAGCTAAGATTTTTGTTGTATATAAAGAACCGATAACTGAGATATGGAAACTGCTTCCAATATCGAAACATAGTCCAATTGTAGGGGAAATTTCATTTGAGTCAGTAGCAAGGGGTTTCTATAGTGGGCATGAGCAAGATGAATATTATAGAATAACTGATAATAAGGAGTGGCAAAAAATATGGAAGAAGACATATTCAAATGTAAGTCCTGAGCCAATTTTGCCAGAGATTGATTTTGAAAAAGATATGATATTAGCAGTTTTCGCTGGTGAGTTTTCAAGCGGAGGTCATTCTATCGAAATAGGGAGCATCCAAGAATACGAGCGTGATGTTCAGGTTTCGATTAAGCTTGAATCACCAAGTATAAGTTGTAGTACTACAGCAGCGTTGACTCAGCCATTTGATATCGTGAAAATAGAAAAAACAGATAAGGAAATTAGATTTATCAACAAGAATGTTGAGAATAGATGTGATTAGTGAACAGTTGTTGTTATATAAAAATTAAAAATGAAAAAATGGAGCAAGATGAAATGCCTAAAAAAACGGTCTATCGAAAACTCAATGAGTCTCATGAGGAGATTAGTGAAAAAAGAACTTCAGCTTTAGGGTATATTCTGCTTGGGATAATGGTTATTTTTATAATAATAGTAGGAGAGACAATCTTTTCTGATTTAGGGGATATTCCTGAAAGACCAACTCGCCCAAGCAGTTGTGTTTTGTTAAACGTTGAGCAGTTACGCACAATACAAGGAAATAGTTGTGGGAGGTATAATGGATTTAATTTAGTAGATACAAAGTTTGGACTTGATAGTCAATATCTAGCAATAAAGTCACAAATTGAGGAGATTGCTTCTTTGAATAAAAAATTCGAATTAACGAAAGCACGATAAAAAATTTGCAAAGAACAGTTAATCAAAACAAACAGAATTATGATCTGAGTTTGCAGGAAAAAATGGCTGGAGAAGAGGGAATTATTGATAAAAACTACGCCAGGGGCTCGATAACAACAAATACAAATCAAATATCTCGACTGGAAAGTAGCAACACTTCTTTAGCTCTTAAAAGAGATGTTTTTATATCTGATATTTCTCCTAATATAGTTACAATAAAACAAAGTCATAAAAAAGCACTTGAATACTATCAAAACAAGAGAGCTTGGTATAAATTTAAGACTTTTTCATTGATGCTTATCTTTGTTCTACCATTTCTTTTAGTTTCAGTTTTTTATTATCTAAAGCTAAAGAAGAAAAATAGCCCTTATACGATTATTCTTACAGCAACTACTACGGCTTTCACGATTTTATTCTTGCAAGCAGTATTAGTTTTTTTGTATGATATTTTACCAAAAGAATGGATTGAGAGAATATTCAGAATTTTAAAAGAGGTTCCATTCTTTCGTTATATTATCTACTATGGTTCAGTTTTATTGGTGATCGGATTTTTTGGTGGTCTTGTGTTCTATATTCAAAAACGAGTATTTAGTCCAACTAAGGTTGCTATAAGAAGATTAAAAGACAAGAAATATCCTGGATGTTCTTTTCCGCTTGATTCGGAACATTCTTTTTGTCCTGATTGTGGACTACAATTAAAAGAAGAATGTAGTCATTGTGGTCAGTTGAAAATTAGATATCTAACACATTGTCCAAATTGTGGAAATAAGGAATCTCAATAGAATAGTTTTTATTCTAGAAAAGTTAAAGTAAACATCATGGAAATTCCCAGAAGAAAGAATAGAAATGAAAGAATAGATTTTTTTAAATTGGTTTCATTTCTGATTTCAGGCATTAGGTCTGATGAAGCAATATAGATAAATCCTCCTGCTGCAAGGGGTAGCAGTAGAGGTACGATACTTTCTACGCGTGATGAAATAAATACCCCTATAATACCACCGAAGACAACCGTAAGTGCTACCAAATAATTAAGCAACAGAGCTTTTGATTTTTTGAAACCGGCATGAACCAGAACACCAAAATCACCAATTTCCTGAGGAATTTCATGGAAAGCAATTGCGAAAGTTGTCACAATCCCTATTGTTGGATCAACCATGAAAGTACTCGCTATAATGAGTCCATCAATGAAGTTGTGAATCGAATCACCGACTAAATTCATGTAACCGAAGGAATGAACAGAGCAGTCTCCTTTGTGACAATGTCTCCAATGTAACAGTTTTTCCATTAGAAAAAACAGAACAAAGGAGAATAAAACAATTGAAAAAAGTTTATCCGCTTCAAGATTTTTTGTTGCTTCTGGTAAAAGATGAAAAAATGCACCGCCCATAAATGAACCAGCTGAAAAAGAAACTAAAAACAGAGTTATCTTTTTTAGAAGATTTTTTTTAACCAAGAGTAATGGGGTTGCTATCCAAACACAGAGAGTGATCGAAAAGGTCGCTAGGAGTATCTGTAAATAAGTGTTCATGTGTTTGGTTTATAGTTTTATTTTTTGGCTACATTTTTTGCAAATACCATCTAGTTTCAGTTGAGATTGTATATCAATGAAATTTTTGTGATGATATTCCTTTTCTTCATAGGGTAGATTTTCAGTGTGTCCACAAATTCTACAAATTATATGATGGTGAGGCTCTTTGCCAGCGCAGTAGAATTTTTCTTTTTTTATAACTTCAGTCTTTACTATTTTTAAGGATTCAAAAAGCTTTAATGTTCGATAAATTGATGCTTGATTATATTCTCCTATTTTCTTGTGCAATTGTCTGGCAGAGAGTATTTTCTTTGAATTAGATAAATATTTCAAAATTGTTAGCCGTGGTTTGGTTAGTTTGAAAGAGTTTTGTGTTAATATTTTTTCTAATGATTTCATGTATAGAATATTACTATAATTGCGAGTCATTTGCAATAGCTGGTTTTGAAAATTAATGCATTAATGGTAGAATGAGAATACTCTTTGAAAAAGAAGCATAAAACAAAAAAGATGACAAAAGTTAACTATTGTGAAAGTCATAGGCGCTCTATTGCAAAATCTTTAATTTGATGTTTTATTGGAATTTTTTGGACTTGGGGCGGGGCTTATGTAATCATTGCTTTTTTGCCTAATTAGAAGAAGACATCATTTAATATTGCCTCTCTTGTCACTCCTTGGCATCACTCTACTAGGTTGGTTATGTATTATGCATATGAGAGAATCTGGGCTAGGATAAATCGGGGTAAGCATGAGAAGTGTAAGGTAGCTGATCCAATGAAAGGAAAGCAGAAGATACTTTGGTTTTTTGGAACAGCAATTTGTATTTTTATTGTAATGTGGTTGTTTCTATTGGTTACTCCAAATGTTTTAATAAAGGATATATCGAAAGAAGTGCAGACACAAAATAAATAATTACTAAGCTTATTTTATCACTAATTATTAAGAATAGTTAAGATGGATAAATACAAAAAAGAGCTTTCGGACATAGAAAAGAAAAAGAGGAAAGAGTTGAATGAGAAAATTCAAAATGTTTTAGATAAGCATAATGAAGAATATGAATCCTTAGCCAATGAATCAGATAAATTGTATGATATGGAAGAGAAATTGAAAATTAAATATGATGAGTTGAATAAAAAAACTGGACTAAACAAGTTTTATTCTAAAGTAGAGGGGTTGTTGTAAGAGATAATTATAAATAATTTATCATCTTAGGGCGTAATAATGAGAAATTTTTTAAAGAGTTCTTATTAAATGGAAAAAAATAAAAGGAAAGAGTCTCTATATTTTTGCTATGACCGAAAATATTCCAGTGGGTTATGTCTATATTTCTATTGAAGGCACTCAACAATACCATACAAGTCCTGTTTTTCAAGACTTGTATGGTAAAACTGAACTAAGAGAACAAAAAATTGATTCTAAAATAGTTAGGGAGGTTGAGGATTTTTTATTGAAAAAAGGTTATAGAAAAGTAAGTTTGGATGTGGAGGTGAGAATGAAATGGATCAGACACATATATGAAAATCTTGGTTTTAAATTAAAAAGTGGTCCTCATTTACAATTATGGAAAGAATTGGATAGTGGAAAAAAATTAGTATTAAAACTTGGTATTTAGAGAAGGATCTTAAAAATATTAAAATTAAGTCGTGAAATCAGCTTTTTGAACTAGGCAGATACTTTGAAAAAAACAGTGAGGCCGACAAGCTGACTATTCTTTGTTTGGTGGGGTCTTTTTTGTGGTAAAATAAAGAAAAGTTAAAATTTTAAAAAACAAAAAGAATGAATCAAAAAAAGAATGAGGAGGTTACCGAAATAGCTTGTGAATTAGTGGATATTTTGGATGTTGCAGAGATAGGAGTGTGGGAACTTGACTTAAAAACAAATCAGATTACGGTTGACAAGAGTTATTGTAAGATACTCGGTTGTCCAGAGAAAACAAGGCCTATTGAGATGGAAGATATGAAAAAGATTTTTTATCCAGAAGGGTGGGAGACAATGAAATCAAATTTAAAAAGTTATTTGTCTGGTGAAAAGACTATTCACAGCACAGAACACAAACTAAAAAAACAGGATGGAACAGGTGACATCTGGGTTCTTGCACGTGGTAGAGTTGCAAAGTGTGGAAAGCATAGCGAAGATAAGATGTTAGGTTCTATCATGGACATTACTGAAAGAAAGGATTCGGAAGATGCTCTGAAGAGAAGCGAGGAAAGATATCGTTATATATTCGAACATGCTGCTGATCCAATTTTCAACACTGATACGAACGGTGTTGTTGTTGAATTAAATTCCGCAATAGAAAAAACTTTTGGTTATTCTGCCAAGGAAATTGTTGGGAAAAAATTAGTAAAATTACCTATGTTCTCAATCAAGACTAAGGCACTAATTGCAACAAAAATTATAGATTTTTTTCTTAAAGAAAAAGCAAAGCCATGGGAATGTGAGATAACAGCAAAAGATAATTCTAAGAGACTTGTGAGTGTTAAATCTACTAAAATAATGGAAAATGGTAAGGTTGTTGGAATCCAGTCAATTATTCGTGATATTACAAAAAGAAGAAAGGTTGAGCGAATTTTACAAAAACGAAACAATGAATTGGAGAAATTCTATAAGATGAAGTTACCTGACTATTCTAAAGAGAATAAGTTAAACTAAAAACTTAAATGGATAATTTTAATAAACACTATCTTTTTGTATTCAGTTATGTTTTTATTGTAACTTTTTTTTGGGTCTAGCTATCTAGAAAAGATTAACATTTTTAGTTCGACAGCTTTCTTTTTGATTGTTTTTGTTCCAATATTTTTTTTCTTTAAAGATAAAAGAATGTTTTTAGAACTCAGGAGATTCAATATCTATATTTGTGTCGGGTTTATTCTGGAGATATTTTTTCTTTCTAAAGAAGTTCTGACATTAAAAATGCTTGCAATCTGGAGTTTATATAGTTCACCATTTGTAATATTATTTAACTTTTGTTGTTTGCGGTTGAAAAAAATAGAACAATAAAATAAATTTATTTTTATAGTATAAAAATATAAATATAAAACAGGCACTTAGTGCCTGTTTTTGTAAAATGAAATAATACAGAAATTTTGTTTATTTCTTTTTTTCTTTGCTAGTTTCTACAGTAATCTTTTTAGCAGTAACTTTTTTTGTAGTAGACTTCTTAGCTTTTTTCATAGCAGAGAATTTTTCCATTCTTTGTTTAAATCTGTCAACTCTTCCAGTCGAATCTACAAGTTTCTTTTTTCCAGTATAAAAAGGGTGACAAGCGCTACAGATTTCGATATCTTTTTTTTCTAGAGTTGAGCCAGCTTTGATAATATTTCCACAAGAACACTTGATTTCTGCTTCGTCGTTATATTTTGGGTGAGTATCCTTTTTCATACGTCAATGATATAATTAATTTAGATTTGAAACAATAATAACACAGTCAAAAGCAACCTTTTCGGCTTCTTCTCACTAGACAAGTTTTAGATTACCATAATATTTTGAAATTGGCAATAGGGTTATGTTCGGTCAATTAAAGCTAAAAGTTTGTAAAAGATCATTTATTTTGGGTTTAAAAAGAAGAAAAAAGTCTCCAGAGACAGTGTTTCTTTTTGAGATTGTTAAAAAACTGGACAATATTATTTTTTTTGCTATAATTATCTTTGTTGTAACGTTAAGTTCTGCTTAACATGTTTTACAAATAACAAGGGCGATTAGCTCAGCTGGTTAGAGCGCGTCACTGATAATGACGAGGTCCCAGGTTCAAGTCCTGGATTGCCCACACGAAAGGTAGAAAAAGAGTTTTAAAATTGAATATTTACGGGCCCTTAGCTCAGTTGGTAGAGCGCCTCATTTGCACTGAGGAGGTCAGGAGTTCGAATCCCCTAGGGTCCACAAACAGAAATCTTTCGCGTAAGCGAGAGATTTTTTGTTTTTATTGGTTTCTTTTGCTAAAATTGATGTGTAAAAAATAAAGATTTCATTATGACTAAGTATATTCTAAACTCAGGAAATGCTAAATATGATTCTCAAAAACACAAAGCTTTTATCGGTGAAGCTCTTGTTGGACTGAAAGGTAATGTAAAAGTTTTGTATTGTCTATTTGCGCAACCAAGAGAAAAATGGGAAGCTAAGTTTGAAGAATACAAAAAAAGTTTTGCCGCATTAGCAGACGAAAATGTTGAATTGAACTTCGAACTTGCTTTTCCAGACAAATTCAAAGAACAGTGTAGTCAAAGTGATGTAATCATGATTCAAGGTGGCGATGACTACTTGTTGCAATTTTGGTTTAAGCAGTTTGATTTAGAAAGTTTTTTCCAGGATAAAATTATTGCAACTAGTTCTGCTGGTTCAGATGCTCTTGTTAGCTCATTTTGGACTTGTGACTGGAGAAAGTCGATGAAAGGACTGAACTTATTGCCGATTAAATTCATTCCTCATTACAAATCAAATTATGGAGCAGATGATTCCAGGGGAAAGATCGATTGGGAAGAGGCCTATAAGGAGTTAGAGCTTTATGAAGATTGTAAATTATCTATACATGCTCTTAAAGAAGGAGAATTTATTGTTATAGAAAAATAATAGAGAAATATGAAAAAATTTGTTATACGAACTCTTGGTTGTAAAGTGAATCAGTATGATTCTTTGAATTTGAAGAAAAAACTCATAGAAACCGGCTTTGAATATTCGAGGGATAGTGGGGAGGACGTGGAATTTGCGATTGTAAACTCTTGCGCTGTGACTAAGACTTCAATTCGAAAAGGGAGAAGAACGCTCTCGTTGATTAGGAGGGATAATCCCAATGCAAAAATAGTTCTTTTCGGTTGTTGGGTAAAAACATATCCAGAAGAAATGGAAAACATTATTGCTGATATAATTTGGCCAGTAGGGAAGCTAGACGAGTTAGTTCAGGAGATAAAAAAATGTTTTGGAAATATTTCTGGATTTAAGAAGGAACTAGTCAAAATAAATCCACCAGGTGAAGGTGAGAAATCTCGTTATTTTATCAAAATTCAAGATGGTTGCGAACAATTTTGTTCGTATTGTATTATTCCATACTCCAGGGGCAAGCTTTTTTCTAGACCTCAAGAAGAAGTACTTAAAGAGATAGAATCTGCAAGCATCGCTGGATATGATGAAATTGTATTGTGTGGGATACACCTAGGTCTTTATGGAAAAGAAAAGAATTCAAGGACATGCAACTTAAATCAATTGCTTCAAAATGCTTTAAAAATAAAAAAACTAGGAAGAATAAGACTTAGTTCGATTGAAGTTGTTGATGTGGATGATGATTTGTTAAATTTGATAGCAAAAAAGAAGAAGCTGTGCAAGCATTTACATTTTTCTTTGCAAGCTGGCAATGACAAAATTCTAAAGGCAATGAATAGACCTTATACAACACAATACTTTCGAGATAGAGTTGAGAAAGCAAGACAATTAATGCCTGATATAGCTCTTACGACTGATGTAATTGTTGGTTTTCCTGGAGAAACCAAGGAGGATTTTATGACTACCTTGAATTTTTGTAAAGAAATTGCTTTTAGTAGAATGCATGTCTTTCCTTTCTCTGCGCATGAAAAGACACCTGCTGCGAGTATGTTCTGCCAATTGAGTAGGGAAGAAAAGCAAAAAAGATCCAAGATGTTAAGAAAGGTCAGTGATTTGATGAAGAAGACATATGAAGATAGATTTAAAGGGCAGTGTCTGGATGTTGTGATTGAAAAAGTACAAAAAGAAGTTTGGGGTAAAACTGAATTTTATTTTGATATAAAACAAAAAAAGACTCTCTTGGAAAAGTCAGAGACTCTAGAAATTGGAAAACTAAATAGATTAAGAAACTAGAAAGGGTGTTAGAAATGTTTCGATAATCGCTGCAACAAATAATAGTGGTATGATTACAAACATAATTATTCTAAGTGCAAACGAAATATCTTTTTTGAATGTTTTGCGTTTTTTGTGGAGATAATCTACGAATCTTCCAGAAAGATGAAGTGAAAGTGCTGTTGCTATGAAAAAAGCTGGTATTTCAAATATTCCATGAGGGACAAGGGCTAGAAAAACACTAGCAATGCCAATTTTGCTGAGTGAATATGAAATAACAACACCTATCATAACACCATTAGATAGAAGTGCTGAGATAGGAGCTATTCCAAATAAAAAGAATAAGGCGATAATCATCAAAGACACAGAAATATTGTTGAAAAATATATAGAGACATAGTTCTGTACTGCTTTTTCCTAAAAGATCAGTATAATTTTGAGCTAATAGGTTAACCACGTCTTCGGTCCAGATTGTGCTTGTTTGTGCAGTGTAAAAGCCCAGTGCTACTGAAAAAAAGAAAATCGATACAACGAAAACGAATCGACGAGTGAAAACATTCATCGACTTAAGTATTCTTTTGTAGCTTTCAAAAAGTTCAGTTGGAGTTTTTTTAAGTATCTTTTTCATTTTTATTTTATAGTTTAACTTTGTTTAGTTTAATATACTTTAAGGGCAAGTACAAATTGTTATTATTATTTTCTTTTCCGAAAGACTTTTTTTTGGTATACTCAAGAAAGCTTCTGTTTAAAAACTTAAGTTTAGTTGAAAATTTAAAAAACAAAGAATGGGTAAGATTACAAAAACAAAAAATGTAAAAATAAAAATAAAGAATGGATTTTTCAAGGGAGAAAAGAATCTAAATAAAGCAAAAACGGTTTATAAAGAAAGTTATTTGAAAAGAACTTTTGGTCAAAAGTTCTCTGAGAGAGCGTCGAATGTTTTAGGCAGTTGGAAATATTTAATTTTCCAAACTCTTTTTATTTTGGTTTGGATAGCATTAAATCACAGTGGTATTTTTGGAAAATGGGACGAGTACCCTTTTATTTTTTTGAATTTTGCCCTTAGTGTAATGGCTGCATATACTGCTCCTGTTATTTTGATGAGTCAAAATAGAGAGTCTGACCGTGACAGAAAAAGATCTATTGTTGATCTAGCAACAGATAGGAGTTCTGAGAGAAAAATAAAGGATGTACAAAAAACATTAATTAGACTAGAGGAGAAACTTGATAAAATGATAGAAAAAAAGGCATAGTTGACAAGTGAGGAGAAATTGTTAAAATTTTAGCAGTTGAGCACTTAGATTGCTAGATAATTTAATAAATACTGAAAATATGAAAAAGATAAAACCAATTGGTAGTAATGTCGTTGTTAAGGTTCCTGTGATTGAAGAAGTGACAAAAAGTGGAATAGTTCTTCCCGAAACAGCTTCAAAAGAAAAATCCCAAGTCGGAGAAGTTATCGCAACGGGTGAAAGTGAAAAAATAAATGATCAGATAAAAAAAGGTGTTTCGGTGCTTTATGAGAAATATAGTGGAACTGAAATTGAAATCGATGGAAAGAAATTTGTTGTCTTAGATGCTTCGAAGAATATGATTTTGGCAATAGTTGAGTAGGGCTTTTTGGAATTATTTTAAAAACTCGCAATTTTTTGCGAGTTTTTACTTGCCACGAGACAGGAAATATCGTAAAATATAAATGAGAGAGTTTAAAATAAAAATTCCATAAAAATAAAAAATGAAAACAAAAAAAGGAATAGCAATTGTCTTTGCTTTTTGTTTACCAATGCTTTTCACTGGTTGCGGTATACAAAAAAAGAAGCCTGATACTAGAGGCGGTATTTATAGAAGTGAAGATTCTGCCTCGATGTTTGAACAGAAAGCCACTATAAAAGGTGGAGGAACTATTGGTAATGCTAGTATAAGAGCGCTTTCAATGGATCCTAAGAACTCTAATCTTTTGTATGTAGGTACACCTAGCGGAATTTATAAAAGTGAAGACAGGGGTGAAAATTGGATTAAGGATTCTAGCGATTTTAAAAATGTTAGAGATGTTGAGATAAATCCAAGTGACACAAATGAGATTTATGTTCCTGCTACTGTTAATGGAGTTGGAAAGATTATGAAAACATCAGATGGAGGAGAAAACTGGGAAGAAGTTTTCACTCAAAGAACTCAAGAGGGTTCAGTCTTTACAATTGCTATAAATCCCAGAAGACCAAAAGAGCTTTTTGCTGGTGATTCAGGAGGAGCGTTATATAAAACATCTGATGCTGGTGCAACTTGGAAAACTGTTCTTTGGGAGAAAAGTGGAATCAATTTGATTAAGTTTGATAGCATCAATACAAATAAATTGTATTTTGTGACAACAAGGACAGGAGCAAAGAGATCAGACGATGGTGGTGAAAATTTCATTGCAATAGAGAGTAAAGGAACAATATATAATTTAATTCCTCATCCATACAAAGAGGGTATTGTCTTTCTGAGTGATAATAACGGTCTTCATAAAAGTGTTGATGGCGGTGCAAATTTAACTGCTATTAACACACTTGTTAGACCTAAGGCAATTTCTTCAAAAGGGATTGCAATAGATCCTAAGAATGATAGAATAATATACTTCGTATCTGGTAAGGCAATATATAAAACTCAAAACGGAGGAGAAAGTTGGAAACCGATTCAATTTTCTGTTCCATCGAGAAAGATAGAAATGCTTGTAATTGATCCAGATGATACGAAAACAATATATCTTGGAACTAGAAAATTAGTTAAAAAGAAAGGCATGTTTACTTTCTAGTCTAGGAATAAGTAATTAAACTAAAATCAATGAGTAATGGAGATTTAGACAAATCAAGAGGGGATTTTGATGGTATTATTGAATTTTTTAAAGATGATTTGAAAACAGTTAGGTCTGGGAAAGCAAATATTGGGTTGGTTGATAATTTAGAAATTGAATACTTTGGAGCCAAGACTCCTTTGCAACAAGCTGCTTCTGTGACAATTTCAGATGCTAGAACGATTGTAATTTCCCCTTGGAGTAAGGATAGTCTAGTTGATATCGAGAAATCAATCAGAGATTCAGACCTTAATATCAATCCAACAAATGATGGAAATGTTATTAGACTTTGTTTTCCACCGTTAACAGAAGATCGAAGAACTGAACTTGCAAAGATTGTTGGAAAGAAAACAGAAGATGCAAGAATTAAGGTGCGTAAAATAAGGGAAGATTTGTGGGATAATGTTCAGAAAATGGAAAAGGATGGTGAGATTTCTGAAGATGGTAAGTTTATCCAGAAAGATAAGTTGCAAGAAATTGTTGATGAGTATAATAAAAAGATTGAAGAAATTTCTAAAGAAAAAGAGGTCGAGATTATGCAAGTTTAGACAATCTTCTAATGAAATGTGGACTGAATGAATTGAATAAAATAGAATTAAAGTAGAAATAAATGACAGCAGTTATAGTTTTTATAGTTATTCTTGGAACACTTGTGTTTGTACATGAAGCTGGACACTTTTTTGTAGCAAGAATGAACGGTATCGCATGTGAAGAATTTGGACTTGGATTTCCTCCAAGAGTTTTAGGCTTCTATAAAGACAAAAAAGGCAAAAGGAGGTGGGTTTTTGGTAATAAGGAGATCAATGAAAAAATAAAAGAAAAGAATGAAACTGTTTATTCTTTGAATATCATCCCTATTGGTGGTTTCGTTAAGATTAAGGGTGAAAATGGAGATGATCGCAAAGCGAATGACTCTTTTGCTAGTCAATCAGTTTTTGTTAGATTTAAAGTTCTTGTGGCTGGTGTTACAATGAATTTTATTATAGGAGCTTTATTTTTTGGATTTGCTTTTTGGTTAGGTTTACCAGAGGCAATTGACGACAAGGAATTTGCACCAAATTCTAAAGTTCAAATTTCTGTTGTTGTTAAAAATACTCCAGCTGCGGATGCTAAATTGCAAGTGGGAGACACTATTGTTTCTGCAATAAAAGAAGAAAAAGAGAAAAGAATTTCAAAAATCAAGGACCTAAAAGAAGTTACTGAAGATAAAGGCGGTCAGAATGTTGATTTCAAAATTTTGCATCCAGGAGAAGAGTCTTCGGTTGTTGTTTCTGTAATGGTTCGAGATAAGGTTGATATTCCTGAGGGTCAAGGCGCTATAGGAGTTGAGCTTCTTAGAACTAATTTTGTAAAGCATGGATTTTTTGAATCTATGTGGATGGGTGTGACTACGACTAGTAGAATTGTCGTTGCAATTTTTGAATTTTTAGGAGACTTGATTGTCAGAATTTTTACGCCGAAAACAATTGAAACAGAGGTTGCAGGTCCTGTTGGAATTGCTGTTATGACTGGACAAGTTACAAAAATGGGAATGGCATTTATTTTGCAGTTTGCTGCAATGCTCTCTGTTAATCTCGCAGTTATTAATTTATTGCCATTACCAGCGTTAGATGGGGGAAGGATTCTTTTCTTGATCTTTGAAAAAATTAAAGGTAAGCCAGTTAGCGAGAAAATTGAAAACATTGTTCATACGGCAGGTTTTATATTTTTAATGTCACTTATGTTTCTTGTTACGATTAAGGATTTCAAGACTTTCGAAATATTTCAAAAGATTAAGGATCTGTTCTAGTTTTTTGATTAGTTCTTTTGACACACCCCAAATTTTCCTATAAGATAAGGATAATTGGGGTGTTTTGTATCTATCAAATTAGGTTGGTAGATTTATGGCTACAAAATGTTAGTATTAAACTAAAATGTTATAAGGTAAATAAATAAATCTAAGAAAAATATGCGTCAATCAAGATTGTTTGGGAAAACTTCAAAAACAGTATCAGGTGATCTGAAGGTTGCTAGTCATAAATATCTTCATCAGGGAGGTTTTGTAAGAGAATCTGTGGCTGGTAGATATTATTTTCTTCCATTGGGTTTGAAAGTGAGAGATAAGATTGTTAAGATTATTGAGGAAGAAATGGACAGTGTTGGTGCTCAGAAAATGATTACTCCAACCCTTCACCCTTTAGAACTATGGAAGGAAACCAACAGAACAGATACTGCTGGTTTTGAGCTTATGACACTTAAAGATAGAAGAGGTTCTGCTTTTGCATTAGGAGGAACAGCAGAAGAAATGATAGTAGATTTAGTAAGAGGTTATAATATTAGTTATAAAGACTTACCATTTCAGATATACCAATTCTCTTCTAAATTTCGAGATGAATTAAGAGCTAGAGGAGGATTACTTAGAGTCCGAGAGTTTGTAATGAAAGATAGCTATTCTTTTCATGCAGATGAAGAATGTTTTAAAAAAGAGTATAAGATTATGTGGGATACTTATACTAGAATTTTCCAACGATTAGGAATGAAATCATATGCTGTTGAAGCTGACAATGGTTATATTGGTGGCGATTATTGTCATGAATTTGTTGTTGAATGTGATGCAGGAGAGAGTGTATTTTTTGTTTCTGAAGATGAAAAGTATGTTGTACACGAAGATGTTGCGAAATTTAAAAGAGAAGAGGTCAATTTAGATGAGGAATTGAAGGATTTCGAAATAATAGAGCAACCGGCATGGGTAAGAACTATGGAAGATGTTCAAAAGCATTATAATCTTCCTGCTTCTAGATTTTTGAAAAACGTAGTTTATAAAAACAGGGTTACAGAGGAAATTATTATTGCTACAATAAGAGGTGATTTAGAGATCAACAAAACAAAACTTGAACAGGTTTTGGATATGGTCGGGACACTTGAAGATGCTAATGATAAAGATCTTGCTTCAATTGGAACAAAAAGCGGATATGTACATGCGTGGGGGCATGAGAATTGTCGTTATGTAGGTGATCTCTCTTTAAAAACTGTTAAGAATTTTATTGGAGGTCAAAAAGAGGACAAAACTGATTCCATAAACGTTAACTATGGAAGAGACTTTGAACATGAAATGACAGTTGATATTGCGATGGCAAAAGATGGATTTTTCACAGAAGACGGAAAACAGAAGTTGAATGAAAAGAAAGGTGTTGAAGTGGGGAATATATTCCAACTAGGAAAGCATTATTCTTCAAAAATGAACGCTACATTTATTGATGCAAATGGAAAAGAGAAGCAATATTACATGGGTTGTTATGGAATTGGAATTGGCAGAAATATGGCTACTATTGTTGAAAAGTACAATGATGACAAGGGGATTGTTTGGCCAGAGGCAGTTGCACCTTTTAAAGTTCATTTAATTGGTATAGCTGGTAAGGATGTCGTGATAAAAAAAGAAATTGAAGAATTTTATAAAGAATTAGAGAATAAAGGAATAGAAGTCTTGTACGATGATCGCGAAATGAATCCAGGTGCTAAGTTTGCAGATGCTGATTTGATTGGATGTCCTTATCGTGTTGTAATTAGTCCGAAAACAATCAAGGAAGGTAAAATCGAATTAAAAGAAAGATCAAAAAAAGAGGCAAATATGGTTTCAAAAAAAGAGTTATATAAATTTTTAGAAAAATAAAAATAGATGAAAAAACCAAAATGGATTGGAACTTTGATTTTAATCCTTGGTGTAGGGCTAGTTTTTTGGGGTTTTGGAATTAAAGCTGATAATAAAGAACTAAAAAACAAAAAAATGACAAAACATATTTCTGCAGAAGAATACAGAGATGTAATTTCAGACAAAAAAGTTTGGAATATAGATGTGCGCGAAGAGTATGAATTTGAAGAGGCTCGTATCAATGATGCAATTTTAGCTCCCTCTACAAGATTTTATGAAATTTTTGATAGATTAGGTATTGAAAAGAGTGATAAAATAGCACTGTATTGCAGGAGCGGAAATAGAAGTGCTGTTATCGCGAAGGAACTTGAAAGAAAAGGTTATGAAAATTTATTTAATCTGAAGTTGGGTTTACATGAATGGAAAGCTATGGGGTTTCATTTGGAAGGTAAAAGTAAAAAAATAGTTATCAAGTAAATGGTATAAAAAATTCAGATAAAAGTATTATGTGGAACAAGCTTTTTGGTAAAATATCGCAAGACATCGGAATAGATTTAGGAACTGCTAATACTCTTGTCTATGTTAAAGGAAAAGGAATCATCATTAATGAACCTTCTGTTGTAGCTGTTAATAAAAAAAGCGGGCAACTTTTGGCAATTGGGAAAGAGGCGAGGAAAATGGTAGGTAAAACGCCAGGTCACATAGTGGTTTCAAGACCATTAGTAGATGGTGTTATCTCTGATTTTGAAACTACTGAGCAAATGTTGAAGTACTTTATTCAGAAAGTTCATGCTGATACTTTTACTTTATTGCCAAGGCCGAGAGTTGTTGTAGGGATTCCTTCGGGAGTTACAGAGGTAGAAAAAAGAGCTGTTTTTGATGCTGCAATTAATGCTGGTGCGAGAGAAGTTTTTTTGATAGATGAACCAATGGCAGCTTCTATCGGAGCAAGATTACCAGTGCAAGATGCGGCTGGTAATATGATTGTTGATATTGGTGGTGGAACTACTGAGGTAGCTGTTATTTCATTGGGTGGGGTTGTTACTAGTAGGAGTCTTCGTATTGCTGGAGATGAGATGAATGAAGATGTTATTAGATTTGCTAGAGACAAGCACAATTTGCTTTTAGGTGAAAGAAGTGCTGAAGATATTAAGATTGCTATTGGTAGTGCTTATAGAATGGAAAATGAACTCGAGATGACGATAAGAGGAAGGGATCTTATAAGTGGTTTGCCTAAAGAAGTGGTGATAAATGATTCACAAATCAGGGAGGCTTTATCAAGGTCAATTAAAATTATTGTTAATAATGTAAAATCAGCAATTGAGGAGACACCCCCAGAATTGGTTGGTGATATAATGCAAAGAGGAATAATTCTCGCTGGTGGAGGTGGTCTTATTCGTGGGTTAGATAGATTGATTTCTGAACAAACAGAAATGCCAGTTAAAAGAATGGAAGACCCACTTACGGCGGTTGTTAGAGGTACTGGAATTGTTTTGGAGAATCTGGATGAGCTCAAAGATGTTTTAATGGAATCAAATGATGACAAGAGGCTTTGGTAGGGATTTGCTTCTTTGTTTAAGGTAAGAAAAGAAAGATATGAAACTTTCGAAGAAAAATAATATAGTTGTTTTGTTTGTAGTGATTTTGTTTGTAGTGATTTTGATGCTTCTTACAAGAGGTTCAAAAAACAAGCCACTGGAAGAGCCAGTTCGTAGGAGCTTAACTCCGACTGCTGGTTTTTTTTCGAATATTGGTTTTTGGTTTGATGATAAATTTTCTTTTGTTAAAGAAATGGGTGGCTTGAAGAAACAAAACCAACAATTATTTGAAGAAATAATTAATTTAAAAGGAAGATTGGCAAGAATCGAAGAAATAGAAAAAGAGAATGAAGAATTAAGAGCTCAGATTGAATTAGCGCCAAGAGATAAATTCTCCCTAATTAGTGCAATGGTAATTGGAAAAGATCTAAAAAATCAGGAAGAGACTGCACATCTTAATAGAGGGAAGAAAGATGGAATAAAAGAGCAAATGGCAGTGATTGTTGGCGAGGGAATTTTAGTTGGTAAGGTTTCTAGAGTTTTTAAAACATCGTGTGATGTAGAATTACTTATAAATAGGGCTTCAAAGATTAACGCAGAGATAGTTAAAAATGGAGCTAGAGGGATCGCTAGGGGTCAATTTGGTACTTCTCTGGTCTTGGATATGATTCCACAAACAGTTAAAATTGAGCGTGGTGATACAGTGATAACTTCTGGTATTGGTGGTTTATTGCCAAGAGGTTTGTTGATCGGATATACTCAAAGTGCAACTCCAACCTCTGATCAATTATTCCAAAAAACTTCTTTGATATTACCGTCACAGATGGATAAGTTAATGGTTGTTTGGATTGTAGAAGGGGAGAAGTAATTTCGTTATTATGAAAAAGACAATTTTTGTACTCATTCTAATAGTTTTTTTTCTGCAATATTCAACATTTTCGATGATTGAAGGCTTTAGTGTGTTTAGTACTGAATTGATACTTTGTTTTTTATTAGCACTTTTTCTAAGAAGGACTTATCTTGAGAATTTGACCTGGGCTTTTTTCGCAGGTCTCTTAGTTGATTATTTTTCTGATTCAGTACTAGGATTCAATGTGCTTGTTTTTGCAGTTATTGTTTTTGTTATTGATTTTCTAAAAAGGAAACTTGCTTTAAAAGAAATGCATTTTTCAATTGTAGCAATTATTGTTTTTTTTGGTACTATTCTTTCGGATTTTCTAATTTTATTTTTTTCAAACTTACTTTTGTTAGTTAAGATTTTAGATAATCCAATAAGTATAGATTTTTCTTGGAATTATTTCCTAGTTAAAATTCTACTTGCAGTGATTGGTTTCTTTTTCTATAGAACAATTTTATTTATAGAAAAAGTTTTTGGAATTGGTTTAAGAGAGATTAGAATAGATAAAATTTGATGTTTAAAAAAAGAAAAAAATTTGTTAGTAGAGACTTTGACATCGAAAGTCCTTTGGAATATATTTCGACGGATACTGATTTTGAATTTGAAGATGATGAACAAGGTTTTAATCCCGAGGAAAATGACAAGAAAATTCTTTGGCTTGTCATTGGTTTTCTATTAGCAGTTCTTTTTAGCAGGACTTTTTATCTACAAGTAGTAAAAGGATCTTATTATAGAGAGGTAGCTGAAAATAATCGAGTTAGAGAAGTTGTTGTTAAGGCACCAAGAGGTGTTATACGTGATAGACATGGAGAAGTTCTAGCTAGAAATATTCCAAGTTTTGAGGTTGTTTTTGTGCCGTTACATTTACCTGAAGATGAGAGTAAATGGCGAATAATTATAGGGAAATTAAAAGAACTTTTAGGATCAGATTTTGATAGTGATGAAGTGTTTGCTCAAATGCTTGATGTTTCGAAATCAGATCGTAGAAGTTATTTAATTCAGAAAAATATCGATAGAGATAAGGCTTTTGAAATAATTGAAAGATCAGGAGAATTTCCTGGAATTTATATTGGAAAAACTGCCAGAAGAGAGTATGTAGATGGAGAAATATTCTCAAAGGTTATTGGATATGATGGAAAAATAACAAAAGAGGAATTAGAGCATAACCCCCAGTATTTAATGACTGACTACATAGGAAAGAGCGGTGTGGAATATACATATGAAAAACAATTGCATGGGAGTCATGGGTTGATGCGTTTTGAGGTTGATGCAGTTGGTAATATTAAAGAAGATTTAGGAGAAGTGAATCCGGTTTCTGGGGATGAACTAATCTTGCATATTGATGCCAAACTCCAAAAAGAGATTACAAAAATTGCCAAAGAAACACTTGAGAGCAACGAAGATGCTACAGGAATCGCTGTAGTTGTAATTAATCCTCAAGATGGAGGTGTTAGAGCTCTAGTTAGCTTGCCTTCTTTTGATAACAATATGTTTGCTAGGGGAATTTCAAATACGGAATATTCCAGTCTTATAAATGACAAAAACAAACCGTTGCTAAATAGAGTTATAAAAGGGGAATACCCCCCGGGTTCTACTTATAAAATTATGATGGCGGCTGCGGCCTTGGAAGAGGGAATTATTACGGAAAAAACAAAAATAAACTGTGGAGGGGCAATACATGTGGGGGCTTGGGCTTTTCCTGATTGGAAAGCACACGGAATAACAGATGTAAGGAAAGCTATTGCACAAAGTTGTGATGTGTTTTTTTATGCAACAGCAGGTGGTTGGGGAGATATTCAAGGACTTGGGATAGAGCGAATGGAGATTTATGCTAAGAAATTTGGATATGGTTCACCAACTGGAATTGATCTGCCAGGGGAGGGAGATGGGAACGTACCAAGTGGAGATTGGAAATTAAAGAGATTCGGTGAGAAATGGTATATCGGTGATAGTTATCATGCAGGAATTGGGCAAGGATATGTGATTGCAACACCAATTCAGATTGCAAACTCAATTTCTATAATTGCAAATGGTGGGAAGTTTATAAAGCCTCAATTAGTTGATAAAATTAATCACGCCGATACACATGAGGAAGAGATTCTAGAGCCAGAAATTATAAATAAGCAAGTAGTTTCAGAAAATACAGTTCGTATTGTTAGGGAAGGGATGAGAGATACTGTATATAGTGATGGTGGTTCTGGCGCAAGCTTGCGAAGTCTTGATGTTGAAAGTGCTGGAAAAACTGGAACTGCTCAATTTGGAAATGAAGATAAGCTTCATGCTTGGTACGCATCATTTGCTCCTTTTGAGAATCCAGAGCTTGTCATGATCGTTTTAGTTGAAGGTGGAGGAGAAGGTCATTCTTGGGCAGTACCGATTACAAAGGATATCTATGAGTGGTATTTTGATAGAAAGCGAGGGGCGATTGAGGGTGAGGAGGAAAAGGAGATGAGAGAGGAAGAAGGGAATGAGGTGGAGGATATTGAGGAAGGGGAAAGTGATGAGATGTTTTAAGATAATAGTAGATTTGATTAGTCATCTAGCCTAATGGATTCCCGACTGTTCAGAAATGACACGGGGAAAATACATATTTAAATATGTATTTTGATCAGTATGTAGTTGTGTTTAAGATTGAGTTTTTTGCCTTTGTTACGTAGCATGCTACGTAACAAAGGTATAGAGAATTAAAAATAAAAGCAGGATTGATGGCACAAAAGAAAAAGGAAAAACAACGTAATTATTTTGTTTGTAGCACATCCTTGATTGACGATTTGTTACATAATTGTTTATTTTAGCATCAATAAAATTGCTATTATAAAGCATTTATGAGATAATATTGTTACATAATATTTAATCACTTGTTACATGTTTAAACACACAGAACTACATATTCCAGAGCCAAAATTTGGCTCGAACCTTACAAAACTTGTAATTGAACTGGACGCTTTAAGATATAAAAAGCTTAAAGGGACAACTCCTTCGCATATCTTTTTTCAATTGAAGGAAATATTTCATTTACTAGAAAGTATCGGGTCTGCTCGTATTGAAGGAAATCGAACAACTCTTGCTGAGTATATTGAAACAAAAATAACCCCAGAGGAAAAATCCACTGAATCTGTTCGTGAAATTCAAAATAATGAAAAAGCGATGGATTTTATCGAAGAAAATATGAGTAATCGTCTTATTGATAATATTTTTATCAAAGAAACACATAAAATAATTGTTAGTGATTTATCTCAGGAGAAGGAAGGAGATAGGACACCTGGGGAATATCGAAAAGTTAATGTTAGGATTGCAAAAGCTAAACATGTCCCGACTGATTATATGCATGTGGAAAGCTATATGGATGAATTGGTGAATTTTATAAATAGAGGGAATGAGTTGCAATATGATCTTTTGAAAACAGCAATTGCTCACCATCGATTTGCTTGGGTACATCCTTTCAAAAATGGAAATGGAAGAACGGTGAGGGCTTTGACTTATGCAATGTTAATTAAACAAGGTTTTAATTTGGACAAGGGGCGTTTGATAAATCCAACGGCTGTTTTTTGTAGTGATCGGAATCGTTATTATGAAATGCTAGAAAGAGCTGATTCTGGAAAGGATGAAGATATTTTAATTTGGTGTGAATATGTATTAAGTGGATTGAGAAATGAAATTTTAAAGGTTGATAAATTGGCAGACTATAGTTATTTAAAGGAGAATATTCTCAAGGAAGCCGTGAAAATATCTTTTGAAAAAAGATTGATAGATGAACAAGAAAGAAGAATTTTATTGGTAGCAATTGAGAAAAAGGATTTTCAAGCTGGTGATATTAAACATCTATTTCCAAATGTTGTCTATACGGAGATTTCAAGATTTTTAAGAGGGATGAGGGAGAAAAAATTGATAAAACCTATTACCCCTAATGCTCGAAAATATGTTATTGAAATTTCCAATGGTTATTTGCTTAGGGGTGTTATAAAGGCTTTGGATCAAAACGATTTTTTGCCAATTAAAAATGAAATTGAATGATAAATGGTAGTATAGAGAATTCAAGAATTATGGTTGAAAATTTAAAATAATTTATGAAAGATTTAATCTTATATACAACAAATAATCTATTGGCTATTGCTGTTATAGCTACTATAATCCCTGGAGGTTTAGGTCATTGTTTGGGAAGGAGGAAATCCGTGAAACAATTTAATTTGGAACATTTTGATTTACATGAGGAGGTTTTAAATGGATTGAATTCAATTTTCGAAGATGAAATTGAAGGACATTTATTTTCTAAAACAGACAAGGAGATATGGGAAATGCCGAAAAATCATAATACCATATTAGCTAAGGAATGTTTTTCAGGATTAAAGAATTATGAGTCCTCTAGTGAAATGTTATCGGGAGACCCAGTTTTTTTTGGCGCTTGATTCAATTGAAAATATGATAAGAGAAACGAGACTTTTGTCGAATAGTAGCAATAATAAAATTTTTAGCACGCTATAGAGAATATTGTTGGTATGAGATGAAAAATTTAAATCACTCCGTAATGAAATTGAAATTGTTGCAGATTCATTCAATAGAGATCCAGATGGTTATAATATTTCCAAAGAGGAGAAGGCATACATTGATTTTATAGAAATAAAGCGTAAGGAATGATTTTGTTTAAAGTCATTCCTTTGATCAAGAAGTTGAAGAAAGAATTAAAAAAATATGTGAAGAAAAAGGAATAATAATATAATTATTTTGCTTGTAGCACATCCTTGATTGACGATTTGTTACATAATTGTTTATTTTAGTATCAATAAAATTGTTATTATAAGGTGTCTATTAGATAATATTGTTACATGATGTTTTAGTGTTTGTTACATAATTCAAAATTTGGAACCTATAGGCTGATAGTAAATTTGATTTAATTGATTCCCGACTTGCGTCACACGCTAAAGCTAAGGTGTCATGCGGTTTTGGGAGTGATACGGAGGAGGTGAGAGCGAAGATTTCTATATTATCATATGTGTAATGATGTGTGTAATGAAGTGGATCGAGAGTTTGTTTTTATGCGGAAAGTGAATAAAAAAGCAGGCACTTCGTTTGATTAACGAAATGCCTGTCTTCTGAGCTTTAAAAAGGAAATCTTTTAATCCATTTGAATATGGCAGTTAGTTTTTCCTCGTCTCCCTTTCTTATTTCTTTGATTCTTTGTGAAAGTCCGTCACAAATGTTATCGGATGCATCAATTGGGTGACTATTTTCTTTGGCAGAAGCCAAGTTTAAGAATTCGTGAAACTCGTCTTTAGTCATGACTGACACTTCGTTATTAGAGCTTTTTTCAATCAAATATTTTTCGAGCTCTTTGATTAGTTCCTCAATTGGTCTTTCCTGGTCTTGTTTTGTGATTGAAAAAAGTATGTCTCTGATTACGGGGTTTATGATAATTCCAACTTTCATTTTCCTACCTCCTTTTGATTGAATAAGTACTGGGTTTAACTGAATAATATATCATTAAAACTTATTTTTGTCAATCTCTATTAACAAAAATAAGAAGATAATTATCTTTTTCTGGATAAACAAAAAAATGACTCGTTCTATAATAAGCAACGAGCCGTTGGGTTTGAGAATCTGTTTGAAGAATACAACGATTTTAATTTTTAGGGCAGATTCTGGATTATATTTATTATTTTTCTGATAAAACACTAGTGGTGCTAATATTTCCTTTTCAGTTGACTTATCTTCTGTGAATTTTCTGTTTTGCCACTTAAGTAGCTCCTCCTCGTGTTTCCAAGATTTATGAAAAGTTCTGAGAACAAGCTGATAAGCTCCCCCCGAAAGATCATCATAATCAGGCTCCCTAAGAGTCTTTTAAGTTATATCTATAACTGAGGAGCTTTTTCTGATTTTTTCTTCCATTAAGGATGCCCATTTTTCAGTAATATCTAGAACTATAAGAGTAAAGAAGCTTCCTTGTGCTTCTTCTGGTATTTTTCCCAAATATTCTTTGTCTGTAAATTCTTTTATTTCATTTTTCCTTTCTAATCTAAGATTGAATTTGAATGTACTTAAATATCTTTACCAAGATATTATTTTATTAATATAACGTATATACTTTTATGTCAATAGTTATGATTTCGCGATGTCAAGTTTATATTTTTCAATTTTTTTAAGATAAAAAAGCTATAAATGTAGCTGAAAAGCGGACATGACTTTATTAGAATTCAATGTTATAATAAAAAATATTTTGCATAATAAAATAACTTAAAGATATATGTCAGGACATTCCAAATGGTCAACGATTAAACATAAAAAAGCAGCGTTAGATGCAAAGCGTTCAAATGTTTTTACAAAGCTCGCAAAAGATATTTCAGTTGCTGCTCGTGATGGTGGTGACCCGGATATGAACTTTAAGTTGCGAATGGCAATGGATAGGGCTCGTAGTGCTAATATGCCGAAAGATAATATGGAGAGGGCAATAAAAGCTGGAACAGGAGAAAACAAAGATGGGAAAATCATCGAAGAGTTGCTTTATGAGGGATATGGACCTGGACAGGTTGCAATATTAATTAAGACTGCAACTGATAATAAAAATCGCACACTTGGTGAAGTGCGCAATGCATTGAACAAAAATGGAGGGAAAATGGTTGAAGGTGGTAGTGTGAGTTGGCAATTTGGGCAATTTGGGATTTTGGAAATCGAAAAACCTCAAATGAATGAAGATGAGCTGGAAATGATTTTCATCGAAGCTGACGCAAAAGATTATAAAGAAAATGAAGAAAATTGGGTTGTTTATACTGAAGTGCCAAATCTTCAAAAAACAAAAGAAGAACTTGAGGAAGCAACACTAAAAGTTGTGAATGCTTCAATTGGGTATGTTGCAAAGGATCAAATTTCAATTGATGAAGTGACATATGAAAAATATGAGAAATTACTAATGGCACTTGATGAGCAAGATGATGTCGTTGATATTTTCGACAATCTAGAATAAGACCTATTTTGAAATAAAATGTCAAAACAAAGAAAAGATTTAGTAATCTTAGGGATTGATCCAGGTACAGCAACTACGGGTTGGGGTGTAATTCGTGAAAAAAAGGGCGACTGTGAAGTTGTTGCATATGGCGCAATTGAGACTTCTAAAAATAAAAAAAATGTCGATAGATTAAAAGAGATTGCTAATGATTTGGAGATACTTATTGCACGTTATAAACCTGATGAAGCTGGAATTGAAGATTTGTTTTTTTGTAATAATGCAACAACAGCAATCAAGGTTGCTCAAGCAAGGGGAGTTATGTTACTTGTTTGTGGCAGGGCAAAATTGCCTATTGGCGAATATACACCTTTGCAAGTAAAGCAATCTTTGACTGGTTATGGGAAGGCAGATAAGCAGCAGGTTCAGCATATGGTTAAGGAGTTTTTAAAGCTAAAAAAGATTCCTCGTCCAGACGATGCTGCAGATGCTCTGGCTGTTGCAATTTGTCATCAGAGTTCTAGAAGAATAAAAGATTTAAGACAAATAAGTTAGCTTGTAAAAGGGAATGGGATTGGATATACTATATTACTGAAATATGAATAAAATGAGATGGGAAAAATAGAAAAGCAAGAGAACAAACAAAGTAAATCAACTTCGCTTCACCGTGATCGTTTACGAATGCCACCGCATAATTCGGAGGCAGAGGAATCAGTTATAGGCTCAATTATGTTGGATAAAAATGCAATTGTTAAAATTGCGGATATTTTAGTCCCTACTGATTTTTATAATGAAAAAAATCAATTAATTTTTGAGGTTATTCATGAATTGTATAATGAACAATCTCCTCTTGATGTTTTGAATATTTCTTCAAGACTTAAAGAAAAAAGTCTACTCAAGACAATAGGTGGCAGGACATACCTAACAGAACTTATAGATGGTGTCCCTAGCGCTTCAAATATAGTTTCTTATGCAAATCTTGTAAAAAATAAAGCTTCTCTAAGGAGACTAATTTCAGTAGCTGCAGATATTGTTGAAATGGGGTATGAAGAGTCTCGTCCAATTGATGAAATCATGGACAATGCCCAGCAAAAATTATTTGCAATTTCTCAAAATTCATCAAAGCAAGAATTTTCAAACATCAGCTCTCTTCTGGAGAATGCTTTTGTGAGAATTGATGATATGCATAAGAATAAAGATAAGTTTCGTGGAGTTGAAACTGGAATGGGTGATCTAGACAATTTGTTGTCAGGACTTCAGAAATCAGATCTTATTATTTTAGCTGCTAGACCTGCAATAGGAAAAACTTCTTTTGCTCTTCAAATTGCAAGACATGCAGCTGTTAAAACAAATGTGTCAGTTGGTGTTTTCTCTTTGGAGATGTCATCTGATCAATTAGTTGATAGAATGCTAAGTGCTGAAGCAAAGGTTAATCTTTGGGCTCTAAGAACTGGAAACCTAGATGAAGAGGATGATGATTTTCAAAAAATAGGTGAAGCCATGGGGGTTTTGTCTGAGGCAAAAATTCATATAGATGATAGTGCTACTGCTAATATCATGGAAATGAGAACTATGGCGAGGCGACTGCAATCTGAGCATGGATTGGATTTGCTAGTGATAGATTATTTGCAACTTATGGAAGGGCGTGGGAAATCTGATTCAAGAGTGAATGAGATATCTGAGATTTCAAGGGGCTTGAAAAATCTTGCTAAAGAGCTGAATATTCCTATCCTTGCACTTTCTCAGTTATCACGTGCAGTAGAGTCAAGAAGTCCTCAAATTCCTAAACTTTCTGATCTTAGAGAATCAGGTTCAATTGAGCAGGATGCTGATATAGTTTTGTTTTTATATAGAGAGGATAGGGAGAATCCAGATACGGAGAATAAAAATATTATCGAAGTACATGTTGCCAAACATAGAAATGGTCCAACTGGTCAAGTTAGTTTATATTTCAATGAGACTTCAACTTCGTTCCATGCTCTTGATAAGTATCATGAGCGATAAGATGTTATAAGTATTTTGTTAATTAGGATAAAATAAAAACTGTGTTTCCAAAAACATTTCAAATACTGATAGATCATTTTTCAACGTTGCCTTCAGTCGGACCAAAGATGGCTGAAAGGTTGGTTTTGTATTTATTTAAGCAAAATCCAGAAGAAATTAAAAAATTTGCTAAAGATTTACATAAATTTGCTACAAATGTACATTATTGCAAGGAATGTTATAATATATCAGAAGAAGAAGGGCAATGTAGTATATGCAAAAATAAGAGAAGAGATAAATCTACAATTTGTGTTGTCGAAGAACCATTGGATGTGATTGCATTCGAAAAGACCAGACATTATTTGGGAAGTTACCACGTTTTAGGTGGAAATTTGAGTGTAATGAGTCAAGATGAAATAAAGAAATTGAAAATAAATGAACTTGTTAGTAGAGTTGAAAGGGGGAATATCAAAGAAGTTATAATTGCAACCAACCCCACGACTGATGGAGAGACGACTTCATTATATTTAGGGAGGATTCTAAGACCTTTCAAGATTAAGGTTACAAGAATTGCAAGAGGGCTTCCTACAGGAGGTGATATTGAATATGCTGATGAGATGACGCTTTTAGGAGCATTAGATGGTAGAAAAGAAATATAATTTTCTTATATTTCTTATAAAAATTAAATATAAAGTAATGAATAAAAAAATCGTGTTTTCGTTTGCTATTGTGCTTTTTTCTTTGTCTTTAGTGGCATGTAATAAGAAGAGCGACACTAATATTAATGGTGACATGAAAGATGCTACTCAAAAAAATGCAGATATAAAAAATGTTGAAATCAAAGATGGTGAAACGAGCGCTAATTTGAAGGATGAAAAGAGTAAACTTGCTAGTATGATGGAAAGAGGAGAGAAGATAAAATGTGAGTATCTTGTACAAAACGAAGGTGAAGAAGTGAAATCAACTGTCTATATTGATGGCGAAAAGTTTAGAACTGAAGTTAATATGAAAGGATTGGAGGCTGTGGGAATTTTTGATGGAGAGGCCTATTATAACTGGACCAAAGGAGAGGTCTCGCAAGGTTCAAAAATGACAAAAAGGTGTATGGAAGAAACAGAAGCTATGATGGGTGATGACATGGACGAAGAGATGGACAATATGTCTTTTGAAAACATTGACGATATCGTAGAGCAAGAAGCTGACTTGAAAATGAATTGTGTGAAGATAAATAAAATAGACTTCGATCTTCCTTCAGATATAAAGTTTGTTGATACTTGTGAGATGATGAAGAGCATGAAAGGAGAGATGAATAACATGGAAGATATGCAAAAACAAATGGAACAGATGCAGGAAAAAATGGAGAGGTAGATTTTTTAGGCAAGTTTCAGATGATTATAAAAACACCAGCAATAGTTGGTGTTTTTTCTTTTTTAGACATGAGGCGTGGCAATATGCTAATATAAAATTATAACCAATACAAATAGGGGCATCTATAGAGACCTCTATAGATGTCTCTATGTTGTAAAACTAGGATAATCAAGATAACTAAGAAGATAAGCAGTGAACTTAATAAGGAATGCGAGTGTGAGTCTTTGATTGATATTTTGGAGGAGTTTTTAATAAATAAAAGTTTACAAAAATGGTAAATAAACAAAATGAAAGGGGGGATTTTGATGATCTTACTAACTTATATGAAATTAGTAAGACCTTGCGGTTTGAACTTGTTCCAGTTGGAGAAACAGATAGAATGTTAAAAGAAGAGAATGTTTTTAAAGTTGATGAAAACATTAAAAGGAAATATCAACAAACAAAACTGTTTTTTGATAGAATCCATAGAGAATTTGCAAAAGAAGCATTATCTGTAGAGGGAATATTGTCTGAGCTGGAAGAGTATTTAGCTATTTTTATAGAATGGAGAAAGGATAAAAAGATTCACGAAAAGACTCTAAATCAAAAGGAAAAGGAATTACGAAAACAAGTAGTTTCTGCTTTTAATGCCATGGCGAATAAATGGATTGAGAGATATGGTGATGTGAATTTAAAAAAGAAAAATGTGGAATTTCTTTTTGAGGAAGGAATTTTTAGAGTTTTGAAAGAGAGATATGGAGAAGAGGATGGTTCTACTATTACTGCTTCGGATACAGGTGAGGTATTTTCCATCTTCGATAGTTGGAAAGGTTTTACGGGATATTTCGCTAAGTTCTTTGAGACAAGGAAGAATTTTTATAAAGATGATGGAACTGCGACTGCAATTGCCACTAGGATTGTGGATGAAAATTTGAGAAGGTTTTGTGATAATTTGATAGTTGCTCAGAGACTAACAGAAAATATTGATTTTTCTGAAGTCGAGAATAATTTTCAGATAAAAATAAAAGAAGTATTGTTTATGGAATTTTATAATAAATGTTTGCTTCAGGATGATATTGATTTCTATAATAAAGTGATTGGTGGAGAAACTCTCAAAACAGGCGAGAAGCTGAAAGGAATAAATGAACTGGTCAATCTTCATCGGCATAAAACTGGTGAAAAATTACCATTTTTAAAAACATTGGATAAGCAGATTCTGGGAAGAAAGGAGCAGTTTCTTGATGAAATTGAAAGTGAAGAAGAACTTCTTGAGAAATTGAAAGATTTTCAAAATGTTGCTACTAAAAAAATTAAAGTTATAAAGAGTTTGTTTGGAGATTTTGTTGAAAATAATGAAAATTATGATTTAGAGAAGATTTATATCTCAAAAAAAGCTTTTAACACTATATCTCGAAAATGGACAGGAGAAACTGAACAGTTTGAGAAATTGCTCTTTGAATCAATGAAAAGTGATAAACCTGCTGGTTTGAAATACGACAAAAAAGAGAATAATTATAAGTTTCCTGACTTTATTGCAGTTTCGTATATTAAGGACGCATTAGAAAATTTTTCTGGTGAACAAAAGTTCTGGAAAGATAGATATTACATAGAGTTAGAACTTGATAATCAGGTTGTTTGGAAGCAATTTTTGGATATTTTTTATTGGGAGTTCTCTTCTTTATTTAAAAGGAGTTTTGTGAACAAGGAAACAGGTGAGATTAGTGAAGTTGGTTGTGATATTTTTGAAAAAAAATTCATAAATTTGATTGATGATTTTGAATATAATCAGAAATCAAAGATTTTAATCAAAGATTTTGCAGATTCTGTTTTGTCCGTTTATCAAATGGCAAATTATTTTTCATTGGAGAAAAAGCGAAAATGGAGTACTGAGTTTGAAACAGATTCTAAATTCTATGATGATTCAGAAATTGGGTTTAGAAATTGTTTTTATGAAGATGTATTTGAAGGAATTGTGCAAGTTTATAATAAATTACGTAATTATCTTACAAAAAAACCTTTCAGTGAAGAGAAATGGAAATTGAATTTTGAAAATCCAACACTTGCAGCTGGATGGGACAAGAACAAAGAAAAAGACAATTCAACTGTGATTTTGAGAAAGGATGAGAAATATTTTTTGGCAATAATGAAAAAAGGGAATAATGTAATTTTTGATGACAGAAATAAAGCGTTATTTTCTCAGAATTTGGAACATGGTAAATATGAAAAGGTTGTGTATAAGTTTGCTAAAGATGTGACTTTAGGTATCCCAAAATCAACAACACAAACAAAGAGTGTTATTGCTCATTTTAAAAATTCTGATGAAGATTATCAAATAACAAATGGATCTGCAGTCGGCGATTTTTTGGAGCCGTTGGTTGTCACAAAAAGAATTTTTGAATTAAATAATAAAATTTACTCGAAAAACAATCTTGGAAAGGTTTTATATAGAAGTGAAGTGTCTAAAGATAAGCAGAAAGAATATATTAAATTGTTTCAGAAAAAGTATCTAGTTCTAGGAGGGAATAAAAATTTGTATAGAGATGCAGTAAAAGAGTGGATAGATTTCTGTAAGTCATTCATAAAAGTATATCCAAGTTATAAATATTTTGATTTTTCTTTATTAAAGGAAGCTGTAGAATATAATTCAGTAGATGAATTTTATAAAGAGTTGAATTCTTATGGATATGCAATATCTTTTCAAGATATATCTTGTGATTATATTGAAGAAAAAAACAAGAATGGGGAATTGTATCTTTTTCAAATTAAAAATAAAGACTGGAACAAAGGTTCAACTGGGATGAAAAATTTGCACACTCTTTATTTTGAATCTCTTTTTTCTGAGGAAAATATAAAAAATAATTTTGTAACAAAATTAAATGGAGGTGCTGAAATATTCTATCGACCAAAGACTTCCAAAGAGAAACTTGGAAGGAAAAAAATAGTGAGAAATGGACAAGAAGTGTTTGTTGTCAATCACAAAAGGTATAGTGAAGATAAAATATTTTTCCATTGCTCAATTGCCTTAAATAGAGGAAAAGGTAAACTTCTTAAATTTAACGCCAGAATCAATGATTTGCTTGCGAATAACCCAGATATCAATGTTATTGGTGTTGATCGAGGAGAAAAGCATTTAGCATATTATTCTATTATAGATCAAAAATGCAAAATTCTTGATAGTGGAACATTGAATGAAGTCGGAGCGAAGGTTGATTATCATGAGAAGTTAAGTAATAGAGCGAAAAAGCGCGAAGATGGTCGCAGGGATTGGGGGTGGGGGCAGATTGAGGATATAAAAAACTTGAAAAAGGGCTATGTTTCGCAAGTTGTGCATAAGTTAGCAGAATTGATTATTAAGTATAATGCAATCTTGGTATTTGAAGATTTAAATATGAGATTCAAACAGATTAGAGGTGGAATTGAGAAAAGTATTTATCAGCAGTTAGAAAAAGCATTGATTGATAAACTAAATTTTTTAGTAAAGAAGGGAGAAAAAGATTCTAAATCTGCTGGTCATCTATTAAAAGCCTATCAATTAGCAGCACCATTTGAAACTTTTGATAAAATGGGGAAGCAGACAGGTGTTATATTCTATACACAAGCTTCATATACTTCCAAGATTGATCCAATTACTGGTTGGCGACCTAATTTATATCTGAAGCATTCAAATGCGAATGATTCACAGAAAAAAATTGCTAAGTTTAGTAGAATAGAATTTATAAACGACAGGTTTGAGTTTGAATATGACTTAAAAAAGTTCATAGAAATGAAAGAAGTTCCAGAAAATACTAAATGGACACTCTGTTCTTGTGTTCAGAGATATCGCTGGAACAGGAAATTGAACGCTAATAAAGGTGGGTATGATAGCTACAATGATTTAACCAAGAACTTTAAGGCGTTATTCGAGTCTGTTGGGATTGATATCAAGAAAAACATCAAGGAGCAAATTGTGAAAATGGAAATAAAAGGAAACGAGAAATTTTTTAAAAGTTTTATTTTTTATTGGCAGTTATTGTGTCAGATCAGAAACACGGATGAATTAAAAAAAGGAGATGACAATGATTTTATTTTGTCACCAGTAGAACCATTTTTTGATAGTAGGAAGAAGAATGGTGATGATTTACCAAAAAACGGTGATGATAATGGAGCTTATAATATTGCAAGAAAAGGAGTAATCGTTTTGAATAAAATTTCTGAATTTTCAAAGCAAAACGGAAATTGTGAGAAATGTGGCTGGAAGGAATTATATGTTTCTGCGAAAGACTGGGATGATTTTGTACAAGCTAAATAAAAAGCAAAGAAAATGTATTATGACGCAATTATAATATCCAATTTAAATGATTTTGTTTTTTGTCCAAAGTCGATATATTTTCATGGGATTTATCATAAATTCAATCAAAAAATGTATCATAGAGCTCCTCAAACGAGGGGTTCTATTGGACATGAAAATATTGATAAGAGACAATATTCTTCAGCAAAGAGATACATTCAGAATATGGAAGTATATAATGAGAAGTATAATATTCTTGGAAAGATTGATGTATATGACAGGAAGCAAAAGTCTTTAATTGAAAGAAAATATAGATTGAAAAAGATTTACGACGGACACCGATTTCAGTTGTATGCACAATATTTTTGTCTTTTGGAGATGGGATATGAAGTTGAAAAGCTTTTTATTCACTCTTTGGCTGATAATAAGCGCTTTGAAATTGCATTACCCAAAGGGGAAGAACTAGAAAAATTTGAAAATTTAATTGATGAAATGCGAAACTTCGATATTTTAAAAAATAAATTCAAACAAAATCCTGCTAAGTGTGAAAAATGCATCTATCGGGAACTTTGTGATCAAAATAATGCTATCGGCTAGAGACTTTGAAGAAAAACAGATTTTATTTGTGGATATCAAGAAGGGGGTAAATACAGAGATAAAATTTTGGAATGATAATGTTCGTTTGTTTCAAGATGGGAAGAATCAGAATCAGTTATCGTGTCATAGGGTTTTTGTGATTTTTGTGGTGGGAGACTTTAGTCTTACGAGTTATGTCATTAGGAATTGTATCGCATATGGAATATCAATTTTCCTTTTAAAAAATAATTTTGAAACATATGCAACAATTGAATCAAGTGCTGAAGGAAATTATCTTTTGAGACAGGAGCAATATTCCAATGAACGAGAATTTGAAATGGCGAAAGCAATTGTAGAGAATAAAATTCTCAATCAGTATCTTCTATTGAAAGAGGCTGGGGCATTGTCAAAAAATGAATTTAAGCTATTAATGAAGGAGAAAACTGAGAAAATTGCGAATGCAAGAGGTGAGAAGGAACTTTTAGGAATTGAAGGGAGTGTGACAAGGAGTTTTTTTGATGGGTATTTCAAGGATATTGGTTGGTACAAGAGAATGCCTCGAGTCAAGATTGATCCATATAATGTTTTGTTGGATATTGGATATACATTTTTGTTTAATTATATTGATTCGTTGTTACGATTATATGGCTTTGATACTTATAAGGGTTTTTATCACAAGACATTTTTTCAGCGGAAATCTCTTGCTTGTGATATTATGGAACCATTTCGATGTATTATTGATAGACAACTTTTGAAATCTGTTAATTTGAAACAAATTAACAAAGATGATTTTAAATATCAAAATGAAAGATATGTTTTGCCTTGGAAGAATAATCGAAAATATGTGAAAATATTTCTAGACGCAATAGCAAAAAATAAAAATGAGATGTTTAGATATGTAAAAGAATATTATCAATTTTCAATGAATGATGACAGGGAATTTCCAGTTTTCAAAATAACAAGATAAGTCAAAAGAATGCTAATAGTAACGTATGATTTTACGAATGATAAAGTGAGGTCTCAATTTTCAAAATTTCTCAAAAGATATGGAAGAAAGATTCAGTATTCTGTTTATGAAATTCGTAATAGTCCAAGAGTGTTGCAAAATATTCTTAATGAGATAGAATTGAGGTATAAAGCAAAATTCGGAAATACAGATGGAATATTAATCTTTAGTGTTTGTGAGCGGTGTGAGAAGAAAATTGTGAGGTATGGGCATCACGCACAGGAAGAAAGAGAAGTTGTTTTCTTTTAGAAGATTTTTGCAAAAAGAACATTGAAAATAAAATAAAAAAATTACAAAAAGTAAAAATCAAAAGGTATAAATCTCAGTGTAATGTATTAGAGAAACCAAAAAATGCAAAACCTAAGTCTTTATTTTTTAAAGACAGTGCATTTTACCTTGTTTAAGCCAAAGAGTCGTGAGCCACTTTTGTTCTCATTTGCATCTTTTTGGCTTAAATAAGCAATTTTAGCTTCTAATCCATATATTAGATTTCTACTTTTGTAGATATGTCCTTTGAAACTTTCCTTAACATCTAATCCATATATTAGATTTCTACTTTTGTAGATCCTTCATTCAATTCAACCGCTTTGAATCTAATCCATATATTAGATTTCTACTTTTGTAGATAACATAGTCCCTCCTAGAAAAAAAACCCTCTAATCCATATATTAGATTTCTACTTTTGTAGATGGGTCGGTTGTTACTTCATTACTATAACTCTAATCCATATATTAGATTTCTACTTTTGTAGATAAGTGCACAAACATCGTATCAAGAAGCTCTAATCCATATATTAGATTTCTACTTTTGTAGATTAGTCAAGTTAAGTATAGTGTAACGCTCTCTAATCCATATATTAGATTTCTACTTTTGTAGATTTCATTTTCATATGCATCTGTTTTAGGCTCTAATCCATATATTAGATTTCTACTTTTGTAGATTACTTCTTCTTTGTTGTACTCTGAAACTCTAATCCATATATTAGATTTCTACTTTTGTAGATTAGTCTCGCTGTCTGGTTTATCTTCAACTCTAATCCATATATTAGATTTCTACTTTTGTAGATAGAAAAAATTTGCCTGATTAAAATAGACTCTAATCCATATATTAGATTTCTACTTTTGTAGATAATATAGATACATGTCGCGGACTTCTTCTCTAATCCATATATTAGATTTCTACTTTTGTAGATTATCTTATCCTTGTCTAACCCTTGACCTCTAATCCATATATTAGATTTCTACTTTTGTAGATAAAGGCTTTGAAAGGCTTCCCTACTTTCTCTAATCCATATATTAGATTTCTACTTTTGTAGATTTCTGCTGTTATAACGCCTAGTCTTTTTCTCTAATCCATATATTAGATTTCTACTTTTGTAGATTTTGGTCTTTTAAAGAACATAGTCCCTCCTCTAATCCATATATTAGATTTCTACTTTTGTAGATGCTAGTATAGATACATTCATTGTTAACTCTAATCCATATATTAGATTTCTACTTTTGTAGATTGTCGGTCTTGGCGTTATATTATCAACTCTAATCCATATATTAGATTTCTACTTTTGTAGATGGATTGATATTACTCACAAGCCTTTTAGCTCTAATCCATATATTAGATTTCTACTTTTGTAGATTTAAGTGAAATCCCGAATGTAATAGAACTCTAATCCATATATTAGATTTCTACTTTTGTAGATTTGGCGACGGAACAAAGCCTTTGGTCTCTAATCCATATATTAGATTTCTACTTTTGTAGATATTTATTAAGTCCCTCTTCTAAAGACTCTAATCCATATATTAGATTTCTACTTTTGTAGATTGCTAGGTCTCTACATTCTGGTTGTGTCTCTAATCCATATATTAGATTTCTACTTTTGTAGATCCTACGAACATTATTATATCAGCTAGCTCTAATCCATATATTAGATTTCTACTTTTGTAGATCCGAAAAAGGAATAGATATGAGAGAGTTCTCTAATCCATATATTAGATTTCTACTTTTGTAGATTGGATAGTTAAAACCTTACTTGCTTTCTCTAATCCATATATTAGATTTCTACTTTTGTAGATAACAACTAAATCGTTTCCGCCGTCTGCTCTAATCCATATATTAGATTTCTACTTTTGTAGATGTGGCGACTGTCGCGATTCTTTCTCCTCTCTAATCTATATATTAGATTTCTACTTTTGTAGATATATTGGGATAATTTGTTTGTAATTCCTCTAATCCATATATTAGATTTCTACTTTTGTAGATTCAAGTCTTATTCAACATTCTTCATTCTCTAATCCATATATTAGATTTCTACTTTTGTAGATCTGTTTTCAACTGTTTCATCTTGTTTACGCTCTAATCCATATGTTAGATTTCTACTTTTGTAGATATGTTGTTCCCTCTAATAATTACAATCTCTAATCCATATATTAGATTTCTACTTTTGTTTTTTAGAGATTGGGCTTAACAATATATTCCTAATACAAATAGAGTCATCTATAGAGTCATCTATAGATGACTCTATGTTTTTAAAATAGTATAAATAAGCAGAAGAACAGGAGTCTTGAAAAGGAGGGTGAATATAGATTGAAAAACAAAAAACACCAGCAACGACTGGTGTTTTCTAGACTTCTAAGAGCGTACAGTTACAATTTTGAGATAATATTTCTCACGTCCTCAATGCTTTCAATAGTATAGAGCTCTTGTCTATATTTCTTTGCATCTGGAAATCCCTTGAAATACCATCCTAAGTGTTTTCGCATTTCGACAATTTGATTTTTGCCTTTGTATTTTTGAATTAGTTCACAATGTTTAAGTGCTACCTTTTTTATTTCGGATATTGTTGGGGTAGAGTAGTTTCCTGTTTCAAAGTATTCTTTGATCTGAGAAAACAGCCACGGGTTTCCAAGGCAACCTCTTGCTATCCCAAGTCCGTCAGCATTAGTTTTTTCAAGAATTTCTTTTGCTTTTTCAGGTGTGAAAATGCCGCCATTGGCAATTATTTTTCTTTCAGGATATTTTTCTTTAATTTCCTTGATTAAGTTGCAGTCTATTTCTCCCGAAAAACCTTTTTTGAAAGTTCTTCCATGTATCATCAATGTTTTCCAATCTAGAGGAGCTACTTTTCCAAGGAAGTCAAAAGCGGAAACATTGTCAATCCCTGCTCTGATTTTAATTGAAACAGGAAGTGTGGTGTTGTCTACGACTGCTTTGATTATTTCATAGGCATTTTCTGGGTTTCGCATTAGAGCACAACCGCTTTCTTGTTTCATTACTTTTTTTACTGGGCATCCGAAATTGATATCTATTCCCTCTGGTCTTCTAGGTCCAATTTTAGTACCAAGTTTTTCTATTGAAGGAAGTTTGTCAATAATGTTTGTCGCTAAGGCAAAATGCTCAGGATTATTCCCAAAAAGTTGTATAAATAAAGGAAAATCATGTTTATTAGAGTTGACAAACTCTAGATTTTTTTGTAACGTAAAGTTTAAGCCAGTAGAGCTTAGCATTTCGGAGTATAAAATATCAACCCCGAGTTCTTTACAGATTATTCGGAACGGTAAATCAGTTATTCCTGCCATTGGGGCTAAAGCTAGTTCTATGTTTTTTTCTTTCATAATATGGAGGTGAGCTATGGGTGAAATGATTATAGAGGCAATTAGTATTGCAAATGAGTGGTTAGGAAATGTTGAGAATACAACCATTATAAATCTCACAACAGCTTTCGCAGTGATGGCGTTGGATTCTGAAGACGAAGAAATTCCCGAGATTCTTGGTAGTGCGATTTCTGCGCTTAAAAAATTCCATTCTACGGATGCGGAAAAAGTTATTTCTCGTCTTGAAGAAGAGCTGAAAATGGGGTGGGCTGTTAAAGAGGGTCCTCAGAAACTTGTACTTTTAATGTAAGGAGAAAAAGGTGACCATGGAAATTTTCCCTGGGTCACCTTTTAATTTGCTAATTTGCTGAAAGTGAGAAATCATCTTTATTGTCTTCGATTTCAAATCCACTTTCTTCAATTAAAACTCGTAATTCATCTGCTTTTTTGAAATCTTTATCTTTTCTTGCTGCTTGGCGTTTTTTTGCTAATTCTAGAACTTCAAATGGAATCTCAGTATTTTTTGTATTTATTTCTAGTCCAATGATTTTATTGAATTTATTCCATAAAGATAGAAGTTTTTCAATTTGAGCTTTGGATAATGATTTTTTTGAAATCTTTTCATTGCTTCTTGAAATAAGTTCAAAAAGGAGCCCCAATGCCTTTGGAGTGTTTAAATCGTCATCCATAGCCTTGAAAAGCTCTTTTTGATAAGTATCTAAAGACAAGTCTGTATTTTCGGAAGATATGTTATTGTTTTCTTTGAGGTTGTTTAAAGTTTCTACAAAGCGAGAAATCTTCTGCAAATTCTTTTTCGCTTGTTTCATTCCTCTCCATGTGAAGTTCAAGCTTGAACGATAGTGAGAACTTATAACCAACATGCGAAACTCCATTGGGGTAAAACCTTTTTTGATAACATCTTCAAGTATATAAAAATTTCCTTTCGACTTAGACATTTTTTGTGAGTCTACTAGCAGAAATCTATTATGAAACCAAAAATTTGCAAAAGGTTTTCCGGTACATCCCTCTGATTGAGCAATTTCATTTTCATGATGTGGAAATATATGATCTTCTCCTCCAGTATGAATATCTAGCGTTTCACCTAAGTATTCCATGCTCATAGCGCTACATTCTATATGCCAACCAGGATAACCTAAAGACCAAGGACTCTCCCATTTTAAAATGTGATTCTTTGGTGCCTTTAACCAAAGTGCAAAATCATACGAATGTTTTTTGTCAGGATGTTTTTCAAGTCTGGCTCCATGTTTGAGATCTTCTATTTTCTTTTTTGAAAGTTTTCCATATTCTGAAAACTTTTCTACATCATAGAAAACATTTCCATTTTTTTCGTATGCTAAGTTTTTTTGAAGTAAAATTTTTATAATTTCTATCATTTGCTGTACATGGGCAGTGGCACGAGGATAATAACTTGCTTTTGTGATATTCAATTTTTTGATATCTTCAAAAAATCTTTCTGTGTAAAAGTTTGCAATTTCTTCAGAAGTTTTGTGTTCTTTTAATGCTGCTTTTAGTATTTTGTCTTCGCCTGAATCTGCTTGGTTCAAATCATCTTCTGTTAAATGTCCGACATCGGTTATATTTACTATATGAAGGACTTCGTAACCACTTACAATAAGATGTCTTCTTAGGGTATCAGCATGAATATAGGCACAGAGATTTCCAATGTGTGCATAGTCATAAACTGTTGGTCCACAAGTGTACATTTTGACTTTTCCTTTTTGAATCGACTCAAATTTGGTTTTTTTGCCTGTTAATGTGTTGTGAAGTTTTAGCATGTGTTTATTTTAAAAATTTGCTTAAATACTTTTCTCCTCTGTCTGGGAATATACATACAATCTGAGCTTTTTTTCGGTTAGATTGCTTTATTTTCTTTGCAATTTCCAATGCTCCATGTAAAGAAGCAGCTGAAGATATTCCATAGAAGAGTCCTTCTTTTGTACACAATTTTTTGTGTA
The DNA here is from genome assembly GCA_002352545.1 of Patescibacteria group bacterium UBA2772. GTDB lineage: Bacteria > Patescibacteriota > Minisyncoccia > Moranbacterales > DUUL01 > UBA2772. The sequence continues at coordinate 160,473 of DEIO01000015.1, forward strand.
TCTTGTAAACTTTTTCTTCGTTTTGAATTTTGAATCCTTGGTCAATAAAGTTAAAATCTAGAATTGGTGGTACATATCCTTTGAGACTTCTTGGTCCTGGAATTGAGGAGTTTGGTCCAACTTCAACACCAACAACCTGAATATCTTTATTGTATTTTTTCATTCTTTTTCCGATTCCCGTAATTGTTCCACCAGTACCCACTGTAGCGACTAGGTGAGTGATGTTGGGAAGTTGCTCAATAATTTCTTTGCCGGTATTTTCAAAATGAACTTGAACGCAGGTTTGATTTTCATATTGATTTGGCATAACCAAGGAAAGATCATTTTTTACCATCTCCTTTGCTTTTTTGATAGCACTATCACCGATCCATTCCTCTTTTTTGCAGAATTCTATTTCGGCTCCAAACATTTTCATAATAGCGACTCTTTCTGCAGTTGCATTATCTGGCAGCATTATTTTTACTTTGTAGCCCTTTTTTGTGCCTATCATTGCAAGTCCAATGCCTGTATTGCCTGAAGATGGTTCAAAGATTGTCTTAGTTTCATCTAAGAGATGTTTTTTTTCAAGATCTTTTATTAAAGCAAGGGCTACACGGTCTTTAATTGAACCACCGATATTTTCTCCTTCTAGTTTAGCATATATATTATAGTGCTCACTACAAAAAGAGTCCAACTTGATAAGTGGTGTATTTCCGATTAATTTTGTGAGAATGGTTGGCTTTTCCATAGTGTTTTAGCAGTGTTATTTTTTATTGTGAAATCAAAAAAACTTCTCGTCCTTTCTGAAATATATTTTTCAGAAAAGGGCGAGAGGTTTCGTGGTTCCACCTTTTTTTATTTTCTTTTTGTTTATCCACCTCTTTTGGTTATGTAGAAATGGTATGAAAAGAAAATCTTAATTTTATTTTTACGGATATATTCCGGTAAGATTTGTCAACGATGGTATATCGAGATTTTATCATCTTACAGCTAGTCTATATTAGACAAACAAGGCGCACGCTTCCTTGTTGCAACTTTTGTTTCAAGAAAAGAACCATTTAATCATAGGACTTTTAAAAAGATATGTCAAAAAGTATCAACAATAAGTTTTTTCGTGGAGGCTTTTTGAGTTTGTTTCGAAGATGAATATGTGGTATAATCTAAATGAAATATTTTATAAAATTGTAAAATAAAAATAAAATAAAATAATGTTAAATCAAAATAAAAATAGCGATGTTGAATTAGGATCCAATATCGTTGGTGATGCTGATTTTTCTCAAAAAAATCAAGCTCCGCTAACACTGAAAACAATTTCGAAGTCTTTAAATCCACAAACACCAAAAAATGGTCCAGGAATTAAGATGTCACAAGAATTCCCAGATGAAAAGCACACCCTTTCTACTAATTTGAATCCTAAGGTAGAAGAAGGAGATAAGGTAACATTGTCAAAGTTTTCTAAAATGCTAAATGTGACTAGTATTGTTTTGGGGCTGACTAGCATTTGTGTTTTTGCCGCTGTATCTTGGATGTTTTCTCAGTCTGCGAAGGTTATAGCTGATCCGCAACAAAGTAGTCCAGTGACAGGACAAATATCAACAGAAGAAAACATTCATTATCTTGGAATACTACCACTTAGGAGTCCTTCTGAAATGATGGAACGTTTTTCTGGAGTTGAAAAATATCTAAGAGAAGAGACTGGATTGAATATAAAATTGAAATTATATCCAACTTCAGGTCCAGTGGGTGGGTACACACAAGTTGTACGTGATATTTCAGAAGGAAAGATTAGTTTTGCTTATCTAGCTTCTGTTACAACTGTTCAAGCTCAGGGAAATAATTCAGCAGTTGTTCCTTTTGTTTGTGCTCAAAAAGCAGGATCATCTACATATAAAGGAGATTTAGTAGTAAGAGCAAATTCTTCTTTTCAAAGAATTGAAGAATTGGAAGGGAAAAAAGTTTCAGGAACTAGTATGTCTTCAACTTCTGGTGGTCTTATGCCAGTAGCTATGTTAAAAAACAGCACAGTAAAATTTGATGGTGGACTTATGTATCTTGGTTCTCATGATAAAGCTGCAGAAGCAGTTATTGCTGGAACAATTGATGCTTGCTTTATAAATGAAGCTACTTTCAATAAATACAACAAGGATAGAAAGAAACTCCGTTCAATTTGGAGACACGATCCAGTTCCAGAATTTCCTTTTAATGTAAATATGGACAAGGTTTCACCAGATGAACTTGCTAAAGTCAAAGCTGCGCTTTTAAAAATGCACAAATCTAATCTAGCAGGTGTACAGTCTATTAATGAAAAATATGAGAAATGGGTCGCAATTGAGTGGGAGGATTACCTAGGAGTTAAAAAGGCAGTCGATGAAGTTTATGGTGAAGTTTTCTATGATCTTGATAATTTCGGAAAAGATCAAAAATAAAAATGCAAAAAAATAAAAAAAGTAATTTTCTAAAATTTGTTAAGAGCTGTACCAAAAAAGTCCATCACAAAAAAATTCGCTTTAAACTTTTTTTGTCTGTTGCTGCAGTGGTTTTGTTGTTTCTTACTATCTCTACGTATCATTCATTGAGTCACACAGGCGCACTTATTTTAGGTACAATTGAGAAACATGGTGAATCTGTTGCGATGATTATTGCTAATTCAAGTATCGAAAAAGTTTTATCTTGGGATTATCCAGCCTTACAATTAGAAATTGATTCAGTGGGTGTTGCTGATGAAGATATTATTAAAATTTCTGTTTTTCACGATTCAAAACAAGTTGCTAAATATGAGTGTGTTCAATGTGTAGCCACGGAAGATGCGATAGAGAAGACTGCTCAAATTCAAGTTACAATTTCTGATGAAGTTCGTAATTTGGGTGAAGTCAAGATTTTTATGTCAAAGCAAAGATATTATCAATTCCAAAGTTCAGAAATACAAAGATTAATGTATTATGGGTTGTTTTTGCTTATAGGTGATACAATTGTTTCATATGCAACGGTTGCAGGACTTTTACTTGTTCCAATCAAAAAAATCTCTCAAGGTGCGGAGATTATTGGTAAAGGAAATTTAGATTATCGTATAAACTTAGACAATGATGATGAAATAGGAGCATTGGCGGATACAATAAATTCTATGACACAAAATCTGCAAAGATCAAGAGAAGTTTTGGATGAGGTTAAGAACAAAACTTCGGCAATTGTTGCCAACCTGCTGGATCCAATAATCGTGGTGAAAGATCAACGGGTTATTCTTTTTAATCCTGCAGCTGAAGAAACTTTCCACTTAACGAAAGATGATCTAGGAAAGAAACTAATCCACTCGGGAAATCCTGATTGTTTAGGTGATAGACTTTGCTTATGTGATTTTAGGGAGATTATAAAACCGGATTATCTTTCAAAAGTTTTAAGATTTGATAAGGAAGAGTTTCCTGTTGTGGAGGAAATTACATTAAACTTTGATAATAAAAAAGGTGAAATGGCTGATGATCAAAGAGTCATTTATAAAGTTTTGACTTCATCAGTACGAGATGAACAAGGTAGATATTATGGTCATATGAAAGTTTTTCACGACTTAACAAGAGAACGAAGAGTGGATAATTTGAAATCAAAGTTCATAACAATTGCAGCACATCAATTAAGGACGCCTCTTTCTGGGATCAAATGGTCTTTGAACATGATAAAAAACGGAGAAATGGGCGAAATAAATCCAGAAGTAAAAAGTTATCTCGAAGAGACTTCTAAGGCTAATGAAAGAATGATAAACTTAGTTGATAATCTTTTGGATGTTGCTCATATTGAAGAGGGTCATTTACTACAAGAGAGGGAGCTTATGTCAGTTCAAGATTTGATGAAAGATATTATTAGCGCTTTAAAAGTAAAATCTCAAACAAGCAAAGTTGATGTTAAATTGGAGATCTCAAATGTTGGTGTTTCAAAGATAGTGGCTGATCAGGGAAAGATTAAGCTAGCTATACAAAATATTGTTGATAACGCTATTAAGTATTCAAAACCAGGAAAAAATGTTACAATAGAATTATCACCAGTGTGGGAAGGTGAGAAAGAATTTGCTGAAATCAAAATTAAAGATGCTGGAATTGGTATTTCCAAAGAAGATCAAAAAAAGATATTCTCGAAATTCTTTAGGTCTGATAATGCAGTTAAGGCTGTTCCTGAAGGGTCTGGCTTTGGTTTATTTATAGCAAAGAACGTAATTACTGCCCATCAGGGAAAAGTTTGGTTTGAAAGTGAATTAGGCAAAGGAACAACATTCTTTGTTAGAATACCCGTCGCTGAGTCAGGACAGAGTGCATGATAAGAGGAGTATAAATAAATTAATCAAAAAGCATGGATAAAAAAAGAATATTGTTGGTCGAAGACGATAATTTTCTGAGGGAACTATTTTTGAAAAAGTTGCAACAGTTTGATTTTGAAATTGAAGGCGCTATCAATGGAAGAGAAGGCGTTGAAAAGGTAACAAGTTTTAAACCAGATATTGTTGTTTTGGATATGATTATGCCAGAGATGAATGGAATAGATGCTATAAAGGAAATTAGAAATTTGGATGATAAAGTAATGGCTGAAGTTCCAATTTTAGTTGTTTCAAATCTTGGACAAGAAGAGGAAATAGCAAGAGCTCTTAGATTCGGAGCCAATGATTATTTGATAAAAGCACATTTTGACACTGATGAAATTGTAAAACGTATAGAAGAACAATTGAGTGGAGGATTCTAATATGACTATTTAAAACAAACTATATATTAAAAATACCCGATGGGTGTTTTTAATATATAGTTTGTTTGTAAGTGGTTTACTCTAGAGCCATTTTTTTTGTTTAAAGAAAACCAATAAAACGCTACTTGTAAGAATCATAAATCCTAGAACTAACCAAAATGTAGCCTTGTCTGTTGCAGCATCAAAGGAACTAAATGGTGTCATTCCAAAAATCCCAACCGTAACAGATAGTGTGAAAGTAATCAGAGAAACAGCTGTTAAAAAACGCATAGCCTCATTGATTTTATAAGATACAAGTGCATTGTTTGTTTCTTCAAGAGACTCGATAACCTCCTTTGTATTTTCTAGGGCATTCCATACCCTAATATTAATTCCAATAAGTTCTTGATAATACTTGTTTAAATTATCCTCGAGTAACCTGTAATGTTTCTGCACTAAAGATTCTAAGATACTTCTTTGCGGTTTAAGAGTTCTTCTGAAAGCCAAGATATCTCTTTTTACAATAGATGTTTCATATACCATTTCCCTTTCATTTCCATTGAAGACTTGTTTTTCAATTTCATTTAATTGTTCATTTATATGGTCTATCTTAGGGAAACAAGAGTTTAATAACTTTTCTAGTATAAAATAAAGTAAGAATCCAATTGTCTGAGACATTGCTTGATTCTTTGTTACCTCATTTTTATTAAATTCTCTTATAATAGCTTTAAGTGGTAGATTTTCTCCAACGTGAGCTGTAAAAAGATGATCCCGAGTAATTACTATATCAAGTTCACCTGGAGTGGTTACTCTTTTGTCTTTGTCAAAAAGAGGGATATGTAGTACAACATAAAGACAATTATCAAATTCTTCTGCCCGTGGTCTTTGAGAAGGGGAGGTAAACTCATCTAGAACAAGGTGATCTAGGTTGAAATTGTCTTTTATATATAAAATATCCTTGGAGGTGGGATTTTGGATGTCGATCCAAGTTAAGTTACCTCCTGCGATTTTGTTCATCATTAATTTTTTATTTTATATATTACTTATTTAATTCATTCTAGCAAAAAAGTTTGTTATCTCAAAGTTTTTTCTTTAAGATGAAGATAATTTTAAGAATTATGAAATTTAATGAAGAATATTTTTATAGGTTTAATAAAATTTTATCAAAAGACTTTTTCTAGAGATACAGGTCTTTTGTCGTATTTTTTTAGTGAGAGAACATGCAGATTTTATCCTACCTGTTCGCAGTACACACTTGAGGCGATAGAAAGATTCGGTGTCGTGAAAGGTTCTTATCTTGGATTTAGAAGGGTTGTAAAATGTCACCCATGGAATGAAGGAGGGATTGACGAGGTGCCTGAAAAATGTGAAAATAAATAGCATCAAGACGAATGGTGTATTTTAATAAATAAGTCGTATCTAAATGAAGAATGTTGTTCAGCCAAGAACATTGAAGGAACTAATTTCACTGAGAAAAATCCCATATAATAGTCGCAAAATCGAAAGAATTTCGAAGGCTTATGCTTTGGCAAAAAAAGCTCATGAAGGTCAAAAGAGAAAATCAGGAGAGGACTATTTTGTTCATTGTGTTGAAACTGCTGCAACTTTAATAAAGATGGGGTTAGGTTCTATTACGATTTCGGCAGCACTTTTGCATGATGTTCCAGAAGATACTGACATAACACTAGAAGAAGTTGAAAAAGAATTCGGGAAAGAAGTTGCTTTTATCGTGGACGGTGTAACAAAATTAGGGCATGTTAGATTGAAAGGAAGTATAGAAGAATATTACTTAGACAACTTACGAAAGATGTTTATGGCTATGGCCGCTGATATCAGGGTTATCCTTATTAAACTAGCAGATAGGTTGCATAATATGCGAACATTGGAGGCATTATCAGAAAATAAAAGGTTTAGAATTGCTAATGAAACTATGGAGGTTTTCGTACCTATTGCAAATAGATTTGGTATTGGTGAAATTAAGGGTGAGTTAGAGGATTTAGCTTTTAAACACTTAGAACCTGAAAAATATAAATACACAGTTGAATTAGAGACAGAGGCTTATAAACAAAGGTCTCAATATATTAAGTCTGCAATAAAAGAATTGAAAAAGGAACTGAAAAATTCAGGAATAAAACTATTAGATGTGCATGGTAGGGCAAAGAGATATTTTAGGCTTTACAAAAAGCTTGAAAAATATGAAATGAATATAGACAAGGTTTATGACTTAGTAGCGATTAGGTTGGTGGTTCCAACAGTTGCTGCTTGCTACGAAACTCTTGGGATTGTTCATAAAAAATACAAACCACTAATTGGAAGAATTAAAGATTACATATCTTTGCCAAAACCAAATGGTTATAAGTCGATTCATACAACTGTTTTTGGTCCAGAAGGTAAGATTTTGGAAGTGCAAATCAGAACAGAAAGGATGCATGATGAAGCTGAATTTGGAATTGCAGCACATTGGATATATACACAGGGAAGAACGTGGACTGATATAGTGCTCAGAAGAGAGCCAAAGGGTGCTGAGGTTCCAGAGAAGGAATTGGAATGGGTTCAACAATTAAAACAGTGGCACACCGAGACGGGTGGAGAAACAGACGAATTTTGGCGTTCTATTAGGTTTGATTTTTTCAAAAATCATATTTTTGCATTTACTCCTAGTGGTGATGTTATTGAGTTGCCTGAAAGTGCTACTCCGATTGATTTTGCTTATAGAATACATTCAGAAGTAGGTGATCGTGCAATGGGGGCAAGAGCAAATGGTAAAATGGTTTCTTTGGACTATTCAATTCATAATGGAGATTTAATAGATATAGTTACTTCTAAGGAGAAAAAATTACCAAGTCGTGACTGGCTTAAATTTGTGAAAACTACGCATGCTCAAACAAAGATTAAAAACACCTTGCGTAAGGGAGGAGTGACAGTTGTGAATCAAATGTAGAAGAATGATTGACAGAGGTCTGATTTTATGTAACAATGAAATCGAGTTTGTCTAAGGCAAATTTATATGTTTTTATCGCGGGGTGGAGCAGCTTGGTAGCTCGACTGGCTCATAACCAGTAGGTCATCGGTTCAAATCCGATTCCCGCAACAAGACTTTATTTTCAATTTTCAATCCTCGGTTTTCAATTGTTAAAACAAATTGAAGATTGCCAATGAAAGTTGATTTTTTTATGTAAAATTATAAATTGGCGGCGTAGCTCAGTTGGTTAGAGCGTGGGACTCATAAGCCCGAGGTCGGAGGTTCAAATCCTCTCGCCGCTACAAAAAAATCCTGGGAGATTCTCAGAGGTTTCGATTATTACAAAAAACAAAAACATATTTTCACAAAAAGACATATTTATAAGATTATAGTTTTATGCGAATAGGGTTTGATATTAGGACAATAGGAAAAAATAGAACAGGCGATGAAACTGTAACTTTACAGTTAGTTGATAATCTGCTTTCAGTTGGAAAAAGAAATCGTTTTTTTCTTTTTACTGATGAAAAATTGCCAGTTTTAATTTCAGAAATTGAAAAGAGGTTTAATAAAAAGAAGAAAGAAACTGCCAATTTCAAGATTTGTTCAGTTACTCCTTCAAGAAAAGCTTTTTGGACTTTTTGGTCTTTGCCAAAATTTGTGAAAAAAAATCCAATTGATGTTTTACATGTTCAATACATTACACCACTTTGGCTTCCTAAAAAGATAAAACTTGTAACAACTGTGCATGATATATCATTTGCAAGATATCCTGCATTTATAGCAAAAAAAGATTTAATGTTGCTTAAAATTTTTATCCCACTTTCTTTGAAAAAAGCAGATAAAATAATTGCTGTTTCTGAATTCACAAAAAGAGAAATTATCAAGGTGTACAATATTGATGAAAACAAAATAGAAGTAGTGTATAATGGTGGAGCAACGAAGGAATTTTTTACTGAAGCTTCTGATGACGCTATATTCAAGTTTAAAGAAGAGAAAAAATTACCAGAAGAGTTTATTCTATACGTAGGAACTCTTCAGCCAAGGAAGAATATTCCATTTTTATTGCAAACTTTTGTTGAGTTAAAACAAAAACTTGCTGCTAAGGATGAAATATCTAATCTCAGCCTTATTATTGGAGGGAAACGTTTTGGGCATAATTATGATAGTGATATAGATACTAAGCTTAAAGAGATTAAAAGAAATTTTCCTGACATTGCAAATCAAATAAAATTCGTTGGTTTTATAGCAGACGATGATTTGCCGATGTATTATAAATCAGCTAAATTGCTTGTTATAACTTCTAGCTATGAAGGCTTTGGGTTGCCAGCAATTGAAGCAATGGCAAGTAAAACTCCGGTTTTAACAACAGATACTTCTTGTATGAAAGAGATTTGTGCTGATGCAGCGATGATTTACAGACACAATGATCCAGAAGACTTTATTAGCAAGTTGCAAGAGGTTGTTTGTGACAAAACCCGTAGAAATAAAATAGTGGAAAAAGGAATGAAGAGAGCGAGGGAATTCGATTGGAATCTTGCAGCAAAGCAGACTATGAATATCTATAGAAAGTTAAAATAGACTCAAACTATTGAAATTTGATCGATATGAGTGTATAAGTAGTTATGTTAAATTTAGAAACTAGATAAGATAAATAATAAACAAATAAGTAAACGTTTTATATGGGGACATTTTCAAACAAAAAAAGACAAAATAAACGTAATGGTCTTAGTAGTCAAAACAAGAAGTTTTATCAGAAGAAAGTTTTTTGGTTTTTTGCTGTGTTAGTTTTTGCACTTTTGTTTGCTGGAGGAGGATTTCTGTATAAATCAGGCAGTGTTTTGAATAAAATTTCCGGTGGAAAGGGTTCGGCATTCGGCAGTCTTTTAGGTGTTGCTTCTGGAGAAGAAATTAAACAAGAAGATGGTGGTAGGACTAATATTCTATTATTAGGAATGAGAGGAACAAATATTTTAGGAGGTGATTTACTTGCTGATGTAAACATGGTGGTTTCTTTGAAAAAGGATGAGGACAAAATTGCCCTTGTTTCAATTCCCAGGGATTTATATGTAAAGGTTCCAGGAACCGAGGATTATTCAAAAATCAACGCTGTTCATGCATACGGTGAACAATCCGGAAAGAAAGAGGGAATGTCTCAGATGAAGAAAATTGTTGGTGAGATTACTGGTTTAAATATTCATTATGTAGCATCCATTAATTTTACGGGTTTTAAACAGTTGATAGACGCTGTTGATGGTGTGACTGTAGATTTAGAAACTCCTTTTTATGAAGTTTCTCAATTTGTACAAGGCAATGAATGTGGAGGAGAATTTACCTTACCAGCTGGGGAAAATCAATTAAATGGTGAAAAAGCTCTTTGTTATGTTAGGGCAAGGGAGAATACATCTGATTTCGATAGAGCAAAAAGACAACAAGTTGTTCTAAAAGCGTTAAAGGATAAACTAATTTCAATTGGAACATTAACTGATTTTTCTAAAGTAGGTAAAATTCTTGATGCTATAGGAGATAATGTAAGAACTGATATGCCAGCAGGAGAAATGAGAGGTTTTTTTGACGAATATGTTGGTATGCAAAATGCTGCTATTTATCAAAGAGTTTTAGAGAACACAGAAGAGGGGCTTTTGATGGTGCCAGATAATATTCATGGTGCAGGTTATGTTCTGGTTCCAAGAACTGGTCTTGATAATTATTCCAAGATTCAGGAAGTATGTAGTGACATCTTTGTCATAGCAAGGCAAAGTGATGTTGATCCTATAAAGCAATATGCAAAACCACAAAGGAAAATCAGAACTATCCCAGTGAAAGTTATTGGGAAAATGGACGCTTCCAGTAAATATAAAGTGAAGGTTTCACAGAAAATAGATCAAGTAAAAATAGAAGGGAACTATGAAGGTGATAAGATAGTTATTGATTTAAGTAAGTTGCCAAAAGTGAAAGAAGAAGGGACAGTGAATATAAAGGTGGAGGACTTGAATATCCCAGAAGGTACAAAAGTAATTTCACATATGTATACTAAGACTGTGGTGAGAATAAAGATTGAAAAATAGACTAAGAAGCGCCTAAATGAAGAAAGGAAAACCAGAATTATCAATTATCATAACTTCGTATAAAAATCCAGAGCTACTTAAGCTGTGTCTTGAGTCGATTCAAAAAAATGTCAAAAAACTAGATTATGAAATCATCGTTGTTGATAGTAGCACAGAAGAGCCAACACATGATTTGTTTAGAGAAGGTTTTAAAAATGTTCATTTTATATCAAACAAAAAAAATAAAGGCTTCGGTGGACTTGTGAATCAAGGATTAAATGTCGCTAAAGGTGAATTTTTGTTTATTATAAATGCAGATATCATAGTTAAGGATGATGTTATTTTGAAGCTTCTAGTTTTTATCAAGAATAATGAAGATGTTGGTATTGTTGCGCCAAAACTCATCAATTTTGATAATTCCGTTCAGCAATCATGCTTTAGATTTTATTCGCCACTAACAATTCTCTACAGAAGAACAATTTTAGGGAAGATGAGTTTTGCTAAAAAGCCACTGAGTAGGTTTCTTATGAAGAGTGAGCAGAAAAGCAAAAAACCGTTTAGCGCAGATTGGGTCATGGGAAGTGCTATGATGACGAAAAGAACGATTGTTGATAAAGTTGGTCCTTATGATAAACGTTATTTTATGTATTTTGAGGATGTTGACTGGTGTAGACGTTTTTGGGAACAAGGTTTTAAAGTTATATATAATCCGCATGTGCGAGTTTTTCATTACCATGGTAGAGCTAGTGCTAGTAAAAATGCTTTTAGTTCTATATTGTTTAATAAATATACGAGAGCGCATATTGTCAGCTCGTTGAAATATTTTATAAAATTCATAAGTAGAGGAAATCCTCATGAGCAAGTTAACAAAAAGATAGAAAAAACAACAAATGAATCAGGAAAATAAAAAAAAAGATACTGGAGAGGAAGAATCAATAATCACTATTGATAAAGAAGGCAACTTGAAAACTTCAAAAGATAGAGTTGAAATTGATAATTCTAGTTTTTCAAGCAATTCAGATGGAAGCAGTTTAACATCTATAAATAAAAATGTGATGAGAAAGAATAATTTCGGATTTATTGTGCTCGTCGTAGTTATTTTTATTGCAGGATTTTTTTTAGGAGGAAGATCGTCTCAAAAGGACAGTATAAAAGACAGACTAACAAGCATTATAAAACCGCTAAGTAAAAACGATCCTGTTTTTGCAAATGCAGAAAAGGAAAAGCCAGAAGATGTTGATTTTGATGTTTTTTGGGAGGCATGGAGGCATATGGACAGTAAGTTTGTTGATGTTGATAAGCTTGATTCACAAAAAAGAGTATATGGCGCAATAAAGGGCATGGTATCTGCCGTGGGAGATCCTTATTCTGCTTATATGGACCCAGAGGAGACAAAGGAGTTCAATACTGACATGGATGGCAGTTTTGAAGGTATTGGAGCAGAACTAGGAATGAAAAAAGGTATGCTTACAGTCATTGCTCCTCTTGAGGGTATGCCAGCTGAGGAAGCTGGTTTACGAGCGGGAGATATAATAGTGAAAGTTTTTGATGAAGTGACACTAGACATGACTGTGAATGATGCAGTTAAACTAATACGAGGTGAAAAAGGAACTGACGTTAAATTAACAGTTGCAAGAGAAGCGACAGGGGAAACCTTAGAAATTTCCATAACAAGAGGGACTATAGAATTAGAAAGTGTGAAGTATGAGAAAAAAGAAGGTAATATTGGTTATATTAAGATTTCAAAGTTTTTAGAAAATACAGGAAGAAAATTTGATAAAGCCGTTATAACAGCTCAAACTGATAATATAGAGGGTCTAATAATCGATGTTAGAAATAATCCAGGTGGATATCTTAATGTTGCTGTTGATATGATTTCAACTTTTGTCCCAAAAGGTGAAGTCGTTGTCTGGGAGAAGGGTCGAAATGATGACAATATTCCTTTCAGGGCTCAGAAAAAGAGCGATAAATTATTAGAAATTCCAATAGTTGTTATTATGAATGGTGGAAGTGCAAGTGCTTCAGAGATTATGGCAGGAGCGTTGAGAGATATAAAAGGAGTGAAATTGGTTGGAGAAAAAAGTTTTGGAAAAGGTTCTGTTCAACAAGTGCAGGGACTTAGAGATAACTCGAGCATGAGGATAACGATTGCTAAGTGGTTAACTCCTAAAGGAGATTCAATTCATGAGGTTGGTCTTGATCCAGATATTGAAGTGAAGATGGAAAAGGAAGACTATGAACAAAAGAAGGATCCTCAGTTTGAACGAGCGCTTGAAGAGTTAAAAAATGAAATGACTAAGTAAACTAAATGAGAAAAAAGATAGTAACGATTGGAGGAGGTACAGGCAGTTTTGTTCTTTTGTCAGGTTTGAGAGATTATGATTTTGATATTAGCGCGATTGTTTCTATGGCAGATGATGGAGGTTCAACCGGCAGATTGCGTGATGAACTTGGAGTTTTGCCGCCAGGTGATGTGCGACAGTGTCTCGTAGCTCTTAGTAAGGAACCACTTCTTTGGCGGGATATCTTTAATTATCGTTTTGAGAATGGTGATTTAAAGGGTCATGCAGTTGGAAATTTGTTTTTATCAGGGCTTGAAAAGATGAAAGGTGATTTCTCAAGTGGACTCCAGGTTGCTATGAAAGCACTAAATATAAAAGGTGAAGTTATCCCAGTTACTGAAAGCGATACAAATTTAAATTTAAAATTAAAAAGCGGAGAAGTCATCAAGGGGGAGGGTGAAATCAATGAAAATTTAGAAATAGAAAAGATTGGTCTTGAAGAAATATCACTTTTCCCAAGTGCTCAAGCAAACCCAAAAGCTCTCCGGGCTATAAACGAAGCGGACCTAATTGTTATTGGGCCAGGTAATCATTATTGCAGTGTGATACCAAATCTTTTGGTTAAGGGAATTCCAGATGTTTTAAAAGAAACCAAAGCGCAAATAGTATATGTGTCCAACTTAGTGAATAAAGCTGGACACACTAGTCTTTTTAAATTGGACGATTATGTTGGGATGATCAATAAATTTATTGGTAAGGAACGAATTGATTTTGTAATTTTCAATACAAAAAAACCTACAAAAGAGCTTGTAGAAAAATACAAAAAAAGAGGTGAGGATATTTTGGTTTTTGATGAAACAGATGATTCTATAAAAAGAAATTATAAAATAGTAGCATCTAGTCTTCTTGGGGAGGAGCAAAAATTTTCAAAAAGTGATGAAATTTCAGGAGTTAGAGCTCTTATAAGGCATGATCATAGAAAATTAGCAAAGGTGATTCAATACATTGCTAATTTGTCTGATTATAAGGGTGTTATAAAGAAAATTTTTTAAAAGAGAAAAGATTGACAGAATGCTTTTTTTAGTTTATTATAAATTTCGTAGTTTATATTCTGATATGCACCATTAGCTCAGTCGGTAGAGCAGTCGCCTCTTAAGCGAATGGTCGGGAGTTCAAATCTCTCATGGTGCACTTGATTTTGCGCCTGTAGCTCAATTGGATAGAGCACTTGGCTTCGGACCAAGGTGTTGCAGGTTCGAGTCCTGCCAGGCGCACCGATAAAAAACACGAGTAATTCGTGTTTTTTTGTACATAAATGTTATACTGATAGATATAAAAACTAAATCTGTAAGAATATATGAAGATCTTATTTTTTGAATCAAAAGAAAAATCTCGTTTTTTTATGGAAAAAAATTATCAGATTGTGAAATTATTTTTTATGAGGATACAATACAAGAATCAAAAATAAGAGAGGAGGATTTTGACGCTGATGTGTTGTCTGTTTTTATCTACTCTGATCTATCTAAAGAAATTTTGGATAAATTCAAAAATTTGAAACTTATATCAACACGTTCGACCGGTTTTGATCACATTGATTTAGTGGAGTGTAAAGCAAGATACATAACTATTTCAAATGTTCCATTTTATGGTGAAAATACCGTTGCTGAACATACTTTTTCGCTTATCTTGTCACTATCAAGAAATGTCCATAAATCTTATTTGAGAGAATCTCGAAATCATTTTTTAATATCAGGGCTTCAAGGTTTTGATTTGGGAGGAAAGACCTTAGATGTTATTGGAGTTGGGTACATAGGTAAGTATATTATTAAGATAGCCAAGGGTTTTGGAATGAAGATTATTGCATTTGATAAGTATAGAGATGAAATGTTAGCGGAAATTTTGAATTTTCAATACACAGATGAATTAGAGAAACTCTTGAAAGATTCTTGCATTGTTTCTCTTAGTGTTCCACTGAACAAAAAAACTTTTCATATGATTGATAGGGAATGTTTTAAGAAAATGAAGAAAGCGCAATTTTAATAAACACTAGTAGAGGTGCGCTTGTCGACACAAAGGCATTATATGAGGTTCTAAACAGCAAAGATATAGCAGATGCTGGTTTGGACGTAATAGAAGGAGAAGAGTCGATACAAGAGGAAAGAGAACTACTATCTTTTGAGAGAAATACAGAAAAATTAAGAAATGTTTTTAGAGACAAGGCTATCTTCGATATGGAAAATGTTGTATTTACTCCACACAATGTTTTTAACAGCAAAGAAGCTCTTGAAAGAATTTCTTCTACAATAGTTAAGAATATAAGATATTTCAGAGAGAATAAAAGTCAAAATGTTATAGGATAGATATAATTGTTTAAAATCTTGCCAAATTTTTTAATTATGCTATAATATTTTTTGTAATAAATGTTTTTATTACATGGAACGTGGCGGCTATAGTTCAATGGTAGAACGACGGTTTGTGGTACCGCTAATGAGGGTTCAATTCCCTCTAGCCGCCCATAGTATAAAATAAAATGATTAATTCCAAAAAAATCCTTTTTCAGAAGGATCTTTTTGGAATTAATCATAAACATGGCGAGTGAGCTTTGCCTCTAGTCGCTTCAAATAAAAACAAGACAATTTGTTTTGTTTTTATGTTTATGTTAAAATTATTATAGATACACAAAAATAAAAAATTAAAAAACATCAAATATGTTACGCAAAAAAGAAGAGAAAGTCCTTCCAGCTGGAATGGCTATAATTGTTGGAATTGCATTTATTTTTTTGTTTTTTACAACCACGACTTTAACGGTTTCCCAAGTGAGGTCAAAGAACGCAAATTATAAAAAAACAATGCAAATAAGGGAAGCTAATAGGGTTAAGGGGTTGGAAATTGCCACTGAACAAGAAAAACAAAAACAACAAAAAATTGTTAGTGAGAAAAAAGGGATTTTAATTGCAGTTTCAAATGAAGAGTTGATTATTGAATCAAGTGCGAAAAATGAGGATGTTAATGAAAGAGAGTTTTTTAAATACGTTGTAACGGATAACACATTGGTGATAGTAGAGAAAAAGTTTGTTGATGCAGAGGAGATCCAGCAAGTTGTGGGAGAAATTGATGATTTAGAAGTTGGTAAGATGGTTTCCATACGAGAAGGGAAGTCACAGGAAAAGGAAAAGAATGCTTTGATAATAAGAGTGACAGAATAAAATTCAAAAAAAGAGTTCAAAAAACAGGATATTTAATCCTGTTTTTTTATCCTTTATTTTTTTAGTTTTGAATTTAAATATTCTATGGATCCTTGGAGCCCACCTAAGTCCCCAAGTTTTGCTTTTTTTATCTTAGGAATCTTTGGATAGATATTTAAATTTTCAGCAAAGCACTCCTTGACCTTATTAATTGAAATTTTATACATCAATGAACCACCTAAAATTATAACATCAGGTGACCAATGTACAGCAGAGTTAGTCAATCCTATTGCTAGATATTTAGCGATATTATCCCAGAATTTTTCATCATTAATTTCTTCTGGTAATTTGCCTGTTCTATTTTCGATGTAATTTCCACCAATTAGATCTTCCAATCTACCAGGTTTTCTACAATCAGGGCAAAGCGATTGAGTAGGGTCTATTATCTGATTTCCTGGCTCAAATCCAAAAGCATTTTCTCCAACTTTTCCATTAATAATAAGAGAGCCCCCAACGCCAGTGCTAACCGTGTAATAAACAACTATTTTATTTTCATGATTTTTTATCTGAGATGCCTCTGCAAGACCAATCATAACAGTGTCATTTTCTAAAAAAACAGGAGCTCTTAATTCAGCCTCTAATTCATCTCGTAGGGATTCTCCAGCCCAGTGTGATAATGATTTATCTACTGTTTCATAGGAACTAGCAACACCACTTTTATTTTTGTCTAAAGGAGCACCTATTCCACCTGCAATGGCTGTTATTTTTTGTCCATTAGTGAGCCCTCTGGCAGCAGAAACAATCATACCAACACCTTCTTTGAAGTCTCCTGGAGTTGAAAACACAGTATAGTTTGAAATTGTTTTTCTATCAGCTGAGACAGCAACCCTTATTTTGGTTCCTCCAATATCAAATATAAAATACATTTTTATGATTTTTACAAATTATGTTCTTTTTTGTAAGCTTTCCATTGTTTATTTGACCAATCCAAAGGTTTTTTGTCTAAGATTTCTTTTTCGTGATATTTCGCAGGATTATCATAAACACTTTTAAATGTATCTTCGAATATAAGCTCGCCTTCCTTGTTTTTGACTATCTGCTTCAATGTTACCTTTAAAACTCCTTCATGGGTTCTTTCTGTGACCTTTGGGCCCTCCATTTCGATTACTCTTCCGTCTGATTGTCCAAATATATCAAAAGAAAGTATTCGTCCTTCAACAGAAGCTTGAAATAATAAATATCCTGGGGTGTTGTTAATAAAACGCAAATCTGGTTTAGGGATATAGATAGTAGCATCTGTACCTTGAGGGCTATAATATTGGACGGGATAGGCATGATTTTTTCTTTCTGTGATTTTAAGTCCCGTATTTAGTGCTGCTCGGAAAACAGTCGTTGAAACTTGGCAGACACCACCACCGTATTCAGGGATTGTTTTGTTCTCTTTGATCACCAACTCTTCTTTGTAGCCAGTTTCTTTGTCGACATGACCTAAAATTGTTGTGAAAGAAAATTCCTCATTAGGAGATAATAATAATCCATGGAATCTTTCAACTGCAACATTGATATTATGTATTCTGTTTTTGGGTGAGCCTGCAAAGTTTGATTCCCCGTGTCCAATTTTGGTTTCTATCTTTAGATCATCAAGAGTTTCTTTGGATATTTCTGCTGCTATTTCTGTAATTGGAAGTTGGAGAGATAGGTTATTATTTGAATCATTCAGTGTTTTTACGATGCCTTCAAAAGTCTTTTCCTCATCAAGTTTAAATCCTGGTTTTGCTGGTTCGGTTATTTCTAAGTGATTTTTAGTTGTATTTTCGTTATTGCTAGCTAATTCCGGGGGCACTTCTTTTTTTTGGTTCTCTTTTTTTTCTTCAACCACTTTTATTTTTGCATTTGTAGGAATAGAAATAATTTTTTCGCTTAAGGAAGAAATAAAAGTATTTAATTTCTTGTTATCTATTTTCAAAAGCGCTTTCTTTTTTATATTTCCAGAAGAGGGTATTGTTTTAGTCAGATCGCAAATAATAGTACTAGCTTGGAAGGATGAAGACTCTGCATCTTCGAGATTTAATAAGTCTTTGCATATTGTAGACTTTTCAATTTCTGATTCATAATTTTCTTGAAATGCAAAGTTATTTTCCCAATTAACAAATTTCTTTGTTTCAAATTTGAAGTTTTCGTCTTTGAATTTTAAATCAATTGTTTTATCGAGAAATGTTTGCAACGTTGTATTACTTACGAACTGTATCTCCAAATCCTCATTTTTGGCAATATTTGAAGCATAAATAGTGTTCGGCATTAAACCGAACATCAAAATTGAAGATAAAATTGTATTTCTAACTAAATTCATATACCTAGGATAGCCTAATTGTTGTTTTTTTCAAGCCAAGCTCCGTTTCTCGAAAAAAACAAAAGCCAGCTTTTATGCTGGCTTCCATCATTCTAAAAAATACTTATTTTTTTAAAAGCCTCTAACTTGAATTTTTCTCGTCTTAGTTGTGTCTGCTTTTGGTAGTTTCAATGTTAATATTCCGTTTTTCATCGTTGCTTCAGCTTTGTCAGCTACTATTTCTACAGGTAGGATAACACTTCTAGAAAATGGACCCCAGTAACATTCTTGATAATAGTAATTGTCAACGGGAACTTCATCATCTTGTTGTCTTTCACCTCTAATCGTGACCATGTCATTGTTAATATTTACATCAAGATTTTCGGGTTTAACGCCAGCAATAGTTGACTTGATGATAATTTCATCGTTTGTTTGATACACATCTATAGTCAATTGGCCCTCAGACTCGATTGGTTGTTCAAATTCTTGTTGTGGTTGTTGCATAGGTTCGTTTTGTTGAATTGGTTTTTGTTCTTCTTGCGATTCTTCTTCTTGTTGGACTCGTTCAGGAAATTCGTATAACTCTTCTTTCTGTGATTCAAACTGTGTTACGAAACCTCCTTCGGGCGATTCTTGTAATTCCAATTCCTCTAATTGATCTTCGTCCGTGATTTTCTTTATCCCAGTTAACTTTTCAAAAAAGGATTTTTTCTGTTTTGTCATTTTCTATTTTTAGTTTTTTTAGGCTCTTTTTATTTTAAGGTCAAATAATTTTAACTATAATAACATTATAACATATATGTACTGAGACTGCCAAGAGTATCCACATTGTCATTTTAAACTTTGATTTCCCTTTAAAAAAGGTATTTACAGCATTCATTAGGAAAATTGCTGAAAAAATATGAACAAAAATTGGGAAAGAAGCTACAAGGGGCAATGTCTCTTGCTGAAAATATATCATTGATAACTCGAAGAAGCTAAAACCAAGTCCTAAGAAAATTGGAAATATCAACAAATTTAAAACTACCTTAAATTTAAGTGAAAATTGTGTTGAATATATAAAATATAATATTGAAAATTTTACAACTTCTTCAATTATAGCAAGGAGAGCGATACTAGCGACAGTTTCATTGCTAGAAAGGTTTGACGGGAGTAGTGTTATTATGATTAGAGAAACAAAGCCAGCTGTAATACCAAATATAAAAAATATTAGGCAAATGT
Organism: Patescibacteria group bacterium UBA2772; assembly: GCA_002352545.1. Lineage (GTDB taxonomy): Bacteria > Patescibacteriota > Minisyncoccia > Moranbacterales > DUUL01 > UBA2772. Next base: position 180,173 of record DEIO01000015.1, read on the forward strand.
GTGGTATTTGAGTTTTCAATTTTTTGTTTTATTTTTATCTAAAAGACTAGTTTTGATTTAATTTGATCAAAAATTCTTTTATTTTTTCAATTTTATTTTTTGTCAAAGTTGCTCTTGTGTGTTCTTTTTGGATAACTTCGCTTGGAGCATTTTTTACAAAAGCCTTGTTTTGCAACTTGTTTTCTATTGATATAAGATAGTTTTCAGCCTCTTTTAGTTCTTTAGACAGACGTTCTTTTTCTTTTTTTGTATCTACTAAATTTTTCAATGGAATGAAAAGTTCAATTTTTCCCAATGATTTATAGATAGCATCGTCTATTTTTTCTCCTGTTTCTAGAATTGAAAGATTATCTATGCCAGTTCTTAGATTTTTGATTAAAGTCTCTTGGGAGCTCAACTCTTTTACCAATTCATTTGCATATATTATTACATCAATTTTTTTATCTAATCCAACTTTGTATTCAGCTCTGATATTTCTGATTGATGTTATTATTTCTTTTGTTTTATCGAAGAGCATCAAATCCTTCTTGTCGGATTCATTAAGAACGTTGTCATAAATCTTTGTACCAGGCCACTTTTCTGTTATGAGAAGTGTGTTATTGAATTTTTCCCAAATTGTTTCTGTTACAAAAGGAATGAAAGGGTGCCAAATTTTTAATAAATCCCGTAAGATAACGGTTAAATTTTTAGCTTTTTCTGAACTATTATCAAATTTTGTGGTTTCAAGATACCAGTCAGCAAGTTCATTCCAGGAAAATTCTCGTAGAGACTCTGTGGCTTTTGAAAAACGATAATATGAGATATCTTCTGTTGTTTCAATAATAAGTTTTCTAGCAGATTGCAAAATTGCTTTGTCTGCCGTAGTTAGACTTTCTCTTTTAATTGGTGAGTCGTCTATTTTGATTGTTTCGATTATGTATCTTGAGATATTCCAAAGTTTATTCACCATATTTCTAAGGCCCTCTATTTTTTTCTCAGATAATTTTAAATCTTTGCCTGGAGTTGAGCCAGTGATTAGTGAAAGTCTTGTTGCGTCTGTTCCATATTTATCAATCATATCAAGAGGGTTGATGACATTTTCCTTTGATTTAGACATTTTCTTCCCATGTTCATCTAATACCAAACCATGAAGATATACATCTTGAAACGGAATATCATTTATAGCATAAGTTGTCATTATGATCATTCTTGCAACCCAGAAAAACAAAATATCATATCCAGTTTCCAAAACAGCCGTGGGGTGAAAATTCTCAAAATCTTTGTTGTCAATTACTATTTTCCCATCCTCGATTTTTATTTGTTCTGGATTGTTTGCTAAAGTTGAAAAAGTCCACATTCCTGAGGAAAACCAAGTGTCTAGTGTATCTTCATCCTGCTTCCACCCATCCTCTTTTGGTCCGTCTATACCAACAAATGTTTCGTCATTTTTATACCAAACTGGCACTCTATGACCATACCAAATTTGCCTTGAAATACACCAATCACGCAGATCGTTCATCCAATGAAAATAATTCTTTTCGAAGCGCTCTGGTATAATATTAATTTTTTCTTTACCAAAAACGCCATTTTCTACGGCATCTATACATATTTCCTTGATTGATTTATCTCCAAGACGTTTGGTCTTTTTGTTAACGTCGATAAACCATTGCAAGGAGAGAAGAGGTTCGATAGAAGTGTCGCATCTATAACAAAGAGACAATGCGTTTTCAATCTCCTCCTCTTTCTCTAGAAGATTAGATTCTTTTATTCTTTGAACAATAAGAGCTCTGGCATCTAAAGCGGTTAGCTTCGAGAACTCACCAAAACCATTCTTAATGTTTCCGTCTTCATTGACAACCTTGATTACTTCAAGGTTGTTGTTTTCAGCCATTTGCCAATCAACCATTGAGTGCGCCGGGGTAACACCAAGTGCTCCAGTTCCAAAGTCCATATCAATTTCTCTATCGGCAATTACTTTGATTTTCAAATCTACTCCAATGAAATTTACTTTAAAGGTTTTACCTACGTATTTATTATATCTTTCATCTTTTGGGTTAACTGCAATTGCTGTGTCACCGATTTTTGTTTCAGGTCTTGTTGTGGCAATTGAGATAGGAAAATCCTTTGAATATTTGAATGTATAGAGTTTTGCTTTTTTATTCTCATGCTCAACTTCGTCATCTGCAAGTGTGCTATGACAACGCGGGCACCAATTAACAACTCTTTCTCCTCGATAAATAAGACCGTCTTCATACATTAGTTTAAATACGGAATTCACTGCTTTATTTCTTGTTTTGTCTAGAGTGAATGCCTCTCTTGACCAATCGCAAGAGGACCCCATTTTTTTTACTTGATCTTCAATCGTGTCGTGTGATTTTTGAGCGAATTGCTCAACTCTTTGTAAAAACTTTTTTCTTCCGAGCGAATGACGAGTTAGTCCTTCTTCTTTTATTATTTTTTCAACCTTTGTTTGGGTCGCAATTGCAGCATGATCTGTGCCAGGTAGCCAAAGTGTTCGAAATCCCTTCATTCTATGAAATCGAGTCAGGATATCTTCATAAGCCAACATTCCAGCATGTCCCATATGTAAAGTCCCGGTAACATTTGGTGGTGGCATAACAATAGAATAGGAAGGTGTATTTTCCTCCAGGTCTAAGTTGTCTGGATTAAAAGCACCTGAAGATTCCCATTTTTGATATATATCTTGCTCATGGTCTTTTGGGATATATGTTTTTACAAAGTTTTCTTTATTGATTTGAGGCATTTATTCTAGATAATTAAGGTTGAAATTAAGTTTTTTTTGGTTTTTTTTCTACTTTAGTAATCTTAGCCGATGAACAAAAAAAGGCAAGAGAAATCCAGAATATAAGCATTCCTTGAGGAAGTGTCCAAAAGTAATGATCAATTAATCCTAGGATTAAAAATCCGAAAAAACACAAAACAAAAGGATTGTGTAATCTACCAAAAAACCCTTTTTGAAAAATATTGGCATAACTAATGATGATATACAAGAAAGCTATAAAACCAATAAGACCTACTTCACTAGCTATCAAGAAATAAATATTATGTACGGGTTGTTGCTCCCATGGATGGAGTTTTTTGGAGAAGTGTTTTTTTTGAAATGTTATGAAGTTTCCTATACCAACCCCGTGTAGTGGATATTTTGTTATTATAGATGTTGCTGTTTCAATATACTTAAAGCGTAAATCAATAGAGTTGTCGTTTCCACATTTATTAAAACAAATTCTAGTAGAAAGGATGTTGTATGATACAAAAAGTACTGAAAAAATCAAAAGAATGCCAACTGCTTCCTGAAGAGTCTTGGGAATTTTAAACCGCTCGCAAGCTTGTTTGAAAATGCTTATAAAGCGTTTTTTGTGAGCAAATGCAATCATGAAAATAAATACAAGCAAGACAATGATGACTGACCGGGAATAGGAAAGTGCCATACCAGCAAGTATAATTGCTAGAGAAATTGGCATAAAGATATTTAAGATCCGGGACCTTTTCGAAAAATTTACGAAAAGAATCAACCAAACTCCTGCAGCTAAGGCAAGGAGTAGAAATGCTCCGAATAAATTGGGATGTGGGAATGTTCCATATGCTCTAATAATTTTTGTGCCAGATATTTCGAATTTAGCAACACCAAGAATTGTTCTGGATATATCACTCTCTCCTAAAAGCTTTAAACCTAGGGATTTTTGAAAAATAAATTGCAGGATACCAATAATTGCCTGTAGTATACCAGCACCAAAGATTGTTGAAGCAGCATAAATAAAAAATCTTCTTTTGTATTGCAGTGTGTTTCTAAGAGCCAAAAAAGCTAAAATAGCTGCTAACATCCTGATTGAATGATAAAGAGCAATCGTTGGTTCTTCTGACCAAGAAATTGTTAAAAAAATCCAAAAAATAAAAATGGTTAGTGGACTTTTTAAGCCTTTTTTAAAAGAGAATTCTTTCCGTAAGGATCTTCCTGAATAAAAAAATGCAAAGATGCTAACAAGGAAGAATAATAGCAACAAGATATCGAAACCAAATAATGAAAAAGAGATATGTTCTCTAAATCCTTCAAGTCCTTCAATCTTTTCGAAATTAAAAATTTTACGTAGATTAAAGGGTATTGTTGCCAAAAAAAACAGCGCGAAAAAAAGCGGTGTGTATAACAAAAACTTCTTATTGTTCATTTGTATCTAAAGGTATTGATTTTAAAATAAGCTAATACTAAATCTTGACTAAATATTTCTATTCAAGATTTTAACAGTGTTTTCTCTAACCTCTGTTTTTGAATTATAGAATATTTCTCACAAGTATTCAACTCATTTTTCTAAATAAAGGCCTCTTTTTGCCATTACTTGTTGATAAAGATATCTTTATATGTTGTTTTATTAATCTCATAATTTTAAACAAGAGTCTTGTTTTGCTTTTAACAAAATTAGCATGGAGGTGTTATGTGAAGTCTGAAAAAGAAGCAGTAAATTGGAAGAGGTTTGTTACACTTAATTTAATTATTAGTAGTTTTGTAGTGATTCTTGTGTTTGGTTTAGCACTTTATTCAAAAAAAGAACTTTTCTTTTTTATGTTTGTTTCAACCATTATGACATCATTGGCACTTTTGTTTTTTGTCGTAAGCATACTTGATACTATTTTGATAAAAAGAATAAATATGTACATTATGCTTACAGCTCGCAAACTTCGACTTTGTCACAATTGCTATTGTATTTCAACAGTAGTTTGTTCTGTTATCGGGGTTTTGTTTTTTGCCTTAAGCTATAAGCTTATAAAAAAAGCAGATGGATATATCTAGAAAAAAAAGTTTTATTTAAGCGGAATTCCTTTAAACAAGGGAATTCCGTTTTGTTGTTCAAGGTATATTCTTTAAAAAAAGAATGATTTTAAACTGAAAGTTGATTTTGATAGCTACACTTGCCAAAAATTTGATTTTATGCTATAGTAAAACAATGTCGAAATTATTTAGCGCGTTCAATTTACAAAAATTAGTTTATTTAAGTGGAGTTGATAAATTTTATAAAAAACACGTTTAAAGATACGGCAATCACTATAGCAGCTGGGATTATCTCATTTGCTCTTCTTTTGGTTACTACATTAAATTTTTCCTTAGCAGCTGTTACATTTTTACTTTTTGTTGCAGTTGCAATTTTTCAGAAAAGTTTTTCCAGGGGTTGGCTGTTTCTCTTTTTCATTGTTATAATGTTTCCTTCTATCAAAATCACATCTGATTTTGCGACAGTTTCTGATTTATTATTGACATTACTTGCTCTAATAGGTCTTATTTCAATTATATTTGAAGGAGCGAAGGTAAAACTAAATAAATTGACATTTTATTTTCTTTTACTGCTTATTTCTGGAGGAAGTACAATGTTCTTTGGTAGCTATTTTGGTGTAAATATAGACAATAGTGTCTGGTTTGTAAGTTTTTTAATTCTTTTTTATTGGTTATCATTAACAACATTTCATTACTTTTTTCAGACACAGAAACGTTTGAAAAGATTTTTTAACTTACTCATATCAGCGGGAGTAGCACACTCTGTTTTTGGAATAATAGCCTTCTTCACTTCTTGGCAAACATCTGGTGGATTAGGGATATCATCAGGAAAAACACAGAATTTAGCGTTTGCTACAGTGGAGACTCAAATTAATGGTTTCTTGGGAAATGGTTTCTTATTACGGGTAGGGGCAAATGCTCTAGCTCCGTTATTACTTATTTTTATTCCCATTACGATTGGGACACTGATAAATACAAAAAGGAAAGTACGGAAAACTAGACCATTGAGCATAATAGAAGAAAAAGTAAGGCTTTTGGATTCAGCCTATTCGATAAAAAAGGCTAATTTCATAAAAGAAAGAGTTCTTTCTAGAATCAAAGATAGTCTCATGAAAGATAGTTTATTAAGATTTCTAAAGAGCAAAGAGATGCTAGTTTTTCTAATAGTTATTCAAATGTTGGCACTTGTGCTAACGTTTTCTTACATAGCACTTATTGCTCTTGGAATCGGATTGTTTATAATTGGTATACTTCTGAGAAATAATCGACTTATTTCTTTTATGGCAGGTTTCTTGATTGTATTAACTTTAGTAGTGCCGTTTTTTAGACCAGCAATAAGTCTTGAAAAAAAAGACAATATTCAAACTTGGTTTTCTGGTTTTGAACAAATAAAAGAGAACTGGCTATGGGGTAGTGCTTGGCAGGTTGATAAAAGAAATCCAATTGCAAGCGAAGAGAGGATTAGCAATTCATATCTTCTTATCTGGAATAATTTTGGATTAATTGGTGTCGTCATCTTTATGGGTGCACTTTATCAATACTTTAAAGATATTAGAAATATATACATACGATCGGATGGACATAAAAGAGTTTGGTTGATAATGATTATAGCGATATTTTTCGAACTTCTGCTAATGGGACTTGCTAGCAACACATTGATTTTTGGACCAGCAGCACTAGTTTTTTGGATTTTATATGGTGCAACACTAAACTTGAAACAAAGACAAATTGTTTTTGGTTTAACAGAAACTAAGTTAATTGATTAAATATTACAAATGTTAGATTTACGAAAAAAAGCAAAGCAAACTAAATTTTTGATTAAATTTTGGATAGTCGCGATAATGCTACTAGCTGGATGGTACTTTTTGATTAAAGCATCTGAAAAGAAGTTTACCTCAATTGCAAAAGTAGCAAGCTCTGTTGCGAAAATTCTTCCTGTTGATGAAGAAAGGAAAGAGGAATTGGCAACAATCTTTAGTATTATTCCAGAGATAGCCAACGATGAAGAAAAAACTTTTTTACTTTTATTCCAGAACAATAATGAATTGCGTCCAGGAGGAGGCTATATCGGTTCTTTTGGAATTTTAAAAGTAAAAGGAGAGAAGGTTATTTCTATTGATACACACGATACAAATGTTTTTGACTCTGGAGTTGAAACAAAAATGACACCTCCATTTCCAATGATGGATTATCTAAAGGTTTCTGATTGGGAATTAAGAGATTCAAATTGGTCTCCAGATTTTGCTACGAATGCAGAAAAAGCTGAAGAACTATATAGAATTGAAGGTGGTGAGGAAGAGATATCTGGTGTTGTTGCAGTTTCAACAAAACTGCTACCGTCTTTTTTGGAAATTACTGGACCAGTGAAGATCAAGGGTTTTCCAGGAGAATATAACTCTGAAAATGCTATTGAAAAACTTCAGTATCAAGTAGAAAAAGCTTATGTTGAACAAGGTATTGAAGAAGGACAAAGGAAATATATAATGAAAGATTTATCTAAAGCAATCCTTACAAGAGCTCAAGAACTAAGTTTGTCTGATAAAAAACGTTTGATTGAAAAGGTTGAGAAACATCTGAACGAAAAGGATGTAATGCTTAATTTCAAAGATTTTAAGTTGCAAGAAAAAATTGAAAAATTAGGCTGGAATGGGCAATTAAAAGAAGCACAAAATGATTATCTGATGATGGTAGATGCAAATTTGGCTTCATATAAAACTGACAAGGTGATAAAGAGGACATTCGAATATACGGTTGATTTTTCCAGAGAAAAGCCAAGAGCAACACTAGTTATCACATATCGACATACAGGAAAAGCCAAAAACTGGTATATAAAAGACTATCAATCATATCTAAGAATTTTTGTTCCAGATGGAAGCTGGTTGGCTAATTCTGAGAATCTTTCACAGATTAAATATGGCAAAGAACAAAACAAGAAATTTTTTGGAGGAATTGTAAAAGTTCCAGTAGGAACAATAAAAACAGTTTCTTTTTCATATGATTTAGCAAAAAAAGTTACACTAGATGATTACAAACTTCTGATCCAAAAACAACCAGGTTTGGATTCTGTCAAAGGAACCATTAAAATTATTGATAAAGACGGGAAGGGCAGTGGCTACTCTGTCGAATTAAAAGAAGACTGGGAAGTGCAAAAAGAGAGCTAAAGAATAAAACCACGATAAAAATCGGGGTTTTATTCTACTTTGAAAAAAAAGGACTACATGCTAAACTTTAGTTGATTAATAGTAATAACGTCTAAAATAAACTATGAATTTCATAAAAACAAAGTTTAAGAGGGCTATGCTTTTGGAGCCAAAAGTATTTGAAGATCATAGAGGTTTTTTTCTTGAATCTTACTCCCAGAAGCTTTTTAGGGAAAACGGAATAATGGATGATTTCGTTCAAGACAATCACTCTCTTTCAGTTAAGAAAGGAGTTTTAAGAGGATTGCACTTTCAATTACCTCCAAATGCACAATCAAAATTAGTCAGGGTTGTTACTGGAAGTGTTTTTGATGTTATAGTTGATTTGCGAAAGGGTTCTGAAACTTTTGGCAGGTGGGAAAGTTTTGAGTTATCTGCAAAAAACAAACGTTTACTTTACATTCCCAGAGGATTTGCTCACGCTTTTTGTACACTTGAAAAAAATACAGAATTTATGTACAAAGTTGATAATCTTTATGCGCCAGAGTCTGACAGTGGCATTATTTGGAATGACAAAACTCTAAATATAAAGTGGCCGCTTGAGCAAGATCCGATTGTTTCTGAAAAAGATGCTTCTTTGCAAACATTTGAAGAATTTAAAAAAACTTTGATTTAACAAAAAACTATGAAAATCTTGATAACAGGAGGAGCCGGATTCATAGGAGCTAACTTTGTGCATTATTGGTTAAGAAAAAATCCTCAGGATGAAATCGTGAATCTAGATACTTTAACATATGCAGGTAATTTAGAGAACCTAAAAAGCATTGAGAACAACAAGAAACACAGATTTATAAAAGGTAACATTTGCGATACCCCATTTATAAATGATCTATTCAAAAAAGAAAACTTTAATTTGGTCGTACATTTTGCAGCTGAGTCTCACGTAGACCGTTCAGTTCTAGATAGTAGTGATTTTGTGAAAACGAATGTAGAAGGAACAATGAATCTATTGGATGCAGCTAAAAACAATGGAGGAATTAGATTTCATCATGTTTCAACAGATGAAGTTTTCGGCGCGCTTTCAAGTGAAGACGCTGCTTTTAATGAAAAAACTCCCTATGATCCACGAAGTCCATACTCTGCTTCTAAAGCAGCATCAGATCATTTAGTGAGAGCTTATTTTCACACACATAAACTTCCAATAACCATTTCTAATTGTTCGAATAACTATGGTCCTTTTCAATTTCCTGAAAAGCTCATCCCTCTTTTTGTTACGAATCTAGTAGAAGGCAAAAAAATTCCAGTTTATGGTACGGGTGAGAATATACGAGACTGGATTCATGTAGATGATCACAATAGGGGAGTTGAGATGATAATCAAGAATGGAACAATAGGCGAAACCTATTGTTTGGGTGGTGCTGCTGAAAGAAAGAATATCGATATTACAAAAGAAATCCTTTCCATTATGGGGAAAGGTGAAGAAGAAATTGAATATGTAGCTGACCGAAAAGGGCATGACTTGAGGTATGCAATTGATTTTTCAAAGGCAACAGCAGAACTTGGGTGGAAACCACAGATTGATTTTGAAAAAGGAATAACAATGACAGTGGAATGGTATCAGGATAATGAAAATTGGTGGAAAAAGATTAAATCGGGAGAGTATCAAGAGTATTATAAAAAGCAGTATAATAAATAAGGAAGAAGCGATGAAACACACCATATTGCCAGGATTAACAACGACACCAGGGAGTGATTGGAGACAAAAAATTAAGGACATCGAGATGTTTAAGCTAAAAAAAATTGCACTTTTCCCAACTTGTCTTTCGCCTGTTGAAAGACAGGAACTTTATAGATTGCTTGAGAACACTGGACTCGAAAAGATTCCCCATGTACATCTTAAGGATGATTTTACTGATGAAGAGATAGAATATTTAATAGAAAGATATAAAACTGAAGTTTTCAACATACATTCTGGAAAATATGGTTTGCCACTCTTAAAACTCGAGAGAAATAAAGATAAAATTTTTGTGGAAAACACATTCCAAATTGATTCTGAATATCGTTTTTTTCTATCAAAATTTGCAGGGATTTGCATCGATTTTTCACACTGGGAAGATTTAGGTGTGATGCAAAAAGTTGAAAGCTATAAAGATTTTGAAAGTCTAATAAAACTCAATGACGTAGGTTGTTGTCATATCTCAGGAGTACAAGAAAAGCTTTTGGAGAACTTTGATAAAACAGGAGCTTATTATAATGTGCATACAATGAAACACTTAAGTGACTTGGATTATATGAAAAAATATGTGAAATACTTACCAGAGTATGTAAGCTTGGAATTAGAAAATTCATTTGAAGAGCAATTGAAAGCAAAAAAATATTTAGAGAAAATGATCAGCGAATATAAATAATAAAGTTCTAGACATGGAGAAGAAAAAAGTTTTAATTCTGGGAGCAAAAGGGATGCTTGGAAAAGAAATCGTAAAAGTTTTCTATAAAGATGGGAAATATGATGTACAGGCTTGGGATAAGGAAAACCTCGATCTTTTAAATAAGAAATCTGTAAAGGATAACGTCACTCTTGCCGCACCGGATCTGATTGTTAACTGTGTGGCTTTTAACGACGTAGACGCAGCAGAAACAGACAAAGATGCCTTTGCACTTGCCAAAGAGCTTAACGGGGAAGTTCCAGGTTTTCTAGCGGAACTTGCAAAGAAGCTTGGTGCTACTTTTGTTCAGTTTGTGACGGATTATATTTTTGATGGAGAAAAGAAAGAATATACAGAGGTTGATAAAACAAGTCCAATTTCAAACTATGGAATTTCAAAAGTTTTAGGCGAAAAGAATGTGAAAGTTGTTGGCGAGAAATTTTATCTAGTGAGAGTTTCGAAACTTTTCGGTGACGCGGGAATTTCAGATGATGCAAAGAAAAGCTTCTTTTCAGTGATGCTTGGACTGGCAAAAGACCGCCATGAATTGAAAGTTGTGGATGATGAGCGCTCATGCTTTACTTATGTTGTAGATTTAGCAAATGCTGTGAAAACGCTTTTTGAAGAAAAATATGAATATGGGATATATCACTTGATCAACGAAGGTCCAGTGACTTGGTATGAAGGAGTTTTGAAATTGTTTGAAATAGCAAAAATCAAAAATGTAAAAGTGTTTCCAGTAACAGCAGATGAATTTCCACGACCAGCCAAAAGAGCTTCCTCAACAGTGCTTGTGAATACAAAGTTTCCAAAATTGAGAAGCTATGAGGAGGCGATTAGGGAGTGGATAGGGAAGTAGAAATTAGCTAATCAAAAATATTTTAGAATTTCTTTATTTCAGGTGATAAATTGAAATTTGTTCCAAGCAATGATATACTTGGGGCGTTTTGAAGCTTACATCCTTTGGGTGTGAGTTTTGTGAAAGTGAAAGGATGATAAAATAAAAAAGTTTGTTACGTAGCATGCTACGTAACAAGTGAAGGATAAGAGATTAAAAGTAAAAAGAAAAAATGACAGTGGAGCAAAAACAATTATTGGAAAAACAACTGTGGGGTGTCGCAAATGTTTTGCGGGGGAAAATGCATGCAGATGAATACAAGAACTATATCCTTGGTTTTATTTTCTATAAATATCTATCTGAAAAATTAGAAATTTATGTTAACGAAAAATTGTTGGCTAGTGAAAGTTTCAAATTTGCAGAAATAAATGAAGACACAGAGAAAGGCAAGGAATATCTACGCCATGTTAAAGGAGGATGCATTGGACATCTTGGATTTTTCTTGAAACCAACAGAGCTTTTTGGCTATTTTGTCAAAAAAGGAAAAGGAGGGATTAAGAATCAAGACACTTTCATCTTGGAAGATCTCAAAAATGTTTTGAATACAATTGAACAAACTTCAATGGGAACTGCTAGTGAGGATGATTTTAAGGGTCTTTTTGATGATGTTGATTTG
>DEIO01000025.1 GCA_002352545.1 Patescibacteria group bacterium UBA2772
TCTGCTAAAGTAAGCAAGACCCTAGATAAATTAAACTGATCATTGAAATCAATATTGACTTCGTCTCTAAAACTCTTAATATTTTTTAAACTTATTTTTTCAATTTTCATTTTAGATCTTAATTTAAAATGATTTAAAAACAATCTACCTAGACAACAGCACTTTAGCGATTTCATTACCACATTTCTCCCAAGAAAATCTTTTAACATTTTCAAAACCTTTCTTCGTGACCCTTTCATACATCTCTTCATCAAAAAGAATTCTTTTGGCAACATCAGCTATATGTTTTGATTGTGTTGGAATTGCTAAAATTTCATTATTCCCAGCAATTTCATCCATTGGTCCAAAATTAGAAGTGATAACAGGAGTACCTACGCTCTGAGCTTCTAATATCGGGATACCAAATCCCTCACACAAAGAAGGAAACATGAACAAATCAGCATAAGTCAAAAATACTTGTTTCTCAGCATCCGAGATAAATCCAAGTAATTTTATATTCTTCTTAAAATCACTTTTGTCAATTTTTTTGCTTATTTCTTCATAGCCATAGCCAGCATTTCCTGCAAGCAATAAATTTCCTTTGTAATTAAATTTTTTCTTTAGAATTTCAAAAGCAGCAATGATATTTTTTAGATTCTTCCTTTCCTCTAATCGACCGATATATAAAATATATTTCCCATATTTTTTAACAGAAATATTTTCAACCTCTTTATCTTCTATTTTAAAACCATTATACACAACTTGGATTTTTTTATTTGAAACTTTATACATTTCAATTAAATCATTTTTTGTATTTTGCGAAACTGCAATAATTTTTTTCGCCCAAATACAACTTCTTGTTACAAAAAAATGATGAAACAACCTTGAGTAAACGGAGTATCCTTCTGGACAGTGTTCATACTCTAGTCCATGGACTGTTACAATTGTTTTTCGAGGATGCACAAAGGGAACTGTATGCGCTGGGATAAATAAAATTTCTACAGGATGCATTAACATCTCCCAAGAAAGTCCTAATTGTGTCCAAAAATAATTAAAAGGAACAACTCTTATTTTCCATTTTGTCGGTAAATCAAAATCAAATTTTTTCTTATCCTTTTCTTTTATATACAGAAAAACTTCGTGATCCTCTAGAGGCTCTCGAAGGTTTTTTATGGTCTGGTATGCATACTCTTCAATCCCAGTTCTTTGTTTTATTAATGCACGCGATGCATCAATTCCAATTTTCATTTATTTTTCTTTGTTTATAAACTAGCTTTATTGTATTAAAACTAGGTCTTTTTGGCAAGAAAATTAATAAAACTCCCCATGCACAATATACACAGAGAGTTTGTTCAGATATTTCTGAGAAATTTATTCGAAAGAGCCACATTGTTCATTGAGCTCGTGCACATCGGGACATTTGTCGCCAATCTGGAGACTTCCTGCCTCATCAGTTATAATAAAAACTGGCATATTCACAGGCAAAACATTGTCGAGAATAAACTCTTCAAAAACATCTCCTGGCACGTTTAAGTGAACCTCTGCTTGGTGATTTTTCTTATCATGAAAGTAAAACAAGTACTCTTTCATAAGATACCAACGCGTGATCGTTCCCAGAGAAATAACCATCACATCTTTGCCAAGTTTGGCAACGTGTTGAGAAACCCTCGAGACAATTTCAGCTTTTACCTGATCTTCAGCTTTTGAAAAAGCAACAGCCTCAGCATCTTCTCCGAACAATGTTTGTTCGACTTCAACGGTTTTTGAAATTATCACCGCCGTTGGATATTCTGAAGACATCGTATCCTGTGCAAAAACATTTCCGCTGACAAAAATCAAGATTGCCACAATCAATCCCAAGCAACTAACTTGTTTTTTAGACATAACTCTCTCCTTCTGATTTGTTGAACTGTTTATAAAACCTTCTTCCGATATTTAAATTACTGCCTTGTTTATACATCATTTTATTAATTTTGTCAAGAATAAACTATGCCAAAAAACAGACCCTCACTTGAGTCTGCAAGAATTTATCAACTATTTCATTGAAATTGTGCGCTTGTAAACATCCAAATTATCAAGCGCTACACCGGTTCCTTTTGCTACACAAAGAAGTGCGTCATCTGCCACATAACAGGGAACACCCGTTACCTTAGTTATTAGCTTGTCTAGGTTTCTAAGCAAAGCGCCACCTCCTGAAAGCACAATCCCCTTATCCATAACGTCTGCAGCTAATTCTGGAGGAGTCTCCTGCATAACTTTTTTAGCAGCATTAATAATTTCTCTCAATTCATCTTGAATTGCTTCAGTGATTTCATTAGTTGAAATTCTAATTGTCTTAGGTAAGCCACCCATAAGATCTCGCCCTCTTACCTCAACATATTCTTCTTTTACCTGTGGAAGAGCACTGCCAATTTCAATTTTAACTTCTTCAGCAGTTCTTTCACCAATCGCTAGTCCATGTTTCTTTTTTATATATTGAGCAATCGCACTATCAATTCGATCACCTCCAACCCTAGCACTACAAGCTGACACGATTCCACCCAAAGAAATAACAGCCACCTCCGAAGTTCCTCCACCAATATCAATAATCATATT
>DEIO01000001.1 GCA_002352545.1 Patescibacteria group bacterium UBA2772
GCGACAAATTAAAAAATCGAGGGTTCGCATGGATATTGGCTTGTTGCCGGTTGCTGCTTTTTCAGAATAAACGGATTAAGTCCGTGGCGGAGAGGGAGGGATTCGAACCCTCGGTACGCTTATAACGCACACACGCTTTCCAAGCGTGCTCCTTAAACCACTCAGACATCTCTCCTTAAAATACTAGAAATCTTAAATCTACTACCTTAAAAAATACAGAAAACAGATTTTCAAAAAACCTGTTTTCAGCTTACACTACTTTATATCAATTTATCAAATAACTACGAAAATCAAATCACCTTCTAATAAATACCATTGGGGGTATTAAAATCCAGAAATTATATAGTTCAGCTTATTTAAGCCCCCAAACCAATGTAGCCCTCCTTTTTTCTTTGAGGTTTCTAGTTCTCAGTCTGATATTCACAGCTTCTTGTCTAAGTGCTGAAAACTTCAAACCCTCTTTGATATCCGTAGCATAAACTACTTTTATCCTCTTTTTTGAATGCTTCATTCTGAAGAGTTTTCTAGCAAGCTTGCCAAGACTAAGTAATTTAACATCATTGTAGACCGAGTCCTCTGCTGCATTAATGATTTTGGTCATTGTTTCAATTGATTTTACTGGAAACTTCCCTACAGATGATTCATTTGAAAGCATAACTGCATCAGCATTATCAATAACTGCATTAGTAACATCCGAAATTTCAGCACGAGTAGGACGCGCGCTACTAACCATTGAGGCCATCATTTGAGTCGCAACGATAACTGGTTTATGCTTTTTTCTGCATTTCCTAATTATATCCTTTTGAAAAATTGCAACCTTCTCTTGAGGAGCTTCAATTGCTAAGTCACCTCTAGCAACCATAATCCCATCAGATTCATCAATAATATCATCGATATTTCTCATCGCCTTTTTTCTTTCAACCTTTGAGATTATCCATGGCATTTTCAACTCTTTCTTTCTTCCTCTTCCACTATTTTCTTTGTTGTTTTTTTCAAGCATTCCCCGAATAACTCTCTTCAGGTTCTTAAGATCATCCTTAGTAGCAACAAAAGAAACTCCAAGCATATCAATACCCTGAGAAAGAATAAATTCCAAATCAGCTAAATCCTTTGATGTCAAAAAACCCAAATGGCTTGAGATGGCAGGAATATTAACACCCTTGTGAGGTTTAACCTTACCACCAACAAGAACCTTGGCCACACATCCATAATTTATAACTCTCAAAACTTCTAACTGAATTGTTCCATCTTCGATGAAAATCACATCTCCTTTCTTAAGATGCTCATAAAACCCAATCCAATCCAAATTTAGATGTTTCTTATAGTTATCATTATGTGGATAATTTTCATCACCAATAAAAACAGACTCATCCTCAAGAATGTTTGTAATCTTCCGATTTGCAATTCTTATTCTTGGCCCTTGAATATCAGCCAAAATTCCAATCTTACCCTTTATGTTTTTCTCAACAGAGCGAATTCTTTTTATTATTCTTAGATTCCACGCCATATCACCATGTGAAAAATTCATCCTACACACATTCATTCCAGCAGCAACCATTTCTTTCAGTGTGACTATTTTCTCAGACGCTGGACCAATTGTAGCGACGATTTTTGTCTTTTTCATCTATTTTTGTTTTAGCTTTTTATTTTATATTTACTAATGAGTTTAAATATTAATTTTTTTTGCTAAATCACCAATGATTGGTAGATCTTCCATTTTTCCATCATTAACTTTTATAAGTCCTATAATAGAAATAATCAGTACTCCAGCATTTATAACCAAACCGATACCAATGAAAGTTGTGATTCCACCAATGATCCAAGCAATCAAAAGCACAAGTCCTTGCTTGGCATGAAATTGAGCAAATTTACTTTCTTTTTTAGCCAAAAGTGGCACTAAACACAAAAATCCAATGTAACTCAAAAATGTAATTGCTTTATTTTCAGCAATATCTTTTTCCAAAGACTGATTTGATATAGATTGTTCTTTTTTAGGGTTTTCTTGTTTGGCTTGTTCTTTTTGTTTTTTTTCTTCTGTCATTTTTATAATTTAAAAATTAATTTATAAGTTAAATATTCAATTCTCTTAATCTACGTATCCTTTCATTAACATCGGGATGTGTTGCAAAAAAACTTGTAGCTTTCTTGGCTCTTTTCCCACGAAAAGGATTTGCAATATACATATGAGCAGTAGCCTTATTAACATTCTCCATTTCCCCTTTATAAGAAGAAATTTTTTCTAATGCACTTGCCAATCCCTCTGGATAACGGGTAAGCAGTGCACCATCAGCATCCGCCAAAAATTCTCTTTTTCTTGAAATAGCCATCTGCATCAATGTCGCTGCTATCGGAGCTAGGATTGCAAGAATGATTGCTACAATGCCAATTATGAGTTGTAGCTGAGCATTACCTTCGCCATCTCTCTTCCTACCACCAAAAAAAGACCACCTCAAAAACCAATCCGCCAAAAGAGCTATAAATCCAACCAACACTGTAACAACAGTACTAAGAAGAATATCCCTATTTCCTATATGTGATAACTCATGTGCAATCACACCTTCGAGTTCACGTTTTTCCAATCTTTCAACTATTCCAGTTGTAAGAGCTATAACTGCATGCTCAGGATCTCTTCCTGTAGCAAAAGCATTCAGGGCGGGGTCGGGAATAAGATATATCCGAGGGACTGGTAATCCTGCTGTTATACACAGATTTTCAACAAGATGATAAATCTCTTTTTCATTTGGTGTCTTCTTTCCAATCTCTTGTGCACTAGAAATTTTAAGCACGATCTTATCACTCCACCAATAACTGATGAAATTCATCAAAACAGCAAAGATAACTGCCCCATAGAGGATTGTTGAATTACCCATTGCCACTGAAAAGAACCAACCAACGAAAATTACAAATACGAGGAAACCAACCAGATAAACCCATGTTAATTGAACATTTCGATCCTTATGTGTATATAAAGTTGCCATAATAAACTATTAAGTAAATCGAAACTAAAATTTCACTTCTACATTCTCTCTCTCCTTCTCAGCTATCTCAAAAAAATCATACTCTTTAAATTTAAGTAACCCAGCAATTGTATTTGTAGGAAATACTTGCAATTTAGTATTGAAGTCTCTAACATTTCCATTGTAAAATCTTCTTGATGATTGAATCTTATCTTCAGTATCAGTTAATTCTCTTTGTAGTTCCAAGAAATTTTCATTAGCCTTCAAATCAGGATAATTTTCTGAGACAGCGAATAAAGATTTCAATGTATCTGAAAGCATATTCTCTTTTTCTGCGCTTCCTTGTGGATCTTGAGCACTCATAGCTTCTGCTCTTGCCTTGGTTACATTCTCAAATAATTCCTTCTCATGTTTTGCGTATCCTTTAACAGTATTTAAAAGGTTTGGAATTAAATCATATCTCCTTTTTAACTGAACTCCGATATCACTCCACGCTTCATCAACTCTGTTTCGGAATTTAACAAGCCCATTATAGACTGCAATAAACCATACTACGAGTACAACAACGAGACCTAAAATCATATAGATTCCCATTTTTTTAATTTTAAATTTTAGAAATTTTAGACATTCTCATAATACAACAATTAGAATTTATTGTAAATAAAAAGACCTCAAAAAATAAGGTCTTTTTATTTATTCCTCGTTACGCGCTATAGCGCATAAAACACTCGTAACGATTCTAGTTCCTTATACAACTTCCAGTCGCTACTGTACAAGTGACAACATCGGCACCACTCGCTTGACCAGAGATAGTTGCATCACTTGTCGTATTGTATGAATACGGTGAATTTGCTCCACCTAGACTCTGACTTTGCAATGATGGCCAAACTTCAGCTGTAATTGAAGTATCATTACAGATAGCACCGGCACCTGTTGTGGCAGATGTTGGAGCACTAACACTAGCACCATCATTAACACATAATGCTGCTAAAGTAGTTGTTGAAGCCAATGTTGCTTGAAGTGCACCAAGTCTCGCACGATCACGTGCACTGTTCAAGCTAACCAATACAATTGCAGCTAAAATACCAATAATCGCAACTACAACCAAAAGTTCAACAAGTGTAAATCCTTTTTCTTTATTTTGTTTCATATTGTCACCTCCTTACCTAGAATCATATTTGTTTATTTTTAAAATTTATTCTCTATTTTTATAATAACCTAGGGTCTTGCCCAGTTTAGCTTAAAATTAAAGGGGCTTATTTCTTAACTCTTTTAATAATAACATATAGATATCTTGTCGTCGATTATTAAATCTCCATTGAGATTCTTTTAGAAAGATTGGAAATCTTTCTTTTTTTATTCCATTAAATTTTGCCAATCTTCTTTTAGTATAACTCCAGAAACTTTCTATCCCATTAACATGATTCTTCCCTCTGGCAAATTCATCTTTGAAATGATAGATCCTGTAATGTTTAT
>DEIO01000029.1 GCA_002352545.1 Patescibacteria group bacterium UBA2772
TAAAGTAAGCAAGACCCTAAAGAAATATGAGGATAAATTTGAAAAGATAAAAGAAGTAGAGGGTAATGAGAATGATCAGATGGGGTTTGTGGGGTAATCTATATTTTTGTTATTGACAAAATGTGTTATACATTGTACTATCCAAAGTCAAGGAATTGATTCTTTGGCAAGTACTTAAATATTGTAACAATCAGAAAAAAAAGAGGTAAGAAAATGACAGTTGCTGATAAAAGAACCAAGTCAAGCTGGAGACCTGTGTTGGTAATCGACACACAAGATCCGAAACGTCTTTTTTTGAAAGAAGGATTGCCTAAGCCAGCGGAACTGGAAAGATATCTTTTTGGTCCTAAGTTAAATGGGAATTCTAGAAAAATAAGAGTTCAGCATTATGTACCATATGATCAAATTGATAAGTATAATCCTTCTTGGGCGATGATGAATTTTTCTTGGGGGTATTCATTCGACGAAGAGGATGATGTTCAAAAGGGAAGTGGCGATGTGTATTTCAAGGATGTCTCTTCGAAAAAACGAATAAGAGAGACGTTAATTCTTTTGAGAAAAGGAATTATCCGGAAGGCTATATTTGAAATTGAAGATTATGATTTAGGTGTTGTTTTTCATCTAAATACCCAACGGCAAATTCTTTGCAAAAAACAATTCAATTTGTTTGGATGTGATTTTTGGATTCACGGTGAAGTTGAAGCGGTTTTTGATTTTCGTAGACATTTTCTTTTTCGCAGAAAGGGATTGATTTGTGATGTTTGGAAGGTCAAATGCTTTGATTCAGAGGAGATTCTTTTATCTTCAAGAGTGGACACAATCCAACGAGTTGTTAAATTGCTATTTGAAAAGGCAAGTGAGGGAGTATTGTCAGATTTAACAACAAAAGACATAAGAAGAATAAAAACTTTAATCGAATAGATTTTTTGTTGTAAAAAGAGAAAATTCCACCCAGTCATTGACTAGGTGGAATTTTTTAATTGGTGTGAACTTGTTAGTATTTGAGTGGTATGTCCCAAATTTTCGTTTGAACTTCTTCTATATTTTCAACTATTACACGTGTTTTTTGTGTGAAAGAATGGTTCAAAAGTTTTGTATAAAGAAAAGATAGACATGCAAATGACTATCGTGTAGACTAAATGCTCAATGAGTTTCATCTAACAATTCCTTTGCTGTAAAATTTGTAGGAACTATGACCTTACTAAACGTTTTTTAACTCTGACATATTCTTGTATCTTGTCAATTTATTGTTGTATAAAAAGGTGAACAGGATTTTCTGAATTTCAGATAGTCCTGTTTCGGTTTGCTTTATATTAGCTTTAGATTGGAATGCTAAGTTCGCTTTTGAGTTCTGCAATGATTTTGTTTCCTTGCCCGTTAAGTGCTTTAATAATCAATTGATTTGAATCGTTCTTATTTAATCGATTAAGTGACAAGCTGAATGCTATTTCAATGGTTGATGTTTCATTGAGAACAGTTGACGCAAAATCAGTTGGGCTTCTTGGGTATGGCGAATTGCTGTTTTCAAGAAAAGTTTTTGCTGATTTGCGAATTCGATTTGTTGAAAGAGCAGTCACGACAACGAGCTCGGTGAGCTCGGCGATGAGTTGATCTTTCGGATCTGTGCTAGTGGTTTCTTTCCGTTCTTTTTTACTTGCTGATTTTTCTGCATTGAGTATCTCTTTGGTCTTTGACATGGTTATAAAAAAGACATTGAGAATATTAACAATATACTACAGTAAAACATCATAATTATAAAATCTTTTTAGTATTTTGTCAATGGTAAAAAGGTTTTTGCTGCAACAATAAGCATAAATAAATAGATGCATCTATTCTAATGTTCTGGAGAATTGTTAATATTGGCATGATTCTTTTTCTAGACAATAATAATTTAGCTTATTTTCAACTCATAAAGTGGTATGTTATAATGAAGAAACCCTAAGAAAAAATAAAGATAAAAATATGCAACTCGGAGAATTAAAGGCCAGAGAAAAAGAGATCAGGAAAGCCAGAGTTAAAAGTCTAAAAGCAAAAAAAGAGAAGATTAAAGAAGTTAATTTCAAGTTTGCTGATGCTAAAATTAGCATTGGAAAAAGCAAAATAGAAACTTGGGTTACCTTTTTCTTGCTCTCAACAGTAGTTGATTTTTTGCTTTGTTATATTGCATTTGGAGACACAAGAGTTTCTGTTTGTGAAGGTCAAATTTCTTCGACTATTGCTAATTTTTGTGTTGGTTGGCAGTCATTGTTTATACTAACTTTTTCGATTATAATCGTTCCAATCACATTTTTGATTGGAACACTGGAGTTTTTTCAAAGCATTCAACAAAATACTAACTTGAAGGAACTAACCCAACAACTTCAGTTTCAAGAGGATATGAACATAGTTAGCAAGGTGCTGGTTTATTCACTTTTCATTTTGTCTGTACAAGTTCTGATATATTTCAAGGCTTTTGATTTTATGCCAGATCTGATGAAACTTCCGTTTGTTGTTTTTCAGACTGATGCAATGTTACCAATTGCACTTGCGCTTCTATATTACGCTGTGAGACAAAAAATGGTCTTTTATTCTGTTAGTAAAAGACTTTTCTATACTGTACTTGCACTCAACTTGGCAGCAGTGGTTTTATCAAGAGGCGTACAGGCTGTTTTTCAAATAGTTTCTAAAAATATATTCTAATAAAAAAGAAGTAGTTTTTTGGAATATTTAATCAAGACCTTTTTATAAAGATCCCTTGTAATAAGGGATTTTTTATTTCACTAATTTGTTTGTTTGTGAAAAACTTGAGATCAAATCCAAAGGGTTCTCTAGGCTTGAGTTTTTGTGGAGTTCAGTATGTACTCATTACAAGGTAATTACGCTAAGCAGATACAAACTTCCTATTATAAATAGGATTTTTTATTTTTTAAGAAGGTCTGATAAATATCTAATTTAAATACTAGTTTAAAATCTATGAATACAAATATAGAGAAAATATTCAAAGGAAGTAAAAAGAAAAACCTCAAATGGATCCTTTTTAGTGTGGCAACAATTTTTCTTGGGATGGCAAGAAGCTTTCTTGGCTGGTTATGCAGCGCTATTTTCTTTCTTTATTGCTTTTATTGTAATGGTTAGCGTTGGTGAAAGTTTAAATACAATTTCATTGTTTGCGTTTGTTCTTTCTCTTGGCTTACTTGTCGATTTGGCGATTGTAATCGTTGAAGGAACGCATAATAAGGTTAAAAAATACAAACTAACTGGTTATCAAGCTGCTATTTCAACTGTACAAGAATATGCAGGTCTTTTGTTTTTAAGAATGATCACAACAGTTGTAGCGTTCATCCCACTATTTTTCGTGCAAGGTGTCTTTGGTGCTTTTATCAAAACGATTCCAGTTGTTGTGATTTCAACTCTTGTTGATGGATGTATAATTTCAGCAGGTGGTGAGTTACAAGGAATGATGGATGTTTGTATAGACATGTTTTTGAAGATGATTTTGGGAATTGTTCTTATCTTGTTTATTCTTGTTCTGCAGTTTAATTCTTATCGACAAACAACGATAATCATTTTCACAATTCCGCTTGCGATGATTGGTGTATTTTGGGGAATGACAATTTTCAGAATGACTTTGGATAGCCCAGCGTTTATCGGAATTATTTCTTTGGCTGGAATCGTTGTGAACAATGCGATTATTCTTATTGATCAGATCAATCGAGAGCTTGAAAAAGGAATGGGACTTGTTGAAGCTGCGAAAGAAGCTGGTTTTGTGAGGTTTAGACCTATCATTCTGACAACTCTAACAATCATAATCGGTTTGTTGCCACTTTTAATCACGCAACCAGTTTGGAGAAATCTTGGATTTGCTATTATCTTTGGACTTTCTTTCTCTACGCTACTTACACTAGTGATTGTACCGACAATGTTCGTTTCTTTGTATGGAAAAGAGCACCAAGTAGATGAAAAGTAGAAATATACTTTTTGTTTAGATAGTGCTTTTGATAGTTACAGTGAGATACTTTGCAATATGCAAAATATCTCGTTTTGCTTTAACTTTTTTAATTTTTTAATTTTTGCTATAATTAAAGTTGAAATAAATGTCTAGGAGGGTGAAATAGTGATATAAACAAATAAAAATATTATATGTCTTTAAGAGTTGTGCTAGCTGGCGGTGGAACTGGTGGACACCTTTTCCCATTAGTTACAGTTGCAAAGCATTTGCGGGAAGATTTAGTGACTAAGGGTGGCACACAGTTTTTGTATGTAGGTCCAAAGGGTGATATGGAGCGTCAGGTCATGGAAAATAGCAAAATTAGACAAAAAACAATACTAACAGGAAAATTGCACAGATACTTAACTTCAAAATATTTTTTGGATATTTTCAAGATGCCAATGGGGTTTATCCAGTCTTTGTGGATTTTATTGTGGTTTACTCCAGATGTTATCTTTGCAAAGGGTGGATTTGCGTCGGTGCCAGTTGTACTTGCAGCAAAGGCATATGGAATCCCAGTTTTAATTCACGAATCAGATGCTGTTCCTGGACTAGCAAATAAATTTCTAGGTTCTATTGCTAATAAGGTTGTAATTTCTTTCGAGCGAGCAAGAATGTATTTCCCTCCATCAAAGACAATTTTGGCTGGAATTCCAATCAAAAAAGAAGCCATCAATGGAGATCCTGAAAAAGGGAGGGAAATGTTGGGACTGCACAAGGAAGTAAAACCAATAATATTTTTTATCGGAGGATCTCAAGGTGCTCAGGTTATTAACGAAAGGGTTCTTTTGATTTTGCCTGATTTGTTGAAGCGATATCAAATTGTTCATCAAACAGGAAGCGCACATTATGATTATGTTGTTTCAGAGGCTCAGAGAAAAGGTTTCAAAGTTGGACATAGTGATTATTATCCAATAGCTTTTATCGGTGGTGAATTGAAACATATTTTTGCATTGGCAGATGTTGTGGTTTCTAGAGCTGGAGCGACTGCAATTTCTGAAATTGCTGCTAATAATAAACCTAGCATCCTTGTTCCTATCACAAAAAGTGCGAATGATCATCAACGTATAAATGCATATGAGGTTTCAAAGGCTGGGGGAGCTATGGCAATTGAAGAATCAAATTTTCAAGAACATATTCTTTTGCATAATTTGGACCAAATTACGAATGACGAGGAGATTAAGAGAAAGATGAGAGAGGGGATTAAAGGTTTCTATTTTCCTCATGCAACGGAACAAATAGCTCAGGAATTGGTGAAATTAGCACGGAAATCAACAGCTGAAATTAGCGATTAGTCGCTAATCTAAAAGGTGCGAGAAGCCTTCTTTTTGGTTTATTTTTGTTGTAAAAAAGGCTGTGTTCTAAGATAAAAAGTAGTATTTCTTTGTGTCGAGAACTATTGACATCTAGAAAAAATAATATATAATGTCGGTGTAAAGATAGAGATACAAAGATATGGAAAGTTATTCAGAGAAAAAAAGCGAAGGAGAGGGAGTATGGTGGCAACCAAGTTTGATTCTTTTCTCAAGATTAAGCGGCTGGATTGGTGGACCAATCATAGTCGCCTTATTTGTTGGGAAATGGCTTGATGAGAGATATAAGACCGAGCCATGGTTATTTTTGCTTTCAATTGGAATTGCCTTTACTGGCTCATCAATTGGAATTGTAAAAGAAGCACATAGAGCAATGGACAAAATCGAGAAAGGAGAGCAAAAGGGAAAGGTTGCTAAGGAAGAAAAACAAGACAAGACTAAGGTGAATTAAGAATGATTCAAAAGTAGAAGACTTTTGACGAAATTCAATTATAGAGGAAAACGTGAAAGAGAATGAGATAATATCTATTTATATTTGAGATCAAAATGAAACAAGCTAGCACAGAGAACGTAGGTCACGAAATACAACACGAAACTACACTGTTTGCTGAACCAATTTTGGAATTTGAAAATTTCACTATTACTAACTCTTTGTTGAATAGTTTTGCGACAGTGATAATTCTGGTTTTACTTTTTATTTTTGCAGGAAGAAAAGCAAAACAAATTCCAAGAGGAATCCAGAACTTTTTTGAAATGATATTAGAAGGGGCATTGAATTTTGCTGATACGATTACTGGAAGCAGGAAAAGCTCAAAAAGGTTTTTGCCTATTGTTCTCTCCTTGTTTCTCTTTATTTTAGTTAACAACTGGTTGGGAATACTCCCAGGTATCGGAACCGTTGGGTTTGTAGACTCGCATGAAGGACACAAAGTATTTGTACCCTTTTTTCGTGGTGGAACTGCTGATTTGAATACAACATTGGCTTTAGCGCTTATCTCAATAATCGCTTCGCATGTTTTTGGGGTGATAACTATTGGTGCATGGAAATATCTGAACCGATTTATCAACATTCAGGCTATATTAGACATTCCTAGTAAAATCAGAAAAGACCCAACAGTTGTCTTGGTAAATCCAATCCATACAATGGTTGGACTTATCGAAGTTGTTGCAGAAATTGCGAAGGTTGCATCTTTATCATTTAGGCTTTTTGGAAATATTTTTGCAGGAGAAGTGCTGCTAACATCTATGATGGCTCTTTTTGCTTTCATTCTACCACTTCCATTCATGTTTATGGAAATTTTAGTGGGGTTTGTTCAAGCATTAGTGTTTGCAGTTTTGGTTTTGGTATTTTTAACAATGGCAACAACCAGTCAAGAACATTAATTTCTAATTTCTAGATGTTGAGATTTGAGACGAGAAGCAATTGTTTTTTGTCTGAGGTCTTAAAGAGAGACTCAATTTAATTATTTTTTATCTCCCAAGTTTTTTGTAAAACCGACGCTAAATAAATAATCCCGTCGACAGTAATTTACAGATTATATGAGGACACAAAATTATGGCTGCTAGCCCAGAAACAGTACAAGCTGTTGTTGACCTAACAATGCTTGCTAAAGCATTTGCTATCGGAATCGGATCTATTGGACCTGCTCTTGCAATTGGAAGAATTGGAGCAAAAGCTATGGAATCAATTGGAAGAAACCCAGAAAGTGCTGGAAAAATTTTAACTCCTATGCTTCTTTCAGCTGCATTCGCTGAAGCTGTCGCTATTTATGCACTTGTTATTGCGTTTAGTATTAAATAGGTATTATTTACTTTGGGCTCCATTTGGAGCCTTCTAGTGAATATTATTTTGTAAATCATTAATTAAGAAGACGAAATTATGGATGAGTTAATCAAAACATTTCATGTTGATTACAAGCTGCTAATAGCACAGATGGTGAATTTTGCTGTTGTTGTTGCTGTCTTGTATAAGTTTGCTTATAAACCACTCTTACTGAAGATGGAAGAGAGAACTGGCACAATTGAAAAAGGTTTGGCTAATGCTAAAAAAGCTGAAGAGAAACTTGAAAATGCAATAAGTCAGAGAGAAGATAAGATTGATGAGGCTAAGAAAGAGGCTAGAGGAATTATTGAAGCTGCTCAAAAACAAGCTGAAAAGAATAAAGAGGAAGTTGTTGTTCAGGCGAAAGAGGACGCTGAAAAAGTTGTACAACAAGCGAAAAAGCAACTTCAGAATGAAAAAGAGAAAATTGTCGCTGAAATCAAAAGTGAAGTGGGAACACTTGTTGTTGCTGCTACTAAGAAAATTGTTGATGAAAAGTTGGATAATAAGAAAGATGATGAGTTGATTGAAAAAACAATTTCTGAAATGAAGAATTAAATCAAACAAAACATGAGTATTCAATCAAAACAATACGCTGAATTAGTAGATTTCATCTTCAATGAATCCAAAGACGATGAGTCTGCAAAAAGAAGTATTGGAAAATTAGCAAAAGTAATTACTGAAAATCATGATCAAGGGAAGCTTGAAGAGATTGAAAAGGATTTCGATGCGCTAACACGAAAAAAAGAAGGGATTGTAGAAGTCAAAATTGTAAGTGCAAGAGAAATTTCCAAGAAACAAGAAGAACTTTTGAGAGAAGTAATTTCAAAAAAACTTGGAGTTGGAGTGAAACTTGTCGAGGTTTCAAAAGAAGTCGATAAAACACTTATAGGTGGGATAAGTATTCAGATTGGAGACGAGGTTATAGATGGAAGTTTGAATACTAAATTTGAGAAGCTAGAAAATTCGTTAACATAAACTAACTTATAAATATCTTAAAGAGATGAACAAAGATTATATAATTGATGAACTCAAGAAGCAAATTGCTGATATTGATACCTCTTCAGAGCTAAAGAAAGTTGGAAAAGTTCTTGAAGTAGGAGATGGAGTAGCAAAAATTGCAGGACTTGATGATCTTATGATGAGTGAGATGGTTAAGTTTGAAACCGATGAAGGCGAAGACCTTTTTGGTGTAGCATTAAACCTTGAAGACGGAAGAATTAGTGCAATTGTGATTGGTGAAGTTTCAAGGATAAAAGAGGGAACAAATGTTTTGGCAACAGGAAAGATTCTTTCAATTCCAGTTTCCGATGACATGATTGGACGAGTAGTTGACCCAATTGGAAAGGAAATTGATGGGGGCGAAGAAATCAAATCAGATAACTATTATCCAATTGAAAAGATTGCTCCAGGTGTGATGACAAGAGAAGGAGTACATCAGCCACTTCAAACAGGAATCAAATCAATCGATGCAATGATTCCTATTGGACGAGGACAAAGAGAACTCATCATTGGAGACAGACAAACAGGAAAGACTGCTATTGCGATTGATACAATTATCAATCAGAAAGGTGAGGATGTTGTCTGTATCTATGTAGCAATCGGACAAAAGAAATCAAAGATTGCTCAGATTGTTGGAAAACTAGAAGAACATGGTGCAATGGAACATACAGTTATTGTGACTGCTGGTTCTTCTGATCCTGCAGCATTTTCATTTATTGCTCCATATGCTGGATGTGCAATTGGAGAATATTTCATGGATCAAGGAAGAGATATTTTAATTGTATTCGATGATCTTTCAAAGCATGCTTGGGCTTATAGACAAATTTCATTACTTCTAAAGAGACCACCAAGTAGGGAGGCTTATCCTGGAGACGTTTTCTATCTTCATTCAAGACTTCTAGAGAGAAGTGCAAAACTAAACAAAGAAAATGGTGGTGGATCAATGACAGCTTTGCCAATCATTGAGACTCAAGCTGGAGATATTTCTGCTTTTATTCCAACAAATGTGATTTCTATTACAGATGGTCAAATTTTCTTGGAATCAGATCTTTTCTATCAAGGTGTTAGACCTGCTATTAATGTTGGGCTTTCTGTTTCTCGTGTGGGATCTGCTGCACAAACAAAAGCAATGAAAAAAGTTGCTGGAAAAGTGAAGTTGGAACTTGCTCAATTTAGAGAACTGGAAGCTTTTACAAAATTTGGTTCAGAACTTGATGAACGAACAAAGCAAAAAATTGATCGAGGATATAGAACAATCGAAATTTTGAAACAAACTCAATATGCTTCAATGCTAATGGAAGAGCAGGTTGCAACTATGTGGGCTTTGACAAAGGGATATATCGATGAAATTGATGTTGAAAAAGTGAAAGAATGGGAAATCAAATTCAATGATAACATGAGAAAGATGGGAAAGGACGTTTTGACCGTTATCAAAGAAGAGAAGAATATTTCAGACGAAACTGAAGAGAAATTGAAAGCTCTTACTGAAGATTTCAACAAAGTTTGGAAAGACGAGTTGGAAGATGAAAAGAAATAAGAGATAGAGGAATAATAAAAGGATAATTTAATTTCCACCAATAAATAATATGGCAGGTAATTCAAAAGAGATACAACGAAGAATAAAGTCAATTGGAAATACTCGAAAGATTACTCGAGCTATGGAGATGGTTTCAGCAGCCAAGATGAAAAAGGAAATCAACAGGGTGTTGCAAGTCAGAGAATATGCTAGAGCTTCTTGGGGAGTTTTGACTAACCTTTCGAAAGCTTTTGGAAGGTCTCATCATGGACTTTTGAAAGTTAGGGAAGTCAAAAAGGTTTTGATTGTACTTATTACTTCAAATAGGGGTTTGTGTGGGGCATATAATGCTCAGGTTATTAGAAAGCTTACGGAGCAAATTGAAAATCCAACATTGCTCAAGATCAATCGAATCGGTGAAGAAAAAATTCACTCAACAATTAAAAATGAAGATTTGGAATTTGATTATGTAGCAGTTGGAAAAAAAGGGTTTAACTTTTTGGCTTCTCGAAATAAAAACATCATTGCGCATTTTGAAGATTTCAATTATGCACCTTCAATGGAAGATACCAGAGCTCTAGCAAGAATTGTGATTGATGATTATGTAGAAGGGAAATATGATAAAGTTGTTGTGGCATATACAGATTTCAAAAATACTGTTGTTCAAGAGCCAAAGCTAAGACAGCTTTTGCCGATTTCAAAACTTGATCTAGAAAAGCAGATTGAAGAAATGAATCAGGACAATAACACGAAAGATTTAAGTGAAAAAGAGGCTATTATAGATTATAAGATTGAACCAAAACCAATCGAAGTTCTAAGGCAACTATTGCCAAGACTGGTTGAAGTTCAGTTATACCATGCGATTTTGGAGTCTAATGCTTCCAAAGAATCAGCAAGAATGTTAGCCATGAAAAATGCTTCTGATGCTGCAGCGGATATGATGGAAGAGTTACAATATTCATTTAACCAGATTCGTCAAACGGCGATTACGCAAGAAATTGCTGAGATTACATCTGGTAGAGCAGCTTTGGAATAAAGAAGTTATAATTAATTTTAGCTATAAATAATTTAGATATCATGAAGAATACAGGTAAAATCACTCAAATTATTGGACCGGTAGTGGACGTAAAGTTCGAAGGGGAAATGCCGGAAATCAATAACGCACTTGAGACAACAGTGACTGTTGATGGAAAAAGCAAAACAATCGTACTAGAAGTTGCTCAACACACTGGAAAAGGACAAGTTTGTTGCATTGCAATGGACTCAACAGATGGTTTGCGAAGAGAGACCAAAGTTACGAACACAGGAAGTCCAATTTCTGTTCCAGTTGGAGCAGAATCTCTTGGAAGAATGTTTGATGTATTGGGAAATCCAATTGATGGAAAAGGTGAAGTGAAAACAAAAAAGAGATATCCAATTCATAGAGACGCTCCAACTTTTAGCGAGCAATCAACTCAGGCAAGAGTGTTTGAAACAGGGATTAAGGTTATTGATCTTATTTGTCCTTTTCTTGCTGGTGGTAAAGTTGGTTTGTTTGGTGGTGCTGGTGTGGGAAAGACAGTTTTGATCCAAGAGCTTATCCGAAATATTGCACAAGAACATGGTGGATATTCAGTTTTTGCTGGTGTTGGAGAACGAACTCGTGAAGGGAATGATCTTTATAATGAAATGATTGAATCTGGAGTTCTAGACAAAACAGCATTGGTGTTTGGACAAATGAATGAACCACCAGGAGCTAGACAAAGAGTTGCTCTTTCAGCACTTTCAATGGCTGAATATTTCAGAGATGAAGAAGGGAAGGACGTGTTGTTTTTTGTGGATAATATATTTCGTTTTACTCAGGCTGGTTCAGAGGTATCTGCTCTTTTGGGAAGAATCCCATCAGCTGTAGGCTATCAACCAACACTTGCTGAGGACATGGGTAAACTTCAAGAACGAATTACTTCAACTAAGAAGGGCTCAGTAACATCAGTGCAAGCTGTATATGTGCCAGCTGATGATCTTACAGATCCAGCTCCAGCAACTACATTTGCTCATTTAGATTCAACAGTAACACTTTCACGTGCACTTGCTGAAATCGGAATCTACCCTTCAGTTGATCCACTTGATTCAAATTCAACAATCATGGATCCAAACATTCTAGGAGAAGAACATTATAATATTGCTCGTAATGTGCAGAAAGTATTACAGAAATACAAAGATCTTCAAGATATTATTGCAATTTTAGGAATGGAAGAACTTTCAGAGGAAGACCGTATTACAGTTTCTCGAGCAAGAAAGATTCAACAATTTCTTTCACAACCTTTTTTTGTTGCGGAACAGTTTACGGGAGCACCTGGTAAATATGTTTCACTTAAAGATACAATCAAGGGATTTCAAGAAATTCTTGCAGGAAAGCACGATGATATAAATGAAATGGATTTCTATATGAAAGGTTCAATTGATGAAGTACTTGCAGCTGTTAAAAAATAAAGATTGGAATTATTAAAATTGTAAATGATGAAAACCATTAGACTTAAAGTTACTACTCCTGAACGTGTTGTTTTGGAAAAAGACGCGAAACAAGTAACTCTTACAACCGAGGTGGGAGAGATCACAATTTTGCCAGATCATGTGCCATTGTTAAGCATTGTGGTTCCTGGAACCATTGAAGTACAGGAGAAGGATGAGAATACAGTTATGGCTACTTCAGGAGGTTTTTTGGAATTTCATGATAATGAGGTCACAATTTTAGCTGATACAGCTGAGAGAGCTGATGAAATCGATCTAGAGAGAGCTCAAAAAGCTAGAGAACTTGCAGAAGATTTGAAGAAAAACAAGAGGATGCATGATGATGAAGAGCAGTTTTCAATGGTCGTTTCAAGAATCGACAAGCAATTAGCTAGAATAAAAGTGGTAAAAAAATATCGACCAAAAGGACTTGGTAACACAGCGATTTCAAAGGACTAGCAAAGCTTTGATATCTTGACAAAATAATAAAAACAATCTATAATATATTGAAGTACTTTGATAGTCTATGGATTGTTTTTTTTATATATTTTTATAAACGAAGACACTTTTGAAAAGGGAGACAAAAAATGGGGAAAATTGCAATCAGTTCAGATTGGCACAACAAGCCTTTTGGGCAAGTGAAATTTGAAACACAAAGATGGAGCACTC
Organism: Patescibacteria group bacterium UBA2772; assembly: GCA_002352545.1. Classification (GTDB taxonomy): domain Bacteria; phylum Patescibacteriota; class Minisyncoccia; order Moranbacterales; family DUUL01; genus UBA2772. The sequence continues at coordinate 12,780 of DEIO01000029.1, forward strand.
TCGAGTGGTTTATCTCATCTCTTCGTTCAAAGAAGGAAGCGGTAGACAAGATGATTGATTTTCTTTTGAAAAATAAGAAGATCAAAACACTAATCCTGGGAGGCGACTTTCAGGAAAACACTTCCAGTGAAAGGGGAATGGTAGAAGTCGCTGATGTGACTGAAATGGAGCATGTTCTTTATTTTCTCACACAGATGACGAAAATAGATGTCGAATTGAACGCTGGAAACAACGAGTTGGGATATGATTTGCCGTTGAGCTCAGATGAGTGTGCTGGAATTTCAGAGGAATCAATTGCAAACTTTTTGAAAGTTGCCAAAAGAGAAACACTCTTTCATGCTTTTTCCATTGATGGAAAAAGGTTTATTTTGATTCCATATCTATTCTCAGAGGAAACCAATCTTTGCTGGGTGAAGCAATTGCAAGATGAATTGCTGGTTCAACTTCAAATTGAATTGCATAATCAAGAGCAACAAGTTGTTTTGATTATGCATGATTTTGATTCATTGATGAATGAGTCACTGGCTTGTTTGGTTGGAGACTCCTATGATAAAGGGAAAATCAAGAAAGTTTTTTGTGGTCACAACCATGCCAGGTGGGGTTTTGTCATGAATCAACTTTTGATCAGACTCTCAACTAATGGTTGGCTTTTCCCTCTCTATGCTGTGCTTTCACCGTTTTTGATGTTGGGTGGAGCTATTTTGCACAAAGACTGGATGCTTTTTGAGAAGATAAGGAAATATTACGCATCTAAGCGCTTGGTTGTGAAAATGGCGCGAAGACTGAGGCCAGTCACGATTCCGGCTCCAGACGGTTTGTTTGGACTTGGAGGAGGGTTGTTAATCTATGACACGCAGACCGGTGAGGTCACCAAAGAAAAGATATAGAAACAAGAAATAGAAAAACGGGTAATCAGAAATTCTGGTTGCCTGTTTTTATCTATAAAAATTTATAAAAACACATAAAAAAAGTCCCTCTGTGATGATATCGCAGAGAGGGTTATAATTGAATGAATTATAATATACTGGAATGTACTTTTTAACTTAACGGAGTTTTATGTTTATGTATGGCGTTACGATGGGTAGTGGAAACATGCATCCTACTAGTTGCCAAGGCTCAAGAATGTTGTGTTCACTTACAGCTATAGCAAGATCATTAGCTGTATTGATTGGTCCAACGATTGCGATAAATGATACTACGAATGCCATTGTTGTAAAAACGATAACTCTAGACATGCTGATTACTCCTTTTTCAAAGTTGAAACCGTCTCCTAAGGTTCTGACTACATTGTACCACTGATTATATAATTTGTCAAGTAAAGAAGATTGCTTTTTATTTAATTCTCAGTCTTCGTGTATATTTTCCAAGAGCATTATATTTAACCTTTTATTTTGAAAATGAGAATTTAATATTGACAAAAACGTTTATTTTTGTTCTAATAAAATGTCGAAATAGTATTTTTGGCATGAACATTGAGAATTTATTTAAAACAGGGAGATGTGATTATGACAGAAGAAAGAGTTATCTCAAAAACTGAAAAAGAGGCGATGGAGCAACTTGATATTATCAGAAAGCTTCGGGGTTGCAGTGCAAAGGAAATACTTTCTCTGACTCAGCGACAAAGTGATCTGGCAAAAAAGTTTCTGGAAATTATCCTAGAATCATTTTTCGAAAAATTTCCTCAGCTTGTTGGTCTTAGATTACGACTTGCAAGTTTAGGGGAAAACTATCAAGAATTGCGTGAAAACAACGAAAGTGAGATTAAAATCCTTGTCAAAAACCTTGTTGGTGATGCCAGAGGAGAGCTTTTTAAAAAGAAACGGAAAGAAGAGAATCGTTTAGGTATTTTGTATCTAGAAAATCGCAATAAAGTGAAAGCCAAGGTTGTGGATTTTCTGGTGGCAAACATCGAGAATCCCGCGTTGAGTTTTCTAATGGCATATACCATTGGTATTTTACCAGCTGTTCGTGATTTTCGTAGCATCTATAAAGGCGACGGAATTAGATTTAACAGGAAAATGCAGAGAATGGTCAAGAAACTTGGTTTTGAGGAGTTTTTTGCAGACGGAGTCTATTCAGACAATGACAAGTATTATGGATATACCAAAGATGCATTTGGTGATGCAGAGAAGAGAGTTATTTTGGATTTTTCTGGCAAATTGCCGATCAATCAATTGGTCGAATTTGTCACAATACCAGATCAGCTCTTGGAATTGGAGAAGGAAGCTAACGCCTTCGCTTATAATGAGGAAGAGGCAAACAATTTTCTCTTGGGATGCAAAATGCTTTCTGTGTTTGGCTATGATGCTGATGAAGTGTCAAAGACTATGCTTTGGTTGTTTGCAGAACTTGAAAAATCTTCATTCTTAAGAGATTTGAAACTTTTGCCTAAAGACGGAGTGGCTGTTTTGCTTTGGGAGTGTACCTTTACCAAAAGAGGTCCTGGAGTTGAAAAAGGTCTGGAGTTAGTTGCTTTGAGAAATGATGTTTTGAATCGAAAGAGCGAATATTTTCAGACAAGAAGTCCTTTCTCAGAGAAAGACGATTGTCCAGAGCATGATTTTGAAACATGCAGTATCGAAAGAATCGATAGTGCAGGTGTTGAAATCAAACTTGTACACGAACAATCCTCAAAGGATATTCTTCGGTTTTTTCCAATTGCAGAAGTTGATTCTTTTGAAATAGAGACTCTTGGGAAAGAGGATAATGAAAGAATATTTTGGATGTATCTGTATGAAACTAGGAAAAATGAGTTGCTTGAAAAAAGCTATTTGCCAGATGCAAGAATGAGCATTGTCAACCGCTTTTCAAGTCAGATTTCAAATGAAGCAGAAAGCTCGGCTCAGATTCCTTTCGTCAGGCCGGTGGTGACCAGCCAGCATATGGAATATGGCAATTCGTAGGCTTGTGTGGTGATTAAATCACAGATCGATTATATCTACACCGAAGGCAAACAATTTGCTTGGAGGACATATTTTGTGAATTCTTCTGCAGAATTCGTTGAAATAGACTATCGCGTTGCCTATGAAGGAAGTGGGCAAATGCATCAAATTGATGCTAGAGACGCTTTGGAAAAGTATCTTCTCCAAACCCGTATTTAAATTATTTTTTGTGTTTAGAAACCTGACTGTTGGAAATTCAACGGTCAGGTTTTTTATTTTTTCTTTGGTGTATTTCTAAATAATTCAGAGATTTTGCTTGTGATTTTCCAAAAAGCGAAAAAAGAAACTATTAACAGATTTGAAATTTTGTAGTATAATGTTTCCGTGAAGTGTTTGAAAACAAACATAAACAAAAAAGAGATGTGCTAGATTCCCGATAGAGAGGAAGATGCGCAGAACCATAAAACCCGCTCATTAGAAGCGGGTTTTATGGCATATGGATCTATTCAATTGAAAATAGACTAATCTATAGAATACTCTATAGATTAGTCTATTTTTCTAAAGACAATGAAAAAATCAAACAATTTGCAAGTGAGTGGGAAGAAAAAACACAAAAAAAGCACCTGACGAATCAATGTGATTTGTCAGGTGGGTTTTGGTCTCTTTGAGATTAGCTATACTTTAGCATACTCAAAAATATTGTCAAGTGTTTTTGACAATCAATTGAAAGATTCCCTGTTTTTGATTTTTAGATAAATGAAAAAAGCCTCGTAACTGATGTTTTTTATGAGGCTTTCTTTGGATTTTGTTAATCTTTGTTTGATAAATAAAAGAAGTTTAGCAAGGTCTTTTACGAACATGGTATATCTTGTAATGAAGCTAATCAGTCCTACCAGGAAAAAAAAGAACTATTTCAAAGCTAATATCATTAGCCATTATTGCTTTGCCATCCTTTAGGACTGTTAGGACTAAGAGTCCAGATCCTGCTAATAGGAGGAGTGTTCCCTTGAATACGCTTTTGCTAATTACCGTTGCCTGTGATTCGTTTCTTTTCGCAGTCTCTATTTTCTGATTAAATGTTCCTGTTTTCACTGTTTTCTCCTTTCAAAATGTGAGATACTGTTATTGAAATATTATTCAGTAATAATACATATAATTGGTTTTGTCAAGAAATGGAGTGACAAAAACCATTGGATTAGCCAATAGTTTTTGTATTTGAAAATTGATTGATAAGTTATTTTTTTGTTTTTGGATAAAGGAAGGGAAGTCCAAGATGAATCACAACTCCAATTGCAATTGCCGAAAATGGAACCCATCGGAGTAGATGGCAAGTTTCCAAAAGATACCAAGCGATAAGAAGTATCGCTACTGCCAGCACATCAAATTTCCAACCATAACTATCTTCTTTTATTCTCTTGAAGGTGTTTGCTCCTAGCACGAGTGCAAGAATCACCAGTGCGATTATCCATGGTTGTTTTTCTGTGTTTTTGCAATCTGTTGATGCGCCTTCAACTTTTCCATCATTTTCAGCTTCAGCACCTTTGTCTAGCATTGTTGGAGTCTTGTCTCCAAGCACTTCAGTGTCAGCTTCTGCTTGAGTCAAATCTTCTGCTGGAACAATTCGGTCTTGGTTTGTCAAAATGGTTGTGATTGTTTGGGAAGGATTAATAATTGCTTTGATTGTGAAATCAATGTCAAAGTTTGTTGAAAGTCCTTGAAATTCATTTCCAGCGTCTTCGTCGAACTTGATTTTGATTGTGTATCTCTTGCCAGCATCTTTACTTAGTCTGTCGAGGAAAAGGTCTTCCTCATCTGCACTGTTAAGAGTGAATCTGTCATTTGAGCCACCAATTCGCACACTTTTATTGGAACCTAGTCTTGTGACATATAGTTTCAGTTTTTTGGATAGTTTTTCTTCTGCATCTCCTCCTTCGTGAACATCAAGCATGAAATATAGATCCGTCTCATATGTTTCGCTTTTATTCTTGACGTAGATTGTTTTTGAAGATGACCAACCAGGATAGATGTTGTCTGCTTTGAATAATTCGTTTCCTTGTAAATGTTCGCCGTCTGAATCATTCAGTTTCACGCTAATCTTGTCCTCAGCTCTGGCAGAGGAAGCGAAAAATGCCTGTGAAATGACAAATGCAATTGCGACTAAGGATGTTATTTTTGGGAGATACTTTTTCATTTTTGACTAAAATTATTCTTTAGGTGTTTCATCTTTGGCAGGAGCAGTTTCTTCTTCTTCATTTTCTTTTGCTTTTTCTTTTTTCTTTCCATCTTCTTCGTCCTCATCTTCCTCATCATCCTCCTCTTTTCCATCCTCGTCCTCATCTTTTTCCCCTTTTAGGTCGTCCTTTTTTGCAGGTTCTTTGTTTGGAACCACTTTTTCTATTGGTGTTTCATCTTCTTTTGGCTGGTCTTTAGGATCGGGTGTTGGCGTGAATGGGGGAGACGACAAGAGCAAAAAGCTTGGTGCTGGATCTTCCCCTTCTTCTCCTTGTTCTTGTTGCGTTGTTTCTTCTTCGTCTTCTCCGTTTTCCTCTTCATCTCCATCTTCGTTTCCGTCACTGTCGTCTCTAGCGTCTCCACTTTCGTCCTGAGAAGGGTCGAGCCAACCAGTTCCTGGTGAATCTGGAACAAATATTGAACCTCTTGAGTTTGTTGCTTCTCCGTCAGATTCATTTTCGTTATTTTTGGTTGGAATTGCTTCTTCCCAAGAACTCTCACCGTCTGAGATTCTTTGATAACTCTTGCCCTCGGTTGAGCTGTCAAATGACTTTGAGTCAACTTCGGCGTCAAGCTCGTCAAAAAGATTGATTGTGTCACCCGAATCATCAAGGTCAAAGTTTGGAATATCAATTACAAGATAATCTTCTGGTTCAATTTCACTACCAACAGGCAGTGTGTGTTTTTCTGAGCTATCGTCTTGAATGTACCAACCACTGATATCAAAAGTCTTATCAGAAGATTTGTTGTATAACTCGACAAATTCGTCGTTGCCACTTTCTGGATTTGGCAAGAATTCATTGATTACCACATTGTCGCTTGCTTTGTCTGTTTCTGCTGATGGTGTTGTTGCAAATGTTGTGATTCCATTTCCAAACATCACAGTGATTTCGTCACTATCTTTGTTTCCTTCTTGGTCTTCTGCAAGAAGCTTAACTTCATATTCTCCGTCATTGACAGTTGTTGTGTCGAAAAGTGCAATGATTGCATCTGAGATTGAACTTTGATTATTTTTTTTATTTGAAGCGAAGACTGTATTTCCACTTGCTTCCTTTCTCACTTCAACCCAATATTCTATTGGGCTCTCATCTGTGATATCCCCAACAACAATCAATGGTCCAGTGACAAAATCTCCTTCGGTTGGAGAAGTGATGTTGACTACTGGATCAGTTGTGTCTCCTGTTGAAGAGTTTGAAACTTCAACTGTGACCGAAGTATACGCTGTGTTTGTTGCTGCATCAGTTGCACTGAAAGTCACTGCATATTGTCCGTTTGGAACGTTTGTTGTATCCCAATCAAAGACTGGATAGTCCACGAAAGATGTTTGAGCTATTTTCTCGCCTGAATTTTCAGAATCAATCCCACTTATGCTCAAAACAGAGATGATATATTTTGTTGGGCTGTCGTCTTTCAAGGAACCTCTGATTTCATATTCTCCTGAAAGAGTTGCGTTTGCGCTGAGATTGTCAAAAGAAACTTCAGGAGCTTTTTGGTCAAGGTTGAAGTTTCCACATGGTTCTGAGATCTCACTTTCATTTCCATTTACATCAACGGAAATCACAGTGTAATAGTATGGAGAACTTCCTGGTGTCATGTTTCCATTATAGAAACTTTTTGAGGCATCAATCTTTTTGTGTTTTGGATTGCTTCTTGTTCCAAACCAATAATAGTCAATATCGCTAGCAGGTGAGTTTTTCCAGTCAATTCTGATATGTGTGTCATTTGTATATCCTGTGCAAGTCAGTTTATTTTCGTCTTCATTGTTGTGTCCACGGAAAATTGTCATTTGACTGATTTTCTCAGGTGCTGTCCAGTTACTGGTCGCAATTACGCTTGAAAGTGAAGCTGAATCTGAGAAACCAGTGTCGCTATCAGTTTTGTTTGTTTGCTAAGCTTCAAAGTCGAAATCAAAAGCACAGCTTTTTTTTGAAACTCTGCGTCTGTGTCAGAAGGCAAGTCAACTTGGAAATAGAGCCAATGTTCGTCTTCGTCATAGAATCTATTATCAAAATGTTCATGTTCGTTTGGAATTTGAAGTTCATCAAGGTTCGGCGTGATGTCGTTCATGTTAAAATTGGACAAACTCCTATTGTAGAGTGGTTTCATTGTGTGATTTTGGTGATATGAAAGATATTCCGGTGCCTTGGTGTGATAGAAGTTATAGTAGACCCTAATCTCCAGTTGAGCAAAAAGGTCAGCGTCACAAGAATTTTCTTTTGTCACCTTTGCTTCATATCTAAATGGAAGTGAACCACGTATACATCACGAGCCACAAATTCTCAAGGTGCTAGACTGGTTGCCCTTGAGACATCATGGGAGAAGTTTGATGCTCCTTCAACTCCCATTTTAAATGTCCAAGCTCCAACAGATATTGCTGAAACTTCAGAATCTGAAAAAATAACTATTTATTTCTTGAACCGAAACAAGTGCAAAAACCAAACTGGCACAAAAAGTCATGCGAAAAAGTCGCTTGGTTTTGCCTAGCAGAGGTTTCTTGTCTTTGTGTAAAAAGTGAAAACTATTTTTTTTCATTGCTTTCCTTAGGTTTTATATGACTTGCGATATTGTATTCAATTGATGTTATGAAATATTCGTTCTTTTCTGGCATTTCCTTCTCAGTTTTGTTTCTCCTTTTTCTCTCCTTTGGTTTTTTGATCTTCTTTTTCTTCAATTTGTGCTCTTTTAGTTTTCCCTTTACTTCTTTCTTGATGTTTTGCATCTCTTCATATATCAAAATCGTTGCTGGAATCACAACCAAGAGAATGAAACCGTGTGTGGTTTTCATGAAACTGATTGGATATCCCAGAAAGGGAATTGAATAGAAAGCTTTTCCAACAATGTCTTCTTTTGAAAATGTCTCAGAATCTGCATCTTCATTTGCATCACCTTTTGTGCGAAGACGAACCTCACCGTTTTTCTCTTCCTCTTCAACCAATCGATGGGTGACTGTGACTTTTGAAGAAGGTCCAGCTTTTCTGGTGATGATATCTCCAATTTCATAGGTGGGAACTTCTTTTGTCAAAATCACAGAACCAGTTGAAATCACAGGTTCCATGGAACCAGATTGCACAGTGAAAATCTTAAAATTGTTTTTAAGAGGCATAATAGACAACACAAAAACCACTCCTAAGGAAAGAATTCCTAGGAAAACAATTGCTTTTATGAATTTATAGAGCCAACTCAATACTTTCATTTCAATCTCTTATTAATCTCTTACTAATTTTATAATTTCCAATTTTATAATTTTTAAATAAATCTTAAAAACTAATTTTCAAATCATCTCCCCAAATCATTTTTGGAACATTTTTTTGAGATTGTTGCGAAGATTAATGTTAGTTCATGAGCTTCTTGCCAGAGTTTTCTGCGAATCTCCTTTTTTTCTGGTGTAGCCTTGGAAATCATTCTGAGCCAATGTTTTGTTTCATTTGCCTCTTTTTGTGAAATCCTAATCTTGTGCTTGAAATCTTTTTTGGAACTAGCTTGATTTGCTTCCATGTAGTTATTACCAATATTTGTTCCAGACCGTATAATTTGTCCTATGAGTGGTGTGGTGATTGTATTTCTTTTGATTCCTTTGCAGAAATCAATTATTAGCTCATCAAACCTACCAACTCTTTCTTCCAAATTATATTGCATGTTTTTGGTTTAAAAATTTGAGTTTCTTGTTTATTTCAAAAATTAAAAATTAAAAATTCTCTTCTTCTCTCCTTGTTCTACTCACCCCGTTTAGAAAAGCTGGGTGAGAAAAGATTGGAAAAATTAATCCCACTCAGGAAAATCGTCTTCTACCATTTGTTTCCAATTATCACTTTGATAATCTGTTATATCAAAGTTAGCTGTGTAAGTTTGTCCTTGATAGACATCTTCAGTGTATATATCAAGAGCAATAATAGCTTTTAGCTTTAAAGTTTGTCCTGTAACAATAACTGGAGTTTCAAAGTTAATAGGATCATCAAGATCATATGTATTCTAATCAGATCCGTCCCAAATGTATAGTTCAGCAAGTTTAATAAGGTTTCCCCATACAGTTCCACTTCCTGACCACACTCCTTTATAATCAAAGTCTACTAAGGCAACATCTAGTGTTCCATCGTTTTTAATATTCAATTTAAGCTCTTCAGTATCTCTAGGAGCCATGGCATTAATATTAAGTGGTGTAGCAGTGGTACCATTAGGATTTTTTAAGGTAATGTTTACTGTACCAGCAGTTATTTCATTGCCATTAACATGTTCTGTTTCTTGGAAATACGCAAATGTAGCTCCTCCAGCCATTGCTCCAAACACAAGGATTGCAGCAAGACTTTTTGGAATTATTTTTATAATTAAATCCCTCTCCTTTTTTTGTTATGGATTCCCAAAAAGGAATTTTTTTTGTTTGTCACATATCTTCAAAGAACTATGATTTACGCGACAATGTCTTTTGTATACACCGCCTCCTTTCTAGTTTAGTTTTAATTATTATGTGAATTTGAGATGATATTAAAAAACCATAAGACTTATCATCTCATTATTTCTTGAACAAATTGGTTGTTTTTTGTGGGTTTTTCGAACATGATTTTTTTGTCGAAATCTAAAAACAACGCACCTATGTGACCGAGTATGTTGTTCCCTCATCTAAGGCTATTATATCAAATGGGTTTTTCAAGTCAAATTTGGGATTAAACTTAGAACTATTTCTCTAAGGAACGGGCAAAGGAATCAAAAAGCGGGTGTCTTTGCTCCCTTGCTGGTGGTGGAACTCTCTGGTGTGAGAAAAGGTGTCAAAAGAGATTGACATTTTGATATGTTTGTGGTGCAATTAGATATCAGAAATGGTTCTGATGAAAGTTTTTTGAAAATCTAACTTTTAATTGCCAGAAGTTATCAGAAAGGGGAGAAAGAATGAAGGACGAGGATTGGTTGAAAGGGCTTTGTGTTCCAGAAGAATTGATTGTGCTTGTTTTGGGGGATATCGAAACTATTCCAGGAAACTCAATAGTTTCGAGGGTTGCTCAAGTTGCCCAAGATTTTTTGTCCGAAAAGAAAATCGAAGGTCATGTGCTTGTGATGTCAGTTTTGGACGAAGAGAGTGAGCTGAAAAAGGCAATCTCAATGGCGCATGTCGTCATTATTGGTGGTTTTGCCACTAATCAAATGGCAATTGGTCATTTGATTCAGTGGGGAAGTGCAGAAGATTTTTCCACTCTCAAACGAGTCATCGTGATTACGGAAGAATCTTTGGAATCCAATTGGTATGACCTTACAAACAAAGGTCTTGGTGTGTTGATGACCAAGTCATTTGGAGAAATTGAAATCAAAAGAGCTTTCCAATTTACAGTTTTCTTGGTATTAATGCAAATCGGTTTTGAAAAAGAAAAAACGGAGGAACAAATAGATAATTGAAACAGATAAAAAGCTAGTGTTGGAATTTCTCGAGATTCTTGTTTTTGGGGTTTTGAGCGATACTCAAAACTTTGAAAATGATGCAAATACTTGATTGATTCTATTGTTATTGATGACTTGATGCAGTTGAAGTCTGTTGGGGACGAGACCGTTGTCAAGAAAGTGATTGTTGTAAATGATCATTTTTCCAAGGAAGCTTGGTTTGATCTTCTGCGTCGAGGTGTCAATTTTTTGATGTTGTTCTCTACCGGAGAGAAAGATTTTTAAAAATTGCTAGAGCTATCAATTCTTTTAGTTTTGATACAAGAAAATCTGATGTGCAATAAAAGGACTGTCTGACAGTCCATAAAGAAGAGGGGTATTAAATGAATGACTCAAGAGAAAGTTTGGAAACCAAAAGAGCCTTGAGGGAAGCGGGCTTAAGTGGAAAAGGAATACGAGTCTTTGATCCTACAGAAACAATGGACGCAGATCTATTTCCGGTTTGTGGCTGTGTCGTTTCCGTGATATGTGAGGATTTCTATTGCTCGCATAGACTGGATGGTTTTTTATTGGAAAATATCTATAGAACAGTTCCTTTCTGTGATGTTTTGTTTGATCTTCCAAAACGACTTGTTGGAAATTGCAAAAATTCTGATTTTGACACAGATCAGGTTGTGCTAGAAGTTTTAGCCAACAGCCAACTATCTTTGTCGAGAGGAGAGATTTTTTCAGAAGGGATTGCGCAATTATCCTATCGTTATTTTTATACGCATTGCCTTGGTAGTGATAAAGGCGAGTGTGACAAAAACGGAGAAATCAGCGAATATTTCGCAGCAGTGCAACTTTTGACACCTTTTTGCTTGGATAGCGAAGAGAGATTCATTTCTTTTTTCAAAGGAATATGTTCTAGCAAGAATGAGGAATCTGAAATTGTTGAGTATGAAAATTTCAATGATGAAAAAGGTGATTAATGCAGTTTGATTTTTGGTGTCTATCGGACACGAACAAGTGCTTTTTGGGGAAATTTCCAAAAAGCACTTTTTATTTATTCCCTGTTGACAAAATACTATAAACAAGGCATTATTATATAAATAACTTTTAATAACTAAAAGTTATTTAGTTTTTTGAAACAATTCTAACTCTATTTTGATGGAAATTTGGAGGTAATAATGGGAAATAACGAAGAAATCAGCAACGTTTCGAGTGTGGTAACGATTTTATTCAAAGGTGAACTTTCCTCAAAAGGGCCAGTACCAACTTTGGTGCAGTTCCTGACGAAATTTTTTGACGAAAGAAAGATCTTGGCGTCTATTTGTGTGATTTCAGTTTCTGCTAAAGTGTCAGAGATTGAAGCCAGAATTTTTGTTTCAGACTTGTTATTTTTAAAAGGCCTCTACAAAGAACCCCTTATAAAGGCGATAGTCAATTCAACGAACAATAAAAATAAGAGAGAAGAAGGGAGCGATATAAAAGTCATTCATCTTTCAGATGGTGTTTCCAAAAGAGACGAGAGGAAATTGAAAAAATGTGGTATCAAGCATTTTATAACAACACCTTTCGAGAATGAATCGCTTGAGTTGATTAGCAGATTTGTGGGATAGTCAAAAGAATTTTTGAATTACTTAACCTAGTTTTAAAAGAGCAAAATAAGGAAAGTAAGAGGCATGTCTGATTTGAAAGATGGCAGATTTGTGGAAGCAAAGGAAGTTTTGTAGAGAACCTTTAAGGGGGAAGTTATAGGAGTTTTCGAATATGGATTTTACAACTAAAAGATGTTAATGGCAAAATCGCAGACAAGGATAAGGAGCTTTTTCTAGAGCAATTCTTGAAAAGCATCAGCATTATTGAAATTTTTTTGATGGGCAAGGTTACAAATCGTATAACAAGAAGCCTTAATCATCAGCGAATTCATCAGAAAAGTTGGTGTTCAAGAGGAATCTGAAATTGATCAGACTTGTTTTTAGCTGAAGTGATAGGGTGTTTTTGGGAAATTTCCCAAGAATGCCCTTTTTTATAATAAAAAAGTCAATAAGTATTGATAAAAGTTGAAGTTTAGTGTACTCTTAAGTGAATAACTCTAGTAAATAGGTTATTTGTTTTTTTACAATTTGAAGAGAGTTTTCAAAGATTCATGATACCTAATAGATTGGGGAGGGAAATTATGTCAACGCAAATAAGAACGGAAATTTTGCTTGTTCATGGCGACCAGAAAGATTCAAGAGTTTGGGAAATTAAAGAGACGATCCTCCAACTGAATCAAGATATGGACAAAGAACTTTTTGTGACAGTTCATTTCGCTGAGAGTAGAATCATTTCCAAAATTGACTCACAAATTTTTGACATTGTTGTTTTTCTAAATAATAACAGAATTATCAGGTCTTGTTTTCGGCGAATTAGTGGTGCGTACTTTGATCAGAATCAGGTGTTTTGTGTTATTAATGAATGTGATGATGCTGACTCATGGAATGATTTTGTCGGTGCAACGCTTTGTTGCACCTCTTTTGCAAATGATATTAGCAAGTTTGAAGAGTTAATAAGAGAAAGAAAGAAATTTCAGTATAGTAACCTATTAATCAGAAAAAGTAGAGGTAAGGTAGATGAAAATCAGAAAAGAAGAGAAACTCAAATTTGATTCAAATGCTACACAAATTGCAGTAGTCTCAGGAACACTAAGAAACAAGGAACTTTCAGCAAATATCAAAAAAGGTTTTCTTGATATTGTTGCTGGTTCTGATAGATCTCTGTAAATTACTGTCTATGATAGTGCTAGAGATCCAGAGTATTTGCTTAGCTATTACAGTTTGATTGTGATTGATGATGTTGTGACATGGGGAATAAGAAAAACCATTTTGCCATAACTTCGTGCACTCCAAAAGATCGGAAAGTTCACTGGAGTTTATGTTGAAAAAAGCGGTTCGTGAAGCTGGTCTATAAGTTTTGTCTGGAAGCCCTCATAGAGACCTCTATAGATGCATCTATTTAAAGAAGGGTAGTTTTAAAAGGTAGATTGTTTTTACAAAGTAAAAGCAAAAAGGTATCGAGAGAAATTTCTCGGTACCTTTTTTGTTTGCTTTCATTGACGAATATTCTTAGATGTGTTAGTAATGAGTATTACATTTTGGAGTCATTAATTGAAATTTTTTAATTTTCTAATTTTTAAATAAATCTTAAAGACTAATTTCAAAATCATGATACACAGCGTGTGTTTTTAGTTTGAAAATTTAGATTTTTTATTTATTTCAAAAATTAAAAATTAATTCTAGAGTGACGGGATTTTTATAACATTATAACATATTGATTTTGCAATAAACTCTGTTAGAATAGCTTTGCAATATAATTATTATTTAGGGTCTTGCTTACTTTAGCAGATAAAATATGCTAAAGTATCAAGCAATGAAGCCAAAAAACAAGTATTTAAACCATACACACCTTTCTGAGCGTAAATTCAAGGAAATTTTGAAGTATTTCTGTGCAGACGAAACAGCCTTAAAAACAACTTTCTACACAAAGAATAATAGAAAAACAACAGATAGAATTTTCAACCTA
>DEIO01000023.1 GCA_002352545.1 Patescibacteria group bacterium UBA2772
GTCTTTTTAATTGGGGGAAAATGGAAGAGGTTTTGGGGAGGGTTGAAAAATTGGTTAATAATTGAAATAAGTTTTTATGTATTTTAAATATATGTTTCCTTTTTTGTTTTTCCAAAAACATTAATAATAGTATTATATCTTTTTAGCGGCATTTTTTTAAATTTTTATTTAACAATACTAGCAGGTTTAGTTTATTAAAGAATACTACAGCTTTAATTTATTTTCTAGAATTGAAACGAAATTTGAAGAATCTTTTCTCGGAATTGATTTGAAAAAGTTTAAATAATTTTTTAATCTAATATCTTCCAATTACCTTTTTCGTAGTTATATTTTTCATCTTCATTTAATTTCCAAATATTGCCTTGTTCGTTGGCGGGGATTAGAATTCCGCCAAAAAGATTCTTATTTTCTTTAATGTATTTTTGAAGTGCATTGGATTTTAATTCAGTGTCTTTTGACTCAGCAGTATTTCCTTTTTTAGTGTCAAATATTCCAACTTTGCCATTCTTATATTTAACTATAAAATCTGGATAAAAAGTAGCATTTTTGTTGGCTTTATTTATAAAAGGAATTCCAAAATATATTTCATTTTTTGAATCTCCGTTTTTATACCACCAATCAACAGAAGTATTTATTTCTAAGTATTTTTCAATAAAATCAACTTCTGTTTGCCATTTGGTTAAAACAAAACAAGGATTCATTATAGATTTTTCGTAATCTTTCTTTTCAGTATTTTTTGGATAAAAATCTTCAATAGGCACATTCCAACTGGAAATTTCCTTGTATTCATTGCTTGTTTTATGACGGTCTTTTGCATATTTTTCAACGGATTGATTTATAATTTCTCTAAAGAAGCCAATATTTCTCAGAACTATTTTTTGGAAAAATAATTTGTTGGAAAAAGGTGGAAGTTTTAAGTTTTTATTTAAATCTAAATATTTTTCAAATGTTTGGTAAATCGCTACTCTTATTTTATCAAAAGATCGAGCTTTTTGAAATTCACCGCAATTTTGTTTTAAAAAAGCAATAAAAGCTTTTTCTATATCAGCAACTGATATTTTAACTTTATCTTCTTTTTTTGCTTTGATATCAGTACTTAAATCATCAATATCATCAATAGCTTCATCAAGAATAATTTTTTCTTCCAATCTCTTGATATTCAAATCTATTTTTTGATGTTCTTTAAACTTCTTGAAATTATCTTTTGCTTTGTTAAGATTCAAATCACCTCCTATTTTTTCTACAAATTCTTTGAAAAAATATTTTCTATAATCATAGGTTAGATCATTATATTCACCTCTCATTAAATAAATTGATTTCAGATTCAAATCTTGGCAGTTGTCTTTTCTTCTAGCCTTGTTAGTTTTTAAATATTCCAAAGCATTTTCATCAATTTTTATTTCGGTTAAGTTAGCATAAACATAGGCTCGATTCAGTTCTTCGTTTTGATAGTGTTTGAATTCTGGCATTCTCATTATTCTTCCCACTGTTTGAATTTCAAAAACCTCACTACTGGTTTCTCTGAATTTCACTAAAATATGAGCTCTAGGACAATCCCAACCAAGAGCAATGGCTTGTTTGAAAATTAAGAACTCAACCTTACTATCAAAATCTTTAATGTTGTCTAAATTTATTTTATCTTTTTTATCAGACAACCATTTGGCTAATTTTCCATTATCATAATTAATATCTCTATTTTCCAAAAACTCCTCTACCCATTCAATTTTTTGTTTGTCTAAAGTGCTAAGAGTTTCTTTGTCGTTGGGCAACTGAATCAAGACAAGGGGTTTTACCTTGGAATTTTCTTTTGTATATAATTTTTCTAGCACTTTTCTTTTTTTAATGGCTTCTTCAAAAATGATTTCATCACCATTTTTTTCACTTTTTTTCAAATCATCTCTTGAAATGTCGGCATTGATAGCCACTTCCTTTTTAATAATTTCAGAATCCTTAACTTTTTGAAGTTCGATTTGAATAGTATTGTCATAGAATTCTTCTCTTGGAGTAGCGGTCACATTAACAACTAAAACGGGATTGATTATTTTAGCAATAATTTCTTCAGTATTTTGAGTGGCATTGGTATGACTTTCATCAACAATTAAGACTATTTTCTTTTGATTGTCTCTGGCGTTTTGACAAAAAGTTTTCAAGTTTCGATCCCATTCATTATCTTTCATAAACTGATTCAAGGGATCGCCTTTTTTAATATCTTTATCTGGATTATCTTTTCCGGCTTTAGAAAAAACTTTCTCCCAATTAAAAAATAGAACTTCGTTTTCTTTTATTTCATTATCTAAAATATCTTCAAGAAAAGAGAAAGAAAGACCACCTCCACCAACAATTTTTTCAAAACTTTCTTTGCTTTGAGCTGGTAAAACTCCCTTAGAAACCCAAGCAAAAGCAAGGTTTTCTTCATTTTCAAGAGCCAATCTTTCAATGGCTTTTGCCATCATTACAGTTTTCCCTGATCCAGTGGGAGATTTAAAAAGCAATCTTTTATAGCTATTTTCATTAAAATCATTTCTCAAAACTTCAGTCGATTTTTCAAAAATTTCATCGACCGCTTTTTGTTGGTATTCCCTTAGTATAATATTCATAGTTTTAAAAGTTAAATATTTTTTTATAAGTCTCTAAAACTTTTTCTGGAATAGCTTCTACTGAAAAATCAATCTCCAAATCAGTAAATTCTTTTTTAGAAAAATCTTTAGTATAAGAAAAGACATAAACAGCCACTGGTTTATCTTTTAATTTTTTCAATTCCTCAACAAACTCATCAAAAAAGAAAAGATCAAAAAGAATAGCAGTATATTTGTCATTATTTTCAAAAATTTTAATTTGATTTTTATTGTAAGAATCTTTCACCTTAGAAAAAGTATTTTCTTTTAAGCACAAAATTTCAGTTGAAGTTTCAACAACTTTTTCTTTTAAGTTGTCGGCAGTATCATTGATTTTTATGAAATCAGTTTTTAGATATTTAATATTTCCGCCTAAACCAGAAACTTTTTCTTTGTTTGGCTTGGTATATCCTTGAGAAACTTTTTTAATTCTTTGCCAAGTGATATCTTCACAAATTTTATTTTCATTATTAGTACAAAGAATAAAATTTCTGTTTATTTTGTCTTTTTTGTTTAATTTTAAAATAGCTTGTCCTGTAGTTCCAGTGCCTGCAAAAAAATCTAATATTATTGAATTTTTTCTTGTTGCAAGTTGTATTAGAGTCCTTATTAAGAGTGATGGCTTTGGTCTCATTGTGGTTAAATCAGTATTTAAAATTTCACTAGCCTCTTTAGTTCCTTCTGTAGTCGTTCCCTTTTTTAATAGAACGGAATATGGAGTAATTTTCCTTTCTTCATTGACAAATACCTTGATTGCTGGAACTGCTAAGCCATTTTTACCCCAATAAATTCTACCAACAGGTTTATTATTTTTATTTAAAACCCTATCCTCATTTAGTTTCTTAAATTCTTTTTTTGATATATCGAACTGTCTTGTGAATATTTTTCCGCTAGGAGATTTCACAGAATAATAATTTTTGTGTTCTCTGTTTGATGCACTTTCTTTTCTTGAAATACTTCCAGCTTTATAATTTCCACGTGGATCATTATCTGAATTTGGATAATCATTTTGAAAATTTGGTTTTTCAATGATTTTATTTAAAATATTTTTATTTTTATAACACACAATAATATATTCATGGTCTTTTCTAAAGGTTGTTGTATTTTTCATTTTGCCATCACGACCCTCGCCACTTTTTCTCCAAATCATAACATCTACATTTGATTCTCCAAAAATTTCACTACATAAAAGTTTTATTTGTGCCTGTTCATTATCGTCAATTGAGATAAAGACAATCCCAATGTTTGTCAAAAGTTTTTTTGCCAAAGTTAATCTTTTTGACATAAAAGAAAGCCATTTAGAATGTTTGAAACTATCTTCTTTGTCAACAAAATGATCATTATAAATAAAGTCCTTAATACCTGTGTTGTAGGGCGGATCAATATAAATAGCATCGATTTTTTCTCGATGAGTGTAGTTTAAAACAGAAAGAGCGTGATAATTATCACCCTCAATTAAAATATTAAAATCGTCTTTAGGATTTTTTAGATCAATAATATCTTTAAACTTTCCGCCTTTTTCTTTTAGAACTGGCAAGGCGTTTTGACTTTCTTTTTCAAACTTTTCTGGTTTTTCTTCCCAAACCAAACCATATTTTTTTCTTTTTTTTAATTGATCATTTTCTTTCTTGAGTTTTTCTATTTCTAAAATCAGATCTTCATAAGAAGAATTTTTATTGTTTTTTGACATAGATGAACGGAGCTATGTTGATTATATTTTTGACTTAGTGTTTTTTGACAAACAAAAAAGGACAGCCAAGCCGTTCATCTATGATAGTTAATCCCGAAAGACTCCCTAATCGTAGAACTTGACTGCCCATTCCAACCTACGATTAGTTAAAATGGGCAGTTTCTCTCAGAATATTTATCATAGATGAACATTTTTAATTTACCACAAATCGATAAAAAAACAACCCCTGAAGGTTGATTCTGGTGGGTTTTGGGAGCAGAATGAGGGAAATTATTATTATAATTATTATAAATTTATTTGATAAATTTTCTTTAAATAAAAATTCAGGGAGAGCTCTTGATTATTTTGTTGAAGAGAAAATTTTTGAAAAAATTTACGAAAACAAATTGGCAAGATATAAAGATGAGGAAGCGACTTTGGAAGATTTTATCAATAAAAATAAAGATGATTGTGATGACATAGTCGAGAAAATAGAAATAATTGCAAAATTTGCAAAGTTAGCAAATGAAATTTTTATAAACGGAACGAATGAAATCAAAAAAGAAGTCGTTTCACTCATAGCTTCGAACATTGTTATTGAAGATCAAAAAATCACTAACTTTAGTCTAAAAGAGCCTTTCGTTTGGCTTTTGAAAAACGACTCTGTCCCGACTCCTCTAAAAACCGTCCTTGAACCTTCTTTCGTTGGCTATAATAAAGCAAAAACAACAACCGAAGGGGTTGCTGTTTGCGAAATGCGGAGAGGCAGGGATTCGAACCCTGGGTTGCGTTTAAAGACAACAACGGTTTTCGAAACCGTCCCATTCGACCACTCTGGCATCTCTCCAATTTTTATTATATGTTATTTAAAATATATTTCAAACAAAATATCTCTTATCCAAAACCTAAAATTCTTCCACCTTGGTAAACAATAAATGCAACTACCCATGCAATTATTGTAGTATAACTCGCCAAAAATAACGGCCATTTCCAAGAATTTGTTTCTTTTTTCACAACTGCCAAAACAGCTACGCATGGCACATATAACAAAACAAAGACCATAAAAGCATAGGCAGATAATGGCGAAAAATCATTTTGAAGAGCATCGCTCAATGAAACTCCCACGCTATTTCCTATATCAACTGTGCCATACAAAGTTCCGAAAGTGCCAACAACAACTTCTTTAGCAACAAAACCAAAAAGAAGTGCCACTGAAGATTGCCAATTATCAAAACCGAGTGGTCTGAATACTGGAGAAACTGCTTGTCCAATTGTTCCAATTACACTTTCCGAAGAAGCATACTCAACTCCGACTGGAAAACTAGCTAGTACCCAAATAATAATAGAAAAAAACAAAATAACAGTTCCGGCTTTTCTAACAAAAGACCAAACTTTTTCCCAAACATGAATAACCACCCCTTTCATAGTCGGCATTCGATATGACGGCAATTCAATAACAAAAGGCGAAGATAATTTTTTAAACATAAATTTTTTGAAAATAAAGCCAGCTATAATAGCCATCAATATTCCCAACATATAAATTGAAAAAATAATTAGTCCTTGATGCTTAGCAAAAAAAACACCTGTGAACAAAGCATATACCGGAAGACGAGCTCCGCATGAAATAAAAGGACTAATTAATATTGTAAGCAACCTATCTTTCTTATTTTCCAAAATCCTAGTCGCCATAATACCAGGAACGTTGCAACCAAAGCCTAGAATCAACGGAATAAAGGCCTTCCCATGTAAACCTATTTTATGCATAAACTTATCCATAATATATGCCACCCGCGACATATATCCAACATCCTCCATCAAAGCTATTAGTAAAAATAAAATACCTATTAACGGAACAAAAGTAAGCACACCACCAACACCACCAATCACTGCATCTGTTAAAAAGGAAATTAACCAGCCAGGCGCTCCCCAATATATTAAAAAAGTTGAAACTGTTTCACTAAACATACCAAAAATCTTTTCAATCCATTCCATTATTGGTGCAGACAACCTAAAGGTAAGCTGAAAAACAAAAAACATCACAGTAAAAAACAAAGGTATCCCCAAAAATTTATTCATCGCTATATCATCAAATTTTTCGGTAAAACTTTTTTTCTTATCCTCTATTCTTTTTGAGATAACCTCTTTTTCTAGTCCTTTAATGAAACCATACCGAGCATCTGTCAATATTGTATTTATATCTTTATTATAAATATTCTGAAGATGATTTACGCTTTCCTGCAATTGTTTTTTTAACTCAAAACAATATGGCTTTTTAGTTAATTCCTGCTTTATTCGTAGATCATCCTCTAAAAGTTTCAAGCTCAACCAACCCAATCTAAATGGACTAATTTTTTCCTCGACTTTAATAAATTCTTGAATTTTTTGCAATTCATCATTTGTTTCGATTCCATAACTAAGTTTAATACCACTCGCTCTTTTTCTCTTCGAAATCTTAATCGCAGTATTTATTAATTCATCTATCCCTTTTTGTTCTCTTGCCTTAATAACAACAACTGGCACATCAAGTAATTTTGAAAGCTTTTTTGTATCAATTGAAACCTTTTTCTTTTCAAGTAAATCCACCATATTAAGTGCAATTACAAGCGGTTTTCCCAATTCCATCAACTGAATAGTCATAAATAAATTACGAACTAAATTTTGAGCATCAATAATTTGAATTATAATATTGGGCTTTTCTTCCAAGATAAAATCCGAAGTAATGGCTTCTTCTTCTGTATAAGCTGTCAAGCTATAAGAACCAGGAAGATCAACAATTTTTATCTTCTTATCCTTAAAATTAAACAACCCTTCTTTTTTTTCAACCGTTTTACCGGGCCAATTACCTACATGTTGCCTAACCCCAGTTAGTGCATTAAATAAAGTTGACTTTCCAACATTTGGATTTCCGGTAAGTCCGATAACAAAATTAGATTTTTTTACCATATATTTTCAGTGCTTCTCCTTGACCTAAGGCAATTTGAGAATCAAAAATTTTAATAATTACAGGACAAAAATTATCATTTTTAACAATTTCGATTTCAGAACCGTCAAATAGACCCAACTCTGAAATCCTACGTGAAAAATTTTTTCCACATTGCACACATGTTATTTTTATTTTTTCGCCCTTTTTAAATTCAGCTATACTTTTCATATTATTTATCTGTTAATCAATTGTTATAAAAATTTCCTTTCCACAAGAACAGACTTTCGAATTATTCAAAAACTCAACTAATTTTTTTATTGTTTCATCTGAAAATGCATGCTCTAAACGGTGCGCTTCTTCTTTAATAGATTCTTTGTCTACTTTCAATACATTTTTTAAAAAAACCTCTATCACTCCATATTTGTATGTTAACTTTTGTGCTGCCATCAAACCTTTTTTTGTTAAATTAACCTTAGAATATAGCTCGATAGAAACAAACCCTTGGGATTGCAAAATTTTTAACATTTTAGAAACTGCCGCTTTTGAAATATTCAATCGAGCAGCGATATCAACAGATTTTACTTTCCTTTCCTTCTCTTGTTCGATGATTTGATAAATTGCCCTGAGATAATCCTCCTGACTTTGATCTTTCATAGTAAATTTATATTCCAAATTATTAATAAATAAAAAAACTTAATTTCTAAGTTCTTTATCATTTCTACAATCGACAAAGTTAACCAGAGTTAACTTAATTACATACCCCAATATACACCCTAAAACAAAAAAAGTCAAAACAAAAAATCCTATTTCAATTTTAAGCAAAAACCTTTAAATATATAATAAAAAATTATTTATTTTCTTCTCCAATCCTTGATCACTAAAATTCCCCGACTCTTATCTTCAATAGTCAATTTTTGTTTAGCTTTCCAACCATACTTATCAATCAGCTCTTTCGGAATATTAATTGAATAGCTATATTGACTATTCTTATTCAATTTTCGAATAATTTTCCCCATTATTTTATTTTTAATTTTTAGATACCTCTATAGATGCATCTATCAATGTATCTATTCTAGCACCCACTCTTAAAAATTTCAAATTATCAAAAAAATTAATGAATTTATGACCAATCATTAAAAGTGGCAGAAACGACGTGGCGAAACA
>DEIO01000031.1 GCA_002352545.1 Patescibacteria group bacterium UBA2772
GTCTTTTTAATTGGGGGAAAATGGTTTAAATAATTTTACCGAGCCAGATTATCAGGAAGATTCCGAAGAAGTTGATGATGAAGGCGACGGTAGAGAAGGTGGCAATTGAAATGTTTTTGGACCAAGAAACTAAAGCAACAGCTAGTTCGTCGGGCAAGGGAGTGGCTGAGATGAAGCCAGCGAAAGCTGGAAGAATGTGACTTCGAACAAAAAGCGGAGTGTATTTTTCTAGTTTTTCGATAATCAATTTGAGGAGCTTGTTGCGAGAAAGATCGTCCAATTCTCCGACGACTGAAATTCGCATAAATCTGAAAACAAAGAAGTTACCGAGAATTGAGCCGAGAATTGCAACGAAGCTGGTTAGCCAAAAATTTTGGATTGGTGATAAAATCAGAAGAATGGCGATTGAAGAGCTGGTGGTGAAACCGTAGACAAAGAAAAAGCCAGCAATGAAAGTGCTAAGGTAACCCATTTTATAGATTACATCGTGAAAATAGAAATTGTTGCCATCCTTGTAGATTAAATAGCCGATGAAAACTGATAATACCAATAATATCAGTTTGGGATATTTAATTTTTCGGAGAAGGGTTCTGATAATTTCTTGGGTGGTTGGGGATTTGGATAAGAAAAACATAGAATTTATGCTAAATTAATTTTTAATTTTTAAATTTTGTAATTTTTAAATAAAACCTAATTTTTAATTTTTAAATTGTTTTTCAGGGTAAATAGCAAATTAATGTCTTAAGTCTAATATTTTTTTGAGTTGGAAACAAGTTTTAAAACCCTCTCGGTCCCCCCCCTAGGAAAAGGGAGAGACTGTATGGCAAAATTTTTTTGAAAATTTGAGCCGAAAATGGGAGTCGAACCCACAACCTACGCGTTACGAGTGCGTTGCTCTACCAGTTGGAGCTATTTCGGCTGGAATCAAAACTTTTTATTATCGGCGCATTTTTTGTCAGTTTTTCCGTTCCTCAGTCAACGCACTATAAAATGCGTTTTCTTTAGTGCTTAAACCCTCCTCAAACTGCACTCGAAATAAAAAGTTTTATAATTTATACTAATTGTAAAAAGTCTCTATTTAATTTCGATTTCTAATCTCTTTTATTATTATCATTAAAATCAGCTAAAAAATCAAGAGTTTGATTGATTTTCTATTGACAGAATTTGGTGAAATTAAAGATGAGGCAGATAAAAAACAAACAATTTTTTTCTTATTGAATTATGGAGAAAATCAGGCCAATGTCAAAATTGAAATTTCTAAAATTGGTTTAGATAATCGTTATGAATTAAAAAATTTTTATGGAATTGATGTTAAGACTCAAAAAATTGAGGATGCTTTTGTGAATAAATTAGTGACGTCTTTGGAACGGAAAAGAACAGCCAACCGAGATTTTTATGATATTGAATTTATGTTTAGAAATAATTTCGATTTTAATAAAAAAATAATCGAGAAAAGAACTCAAAAAGAGGCGAAGGAATTTTTACGGGATTTATTGTTGTTTTTGGAGAAGTATAATCCATCTAGAGGTTGGGTGGATGGGCTTGGTGAGCTAGTAGATGAAAACAAAAAAAGATGGATAAAAAATAATTTAAAGAAAGAAATTATTAGTCAAATTAAATTTAAGCTTGATTTTGATAACAATTAATTCTTTAAATATTTTTCTGTTAAAAATTTGTTTTTTATGATAATATAGTATTGTAAAAAGAATTGAAGTAGGCGATTTTTAAAATATGATTTAAGATTCAATGTTAAAATTAGAAGAAATTAAAAAGGAGTTGGCAGAATGGCAGGATAAATTCGTCCGATTGGGCGACTGTCTTTGACTGGTCTGAAAAGAAAAAGGAAATAAAAAAAATTGAAAATCAATCAGGCGAAAGGGATTTTTGGGATAATCCTCAAAAAGCTGGGGAATTAAGTAAACGGTTGGAATTTTTGAAAAAAGAAATTAGTGATTGGAAGGCAATAGAAGTCGACTTGGTTGATATAGAAGAATATTTCAAGGAATTGACAGAAGATAACGAGGATTCGGTTCAGCTTATCGTGACGGAATTCGAAAGCGTGAAAAAAAGATTGAACGAATTTGAAAAGAAAACTTTTTTTAGCGGGAAATATGATAAAAACAATGTAATTTTGGAAATTCACGCTGGAGCAGGTGGGGATGATGCGCAAGATTGGGCGGAAATGTTGTTGAGAATGTATTTGCGTTTTTGCGAAAGACAAAATTGGAAAACGAAAATTTTGAATAAAACTGAGGGTGGCGAAGCGGGAATTAAAAGCGCTTTGATTGAAGTAGGCGGAGAAATGGTTTTTGGAAATTTGAAAAGTGAGAAGGGTGTTCATCGTTTGGTGCGACAATCCCCCTTTAATTCCGATGCTTTGAGACAAACGTCATTTGCTTCGGTTGAAATTTGGCCAGTTTTGGATAAAAATAGTAAGATAGAAATTAGCGCGAGTGATTTGCGGATTGACACTTTCAGATCTTCTGGCGCTGGCGGTCAATCAGTGAATACGACTGACTCGGCGGTTCGAATCACTCACTTGCCAACCAATACCGTCGTCACCTGTCAAGATGAACGGTCTCAATTGAAAAATAAGGAGTCGGCGATGAAAGTTTTGAAAGCCAGGCTTTATGAATATTTAGAACAACAACAAAAAGAAAAAGAGCAAGAAATTAAAGGGGAGTATAAGTCAGCCGAGTGGGGAAATCAAATTAGATCTTATGTTTTTCATCCTTATAAATTAGTAAAAGATCATCGAACTAATTTTGAAGTTTCGGATGTTGAGAAGGTGATGGATGGAGAAATAAATGATTTCATTGAAGAATATTTGAGACATTACATTCCAAGCACCAAATCCAAAATCTCAAATTCTAAATAAATTACAATTTTCAAAATTCAATTTGTAATTTATTTGGAATTCGGAATTTTGAGATTGGAATTTTGTAAAAATGTTAATCAGATTAACTTTATTACTATTTAAAAGAAATTAAATTTAGTATAAGTATTAAACAAGTCAAGCAAGATGATCGAATGTAAAAATATATCAAAAATTTATTTAGGAGATTCTCCAGCTTTAGAAAATATTAGTTTTAAAATTGAAGATAAAGAGTTTGTTTCAATTATTGGAGCATCGGGTGCGGGAAAATCAACTTTGATTAAAATTCTTCACGCTGAAGAAAAACCAACTTCGGGTGAGGCTTTGTTCGACGGGGAAGATATTGTGGAATATAAGAAGAAACAAATTTTTCAACACCGGCGAGATGTCGGGGTGGTTTTTCAGGATTTTAAGCTATTGCCGAAGAAAAGTGTTTTTGAAAATGTGGCTTTTGCAATGGAGGTTGCGGGAAAAACGGATGAAGAAATTGCTGAAGATGTGCCTAAAGTTTTGGAAATTATTGGATTGGAAGGTTCGGAGGAAAAATATCCGCACGAACTTTCTGGTGGAGAGCAACAGAGAGTGGCGATTGCTAGAGCTTTGGTCAATCGACCAAAAGTTTTAATTGCCGATGAACCAACTGGAAATCTTGATCCAGAATCAGGTTGGGGGGTTTTGGAGTCTTTAATAAAAATCAATGAATATGGGACAACTGTGATTCTTGCGACTCATGATCGAGAAGCGATTGATAAGCTTGATAGAAGGGTGATTGTTTTAAAAGACGGAAAAATTGTGAGTGATAAGAAGAAAGGAAAGTATGAATTGGAAGAAAAATAAAATAAGTTTTCTCTAAAAGTAATTTTTAAAAATAAAAGATGCGTTTAAAATTTCCACGAACATTAAAGACAGGGTTTACAAATTTTTATCGAAATGGTTGGCTTTCGGTGGCAACTATTAGTATTATTACGGTGACATTATTTATTATCAATATTCAATTTGCGGTAGTAATTTCAGATAATTTGTTATTGAATGATATTAAAGAGCGAGTTAGTATCTCGGTCTATTTCAAGCCTGATACGACTGAGCAGGACGTTTTGATTGCCAAGGATGAATTTAGTCGATATCAAGAAGTCGCTTCTATCGATTATATTTCCAAGGAAAAAGCATTAGAAGAATTTAAAAAAGAAAATGTGGATAATGAAATAATGTTGAAATCATTAGATGAAATTGAAATTAATCCGTTTGAACCAACTTTGAGCGTTAAAGCTCGAGAGCCTCGTGACTATGATTTAATTGCCAGAGCGGTCAATGAGAGTGCTTACAAAGATTTTATTAATACAGTTAATTATGATAAATACAGCAACGTTATTGATAGCCTTGGATCTGAAATTGATTCAAATCGGCAGACGGGATTGGCACTTGGAATAACTTTGACGATAATTGCGATTCTGATTACTTTCAATAGTGTTCGAATCACAATGTATGCTCATAGTCGAGAGATTGAGATTATGCGTTTGGTGGGTTCTTCTAATAATTATATTCGAATGCCTTTTGTTTGGGAGGGAATTTTGTATGGTTTGATTTCGGCAGCGATCGCTTTGCCTTTGTCGTTCATTTATCTGAAATTTGTGGCAATTCCAGAAGCTTCTGGGGTGGTTTTGCCTTTTTCTAATAGTGTCTATATTGAGCAATTTTTGAGAGAAATTTTTGTCAAGAATGCAGTTAAAATCGTGCCAGCCGAGTTGGGCGCGGGAATATTATTGGGAGTTATTAGTTCGGTGATTGCGATGGGAAGATATTTGGGAAAACCGCGCAAATAATAGACTAATTTTGAATTTAGAATTTTTCACCCAATTAAATAAGTTTCGCCTAATTTCAAATGAATTTTCGCTCTTGACTTTTCTTCTTTTTTCCGTTAAAATAGTTCTTATTAGAGTCATTTAAGGTTGTAAAATTTATTAATCATTAATCGGACAAGTGAAAAGGACACGAAAGTCTTTTTTGTTTGCTTAAAGTATGTCAAAAAAAGTAGAGAAAGATTTAGATTTAAAGTTAGAAGAAGGATCCACTCCCGCTAAAGCTACGGCGAATGGGGAAGAAAAAGTAATCTGTGAAGATATAGAAGAAACTTCCAAAATAGTTTTGACCGAAGATGAGGAAAATGCGATGGAAGAACTTTTAAAAGATCGTCTTCCAGTTATTCCCGAGGAAGGAACAAAAATTAAAGGAAAAGTGCTTGAAATTGATACTCATTCGCTTTTTGTTGATTTAGGTGAAATGGG
Organism: Patescibacteria group bacterium UBA2772; assembly: GCA_002352545.1. Taxonomy (GTDB): domain Bacteria; phylum Patescibacteriota; class Minisyncoccia; order Moranbacterales; family DUUL01; genus UBA2772. The sequence goes on from DEIO01000031.1 coordinate 5,158, forward strand.
CGTAGGAATTATTTATGGGAAAGAAGTTAAAGACGGTTTTGGTAATCATAGAAAAAAACTTAAAATTGGTGATGAGATTACTGCTAGTGTGATTGATCAAGAAAATGAAGAAGGTTATGTAGAACTTTCAGTTAGAGAGGCTATTAGAGAAGAAGCTTGGAAAGATTTGAGTAAGAAAAAAGATAATGGCAAAATTATTTCGGTTAAAATTTTGGATGCTAATAAGGGTGGGTTGATGGTGGAGGTCAATAATATCACTGGGTTTATGCCAGTTAGTCAATTGACCGCAGAGCACTATCCAAGAGTGGAAGATGGAGACAAGAACAAAATTTTTGAAATTTTGAAAAGCTATGTCAACACTGAGATGCGAGTTTGCGTGATTGACGCAATTTTTGATGAAGAGAAATTGATTGTTTCTGAGAAAGAAGCCTACAAAGAAGAAGAAAAGAAAAATATTTCTGAATTTAAAGTTGGTGATGTGGTTGAAGGTGAAGTTAGCGGAGTCGTAGACTTTGGTGCTTTTGTTAAATTCTTCCCACCATCAAGAAAAGATTCCAAAGATGATGCCGATAAGTTAGAAGGGTTAGTTCATATTTCTCAATTAGATTGGAAATTGATTGATAATCCTCGAGACGTGGTGGCAATTGGTGACCGAGTTAAAGCTAAAATTATTTCAATTGATGATACTCGAATTTCATTGTCAGTTCGAGAACTTAAGGCTGATCCGTGGACTCAAGTTGGTGATAAATACAAGCCTGGACAAATCGTTGAAGGTGTTGTTAATAAATTGAATCACTTTGGAGCTTTTGTTTATTTAAACGAAGATATTCACGGTTTGTCTCATATTAGTGAATTTATTTCAAGATATCCTGGAAAGAATGTCGATGAAGTTATTCAAACTGGAGAAACTTATCTTTGGCAAATTATGTCAATGGATCCTAAAAAACATCGAATGGGTTTGAAATTTGTCGGTGAACTTAAGGATAAAGAAAAATTGATGAAGGCCAAGGAAGAAAAAAAATCAGTTGAAAAAGAATCCGCTTCGGTTGAAGCTATGGTGAACAAGGAAGAAGAAACTAAAAAAGAAGCTAAAAAATAATTTTTGATCAAATGATTGTTTCTTTAAACGGTGACTTAGGTGCTGGTAAAAGCACTATTGCTAAAAAAATTGCCGAAAAGCTTGGAATGAAACGTTTCTATATGGGACAAATTCTTCGAGATTTATCCAAGAAGCGAGGGACGACTTTTTTGGAGCTTATGAAATTGGCCGAAGTTGATCCTTCGATTGATGCGGATATCGATGCTTATGTGAAAAAATTAGGACGAGAAGAAGATAATTTTATTATTGAAAGTCGGACAGCTTGGAGCTTTATTCCTAATTCAATCAAAATCTATTTAAAAGTTGATGAAGAAACAGGAGTTCAAAGAATCTACAAAGAACTTCAAGCGGATAATAATCGTAATGAAGAACTGAAATCTTTCGAAGAATTATTAAAAAATTGTCAGAGAAGAGTTTTGTCAGAGCAAAAACGTTACAAAAAATATTATAATTTTGATATCAGGGATATGAGTCATTATGATTTTGTTCTTGATACTACTAATTTAACTCGGCAAGAAGTTCTTGACAAAAGTTTAGAATTTTTACGAGCTTTATAAAATGAGTAAAAATTTCCTAAAAAAACTTCAAAACTATATTTTTCAGGAAAAACTTTTAGCGCAAGGTGACTCAGTGGTGATTGGGATTTCTGGCGGATCGGATTCGATCGGTTTGGCGTTGGCGTTGAATGAATTGCGGAGCAAGTATGATTTAAAATTACAATTAGTTCATATTAATTATCATCAACGTGGAGAAGATTCAAATCAAGATGAACAGTTTGTTCAAAATTTTGCTGATAAGAATAAGTTGAGCTTGAGAGTTCTTCAATACGAAGAAGCTACTATCATAACGGGAAACTTAGAAGAACGACTACGAGATTTTCGTTATCAACAATTCGAAGCGATTCGACAGGAATTGAAATTTGATAAAATTGCAGTAGCTCATATTCAAGATGATCAAGCGGAAACTTTGTTGATGAATTTGCTTCGAGGTTCAGGTTTGCAGGGTTTGACAGGCATTAAAGTTCAACGAGATTTTTTAATTAGACCATTTTTAATTTTTTCTAAGGATGAAATTAAAAATTTTTTGAAAGAAAATCAGCAAAAATTTTGTTTGGACAAAACGAATTTAAAAGCTGATTTTACTCGTAATAGCATTAGATTGGAATTAATTCCTTTTTTGGAAGAAAAATATAATCCAAAGATTAAGGAAAATTTGGGAAAATTGGCGGTTAATTTGCAAACTGAAAATGAAATTAATCAGTTTTTTATTGATAAAATTTATTTAGATTTAGTTAGAGAAGAAGGCAATCAGCTTGTTTTAGATATTTCAAAATTTGATAAATTTCTAATTGGAGTTTGGAAGCGATTATTTAGGAAAATTATTTTTAATTTAAAAGGTGATTTAAAAAATATTTCTAATAATAATTTTCAGGAATTTAAAAAAATTGTTGATAGTGAAAAATCTAAAACTCAGACAATGCAAATTGGAAAGATTGTTTTGAAAAAAAATGAAGACTGTGTTATCTTTAGTAAAGTTCAATAAATGGAAGTGATTGAATGTTTAAAATAATTAAATTTAAGTTAAATATGAAAATTTTAAAAAACGATAAAGGGATGCAGAAGAAAATTGGAATTGGGTTAGTGGTGATTTTATTGGTTTTTGGTTTGATTTCTTTGTATACTGCACCTCTTAAGTCTATTGAAAAAATTTCTTTAAGTCAATTGGCTCAGGAAATCAATAAAGATGAGGTTGAAAATATTAAAGTTGAAGGGGATAAGTTGATAATTGAATTGAAAAATGGTGATAAACAAGAATCAATTAAAGAGCCTCAGGCGGCTTTAGCTGAATCTTTGAGCAATATTGGAGTTTCTACAGAAGCGCTGGGTGCTTTGAAAATTGATATTCAAGATACTAGCGGAGCCAATGTTCTTGTAAATATTATTTTACCATTCCTCTTACCATTTTTGATGATTGCTTTCTTTGTTTGGTTTTTGATGAAACAAGCTCAAAAGGGTGGAAATCAAGCGATGTCGTTTGGAGCTAGCAAAGCGCGGATGTTTATTCCTGATAAAGATAAGAAGAAAAGAATTACTTTTAAAAATGTGGCTGGGGCCAAAGAAGCTAAAGAAGAGCTTTACGAAGTGGTTGATTTTTTGAAAAATCCTCGAAAGTTTATTAAAATGGGGGCGAAAATTCCTCGAGGCTTCTTGTTGTTGGGTTCTCCTGGAACGGGAAAAACTTTATTAGCCAAGGCGGTGGCTGGAGAAGCTAACGTGCCGTTTTTCTCAATTTCAGGTTCTGAATTTGTAGAAATGTTCGTCGGAGTAGGAGCTTCCAGAGTTCGAGATTTATTTAAGCAGGCTAAAAAACATGCCCCAGCGATTGTTTTTGTTGACGAGATTGATGCTGTTGGACGACAACGAGGCACAGGTGTGGGCGGCGGACACGATGAAAGGGAGCAAACTTTGAATCAAATTTTGGTGGAAATGGATGGTTTCGATACTGGTCTTGGAGTGATTGTGATTGCGGCGACTAATCGACCAGATGTTTTGGATCCAGCCTTGCTTAGGCCAGGACGATTTGACCGGCAAGTAGTTTTGACTAATCCTGATATAAAAGAGCGAGAAGCAATTTTAAAAATTCATCAAATTGGTAAAAAGTTTGCTAAAGGAATTAATATTCGACAAATTGCTGAACGAACCGCTGGTTTTTCGGGAGCGGATTTAGCTAATCTTTTGAACGAAGCGGCAATTTTGACGGTTCGAAGACGAAAAAGTGTCATCACTATGGACGAATTAAGAGAGGCGATTGAAAAAGTTATTTTAGGTCCAGAACGAAGAAGCAATGTCGTGACAGAAAGAGAGCAAGAAGTGACAGCTTATCATGAAGCCGGACACGCCTTAGTGGCAACGATTTTGCCCAAGGCTGATAATGTTCAAAAGGTTTCTATTATTGCTCGAGGACGAGCAGCTGGATATACTTTAAATGCTCCAAAAAGTGATGAACGATTGTATTTTAAGTCTTATTTTATGGATCAAATCGCTGTTTTATTGGCAGGTTATGCGACCGAAATGAAAATCTATGGAGAGGTGACTTCGGGAGCTTCGAATGATTTGAAACGCGCGACTGATTTGGCTAGAAAAATTGTGACGAAATTTGGAATGAGTAAGCTTGGACCAATTTCTTATGGAACTGATCATGAACAAGTTTTCTTAGGAAAAGAATTTCACGAGCAAGCTGAATATTCTCAAAAAATTGCGGAAAAAATTGATATTGAAGTTGAATCGATTATTTCTAATTCTTTGAAAACTAGTGCTGATATAATCAACAAAAATGAAAAAATTCTGGAAAAAATTACTCAAGAACTTATGGAAAAAGAAACTATCGAAAAAGAACGGTTTGATGAAATTGTAAAATCGTTTGATAAAAAAGTGGAGAAAAAAGAAAAAGCCTAGTGATATCTAATTTTATTTTTTAAAACACAATGGCTTTATAGTCATTGTGTTTTTTAAACTAGTAAAGAACTGTTTTTAACAAATATTTTTTAAATTAAAATTTATGATAATTCCAGAAAAATTAAAAAAAGGAGATGAAATTAGAGTGATTGCTCCAGCCAGAAGCCTATCGTTGCTTTCTGAAGAAAATATTGAATTGGCTACAGAAAAACTAGAGCGAGAAGGCTTCAAGGTGACATTTTCTAAAAATTGTCGAGAAACTGATATTTTTAGGTCGTCTTCAATTCAATCGAGAATTGAAGATATCCACGAGGCTTTTCGAGATAAAAATGTAAAGGCTATTTTCACAGTGCTTGGTGGTTTTAATTCTAATCAACTTTTGAAATATTTAGATTATGATTTGATAAAAAATAATCCTAAAATTTTATGTGGTTATTCTGATATAACGGTTTTAGCAAATGCTATTACGGCTAAAACGGATTTAGTTACTTATTCAGGATTGCATTTTGCTACTTGGGGGATGAAAAAAGAATTTGAATATAATTTAGAATATTTTAAAAAATGTTTAACCAGTGAGGATGAATTTTTGGTTGAATCATCAAAAACTTGGTCTGATGATGTTTGGTTTTTGGATCAAGAGAATCGAAAAATTGAAGAAAATACAGGATTTGTGTTTTTGCATAAGGGGACTGCTGAAGGGAAAATTATCGGAGGAAATCTTTGCACTTTGAATTTATTAACAGGAACGGAATTTATGCCGGATCTTTCCAATTCAATTTTGTTTATTGAAGATGATGATTTGGTAGGTTCTTCCTTTGATGTGGAGTTTGATAGGAATTTGCAATCTTTAATTCAACAATCCAATTTTGGTAAAATTAAAGGAATTGTGATTGGCAGATTTCAAAGAAAAACTGAAATGACGCTTGAAAAATTGAAATATATTATTGAGACCAAGAAAGAATTAAAAAATATTCCAATAATTGCTAATGTTGATTTTGGGCATACTAATCCAATTATTACTTTTCCAATTGGCGGAACTATAAAATTAGCAGTTGATGATGAAAAAATTGAGCTAAAAATTATTAAACATTAGAAATAATTAGAGATTATTTTAAAATAAAAGGGGAAATTGAAATGGGAAGAGGAAGAGTCGGAAGAGGCGGAAATAGTGGAAGAGGATCGGGAAATTTGCTTTGGATTATTATTGTTATCGTGATTGTATTTGGTTTTTTTAGTTCTGAAATTTTTTCTGGAATAAGTTCTGGGGTCGCAATAATTGTGATTATTTTAATTGGTTTTGTCTTCTTCAACGGAAGAAGATTCTTCTAAATGTTCAACAAATGAATAGAACGGAGGTCTTTAAAACAAGACCTCCTCTTTGCTTTTAGGAGGGTTGATTTGTTGTATAAAAAATTGGAATAAAAAAGGGCCCCTGGATTTGGTTCAATCCAGGGGGTTATTGTTATTGTTGAGATGTTTTTTTATCCTCCTTTTTGTTTGAGGTTTATTTACAAGAATAATAATAAATATTTTCGTAAATGTCAAATTTTAAATTTTTGATTTTATGAATATGACTGAAGAAATCTTTGGTTTAAGTCTTCTCTTGGTTCAAACATTAGAATTTCCTCTGGTTGAACCAAGGGAAAGCGAAAAAACTTTGTATCAAAATTACAAATATGGTATTATGTTTTTATGAGAGGTGAAGTTGTTTTTTAAATAACAATATGGAAACAGAACAAAAATTTGAGATTGAAGGAGGATGCGAGTTGAAAGGTGAAATCAAAGTCAACGGAGCGAAGAATTCGGCTTTGAAGATTTTGGCGTCAGTGGTTTTGACTGAAGAAAAAATAGTGATAGAAAATTTTCCTTTTATCGAAGATACTAAACGGATGTTAGAACTTTTAGAAGAGCTGGGCGCAGTAATTGTGAAAGATGTTGAAAATAAAAAAGTTAAAATTAATCCCGAGGGAATTAAGGCTGGTAATCTTCAAGGGGAGTTAGTTAAAAAATTAAGAGCTTCAATTTTATTAGTTGGTCCTTTGCTGGCGAGATTTGGTGAGGTTAATATGACTTATCCGGGGGGTTGTGTGATTGGCAAGCGACCGATAGATTTATTTCTAGACGGATTTCAAAAACTGGGGGCAAAAATTGAATGGAACGACGACGGTTTTAAGGCTATCGCAAATAAACCAAAATTAATTGGAACGACAATTTTTTTCTCAAAAATTACTGTGACAGGAACGGAAGCGATGATGATGACCGCCGTTTTAGCAGAAGGAAAAACTGTTTTGAAAAATTGTGCGATGGAGCCAGAAATAAAGAGTTTAGCTGATTATTTGAACTATAATGGAGCTAAAATTTCTGGTGCTGGGACGCCAACTATTGTTATCAAGGGAACGGAAAAAATTTCGGCTGGAACTTTCAAAGTAATTCCCGATCGGATTGAGGCTGGAACTTTTGTTATGATGGGTTTGCTTTGTAAAAGTGAGATCACTGTGACAGATTGTGTTCCAGAGCATCTCGGGGCGGTTTTACCAGTTTTGAAAAATGCTGGAGCTAATTTGGAAGTTGGAGAAGATTATATTAAAGTTAAAAAAGGTGAAAGATTGAAAGCCGTTTCGATTTCAACTCATGAGTATCCAGGTTTTGCTACTGATTTGCAACCACCTTACACTTTACTGATGACTCAAGCGGAAGGAATTTCATTGGTTCATGAAACGATTTTCGAGGGTCGGTTATTTTTCACTGATCAATTGAATTCAATGGGAACAGCGATTGTAATGTGCGATCCTCATCGAGTGGTAATTTCTGGACCGACGGGAATTTATGGAAAAAAATTAACTAGTCCAGATTTAAGAGCTGGTATCACGATGGTGCTAGCTGGAATGATTGCTCATGGGAAAACTACAATTGACAATATTTATCAAATTGATCGAGGTTACGAAGATATTGATGAACGGTTAAATTTGTTAGGAGCTAATATTAAGAGAGTCTAGTTTAGAAATTATAGTTTGGCACACTTTTTTGTCAAAACTTCTATGATTCACTTCATGTATTTCTTAATACACTTCGTTGCACTGCTCAGTTTTTCCTCAAATTGCACTCAAACTATAATTTCTGGATAATTGTTGATGAATATTTATTTAAATTAATAACAAAAATAGATGATAGCAAAGACTTGTGGAAAATTTTTTAGTAGTTTAAAACATGCTTTGAGAGGTTTCAAATATATGGTGATTCGAGAGAGAAATTTTCGGATTGAACTGATCGCTGGTGGGTTAGTTTTTGTTTTAACTCTTATGATTGGTGTTGAAAAATGGGAATTAATAGTAATTATTTTTGTTATTTTTGGAATTTTACTTTTAGAAGCTGTTAATACTTTGATTGAAAGATTAGTCAATATTTTTAATCCTAGGGTTCATCCTTATGCTAAAATGTTGAAAGATTTGACTGCTTCAATTGTCTTGATCGGTTCAATTGGGGCTTTTTTAATTGGGTTATTTATTTTTTGGCCCTATGTTTTTTGATAAATTTAAAAGAATAAATTATAAATATTTGAACAGGGGCCTTGTTTTGGTGCTTGTTTTTTTATTAATTTTTAATTTAACTAGGTTGAGTTTGGCGGAAGAAATAAAATTAGTAGATAAAACGGAAACAATACAAGAGCAAGAAGCAGAAACCAATGAAAGCAAAGAAGATCAAAGTGAGATTGGGATTAATGAGCAAAAAGAAGGAGGAATAAAATTAAAAGAAAAAGAACCAGAGCCTTCGGTTAGTCAAGAAAATGAAGAAGATGAGAAAGCGCTTTTAGAAGTAGAAGAAGTTGGAGAGAAAGAAGGGAGGGAAATAAAAGAAATTGAGATTGAATCGAAGGTAGAAAGCGGAAAAGAAGACGATGCTATTTCTGAAGCTTTTTTATTAACGGTAGATAAAGAGGAGAAGGTAGATGAAGATAATAACGAAAAATGCACATTAAAAAATAGAAATGGTTTAGATAAAGTTCGTTTAAATGAAATTTTTCCTTTTCCGTCCGAAGGTGCGATCGAGGTCGGAAGAAAGGAAGATTGGATTGAATTATATAATATGGGGGATGATAAGGTTGATTTGGGAGGGTGTTGTTTGGTTGATGGAAGATATAAGCCTAGTAAAAAAAATATAGAAAAATGTTTTTTCGTTGGTGAAAATAATGAAATTAGAAGCGGTGAATATAAAATTTTTGAAAGATCAGAATTTAAATTTGATATTAATAATAAAAGTGAGGACGGAATATTTTTCTTGGATAGCGAGGGAAATATTTTGGATAAGGCTTTTTATAGCGGGAAAGCAAAGGAAAATTATTTCTATGCACTTAATTTTAAAAATAAATGGCAATGGACGGAATTTTTGACTTTTGGAGAAGCTAATGAATTTAAAATTTATTCTGAAAAACTTGAAATTACTGAATTAATGCCAAATCCTGAGGGCGCAGATGGAGGAAAGGAATGGGTTGAAATTTTAAATAATGATGATAAAAAAATCGAATTGACAGGTTGGTCGATCGTCAACCATCTTGATAAAGAATTCGGATTGGATGATTTAGAAGTTCTTTCAGGGCAACGATTGAAGGTAGAAATTTTTTCAACAAGCAGTTTCTTGAGGAATAGCAAAGGGGTAGTTAAATTAAAAGATCCGAATGGAGAAATTGTAGATGAAATGGCTTATTTAGAAAGTGCCAAGGAAAATGCTTCTTTAAATAAAAATTTAGCTGAGCAGTGGTCGTGGAGTATTTTTGCTACTCCGGGTGCTGAGAATAAGTTCAATAGTTTGCCGACTTATAAAGTTGATATTCCGGATAAAATTTATGAAGATATTAAGACAGAGTTTAAGATCAAAAAAGTAGAAGATTTAGACGGAGAAGATTTGAAATATCGTTGGGATTTTGGAGACGAAAGCAAAAGTTATCTTCAAGAAACCACGCACACTTTTAGTAAAAAAGACCGCTATACTATTCAAACTAGAGTGAGTGATTTAAGCGCTGATGTCTTCAAGCTTTTTGAAATTAAAGTTGAAAAATTTCCTCAATTTGATTTAAAAATTGTTAAAATATTGCCTAATCCAAAAGGAAAAGATAATGAGAATGAAAAAATTTGGATTGAAAATCAAGAAAACAAAACGATTAATTTGAAAGGTTGGATTATTGCGACCGGAGAAAATACGAAAAAATTAACCAATCATTATATCAAAGATGATTTTAAAATAAAAGCTGGAAAGACAAAAGCTTTAAATCGAGATGATTGCCCTTTTTCTTTGTTGAATAAAAAAGGAAGAGTTGAATTGAAATCTCCTAATGGGGAAACGATTGATAAAGTTAAGTATGAAAAAGAAAAAATTAAAGAAGATGAATTGTATTATTTAGAAAATGATTTTTGGATTTGGTCAAAGTTGGTTTTGGCAGAAGAAAAAAAATCAATTGTTTTGGGTGATACTAGCTTAAATTTGATTCAAGCGAGTGAGAAGGAGAAAGCTTTTATGACAATGAATGAACTTTTGAGAAATTCAAGATTGAGTAGGACTGATGGTTTCAAGGTGACTTTTTTCAACAATTGGTTATTTATTCAATCTCAAAATTTATTTTTTAAATTTATTTTTCCATCTTCTTATTGGAATAGATTTAGTGCTTAGTTTTAGAATAGTTTTAGATTTTGCGAGTTTATGAAGTTGAAAAAATAGTTTTTTGTGATTTATAAAAAGGCTTTTTTAGGGTTTTTTTATTTTAATTGGGGTAAAACGGCAAACTGATTGCTGAGTGTTTTTCGAATTGATTTTATTAAATAATTATTTTCAGTAAATAAAAATTAACCTATATTTTATGTCTAAAATATCCAAGAAAAAACAGAATATAATTTCAAATTGTAATTATTGTAGTTGGAATTAGCTTGTCTTTTTTGATTTTTGGTTCAAATAACCAAAAAGAAGTGGTGGCCGAAAAAGTAGATTTTGCCAAAAAGGTTGAGGTAATGATAATGGGAGAGGAAAATTCTAAAATAGCGGAAACTTTCAAAACTGCAACTTTTAGTTCAATCAATTCGGCCGAAGTGGTGGTAGAACAAACCGGTTGAATTAGTTGAATTGATTTTCAGGTTGGAGATCAGGTTCAAAAAGGTCAAATTTTAGCAATTTTTGATCAATCTACTTCGGTCAATTCTGCGAAAGTAGCGTTGGAAGATTCTCAACGAAATTTAAATTTGGCTGAAGATAATTTGAAAAAAACTAGAAAATCGATTGAGGAAAGTTTGGAGATTGTTAAGAATAATAAACATATTGACGAATTAAAATTAAAACAAGCCGAAGATGGTGGCGATCAAGATATAATTGCTTTAGCGGAGAAAGCTTTGGACAACAGCAAAGACGCAGAGGATAAAGTCGAGCAAGATGTCAAAATTTCTATTAACAATGCTAAAATTTAGATTTCTCAGGTTCAGTCGATAGTTCGGCAAAATCAAATTGCCTATGAAAAATCGATTGTCGGAGCTCCTATTTCAGGAACAATAACAGCCAAAAATATTAATCAATATGATTATATTTCAGCTGGAGCTGGCGTTGCGGAAATTTCAGGAGCCAGTCAATTGAAGGCTAAAATTTTCTTAAATAATTTTGAAGTTAGTAAGGTAGTTGAAAGTGGCCCAGTTTCGATTGAAATTTATGGTAGGGATTATCCAGGAAAAATCGCTTCTTTGTCTTTGGTTGCTAATTCCAATAACAATCGCTACGAAGTTCAAATTGAAAGTTCGGAAGAAATTATTGCTGGTGCTAATCAATTAGCTAAAATTGAAATTAAGTTAAAATTAAATTCAGAAAAAGAAAATTCGTTCTTTATGCCATTGTCAGCCGTTAATATTGGTCAACAAAAAAACACAGTTTTTGTAAACGACAATAATCAAGCCAAGCTTTTGAAAATTGAAATCGGTAGAACAGTCGGCGATCAAATTGAAGTGTTGGAGGGATTGAAAAAGGGCGACTTCGAATGCGTCCGATTATTTTGACTTCGATTACTACTATTATGGGACTTTTGCCATTGTCAATCGCTGAACTAACTTGGCGGAATATGGGTTTTACAATTATTTGCGGTTTGGCTTTTGGGACAATCTTAACTTTGTTTATAGTCCCAGCAATGATGGTGAGTTTCTATTATAAAAAAATAAAATAATTAACTCTTCAATTTTACTAAAAATAACCAGTTGAAAGGCTGGTTATTTTTCTGGTTAACAAACGCATGAACACATTAAAAATTCAAGTCAACTTTGCACCACTTTTCCAAAATTCATTAGGACTTAAATATTTTAATTTCTTTCTTGGTCGATTATTAAGCCGTTCTTGAATTAAATAAATATCATCATTACTAACATTTTTTAAATCAACATTTCTGGGTAAATACTGTCTAATTAATTTATTCATATTTTCAACACCTCCTTTTTGACAAGATTTAAAAGGATCACAGAAATAAG